>NZ_JBFUBN010000032.1:0-546 GCF_056405735.1 Polaromonas sp. P1_F2 | reverse complement strand
CGACGCGCCCACGCTGACCAGCGCCAAAGCCGTGCTGGCCGGCGGCACGGAGGACACGGCCTACACCATCACCCAGGCCAGCCTGCTGGCCGGCTTTAGTGATGTGGACGGCAATGCACTGTCGGTGGTCAACCTCACGGCCGGCAACGGCACGCTGTCGGCCTTTGATGCAGTCAACAAGCGCTGGACCTTCACGCCCGCGGCCAACTACAACGGACCCGTCAACCTGGGTTACGGGGTCAGTGAYGGYRCTGCGACCACGGTGGCCACGCAGAGCTTTGTGCTGGYGCCGGTCAACGACGCGCCCACGCTGACCAGCGCCAAAGCCGTGCTGGCCGGCGGCACGGAGGACACGGCCTACACCATCACCCAGGCCAGCCTGCTGGCCGGCTTTAGTGATGTGGACGGCAATGCACTGTCGGTGGTCAACCTCACGGCCGGCAACGGCACGCTGTCGGCCTTTGATGCAGTCAACAAGCGCTGGACCTTCACGCCCGCGGCCAACTACAACGGACCCGTCAACCTGGGTTACGGGGTCAGTGATGA
>NZ_JBFUBN010000031.1:0-632 GCF_056405735.1 Polaromonas sp. P1_F2 | reverse complement strand
GCGGTGCTCGGTTCAGGCGGGGTCTCGCTAAACTCGCCTTCGGCTCAAACAACGCGATCCCTGATCCGCCTGAACCTGCGCTCCTCGGCGCATCCACAAGGGGTGGGGRCTAGAGAAATACCAATACCAAATACTTTGAAGAAACAAGGACTCGCCTTGGCGAGTCCTTGTTTGTATTTGTTTTCTTGGTATTTCTATCTTCTGTCTCCGCTCCCGTTCCCGCTTGCCCCGTCCTGGCTGGGCCGAGGAGCGCAGAGACAAGCGGATCAGGGCCGGCGTTGTCTGAGCGAAGCG
The DNA here is from genome assembly GCF_056405735.1 of Polaromonas sp. P1_F2. Classification (NCBI taxonomy): domain Bacteria; kingdom Pseudomonadati; phylum Pseudomonadota; class Betaproteobacteria; order Burkholderiales; family Comamonadaceae; genus Polaromonas; species Polaromonas sp. P1_F2. The sequence goes on along the minus strand of NZ_JBFUBN010000031.1, from coordinate 338 downwards.
AGTTTAGCCGGACCCCGCTTGGCTCGAGCACCGCAGGTTGCCCGCAGCGAAGCGTAGGGACCCAGACTGCGGGTCGCCTTTTCTTTGGTGGGCGGATTCAAGGACCAAGTGCAACACTTCCAATCCAAGAGGAGTTGCATGACAAGAACATATCGACAATTGAGTGCCGAAGAGCGAGGCACGGTAATGGGCATGAAGCTGCACAATTGCAGCATCCGCAAGATTGCGAGAGTGCTGGGGCGATCACCGAGCACGATCTCGCGCGAACTGCGCCGCAATGGCTGGCAAGACGAAGCCGAGCAGTGCGTGATGGGGCGCCCGCGCATCGCTGGCGGCTA
>NZ_JBFUBN010000030.1:0-1139 GCF_056405735.1 Polaromonas sp. P1_F2 | reverse complement strand
GATTCAAGGACCAAGTGCAACACTTCCAATCCAAGAGGAGTTGCATGACAAGAACATATCGACAATTGAGTGCCGAAGAGCGAGGCACGGTAATGGGCATGAAGCTGCACAATTGCAGCATCCGCAAGATTGCGAGAGTGCTGGGGCGATCACCGAGCACGATCTCGCGCGAACTGCGCCGCAATGGCTGGCAAGACGAAGCCGAGCAGTGCGTGATGGGGCGCCCGCGCATCGCTGGCGGCTACGATGCGCATCGCGCCGGCAAGCGCGCCCGGTGCGTTCGGCGTGCTGCTTGGCCCGCCCGCAAGCTCGACCGCCAAGGCCCGTTATGGGCCGAAGTCAAGGTGCTGCTCGCGCTCAAGCTTTCGCCTGAGCAGATTGCTGCCAAACTCCGGGAACGTCATCCAGGACAGACCCAATTGCAAGCTTCACACGAAACCATCTACACCGCGATCTATGCCATGCCCAAGGGTGACTTGCGCCGGGAGCTGACCGAGCTGTTGCGCCAAGGGCGCGCTGCGCGCAGGCCGCCCAGGCCAGCTCCAAGTCCGGGTGAAGGCCGGCGCGGCTCACTGCAGGACCTTGTGAGTATTCACGTGCGGCCACCCGAGGCCAACGACCGCCTGGTGCCCGGTCACTGGGAAGGCGATCTGATTAAAGGCAAGAACAATGCCTCGGCCGTCGGCACCCTGGTGTGCCGCCATACGCTGTTTGCCATACTGGTCAAGCTCGACGGCAGCAAGGCCATCGACGTGCTCGAAGGGTTCAGGCAGGCGTTCGCACCGCTACCGCCGGAGATCCGCCAGACGCTGACCTACGACCAGGGCAAGGAGATGGCGCTGCACAAACAGCTGGCCGAGGACACGGGGCTGAAGATTTACTTCTGCGACCCCCGCAGCCCCTGGCAGCGCGGCATCAATGAGAACACCAATGGCCTACTGCGCCAGTATCTTCCCAAGGGCACGGACCTGAGCGTGTACTCGCAGCACGAGCTTGATCTCATGGCCTGGGAGCTCAACATCAGGCCACGCAAGACTCTTGGCTGGAAAAGCCCCGCCGAGGTCTTCTTTAACAACAAGGCCATGAAAGATGCTGGCCTTATTCCGACTGTTGCACTTGGGGTTTGAATCCGCCCCGCC
>NZ_JBFUBN010000029.1:0-1147 GCF_056405735.1 Polaromonas sp. P1_F2 | reverse complement strand
GTTTTACCCTGATCGAATTGATGATCGTTGTCGCGATCATCGGTATTCTGGCCGCCGTGGCTTTGCCTGCTTACCAGGACTACATGGTTCGCGCCAAAATGTCTGAAGTGATCCTGGCTGGTTCCTCTGGCCGTACGGCTGTCGCGGAAACCTACGCACAGAAGAACACCATGACGCTGACGGCACTTTCGATGGGTGTGCAAAATCAAAGTTCGAAGTACGTCGCTTCCGTGACCTATAGCGGTTCAASTGCCACCCAGGGTGACATCATCGTGACGACCACCACCGMCKCTGGCCTGCCTAGCGGCGCTTCCGGCAAAACGGTGGTGCTGCGTGGCACGGTTACAGACACGAGTACCGGCCAGGTGAAGTGGAGCTGCGGTGGCGGCACCAGCCCTGTTGAAGCCAAGTACCTGCCAAGTTCTTGCAAAGACTTCTGATCGATTGAATTGTCAAAAAAGCCCCTTGGCCTTTCGCCAAGGGGCTTTTTCTTTGCYTCTACGCTCTCCATTTCCATGCGAACTTCGCACATCATTGCGCTGGCTGCACTCGTCATCAGTTCAGTGCTTGTGGCCGTTTATTGGCCAGGTTTGCAAGGAGGCGCTTCTCGATGCCGGCATTTCAGCAGACTACGCGGACGAGATGACGCGTTGGGTGATTCAGCGGGTTGGATAAACATTCGGAGCCGCCGAATTTTCGACGTGACAAAAGTGTCACGTCGAAAATTCCGGGTGACAAAATCTGCGTCAAAACCCTGTTTTCCCAGCGATCTCCACAGCAGGAACAGGTGTTCAAGAGGGAGCCAGGTACTGGCATGAAAACTGCTGAGTCTTAAGGCTTTTTTGGTTTTTATTGCTTTTCATCTAAGGAGTTTTCATGAAACGTTCCCTCCAGCAGGGTTTTACCCTGATCGAATTGATGATCGTTGTCGCGATCATCGGTATTCTGGCCGCCGTGGCTTTGCCTGCTTACCAGGACTACATGGTTCGCGCCAAAATGTCTGAAGTGATCCTGGCTGGTTCCTCTGGCCGTACGGCTGTCGCGGAAACCTACGCACAGAAGAACACCATGACGCTGACGGCACTTTCGATGGGTGTGCAAAATCAAAGTTCGAAGTACGTCGCTTCCGTGACCTATAGCGGTTCAA
>NZ_JBFUBN010000028.1:0-1196 GCF_056405735.1 Polaromonas sp. P1_F2 | reverse complement strand
TTACGCAATGATCTTGGCAACGACGCCGGCGCCGACGGTCTTGCCGCCTTCGCGGATGGCGAAACGCAGGCCTTCTTCCATGGCGATCGGGTTGATCAGCTTGACGGTGATCGACACGTTATCGCCTGGCATGACCATTTCCTTGCCTTCTGGCAACTCGATCGCACCCGTCACGTCCGTCGTGCGGAAGTAGAACTGGGGGCGGTAGTTGTTGAAGAAAGGCGTGTGGCGGCCGCCTTCGTCCTTGCTCAGGACGTAGATCTCGCCGGTGAAGTGCGTGTGCGGCTTGATGGAGCCGGGCTTGCACAGCACCTGGCCGCGCTGCACGTCTTCGCGCTTGGTGCCGCGCAACAGGATACCGACGTTGTCGCCGGCCTGGCCCTGATCCAGCAGCTTGCGGAACATTTCCACGCCGGTGCAGGTGGTCTTTTGCGTGTCGGCAATACCGACAATCTCGATTTCCTCGCCGACCTTGACCACACCGCGCTCGACACGGCCGGTCACGACGGTGCCGCGGCCGGAGATGGAGAACACGTCTTCCACAGGCATCAGGAAGGCGCCGTCAACTGCGCGCTCCGGCAGGGGAATGTAGGTATCGAGTGCTTCGGCCAGCTTCATGATGGCCTCTTCACCCAGGGGACCCTTGTCGCCTTCCATGGCGAGCTTGGCCGAGCCGTGGATGATGGGGGTCTTGTCGCCGGGGAAGTCGTACTTGTCCAGCAGCTCGCGCACTTCCATTTCAACGAGTTCGAGCAGCTCGGCGTCGTCGACCATGTCGCACTTGTTCAGGAACACGATGATGTAAGGCACGCCCACCTGGCGGGCCAGCAGGATGTGCTCGCGGGTCTGGGGCATGGGGCCGTCAGCGGCCGAGCACACCAGGATCGCGCCGTCCATCTGGGCGGCGCCGGTGATCATGTTCTTCACATAGTCGGCGTGGCCCGGGCAGTCCACGTGGGCGTAGTGGCGGTTCGCGGTTTCGTATTCAACGTGGGCGGTATTAATCGTAATACCGCGCGCTTTTTCTTCGGGCGCCGCGTCAATTTGGTCGTAGCCCTTGGCTTCGCCGCCGAACTTGGACGCCAGAACGGTCGTGATCGCCGCCGTCAGCGTCGTCTTGCCATGGTCCACGTGGCCGATCGTGCCTACGTTGACGTGCGGCTTGGTCCGCTCAAATTTGCCTTTTGCCATTTTTC
>NZ_JBFUBN010000027.1:0-6385 GCF_056405735.1 Polaromonas sp. P1_F2 | reverse complement strand
CCGGCCGAGTCCGGTTTGTACTGCACGGCCTTGGCAAACGCCTCCAGTGCATCTTGTGCATCGCCCCGGTCAAGCAGTATGGTGCCGCGGTTGAAGTGCGCCCGGGCATAGTCGGGTACCAGGGCAATCGCCTGGTCATAGCACCGCAACGCCTCTTCCGGTCGCCCCTGCTGTTCAAGTTCCACGCCCTGCGCCAGCAGATCATCGGCGCTCAAACCCGGATCCGGACCCGGCGTAGCTTGCGCATCCGCTTTTGCGGCGGGGCACGACACTCGCACAAATCTGTCAAATATTCCCATTGCCGGCCTCTTCAGCCTGCCGCGGCGGGCATGGGGTTCTGCTCACACCACAATTGCCACATGCCGCGCAGGGCGGCCTCGAAATGACCGGCAAAGCGTGGTGCGTCGAAGATGGGTGAGGCCAGCACTTGCTGCCGCAAACCCGCGCGCAGCCGGGCCAGGCCCTGCAAGTCACCGGCATGCGAGACCGCACGGGCGACATAGTCATTGGGGTCTTTCGCGACCCATTCGGGCAGTCCTGCGTTCATCAGCAGGCCGACGCCCTGCCGCGACAAAAACCGCTCTCCCTCCAGTGTCAGCACCGGTACCCCCATCCACAAGGCTTCCACGGTCGTCGTGCCGCCCGGAAAAGGGAAGGGATCCAGGCCGATGTCCACCCGCTGGTAGGACGCCAGGTAGTTGGCCCTGTGAACGTAAGCCTCAAAGATCAGCCGTTCAGGGTTGATGCCGTGAACGGCGAAGCGATCACAAGTGTTTTGCCTGGTCGATGCTTCTCCAAGCTGCTTGTATTTGAGAAACAGGCGGCTATCCGGCACCGCATTGAGCACCTGCGCCCAAAGCGCCACCACGGCGTCGTTCATCTTGCTCAGATTGTTGAAGCATCCAAAGGTGACAAAGCCGTTTGCCAGCGCCGGCAGCGGGCCGATGGCTACGGCGGTGTCTGGCGGTGTGAAACAAAGGCGGGTTTCCGGCAGGCGCCAGATGTGCTCGCTGAAATGAGCTTCCTGGTCTGCTGGAAGCGTCCAGGGATCGGCGATGAAGTAGTCAATGGCAGCCACTCCCGTCGTGGCGAAATAGCCGAGCCAGCTTGCCTGGATGGGCGCCGGTTTCCAGGCAAACATGGGTAGCCGGTTTTGTGCTGTGTGCCCCGAAAGATCTATCAGGATATCGATGCCGTCATCCCGTATGCGCTGGGCCAAGGCCTTGTCGGACATGTGCGCGGTGCAATGCCAGCCTTCGCAGTGGGCATGCAGGCGTCTGCTGGTCTCGTCGTCGCGGCCGTTGTAGTTGGAATAGGCGAACAGCGCCAATCGTCCCGAAGCCTGTGAGGAAAGGGCCGCCAGCACGCTTTCCAGAAAATAGCCCACCGGGTGGTTGCGCAGGTCACCGGACACAAAACCCACGCGCAGGCATCGCCCGGGGTCGGTCGAGTTCGGCCACTCCGTATAGGAATGCGCCAACCGTGCCGCCATCGCGCCGAAGCGCTGGGCGTCTGCGAGTAAAAGCGCGGCGGGTTGATCCGTCACATAGTTGTGAATGAAGAGCAGATTGTTGTGCGCCAGGGCGCAGTCGGGGTCCAATTCAAGTGCCCGGCGTACGCTGTCCAACGCTGGTTCGAACCGGCCAAGGTCTTTCAATGCGTTGCTTAGCCCAACGTAAGCGTCCACGTTGTCGGGACGTATGGCCAGCGAACGTTGAAAACTCACGATGGCCTCATCAGGCTGGCCGATAGTTGCCAATGTGATGCCCAGATTAAGATGCCCATCTGCGTTGTCTGGTTCGCTCGCTATAGCGCGGTGGAAATGTTCCAGCGCTTTCTCATAGTGCCCGAGCTGGCCCAGCGCGGCACCCATACTGTTGTGGGCCGATGCATAGTCGGGCTGAACCTCCAATGCCTTCCGGTAGCTTTCGACTGCCTGGTCAAGCTTTCCCTGCTCCTGGAGGGCCAAGCCACGGTTGTGATGGACCTCGGCCAACCGGGGGTTGATACCAAGGGCCCGGCCATAGCATGCGATGGCTTCGTCCAGGTCGCCGAGTTCCTTCAAGGCACTTCCGAGATTGCTGTGCGCTTCGACCAGCCCGGGATCGAGTGCCAGGGCGCGCCGATAGCTGGAAACGGCCTCATCGGGCCGCCCAAGGTCCTGGAGGGCGATGCCCCGGCTGTGATGCACTTCTGTGAAACCTGGCTGGAGCAACAAGGCGGTATCAAAGCAGATAATCGCTTCCCCGGCCTGTTCGCTCTCCATCATGACTCGGCCCAACGTGTGGTGCAGCTCCGCTGAGTCCGGCCTGAGCTCTGCGGCGCGCCTGTAGCTGCCGATCGCATTGCGATACTCACCCAGCTTTGCGAGCGCCATCCCCAGGCTGATGTGCGCATCCACAAAGTCGGGTTTCAGGCGTATGGCTTCGCGGCAGGCCGTGATCGCTTCGCGGGTGTTTCCCAAACGCAGGTATGCATTGCCCATGTTGTAGTGGGCCGCGGCCGAGTCGGGTTTGTACCTCACGGCTTGCCGATAAGCGTCCAGCGCACCTGCCGCCTCGCCCTTGTCGAGCAACAGGTTGCCGCGGTTGAAATGGGCACGCGCCAGTTCGGGCCTGAGTTGAATCGCCGCTTCGTAGCGCTTTAAGGCTTCCTCTTGTTGCCCGCGCTCCTCAAGCGCAATGCCTTCTTCAAGAAGAAGGCCGGCATCGTCCAGCCTGGGTGGCACCGAGATGCCCTTGCCGCCGGCGAGGTCGGGCTTCACTTTAAGGAAGCGGTCAAGTATTCCCATTTGCCGGCCTATTCGGGCAACGGCGGGCGGAGATCCCGTTTACACCAGATGCTCCACATGCCGCGCAATGCCGCCTCGAAATGGCTCGCAAAGCGGGGTGCGTCAAAGATGGGCGAATCAAGGACCTTTTGCCGCAAGCCGCCCCTTACTGTGGTCAGTCGCTGCAGGTCCCCGGCATGTGATACCGCGCGCGCAAGGTAGTCATCAGGGTCGCTTGCGATCCAGTCGGGCAGGCCGGCGTTCATCAACAGGCCCACGCCCTGCCGCGACAGAAAGCGCTCACCGGCCAGCGTTAGCACGGGCACACCCATCCACAAGGCTTCGGCCGTGGTGGTTCCGCCGGGGAAAGGGAAGGGGTCAAGACCGATGTCAACCCTTTGGTAGGCCGCCAGGTAGTTTGACCTGGGGCCGTAATTTTCAAAAATCAGTCTTTCCGATTGGATGCCGTGAGCGGCAAAGCGTTCACGCGTGTGTCGCCGCACGGATGCTTCCCCAAGTTGCTGGTACTTGAGAAACAGGCGGCTATCCGGGACCGCGTTCAAGACCTGAGCCCACAGTGCCACCACGGCATCGTTCATCTTGCTCAGGTTGTTGAAACATCCAAAGGTAACGTAGCCATTTGCAAGCGCGGGCAAAGGACCGACGGCTACATTGGCGCCCGGCGGCGTAAAGCAAAGGCGGGTTTCCGGCAGGCGCCAGATCTGCTCGCTGAAATGGGCCTCCTGGTCCGGCGGAAGCGTCCACGGGTCGGCGATGAAGTAGTCAATGGCAGCCAGACCGGTCGTCGCGAAATAGCCGAGCCAGCTCACCTGGACAGGGGCCGGCTTCCAGGCGAACATGGGGAGCCGGTTGCTCCCGGTGTGTCCAGAGAGATCAATCAGGATATCGATGCCATCAGCTCTGATGCGTTGGGCCAACGCTTCATCGGAAAGCCCAATCGCCGGATGCCAGCCCTTGCAGCATGCGCGCAGCCTCGCACTGGTCTCGTCATCACAGGTGCGGGTCGGATAGGCAAACAACTCCAGCTTGGGGGGGGGCTTGGAGGAAAGTGCCGCCAGTACGCTCTCCAAAAAAAATCCCACCGGATGGGCGCTGAGGTCGCCGGATACAAATCCCACTCGCAACGTCCGGTCCGGGTCCGGTGAATTGTTCCAATGCATGGAGGGATGCGCCAAACGCGCGGCGACCTCCCCAAATCGCTCCGCATCCGCTAACAGGTCCTTGGCCGGCAGGTCTGCCACGTAGTTATGGATGAACAGCAGGTTGTGGTGCGCCAGGAAGCTTTTCGGGTCAATTTCAAGCGCACGACGCAGGGCTTCCGATGCCTCCGCAATGCGTCCGGCATCTTTGAGGACACTGCCGAGATTCGCGTAGGCGTCAGCGTAATCGGGCTTGATCTTGATGGCACGCTCAAAGATTGCGATGGATTCGGCGAGCCTGTTGGTGTGACTGAAAAGAAGGCCGAGATTGTTGTGGGCTTGAACATACTCCGGGTCGATTTCCAGTGCCCGAAAAAAACTTGCCTCGGCCAGGTCGAGTTTGTCGAGTTGCTCCAATACGCTACCGTAGTTGGAGTGCGCGATGGCGGAGCCGGGGGCGATGTCCAACGCCCGCCGATAACTTTGTGCCGCGGCTTCAGTTTGCTCAAGGGCCTGCAGCACGCTGCCCATGTTCACATACACTTCTGCGAACTCAGGGCGAAGGGACAGGGCTTTTTCAAAACAAACCAAGGCGGCGTCCATGTTCTGCCGCCTCTTCATGACGAGGCCGAGGTTATTGTGTGCCTCCGCCGAGCCAGGTTCGATCTCAAGGGTGCGACGGAAGCACTTTTCCGCAGGATCAAGTTGCCCGAGTTCCAGCAAGGCGCTACCCTGGTTCAGGTTGGCCTCGGGGTTGTCGGGCTCGATTTCCAAGGCGCGGCGGTAGCTGGCGATAGCCTCCCTGTGCAGGCCGTGGTCTCCCTGCGTATTACCGAGTCGAACCAGTGCCGCCGCATTGTCGGGCGCGGCTTCCACCGACCGGCGGTAACTGGCAATCGCTTCCTCAATCTGGCCAAGGGCCTTCAGGGCATCACCGAGGTTCATCTGCGTTGCCGCGTTGGTGGGATCCGCCTCGGATGCGCGCCGGAAGTACGGTGCGGCCATATCGGCTTTCCCCTCGCGAAGCAGGATGCCGCCGAGGTTGTTGCAGGCCGCTATATGATCGGGTTTGATGGCCAAGGCCTGGCGATAGAGCGCTTTTGCACGATCAAACTGCTCAAGATCCTGCTCGGCGAGGCCTTGACGGAAATAGCCCCCGGCCTGATCGGACTCAAGCTCAAGCGCCAACTCCAGCGCGGCGTGGGCATCCGCAAAATCAGGCTTGAGCGACACGGCTTGCCGGTAGGCCGCGACGGCGGCATCGGCTGCCCCAAGGCGGAGATGGGCGTTGCCTATGTTGAAATGCGCAGCGGCCGAATCCGGTTTGTGCTTGATGGCCTCCAGATAGGCGCCCAGTGCACTCTGAGTGTCGCCACGATCCAGCAGGATGTTGCCGCGGTTGAAATGGGCCCGCGCGAGCGTCGGCGCCAAGCCAATAGCTGATTCATAACAGCTTAAAGCTTCGTCCACTTGGCCTTGTTGTTCAAGCAGCATGCCTTTGTCCAGCCATTGCCCGGCATCCAGGGCGGGACCCGAAGCCGCGTCGCCTATGGATCTCGAGGAGGTGCTTGCGCGTTGCGCGAATCGATCAAAAAGGCCCATGGTTCGCTGACTCTGTAGGCCACTGACATTGGCCGGGATTGCGTGAATCAAGCGTGGGCTAAAGCGTCAGCGCTTGGTCTTTGGTGCGAAACGTTGCTGATTCTATAATCAGCGCACGAGCAACACTATCAGGGATCGATATGGCATTGGCTTGGTTTGACGCCGGCGAGGCGAAAAAATTCGGCGCGTCTCTTGCGCAGTTTTTCCTGGAAAAAATTCCCAAGGTAGCGGAAAAGAAGGACAAGGAATTTGCCCAGAAGGTCGATTACACCCTCGAGAAAATGGCGGTGCAGATTGTTCAATTCAAGACGCAGCATAAATTGAACACTTACAAGAAAGCCCAGCTTGGAAACGTTTTCAAGTGGGCGCTTCTCGATGCCGGCATTTCAGCAGACTACGCGGACGAGATGACGCGCTGGGTGATTCAGCGGGTTGGATAAACATTCGGAGCCGCCGAATTCTCGATGTGACAAAAGTGTCGCGTCGAAAATTCAGGGTGACAAAATCTGCGTCAAAACCCTGTTTTTCCCAGCGATCTCCACAGCAGGAACAGGTGTTCAAGAGGGAGCCAGGTACTGGCATGAAAACTGCGGAGCCTTAAGGCTTTTTTGGTTTTTATTTTCATCTAAGGAGTTTTTCATGAAACGTTCCCTCCAGCAGGGTTTTACCCTGATCGAATTGATGATCGTTGTCGCGATCATCGGTATTCTGGCCGCCGTGGCTTTGCCTGCTTACCAGGACTACATGGTTCGCGCCAAAATGTCTGAAGTGATCCTGGCTGGTTCCTCTGGCCGTACGGCTGTCGCGGAAACCTACGCACAGAAGAACACCATGACGCTGACGGCACTTTCGA
>NZ_JBFUBN010000026.1:0-7827 GCF_056405735.1 Polaromonas sp. P1_F2 | reverse complement strand
ATCCCAACCTTCCCCCAGMGGGGGAAGGAGCAAATCCGCCAGCGCCATCTTGCTCCCTCCCCCGCTGGGGGAGGGCAGGGGTGGGGGCCAGCMGGCCTTCGAATATGCGCGACGAAACATCAAGCGCCGCTGGCCCCCATCCCMACCTTCCCCCAGAGGGGGAAGGAGTAAGCATCAGGCCCTCCTTATTGCCCAAAGAACAGGCTGATACATGGCCTGTTTCCCTGATCGATTTCCAGCCTCCCCTCCAATAATTCTCAAGACGGGGCGCCCCTTGCGCCCGGCGCTGCGGAGTATGGATGGCGGAAGAAAGTGATCTCGAAAAAACCGAACCGGCCTCGCCCCGGCGCCTGGAAAAGGCGCGCGAAGAAGGCCAGGTCGCGCGGTCGCGGGAGCTTGTCACCTTTGTCATGCTCACCACGGGCGTGGGCGGCCTGTGGATGCTGGGCGAGATGATGGGCGGGCATTTCAACAGCGCTTTACGCAACGGCCTGCAGTTCGAGCGCGCCTCGGCCTTTGACCCGGCGCACATGATGAACCAGGCCGGCGGCGCGCTGCTGCATGCCGCGCAGGCGCTGCTGCCGGTGCTGCTGATGATGCTGGTGGCCGCGCTGGTGGCGCCCATGCTGCTGGGCGGCTGGCTGCTGTCGGCGCAGTCGCTGGCGCCGAATTTCTCCAAGCTCAATCCCATCGCCGGCATAGGCCGCATGTTCTCGGTCGAGTCGCTGGCCGAACTCGCCAAGACATTGCTCAAGTCGCTGCTGGTGGGCGGCGTCGCCTGGTGGGTCATCGCCGACGACCTGGGCGCCATCATGGGCCTGATGCGCGAGCCCGCGCATGCCGCGCTGCCGCACACCCTGCACCTGGTGGCGGTGAGCTGCGCGCTGATCATCGCCTCGCTGCTGCTGGTGGCCGGCATCGACGTGCCCTACCAGCTCTGGAGCCACGCGCGCAAGCTGCGCATGTCGCGCGAGGACCTGCGCCAGGAGAACAAGGAAAGCGAAGGCGACCCGCACATCAAGGCGCAGATACGCCGGCAGCAGCAACAGATGGCCAAGCGCCGCATGATGGCCGAGGTGCCCAAGGCCGACATCATCGTCACCAACCCCACGCACTTCGCCGTCGCCCTGAAGTACGTCGACAAGGACATGCGCGCGCCGCGCGTGATTGCCAAGGGCACCGACCTGGTGGCCCTGCGCATACGCGCCATGGCCGAAGAGCACAAGATCCCGGTGCTGGAAGCGCCGCCGCTGACGCGCGCGCTGTACCGCCACACCAAGCTCGGCGATGAAATCCCGGCGGCGCTGTATTCGGCCGTGGCCGAGGTGCTGGCCTGGGCCTACCAGCTGCAGCGCGCGGCCGAGGGCGGCGCCACGCCGCCGCGCGCGCCGCGTGACCTGCCGGTGCCTGAGTCGCTGGATCCCCAAGCCGCGCCCGCCGCGCATTCCTCGCCATCGCTGCTGGGGAGCGCCGCATGACGCTGGTCGACGACCTGATGCGGTTGCCGCGCCAGATGATGGCCGGCGGCAAGGGCAAGGGCCTGGCCGGCCCGGTGCTGATCATCCTGATCCTCAGCATGATGGTGCTGCCGCTGCCGCCGTTTTTGCTGGACCTGCTGTTCACCTTCAACATCGCGCTGTCCATCATGGTGCTGCTGGTCAGCATGTACACCATGAAGGCGCTGGACTTCGCGGCCTTCCCGGCCGTGCTGCTGTTCACCACCCTGCTGCGCCTGTCGCTGAACGTGGCCTCCACGCGCGTGGTGCTGATGGAAGGCCACACCGGGCCGGACGCCGCGGGCAAGGTCATCGAGGCCTTCGGCCACTTCCTGGTCGGCGGCAACTTCGCGGTCGGCGTGATGGTCTTCATCATCCTGGTGGTGATCAACTTCATGGTCATCACCAAGGGCGCGGGCCGCATCGCCGAGGTGGGCGCGCGCTTCACGCTGGACGCGATGCCGGGCAAGCAGATGGCCATCGACGCCGACCTCAACGCCGGCCTGATCGGCGAGGACGTGGCGCGCAAGCGCCGCGCCGAAGTCGCGCAGGAGGCCGACTTCTACGGCTCCATGGACGGCGCCAGCAAGTTCGTGCGCGGCGACGCCGTGGCCGGCCTGCTGATCCTGGTGATCAACATCATCGGCGGGCTGATCGTCGGCATGGCCCAGCACGGGCTGGATTTTTCGCAGGCGGCGACGACCTACACGCTGCTGGCCATCGGCGACGGCCTGGTCGCGCAGATCCCGGCGCTGGTGATCTCGACGGCGGCCGGTGTCATCGTCTCGCGCGTCACCACCGACGAGGACGTGGGCGGCCAGCTCACGGGCCAGCTGTTCGCGAATCCGCAGGTGCTGTTCCTGACGGCTGGCGTGATCGGCCTGATGGGCCTGATCCCGGGCATGCCCAACCTGGCGTTTTTGATCATCGCCGGCGGCCTGGTCTGGCTGGGGCGGCGCATCATGCGGCGCGCCGCTACGAGCGGTGCGGCCGCGGCCGAAGCGCCGCCGCCGCCGGCTCCCGCCGAATCGCAGGAGGCCAGCTGGGACGACGTGGCGCTGGTCGACCCGCTGGGGCTGGAAGTCGGCTACCGGCTGATCTCGCTGGTCGACAAAAGCCAGAACGGCGAGCTGCTGGGCCGCATCAAAAGCATACGCAAGAAGTTCGCGCAGGACATCGGCTTCCTGGTGCCGGTGGTCCACATCCGCGACAACCTGGAGATCAAGCCGAATGCCTATGTGCTCAAGCTCAAGGGCGTGCAGATCGGCCAGGGCGAAGCCTTCCCGGGCCAGTGGATGGCCATCAACCCGGGCCAGGTCAGCGCCAGCCTGCCGGGCACGCAGACGCGCGACCCGGCCTTCGGCCTGCCTGCCGTCTGGATAGACAGCGGGCTGCGCGAGCAGGCGCAGATTTACGGCTACACCGTGGTCGACGCCAGCACCGTGGTGGCCACGCATTTGAACCACCTGATCCACGCGCACGCCGCCGAGCTGCTGGGCCGGCAGGAAGTGCAGCAGCTGCTGGACCGCATCGCCAAGGAATCGCCCATGCTGGTGCAGGACCTGGTGCCCAAGACCCTGTCGCTCACGACGCTGCAGAAAGTGCTGCAGAACCTGCTCGACGAGAGCGTGCCGATACGCGACATGCGCACCATCCTCGACGTGCTGGCCGAGAACGCACCGACCGTGAGCGACACCACCGAGCTGACCTCGCTGATACGGCTGGCGCTGTCGCGCGCCATCGTCCAGCATATTTTCCCGGGCGAGGAGGAGCTGCAGGTCATAGGCCTGGACAGTTCACTCGACCGCGTGCTGCTGCAAGCCCTGAGCAACAGCGCCGGCCTGGAGCCGGGCCTGGCCGACAGGCTGCTGCGCGAAGCGCAGCAGGCCATGGACCGGCAAGCCGGCCTGGGCCTGGCGCCGGTGCTGGTGGTGCAGCACCCGCTGCGCGTGCTGCTGGCGCGCTTCCTGCGCCGCAGCCTGCCGCAGCTCAAGGTGCTGTCGCACGCTGAGATACCCGACACCCGCACCATCAAAGTGACCGCCACGATTGGAGCCGCCCTGTGAACACCCCGAATTCCGCCGACGCCGCAACCACCTGCCAGGTCGTCGCGCCCTCCAGCCGCGAGGCGCTGCGCCTGGTGCGCGAACGCCTGGGCCCCGATGCCGTGGTGCTGTCGAACCGCGTGACGGCCGAGGGCGTGGAAGTTGTCGCGGCGCTGGAAGGCTTTGCCGCCGTGCCCGCCGCTGTCCCTGCCGTGCCCACCGCTGTAGCCGCTCCCTCCCGGCCCGCCAGCCCTCCGGCCGCAGCCGAAAGCGAGGCCGTGCTGCGCGAGATCCATTCCATGCGCGGCATGATCGAGGAACAGCTGGCCGGCATGGCCTGGAACGACAAGCAGCGGCGCGACCCGGTGCGCGGCCATTTGCTGCGCACCTTGCTGGGCGCGGGCTTCAGCGCGCGCCTGGCAAAAGACATCCTGCAGGACCTGCCCACGGGCCAGAGCCACGCGCTCGGCATGGACTATGCGAAGGCTGAGCTCGCGCGCCGCATGCCGCTGCTCGAAGACGAGGGCGCGCTGCTCGACGAGGGCGGCGTGTACGCCCTGATGGGGCCGACCGGGGTGGGCAAGACCACCACCACCGCCAAGCTCGCGGCGCGCTGCGTGATGCGCTTCGGCGCCGACAAGCTGGCCCTGGTCACCACCGACAGCTACCGCATAGGCGCGTACGAGCAGCTGCGCATCTACGGCCAGATCCTGGGCGTGGCGGTGTACGCGGTGAAGGACGCGGCCGACCTGGACCGCGTGCTGGCCGGCCTGCGCGACAAACACATGGTGCTGATAGACACGGTGGGCATGAGCCAGCGCGACCGCGCCGTCGCCGGGCAGATCGCGATGCTCTGCGGGGCCAACCGCTCCGTCAAGCGCCTGCTGCTGCTCAATGCCTCCAGCCACGGCGACACCCTCAACGAAGTCGTGCAGGCCTACCGCCACGGCGAGAAGGCCGGCGCTGAAGGCGGCGGCTGGGACCTGGCGGGCTGCATCTTCACCAAGGTCGACGAGGCCACGCATCCCGGCGCGCTGATCGACATGGCGATACGCCACCAGCTGCCGGTGCACTACATCTCCAGCGGCCAGAAGGTTCCCGAGCACCTGGTGCCGGCCGACGGCAAGGCCCTGGTCGACAGCGTGTTCCAGGCCGGCAGCCGCAGTGCGCTGTTTGTGCCCGGCGAGTCCGACCTTGAAGAAAAACCCGAGGCCGACGGCGATGCGGAGCGCGCAGCGGCGGAAGCGGCGAAGGCCGAAGCCGCCAGCGAGCGCCTGCGCGCGCAATGCCGGCAGCTGATCCAGGCCCTCACGCACAACGCGCAGGAGCTTGCCGCCAATGCAGCCGCGTTGTCGCAGGGCGGAATCGGTTTTGAGGAAACCCGCGCGCTGTGGCGGCAGCTTGCTGCCCCCGCGGGCGCGGACGGAGAAACACCGGAGCAGCAGGAGCGGGAGGAGCAACGCGTGTCGCGTGCGCTGAGCTTCCAGGCGATTGACGCCGCCGCCGCGCTGTGCGGCGACTATGTGCTGGCCGTGGGGGGCGAAGCGCACCTGCCGGTGCAAGAAGGAAAAGATGACGAAGGGCCGCAATCACTGGCCAGCACGCTGCTGCTGTCGGACCGCACGGGCCAGGTTTTTGCGGCGCCGCTGCAAGGCCCGGCGGGCACGGAACAGCCGGCCGGCTGGGCCCTGCAGCCCGCGCTCGACAAAACCGTGGTTCACCTGTTCGCGCGCGTGCCCGAAGCCCGGCTGATCCGGCAGTGGCAGCACGAAGGGCGCGCCTGGGCGGCGGCCGGCAGTTCGGCGCTGCGCATCGTCGATGCGGACACCGGCGCGCGCGGCACGCTGGCCAGGCTGGCCGCGGGCCTGGCCTTCGGCACGGCACTGCCGGTGGTCTACCGCAAGAAGGCGGCCTTCATGTCGGTGGCGGAGGCGCGCATCAGCCTGCGGCCCGAGCTGGACGACATGGCGCCGGGCACGCAGCCGCCCCTGCCGGTGCTGCGCTGCGTGGTCAGGCGCATGGTCGATGCCGTGAGCGGCAAGCTGCTGGCGCACAGCTATGTGCTGGCCGGCGAAGGCGTGCGCGCCCCGGCGCGGCGCATGGCGCAGTGGCCCAGCTGGCGCAGCGCCGCCGAACCTTATTTCAAGCTGCTGGGCCAGGGCATCGGCCAGATGGACGCGGCCGCCGTGCCGGCGCGCCGGCTGATCGCCGGCCAGGCCTGCACCACGGTGTTCCTGCTGCAAGGCCTGCAGGACGGCTGGGCCGAGACGGCGCGGCGCGCGCTGGCGCAACTGGCCGGTCGCGCGGTGCGCCCGGGCCGTCCGGTGCCGGCGGCCGTGCTGTTTGAAGGCCTGGGCAAGCTGCTGGTGCTGCTCGACGCGCTGGAGACTGAAGGCGTCGCGCCTTCGCCCGCGCCCCTGCCCGCGGCGCGAGGCTGAGGACAAGGCTGTGAAAAAACCGGTGAGCGACCAGGCCGACGGGCTCAGGCGCCTGATGGCGAACAGCCCGGGGCGGCTGCTGGCCTTTGTCGGCGCAGCGCCCGGCGTGGGCGTGAGCAGCGTCACCATGAACCTCGCGGCGGCGCTGGCCCGGCTGGGCCAGGACGTGCAGGTGATCGACGAGCGCGGCGGTGTGCCGGCCGCCTATGCGCGCCTGCAGGGCCGGTTGGTGCTGGTCGATGCGCGGCTGGACGGCGAGGGCCTGCTCTCGCCGCTGGCCGCCCAGGCCGACGAACTGGTGGTGGTGCTGCGGCCGCAGGTCGAGGCCATCACCGCCGCCTATGCCTGCATCAAGCGGCTGCAGCAGGCGCATTCGCTGCGGCGCATGCGCGTGCTGGTCAACCACGCGGCGGGCGCGAACGATGCCAACCGCATCCTGGCCAACCTGGCCAGCGTCGCGAAGAGCTACCTCGCGCTGGCGCTGGAGCCGGCCGGCTGCATACGCGAGGACGTGCAACTGGCGCAGGCGCGCTGGCTCAACATGAGTGTGGTCGAGGCCTTCCCGGGCAGCCCGGCCGCGCTGGACGTGGACCGGCTGGCGGCCGATGTGCTGCGCTGGCCGGCGGTGCCCGCAAACCCTTCAAGGCCCGTGCTGCCGGGCGCGCCCGGCGAAGTGCCCGCCCGCCAGGAATTGTCTCCGGCGGCGTCCCCGGCCGCCGCCTGAATTCCCGACCCTTCAAGAAGCAGGAGGAATCCTCGATGTCCATGTACACCCCCCAGGGAAAGCTGGCCCAGTCCGCCCCGTCGGAGCTGCTGGCCCAGCACGCGCCGCTGGTGCGCAGGCTGGCGCTGCAGCTGATCGCCAGGCTGCCGGCCAGCGTGGAGCTGGACGACCTGATCCAGGTCGGCATGATGGGCCTGCTGGACGCGGCCGAAAAATACCAGGACGACCAGGGCGCGAAGTTCGAGACCTACGCGAGCCAGCGCATACGCGGCGCCATGCTCGACGAACTGCGCGCCAACGACTGGGTGTCGCGCGGCCTGCGCAAGTCCTCGCGCGGCGTCTCCATGGCGGTGCGCGCGCAGGAGCAGAAGCTGGGCCGCGCGCCCAATGAACGCGAGATCGCCCAGGAACTGGAACTGCCGCTGGAGGCCTACCAGCAGCTGCTCAATGAGATCCACGGCTGCCAGCTCGTCTACTACGAGGACTTCGACCGCGGCGACGGCGAGAAGCGCGAGAACAATTTCCTGGACCGCCAGGACCACGGCGACCGCGTGCTGGCCGACGAACCGCTGACGCAGCTGCTGCAAGGCGACTTCCGGCGCCAGCTGGTGGCGGCCATAGGCGAGCTGCCCGAGCGCGAGCAGCTGCTGCTGAGCCTGTATTACGACGAAGAGCTGAATCTGCGTGAAATCGGCGCGGTGCTGGAGGTGACCCAGTCGCGCGTTTGCCAGCTGCACAGTCAGGCCATCAGCAGGCTGCGCGCCAGCCTGGCCGCGTTGCTGGGGCTGGAGAAGGAGGCGCCGCGTGCGTCGGCGCGCAAGCCGGCTGCGGTGCCTGCGGCTGCCCGCCCCCGGGTGGCTAAGGCTATGTCATGAGGCGGCTGTCCTCTGCATAGGGTTGCTGGCCGGGGTTGCCGGCAGCAAGTAACTTTCTTTTGCTTCGCCAAAAGAAAGTCACCAAAGAAAAGGCGACCCGCAGTCTGGGTCCCCTACGCTGCGCTACGGGGCAACCTGCGGTGCTCGAGCCAAGCGGGGTCTGGCTAAACTCGCCTTCGGCTCAAACAACGCCAGCCCTGATCCGCTTGTCTCTGCGCTCCTCGGCCCAGCCAGGACGGGGCAATCGGG
>NZ_JBFUBN010000025.1:0-10076 GCF_056405735.1 Polaromonas sp. P1_F2 | reverse complement strand
AATGAGAACACCAATGGCCTACTGCGCCAGTATCTTCCCAAGGGCACGGACCTGAGCGTGTACTCGCAGCACGAGCTTGATCTCATGGCCTGGGAGCTCAACATCAGGCCACGCAAGACTCTTGGCTGGAAAAGCCCCGCCGAGGTCTTCTTTAACAACAAGGCCATGAAAGATGCTGGCCTTATTCCGACTGTTGCACTTGGGGTTTGAATCCGCCAAGCAAAGAAAAGGCGACCCTGGTTGCTGCGTCCCTGCGCTTCGCTACGGGCAACCTGCGGTGCTCGGTCCAGCCGGGGTCTCGCTAAACTCGCCTTCGGCTCAGACAACGCGATCCCTGATCCGTCTGGCCCTGCGCTCCTCGGCGCATCCACAAGGGGTGGGGAAGGAATACCAAATCCAAATACCGAAAACCACAAGGACTCGCCGTGGCGAGTCCTTGTTTGTATTGGTATTGGTTTTCTTGTATTCGGACTGCCCCGTCCTGGCTGGGCCGAGGAGCGCAGAGACAAGCGGATCAGGGCTGGCGTTGTCTGAGCGTAGCGAGTTTAGCCAGACCCCGCTTGGCTCGAGCACCGCAGGTTGCCCCGTAGCGCAGCGTAGGGGACCCAGACTGCGGGTCGCCTTTTCTTTGGTGACTTTCTTTTGGCGAAGCAAAAGAAAGTTACTTGCCGCCGGGCAACCCCCGGCCAGCAGAACCAGGCAGAGGAAGGAGGAGGAAGAGCGCGCTCAGCTGGAGCAAGACCCAGCTCCTCAGCTTGTCCCTAAAACTGGCGACAAGCCCCGGCGGCGTGCTTGGGCAACTACTGCATTCGCAGTAGTTGCCGGGCTGAACCCGGTTACAGAAAATCCCCCGCATGCAAGCGAATCCCGTGCTTTTTCTACCGGGTGATGTGCCGTTTCAATGCAGTAAGTGCGCGGCACGCAATGTGAATTTTCACCATGCCCAGCGCTGCCGCGTCCCCAGAACTAGGGACATACAGGCGGCTGGCGGACTCCTACGATTTACACGTTTTGTCACAACCGCGCGTGTCGCATGTCTTCGCGCGGCCTGTGCGAAGTACGCGCCCTTGACCCATTTTTTCGGAAAGCCATTGCCATGAAAAGCCACGCCAGCATGAACCGCATCTACCGCCTCGTCTGGAATGCCGCATTGAGCCTGTGGGTGGCCGTGGCGGAAAACGCCAAAGGGCGCGGCAAGGGCGGCTCGGCGCGCGGCAGCGTGCAGTGGGATGACGTTCAGGCGGACGAAGGAGGAGAGAGTGGAGGCACAGGCTTCAGGCTCAATACCGCCTGCCGCGCGGCGCTGGTGCTGCTTGCTTCGCTGGCGGTGCTCACGCATGAGGCGCGCGCGGCTGATGCGGCCAATGCCAGCGTGTCGGCGGGTAGCGGCAGTGTCTCCACGCTGGGCACCACCACGACCATCAACCAGGCCAGCCAGCGCCTGGCGATTGATTGGACCAGTTTGTCCACCGCAGCCAACGAGGCGCTGCGGTTCAACCAGCCCAATGCGGCGGCGATAGCGCTGAACCGCATCACCGGCAGCAGCCCCAGCGAGCTGCTGGGCAGCCTCACGGCCAACGGCCAGGTGTTTATCCTGAACCCGAACGGCGTGCTGTTTGGCGCCGGCTCGCAGGTCAATGTCGGTGGGCTGGTGGCTTCGACCCTGAACATGAGCAATGCCGACTTCATGGCCGGCAACCATGTGTTCACCGGCTCGGGTGCTTCGGGCTCCGTCGTCAACCAGGGCACGCTGACGGCGGCGAACGGCGGCTACATCGCGCTGCTGGCGCCTGAGGTGCGCAACGAAGGCGTGATAGGCGCGACGCTGGGCACAGCTCTGCTGGCGGCGGGCAACAAGGTCACGCTCAATATCGACAACGGCAACCTGCTGGGCTACAGCATCGACCAGGCCGCCATCAATGCGCTGGCCGACAACCGCCACCTGATCAAGGCTGACGGCGGCCAGGTCATTCTGACGGCCAGCGCCACAGACGCCTTGCTGCGCACGGTGGTCAACAACTCGGGTGTCATAGAGGCCAAGACCCTGAACAACCAGGGCGGCGTGATCCGCCTCGAAGGCGGGGACAGCGGCGTGGTGCATGTGAGCGGCACGCTGGACGCCAGCGGCAAGGGCACGGGTGAGCTGGGCGGAAAAGTACAAATCACCGGCGACAAGGTGGGCTTGTTTGATGCGGCCAAAGTCGATGTGTCCGGCGACGCCGGCGGCGGCACCGCGCTGGTAGGCGGCGACTTCCAGGGTGGCAATGCCGCGGTCAAAAATGCCTCCGCCACCTTTGTGGGCGCGGACGTGAAGTTGACGGCGGACGCCATCAGCACCGGCGACGGCGGCAAGGTCATTGTCTGGTCGGACGGCACCACGCGCTACAACGGCAGCATCTCGGCCAAGGGCGGCGCCAACAGCGGCAACGGCGGCTTTGTCGAGGTATCAGGCAAGGGCCTGCTGGCTTTCAAGGGTGAGGTGGACACCTCTGCGGCGAATGGCCACAAGGGCACGCTGCTGCTGGACCCCACCAATATCTGGATCGCCGTCGACAACGCCAGCGCGGATGCCGCTGCGGGCTATGCCGTGGGCGACAGCAGTGCCGACGGCGGCGCGGGCCAGCCCTTTGCCGCCAGCGGCGCGGTGGACGATTCGCTGCTGACCACCGCATCCCTCACGGCCGCGCTGGCCAACAACGACGTCATCATCACCACCAACAACCCCGACGGTGCGGGCACGGGCAACATCACGGTCGTCGACGCCGTGGCCTACACCGGCCCGCGCGCTGGCACACTGACCCTGAGCGCGGACAACAACATCGCCATCAACCAGTCCATCAGCAGCAGCGGCGCCGCGCTCAATGTCACGGCCAATGCCGTAGCGGGCGACGTCGGCATCGCCAACGGCGCAACCATCAGCGCCAACGGCGGCAATGTGCAGCTCACGGGCCGCGATATCGCCTTCAATGGAACGGGCGCCGTCACCACCACGGGTGACGTCTACCTGTCGGGCCGCAATATCCAGCAGGGCGGCTCCGGCATCGCCATCACCGCCAACAAGCTGGCGATACGCTCCAGCGGGTATGTCGGCAACAGCGCTGCAGCAGTGGCGGGTGACGACAAGCTCAACACCCAGGTGACTACGCTCTCGGCGGTGGCGCCCGGCGCGATCTCCGTGAGCAACACGGGCGCGCTGACGGTCGATACGGCCACCTTCGGCGGCTCGGCCGTCCCGGGCGGCGCCATTGTCGGCGTGAGCAGCACGGGCGGCGCGATCTCGCTGGCCACCGTCGATACGGGTGGCGTCGCGGACAACCTGGTGCTCAACAAATCCGTCACCACCACCGGCGGCGCGGCCAACACCATCAACCTGCAGGCCAACGATAACTACACCCAGAATGCAGGCGCCTTTGTGACGACCGTGGGTGCCAATGCAACGCTGGGCGCGGGCCGGGCCCTCACCATCAACGAGACCGGCACTGCTGTCTCCACCTCGGGCGCCAACGGCGCGGTGGATGCCAATGGTCAAAGCGCTGGCAGCATCAGTATCGGCACTCTGGGTAGCACCTTTGCCAGCATCAACATTTTGGGCAGCCTGTCCGCCAGGGGCGGCGCGGCCAACAACGGCAGCGGTAACACCAGTATCAGTTCAAATGCGGCCTTTAGCGGCGGCAGTGGCGGCAGCGTCACCTTGCAGACCGCCACAGGCAACACCAACACAATCACCGTAGGCAATATCGACGCTGCTGGCGGCAACGGCGCGGCCAGTTCAGCAGGCGTTTACGGGGTGGGTGGCAACGGCGGCGCGATCCTCATCCGCAGCAATGGGGCCAGTTCGGCCATACAGACGGGCCATCTTTCTTCCAGCGGCGCGGCGCCTGGCTATATCGGCGACGGTGGTCATGCGGGTGCAGTCACTGTGGAGGGGCTGGGTGCTAACTCTGGTGTCACCACGGGCAATATCTCGGCCGCTGGCGGTATTGGTTCTTTCCAGGGCCAGTTTGCGCTGGGTGCCAGCGGTGGCAACGGTGGCAACGTCACGGTCAATGGCAAAGGCAATGTCACGACGGGGTTTATTGATGCACACGGCGAAGGTGCCAGTGCCAACACAGGGCGCAACAACCTGACAACAGGCAGGGGCGGTGTCATTGCCGTCACCGCCAGTACGGGCAGTTCAGATGTCAGCACGGGTGCCTTGAGCAGCTATTCCGGAGACGCTTTTTGCAATGGCAACAGAAGCTGCACTTTGCAGGCGGCGGGCAACATCACCGTCAGTTCGACGGGTTTTATCAAGGTTGACGGTGCGGTGCAGGCCCAAGGCGGCAATGCCAACGGTGGCAATGCGCCTAACAACGGTGCAGCGGCCGGCAATGTGTCCATCACATCGACGGCAACGACGTCGGGCAAGAGTGTCCTGATCAATGGCGGTATCAACGCTGCGGGTGGCAATGGTCGCGGCGGCAACGGCTTCGGCAGCGGTGCCAGCGGCGGTGCGGCTGGCAGCGTGACAGTCAGCTCTGCCGGTGTCGGCGGTGCAGGCAGCAATGTGGCCATTGCCGGTGGTATCAACGCCTTGGGTGGTGCAGCCAGTGGTACGGGTGCCCAGGCTGTGGCAGGCGCCAGCAAGGCGGTGAATGTGACGGCCACAGACGGCTATGTCTGGCAAGCCGCCGGCAACTACTTCAACGGTCTCTCGGTGGCCGTCACCGCCAACCGCGGCATTGGTGCAGGCAGCGGCGCGCTGGACATGACAGGCGCCACGGCGCCCGACATGAGCGGCCGTCTTGGCGTTGCCGCAGTCAACAGCACGGCGCGCAATGGTCAGGGCAACGGGGCCACCAAGGCCGGCGCCTTGCGCGTCACTTATGCCGGCGGCCCGCTGGTCTTGGGCACGCAGTTCCAGAACGGTTTTGTGCCGGGCGACTTTGACCTCGCCGTCCCCAACGGCGACTTGACGCTTTCCGGCCTCGGCCGCACGGGCTCTGCCAATGTCTCCCTGAGCACCGGTGGCAACCTTACACTGACGAATAACGGACTGATTTCCACAGTGAGCGGCAACATCCGGCTCGAAGCGGCCGGCAACATCGGCGTTGGTAACCAAGCCCGGGCCGAAACAACGAGCGGCGACCTGTATGTCTACGCCGGCGGCAACATCACGCAAACCAACGAATACCACTCGCTGGTTGCCAACAACCTGGCCATCAGAACCGGTGGAGCCATCGGTGAAGGATCCGGCAACGGCCGACTTGTGACCCAGGCCAACAACCTGTCGCTCGCAGCGGGTGGCAATGTCCTCCTGTACAACAACACGGCTTTGAATATCGGCAGCGTCACCTTTGGCGGCGCCACGGTGCCGGGTGGCGTCATCAACGGCGCGTCGTCTTCCGGCGGCGCCCTGTGGATTGGGAGTGGCAGCACCCTGAGCGGAACCGGACCCGTCACCGCAAGCAGTGTGAGCCTGTCCGCCGCGGGCGGCATTAACCTGGGTGTCGATACGGCCTCCCTGACCGCGATTGACACCAGCGGGCCGATCGCGATCACGCTGGCCAACGGCGGCACCGTCGAAAACGTCAGTACTACCGGCACAGTCAATCTCGCGGCGACCGCGGGTGACCTCAACCTCAAGGCAGTCTCAGGCGGCGATGTAAGCCTGACGGCCGCAGCCGGCGCCATCACCGACGCCAACGGCACCGACAACAACGTCACGGCAACAACGCTGACGGCGTCGTCGCAGGGAGGCATCGCGCTGGGCACAGATGTCAGCGGCCTGCAAACGCTGTCCACCACCGGCGCCTCGGGCGACATCAGCATCAGCGCCGCCAATGCAATAGACACCGCCAACTACAGCATCAGCACCGACACGGGAACGACGCAAAAAGTCAGTCTCACGTCCAGCTCAGCCTCGGGCATCACGGTGGGCAATGCCTTTGCTGCCACCAACGACAACATTAGCCTCACGGCCACGGCGGGCGACATCAACCTGACCAGCGCCATCGGTGCGGCTGGCCTGGCGCTCAGCGCCCAGGGCAGCATCCTCGCCCCGGCGGCCATCAACGTCAGCGGTGTGTTCGACCTCCAGGCCGGCACTTTCAGCCAGGTCGGCGCCTTGCCCACGTTCTCCGCTGGTGACTTCCGCATTACCGGCGGCACCTTTGTACGCGCGCTGGCCGGCGACGGCCTGAGCACCGGCACGGCCTACCAGATCGCCGATGTCTACGGCCTGCAGGGCGCGGGCTCCGCCGGCATGCTAAACAAGAACTTCAAACTGGCCAACAACATCGATGCCAGCGGCACCGTGAACTGGAATGTGGGCGCGGGCTTCAACCCGATAGCCAGCGGCGTACAATTTTTTGGCACCCTGGACGGCGGCGGCCATGTGATTGATCAACTCGTCATCAACAGGTCCGGCGGCACCGATGTAGGTTTGATCAGTGTGCTGAACAGCGGAACGGTTTCCAACCTGGGGCTGACGGGCGGCAGTGTTACCGGCAACGACACCGTAGGCGCGTTGGTCGGCCGCTCCATTGGGACGATCATCAACAGCTATAGCTCGGCGACCGTGAACGGCAACTTGAGAGCGGGCGGGCTGGTCGGCACCAATGCCGGAACCATCAGCAACAGCTACGCGAGCGGCAATGTGACTGCCCCGAACTATGTGGGGGGATTGGTGGGAACCAACAACGGAACCGTGAGCGGCAGCTACGCCACCGGCACCGTGGCCGGCAGCAATGCCGGCGGGCTGGTGGGCATCAACGTCATGGGCAGCACCATCTCCAACAGCTATGCCAGCGGTGCTGTGGGTAGTGCCGGCGACAGCACGACGGGCGGCCTGGTGGGCCTTAATGGCGGCGCCATCACCAACAGCTATGCCAACGGCCTGGTGCTGGGCTTGTCGGATGCTGGCGGCCTGGTGGGCTCGGACGGCGGCGGCACGGTGACCGCCAGTTTCTGGGACACCCAGACTAGCGGCCAGGCCGGCAGTGGAGGCGGGGGCACAGGCATCCTCACCGCTGACATGATGAAGGCCCAGACTTTCACCGACGCCGGCTGGAACGCCAGCAATGTAGGCGGAGACGGCACCACCTGGCGCATTTACGAAGGCAACACCGGCCCGCTGCTGCGCGGCTTCCTGACCGGGTTGACCCTGGCCGACACCAGCGTGACCTATGACGGCAGTACGCAGGCGGGCGCCACCACCGCCGTCGTGGGTGTGTCGGGCAGCAACGCCAGCGCGCGCAACGCGGGCAGCTACCTCACGGGCTATTACTCCAACCAGCAGGGTTACGACATCATCGGCGGCGGGCTGGACATCGCCAAAGCCGACCTGGCCTTCACCACCACCAACGTCAGCAAAACCTATGACGGAAACCTTTCCGCCGTCGGCAACGCCGTCGTCACGTCCAGCACGGCGCTGCTGGGCACCGATACCGCCAGCGGCGGCAGCTTTACCTTCACCGACAAGAACGCGGGCACCGGCAACAAGACGGTGACCACCAGCGGCGTGACGGTCAACGACGGCAACAGCGGCAACAATTACAACGTCAGCTATGCCGACAACACCACCAGCACCATCAACAAGGCCAACCTGACGGTGACGGCGACGGGTGTGACCAAGACTTACGATGGCACGACCAACGCCACGGGTACGGGCAGTGTTGCCGCGCTGGCCGGCGCGGCGGCCGGCGAAGTCGTCAACACCGCCGGCAGCCAGGCCTTCCTCGACAAGAACGCGGGCGGCGGCAACAAGGCGGTGCGGGCCAGTGGCGTGACCATCAAGGACAGCGGCAATGCCGACGTAACCGGCAACTACAACATTGCTTATGTGGACGACGCCACAAGCACCATCAACAAGGCCAACCTGACGGTCACGGCCACGAACGTCACCAAGACTTACGACGGCGCGCTGGGCGCCACGGGCACGGGCTCGGTCGGCGCATTGGCAGGCGCCGGCGCAGGCGAGGTGGTCAACGCCGCCGCCACGCAGGTCTTTACCGACAAGAACGCGGGCAGCAACAAGACGGTGCAAGCCAGCGGCCTGACCATCAAGGACAGCGGCAACGCCGACGTCACAGGCAACTACAACATTGCCTATGTCGACAACACCACCAGCACCATCAACAAGGCCGACCTGACGGTGACGGCCAATGCGGTGACCAAGACCTACGACGGAACCTTGGGCGCCAGCGGTACGGGTACCGTTGCCGCGCTGGCTGGCGCGGCAGCGGGCGAGGTAGTCGATGTCGCCGGCAACCAGGCTTTCCTCGACAAGAACTTCGGCATCGGCAACAAGACGGTGCGCGCCGGCGGCGTAACGATCAAGGACAGCGGTAGTGCCGACGTCACCGGCAACTACAACATCGCCTACGTCGACAACACGGCCAGCACCATCAACAAGGCCAATCTGACCTTGTCGACTTCCGACGTCACCAAGACCTATGACGGCACCACCGGTGCGGCCGGCGCGGTGGTGGTCACAGCGGGAACGATATTCACGGGTGATAACGCCACGGGCGGCTCCTTCGCCTTCGCCAACAAGAACGCCGGCAGCGGCAACAAGACGGTGACGACGGCGGGCGTTACGGTGGGTGATGGCGTGAACGACGCCAACTACAACATCAGCTACGCCGACAACACCACCAGCACCGTCAACCAGGCCAACCTGACGCTCACCACCAGTAACGTCACCAAGACTTATGACGGCACACTTGGTGCACCGGGTACCGCGGCGGTGGCCAGCGGCACGGTGTTCAGCGGCGACAGCCTGAGCGGCGGCACGTTTGCGTTCACCGACAAGAACGCCGGTACGGGCAACAAGACGGTGACAGCCACGGGCGTGACGGTGGGTGATGGCGTGAACAACGCCAACTACAACGTCACATACGCCGACAACACCAGCAGCACCATCAACAGGGCCAACCTGACGGTGACGGCGACCGGCGTGACCAAGACCTATGACGGTACGCTGAGCGCCACGGGCACGGGCTCCGTCGGCGCGCTGGCCGGCGCCGGCGCGGGCGAGTCGGTCAACACCGCCGCCACGCAGGTCTTTACCGACAAGAACTTCGGCATAGGCAACAAAACGGTGCAAGCCAGCGGCCTGACCATCAAGGACAGCGGCAGCGCCGATGTGACCGGCAACTACAACATTGCCTATGTCGACAACACCACCAGCACCATCAACAAGGCCAACCTGACGGTCACGGCTACCGGCGTAACCAAGACCTATGACGGCACCTTGGGTGCGACAGGCACGGGTACGGTGGGCGCGCTGGCCGGCGCGGGTGCCGGCGAGCTGGTCAATGCCAGCGGCAGCCAGGCCTTCCTCGACAAGAATGCCGGCACCGGCAACAAGACGGTGCGCGCCAGCGGCGTCACCATCAAGGACAGCGGCAACGCCGACGTGACGGGCAACTACAACATTGCCTATGCGGACAACACGACCAGCACCATCAACAAGGCCAACCTGAGCCTGTCGACCTCCGACGTCACCAAAACCTACGACGGCGGCCTCTCGGCGGCCGGCACGGTGGTGGTGACGGCGGGCACGGTATTCGCGGGTGACGGCACCACGGGCGGCACATTCGCCTTCACCGACAAGAATGCCGGCACAGGCAACAAGACGGTGACGACCGGCGGCGTGACGGTAGGCGACGGCGTGAACAACGCCAACTACAACGTCACATACGCCGACAACACCAGCAGCACCATCAACAGGGCCAACCTGACGGTGACGGCGACCGGCGTGACCAAGACCTATGACGGTACGCTGAGCGCCACGGGCACGGGCTCCGTCGGCGCGCTGGCCGGCGCCGGCGCGGGCGAGTCGGTCAACACCGCCGCCACGCAGGTGTTTACCGACAAGAACTTCGGCATAGGCAACAAAACGGTGCAAGCCAGCGGCCTGACCATCAAGGACAGCGGCAGCGCCGATGTGACCGGCAACTACAACATTGCCTATGTCGACAACACCACCAGCACCATCAACAAGGCCAACCTGACGGTCACGGCTACCGGCGTAACCAAGACCTATGACGGCACCTTGGGTGCGACAGGCACGGGTACGGGCACGGGTACGG
>NZ_JBFUBN010000024.1:0-10515 GCF_056405735.1 Polaromonas sp. P1_F2 | reverse complement strand
TTGGTATTCCTTCCCCACCCCTTGTGGATGCGCCGAGGAGCGGAGGTCCAGACGGATCAGGGATCGCGTTGTCTGAGCGAAGCGAGTTTAGCGAGACCCCGTCTGGACCGAGCACCGCAGGTTGCCCGTAGCGAAGCGAAGGGACGCAGCAACCAGGGTCGCCTTTTCTTTGGTGACTTTCTTTTGGCGAAGCAAAAGAAAGTTACTTGCTGCCGGGCAACCCCCGGCCAGCAGGACTCAGCAAAAAAGCACTAAAGCCGGCGCAATCACCCGCGCTTGTAACAACTCACCCCCAGCCCCAAAGCCCAAATCCCCTCACACCTTCGTTTTATGTGACTTTTTGCCCAAAACAAAGGCCTTACTACTTGTGACTACTTGTAAGTTAAGGTCATGAAAAATTACAATAAGTCACAGGTGAGGCTCAGATATGCCCCGAATCTGGGTGTTTTCTCACAGAAATCCTGGTTCTCTTCTCGTTTTTGGGCGAAACGTGAATTAATCGAGCCAGGAAACAGTACTCGGTAACATAAAGTTACGCCATAAGAGCTGTAAACGCATACAGACCGCGCCTTCTGCGCACTGTCAATCAATGGCGCTGTTACCCGCCGATTTGTAACGAAAAGGATGTGAAACCATGAAATCAATTTTCAAATTTTGTATTTTTGCCGCTGGTCTCGCCCTGGGGCAGGTGGTTTTGGCGCAAGCCGCGCCTGTGACGTCCCAGCTGCTGGCGCAACGCGTCGAGATGGTGGCCGGCAAGCCGGTGCTCAAGCCTGCCGGCGACGGCAAGCCGGGCGACGTCCTGCAATACAGCGCGACCTACCGCAACACCGGCAGCGCCGCCGCGGCCAAGCTGCTGGCGACCGTGCCGGTGCCACCGGGTACCACCTTCATCGCCGCCAGCGACCAGCCTGCCCAAGCCCAGGCCTCGACGGACGGCAGCACTTTCGCGCCCATGCCGCTGACCCGCACGGTCAAGCAGGCTGACGGCAGCACGCGCAAAGAGCCCGTGCCACTGGCCGACTACCGCGCCCTGCGCTGGGAAATCGGCAGCCTGCCCGCCGGTGCCACTTCGGTGGTCAGCCTGCGCGTGAGCATCGATTCGCCGGCCGTCGTGTCGGCGGCCAAACCCTGATTCCCAGTTCTTGTTAGTTGTCTGTCGATTCACCGTTGTCTTGTAGCCAGGAGTAATACGCCATGTATGCCAACCCCCCAAGTCCGCGGCCCTTAGGGCTGCCGCACTTCTTCACCCACTGGATTGTGGGTTTGTTCGTTGCCTTCGCGCTGGCGATGGCCGGTATGGCGGCACACGCCGCACCGCCGCCCGCCGGCACGTCGATCAGCAACCAGGCCTCGGCCACGTACTCGGATGCATCCGGCATCACGCGCACGGTGACGTCGAACGTGGTGCAGACCACGGTGCAGCAGATCGCCAGCTTGACGCTGGCCGCCAACGGCGCGCAGAACGCGACGCCGGGCAGCGTGGTGTACTACCCGCATACCCTGACCAACACGGGTAACGGCACGGACACCTTCAACCTGATCACTAGCAACTCTGGTCCAGGCTTCACGATGGCCAGCGTGCAGATCTTCGCCGACAACGGCAGCGGTTCGCCCACGGGCCCCGCCATCACCTCGACCGGCGCAGTGGCCGCGGGCGGCCAGTTCAAGTACATCGTGGTTGCCACGCTCCCGGGCACGGCCACGGCGGGGCAGACCAACAACCTCACGGCGACCGGCACCAGCGTGTTCGACCCGACCAAAACCCAGTCCAACCTCGACATAACCACCGCCACGACCAACGCCGTCGTGACGCTGACCAAGTCGGCCAGCGTGTCGAGCGGCTCCGCCGGCACGGCCATCACCTACACCCTGACCTACACGAACACCGGTAACAGCACGGCCACCGCCGTGGCGATCACCGACATTCTGCCGACAGGCCTGAACTACACCGCGGGCTCCGCACGCTGGAGCGTCACCGGCGCCACGGCGCTGAGCGACAGCGGCGGCGCCAGTGGTTCCGCACCCAATACCCTGACGTCGGGCTACACCCTGGGCACCAAGACCCTGCTGGTCACGCTCAACCAGGTGACGGCCGGCCAGTCGGGCACCATCAGCTTCGGCGTGACCGTGGCTGCGGGCACGGCGCCCGGCGTGCTGAACAACACCGCCACGACGTCCTATAACAACGGCGCCGCAACGGTGACGGGTGGCTCGAACACCGTGCCCTTCACGGTGCTGCAGACCGCCGCCGTGACGCTGACCGGCACCACGGTGCCCGGCCCGGCCGCACCCGGCTCGACGGTGAGCTTCACCAACACCGTGACCAATACCGGCAACGGCTCCGACACCTTCAACATCACGCTGAGCGCAGGCAACTTCCCGGCCGGCACGACCTTCCAGCTGTACAAGACCGACGGCGTCACGCCGCTGGTCGATACCAACAGCGACGGCACGGTCGACACCGGCCCCCTGGCCGCAGGCGCGACCTACAACGTGATCCTCAAGGCCACGTTGCCGCCGAACGCGACCAACACCGGCGCGCCGTTCATCATCACCAAGACGGCAACGTCGGTGTTCGACCCGACCAAGACGGCCAGCACCCCTGACCAGCTGACCGCCGTGGCCAACTCCGCGGTTGACGCGACCAACAATCTGCCGACCGCGGTGGGTGTTCCCGGCGTGGGCGTGTTCGCCAACGGTGAAGGCGCAGCGCAGGTCACCAACACGCTGAATCCCGGTGCCTCGACGGTCTTCACCATCGTGGCCAACAACACCGGTCCTTCGCCGGACAGCTACAACCTGGGCGCCAGCACGGTCAACACCTTCGCCAGCGTGACGCTGCCGGCCGGCTGGACGGTCAGCTTCCGTGCCGACGGCGGCGTGGGCAACTGCTCGACCACCGGCGCGACCATCACCAACACCGGTTCCGTGGCCGCTGGCGGCAACGTCGTCGTCTGCGCGGTGGTGGGTGTGCCTGCCGGCTTTGCAGCGGGCACCACGCAGCTGTACTTCCGCACGCTGTCGCCCACGTCGAATGCTTCGGATACGCTGCATGACGCGGTGGTCGTGAACGCCGTGCGCTCGGTCACCCTGACGCCGAACGGCGCCGGCCAGACCTATCCCGGCGGTTCCTACGTCTACAGCCACACCCTGACCAACACCGGCAACGTGCTGGAAGGCAACGGCACGGTCAGCACGCTGACCCTGTCCGCTTCCGACAACCAGGCCCCGGCCGGCTGGACGTCCGCGCTGTACTACGATGCCAACGCCAACGGCGTGCTCGACGCGACCGACCCGCAGATCAGCAGCACCCTGCATGCCGCGGGTGTCCTGCCCGCGGGCCTGGCTCCCGGCGCTTCCATCACCGTGTTCAACAAGGTGATCGCACCGAGCGGCGCAACCCCCGGCGCGGTGGATGCCACGACCATCACGGTCACCACCAGCAACGGCAGCTACGCGACGACGGTTCCCGCCGTGGCCACCGCTGTTGACAGCACCACCGTGATCGCCGGCAACCTGACCCTGTCCAAGGCGCAATCCCTGGATACGGCCTGCGCCGGCCCCAATGGCGGCACGGTCTACGCGGCGGCCACCCTGAGCGCCCGTCCCAACCAGTGCGTGCTGTACCAGATCACGGTGACCAACGTGGGATCCGCGAATGCGACCTCCGTCGTCGTGTCCGACGCGACACCGAGCTACACCACGCTGAGCAGCGCCGCTGCCAGCACGGTGGGTACGGTGACCGGCCCAGCCGCGGCCGCAGCCGGCACCGTCACCGCAACGATCGGCACCCTGACCCCCGGTCAGTCGGCCATCGTGACCTTCGGCGTCCGTATCAACCCCTGACCCGGGACTGACCTCTTGCGCGGGAAGCGAAAGCTTCCCCGCTTTTCCAAGGGCACGACAGCGTGCCCTTTGGAAAGCGACGCCCTGCCGCAACCCAACCATCCATCCAACCCACATGCTTTTTCGCCCGCTGCGCAAACTGCTGATCTCCTGCATGTTGCTGCTCTTCTGGGCAGCCGCACAGGCAGCGCCGACCCCGGTGGGGACGGTGATCAGCAATACCGCGAGCGCGACCTTCGTGGACACGGCAACGGGCTTGCCGGTGCGCATCAATTCCAACACCGTGAACACCACGGTGGCGGCGCTTGAGGCGCTCACGCTGACCGCCAGCCAGAACCTCTTGATCGGTGTCGGCTCGTCCTTCACCATCAGCCACAACCTGGCCAACACCGGCAACACCGCCACCAACTACCTGGTGACCGCCAGCGTGGCCGGCGGCAGCGCCTTCACGCCGCTGAACCTGAAGGTGGTGCTGGACGTCAACGGCAACGGCCTGGTCGATGCCGGCGAGCCCGTGGTTCCCGCCGGCGGCGTGGTGCCGGTGGCCGTGGGCGCCACCGCGGGCCTCCTGATCACCGGCCAGATTCCGCCCGGCGCGGTGCCCGGCCAGACCGCGCAGCTCAGCCTGCGCGCGGTCAGCCAGCTGCAAAATGCCACGGCCACCAACACGGACACCCTCAACCTGACCAACGGCGCGGCCGTGCAGGTCAGCTATGCCGCTTCGACGGCCACCGCGACCCAGAGCGTGGCGCTCAACTTCACGGCCAGGGCCATCAACAACGGCAACATGGCGGCCAGCCCCGCCAACGTGACGGTCAACGGCGCGCCCGCCGCGCTGTTCATCCTGCGCGCACCGGTGCCGGTGAACACGGTATTCGCTTCAGTCCAGCCCGCCACCAATCCCGGCGCGCAGACGCTGTACCACTTGCAGGGCGCCGCCACCGGCAGCTATGTCACCACTGTGCCGGGCGGCGCCGTGGTGGACGCGGTGGCCTGGGCCATCGCCACTTTGCCGCAGGGCGGCCTGTTCCTGGGGCAGTTCAGCGTCATGGTCAATTCGAATGCCGCCAATAACGTGACGGGCGCGGCCTACGCCGACTGGACCGATGCCGCCGCGCCGCTGACCACCGCCAGCAACACCGTGGTGCTACCGCTGCCCGCGCATACCGCGAGCCTCCAGTTCTATACCAACAACAACTATACGACGCACGCCGCCCAGAGCATTCCAGGCAACGCGCTGTTTGTGCAAGCTGACGCGTCCATCTGCAATGCCGACCCAAGCACGATAGGCACAGTGGCCATCACCATCGTGAGCCAGCTCACCGGCGACTCGGAAACTTTCACAGCCGTGGAAACCGGGCCCAACACCGGCGTGTTCCGCATCCTGCCCAGCGTTCCCACCGCGAACGCGGCCTCGCACATCGTGGCCTCCGGCGACGGCATCCTCGAGGTGCTGCGCAACGACACCGTGACCGCCACCATCACGGCTTGCGGCGGCATCTCGGTGTCGGTCAGCACCACGCTGCTGGTCGACCCTTCGGGCACCATCTACAACTCGGCCACCAACCAGCCCGTCGCCGGCGCCACGGTGCAGCTGATTGACGTCCTCGGTGCGGGCAACGGCGGCAACCCCGGCGGCCCGGCCGTGGTGTTCCTGATGGACGGCGTCACGCCGGCGCCCAGCGTCGTCGTGACGGCGGCGGACGGTTTTTATGAATTCCCGCTGGTGCTCAACAGCCGCTATCGGCTGGTGGTTACCCCGCCGGCCGGCTTTTCTTTTCCTTCGCGGGTGCCTGCGGCGTTGCAGCCGGCCGGCCGGGTGATCGACACGCCGGGTTCTTATGGCGGGAATTTTCTGGTGGCGCTCGCGCCGGTGCATTTCGACGTGCCCCTTGACCCCGGCGCCACCACGGGTGGCCTCTTCATCCAGAAAACCGCCAACAAAAAAACCGCTGAGATCGGCGACTTTGTCGATTATTCGATCAAGCTCAACAACGTTTCCGCCGCAGCGCTGCCCGCCACCGTGGTCAGCGACAGCCTGCCGGCCGGCTTCGCCTACGTGCGCGGCACCGCGCGGCTCAACGGCGCGGTGCTGGCCGACCCCGCCGGCGGCGCCGGCCCCAGCCTGCAATTCGCCGTCGGCAACCTCGCCGCCGGCGCGCAGCCCGTGTTGACCTACCGCGTGCGCGTGGGCGCGGGTAGCCAGAGCGGCAACGGCATCAACACGGCCCAGGCCGCCAGCGGCGCGGTGCGCTCCAACAGTTCCAGCGTGCGTGTGCAGGTGGTGGGCGGCGTGTTTTCCAACAAGGCGTATGTGTTCGGCAAGGTGTTTGCGGACTGCAGCCGCGACGGCGTGCAGGACGCGGGCGAGCCGGGCATCCCTGGCGTGCGCATCTACCTGGAAGACGGCACCTATGCCGTGACGGACGAAGAAGGCAAGTACAGCTTCTACGGCCTGGAGCCGCGCACTCACGTGGCCAAGGTCGACAACATCACATTGCCCGCGGGCGCCACGCTGGCCGTGCTGAACAACCGCAACGCCTTCGATGCCGGCAGCCGCTTCGTGGACCTCATCAACGGCGAGCTGCACAAGGCCGACTTCGCCATCGCCGAATGCACGCCCGGCATTCGCGACCAGGTCGCCGCGCGCCGCAAGGCGCTGGGCAATCCGTCGGAAATCACCCAGGCCGCCGGCACGCTGCTGCAGGCCAACCGCGGCGCCGTCGCGGCGGACAGCCGCACGCTGCCCGCCGCCGGCGCCATGGGCCTGCCGGGCGCGCAGCAAAACAACGCCGGCAGCAATGCCGTGGCGCCGGCTCCTTTGCAAGGCAACCTGGGCGCCGTGGGCGACACCGGCGGCCCCGCAGCGCCCAATGCCCGCCTGCCCAAGCCCATCTACACGCCCGCCAGCGTGGAGCCGGCCCAGCCCGCCGCGCCCGCCGGCGCCGAGCCGGCCGCGGCCGAGCAGGTGCTGCAACCGCTGGAAGACCTGCTGCCGGAACTGGACGCGGCGACCGCCTTTGTGGGCCTGGTTGATGAGCAACTGCTGCCGGTCGCGCAGACCCGGGTCCGCGTGAAGGGACCGCTGGGCGCCCGCTTTGAACTGACCGTCAATGGCCAGCCCGTGCCCGCGACGCAGGTCGGCAAGAAAAGCAGCCTTGAGAAGAACAAGGTCCTGGCCTGGGAATACATCGGCGTGGACCTGAAACCCGGCCGCAACACACTGGCCGTGCGCGCCCTCGACGGTTTCGGCAATGCCCGCGGCACCGCGCAGATCACGCTGCGCGTGCCCGGCGCGCTGGCCAGGATCGACATCGGCGCGCCCGCGCAGCTGGTCGCCGACGGCGTGACCGCCATGCCCGTCACCATCGCGCTGCGCGACGCGCAGGGCCTGCCCGTGGCCGCGCGCACCCAGATCAGCCTGCAAGCCAGCCAGGGCCAGTGGCAGACCCCCGACCTCGATGCGCGCCAGCCCGGCACCCAGGTGTTTGTCGAGGGCGGCGAAGGCCGCTTCCTGCTGCTGCCGCCGGCCCAGCCCGGCAAGGCCGAGCTCACCATCACCAGCGGCACCGTCAAGTCGACCTCCACCATCGAGTTCATGCCCAACCTGCGGCCCATGATCGCCGCCGGTATCGTCGAAGGCACGATCAACCTGCGCAAACTCAACCCCTCGGCGCTGCAGCCCGCCCAAAGCGGCGATGTGTTCGAGCGCCAGATCCAGAGCACCTCGCGCAGCTTTTCCGGCGGCAAGGGCGAAGCCGCCGCGCGCACCGCGCTGTTCCTTAAAGGCAAGGTCCTCGGTTCCTCGCTGCTGACGCTGGCCTACGACTCCGACAAGCCTTCGGACACGGCGCTGTTCCGCGACATCCAGCCCGGCCAGTTCTATCCGGTGTACGGCGATTCATCGGCGCGCGGCTTTGACGCGCAGTCCACCGGCAAGCTCTACGTGATGCTGCAAAACGGCAGCAACTACGCGCTGCTGGGCGACTACTCGACGCAAAGCGACAACGCGGCGCGCCAGCTCACGCAGTATTCGCGGGCGCTCAACGGCGTGAAGGGCCGCTACCAGGACGGCGCGGTCACCGTGGAGGGCTTCGCCAGCCGCACCGCGACCACGCAACTGGTGCAGGAATTCCGCGCCAACGGCACCTCCGGCCCCTTCCTGCTCAACATCAACGGCGTGGTCAACAGCCAGCAGGTCAACATCCTGACTCGCAGCCGCAGCCAGGCCTCGGTCATCGTCAACGACACGCCGCTCACGCAGTTCACAGACTACGAGATCGAACCCATGAGCGGCCGGCTGCTGCTGAAGTCGCCGGTGCCCAGCGTGGACACCGACCTCAACCCCATCTTTGTGCGCGTGAGCTACTCGGTCGACACGGGTGGCGTGAAACACACCGTCGCCGGCGCCGAGGCCCGCCTGGAGGTCACGCCGGCCGTGACGCTGGGCGCCTCGACGGTGCGCGACACCGACCCGGCCAACCGCCAGAACCTGGACGGCCTGAATGTGACGGCCAAACTCGGCGAGAAGACGGTGGCCACCGGCGAAATCGCGCGCAGCAGCACCGACCTGCAGGGCAAGGGTTCGGGCCAGCGCGTCGAGATCCGCCATGAGGATCAGGCGCTGCAGGCGCGCGTCTGGGGCGCCAAGACCAGCGCCGGCTTCTTCAACCCCAACAGCGTGCAGTCGGCCGGCCAGTCCGAGTACGGCGCCAAGCTCGGTTACGCGGTGGACGAAAAGAACCGCGTGGTCGGCGAAGCGCTGCGCACCGCCAACAGCGTGACCGGCGCGTCGCAGACCGGCGCCGAGCTCAAGCTGGAGCACAGCATGGCAGGCAACATCAAGGTGGAAGTCGGTGTGCGCTACAGCGCCGCCAACACCGCCGCCGCGTTGTCCGGCCCGGCCCTGCCGGGTTCCACCGTGCCCATCGTTCCCTCGGCCGCGGCGATGGCGGCGGGCTCTTCGGAGGAAGTCGGCACCACCACCGCGCGCGTCAAGGTGACGGTGCCCGTGCCCGACGTGCCGCAGGCCGACGTTTACGGCCTGGCCGAGTACGCCATCGACGGCAGCGGTGGCCGTGAAGTCGGCGTGGGCGGCAACTACGCCATCAATTCGACGACGCGCCTGTATGCGCGCCACGACTTCATCAACAGCCTCAAGAGCATCTACACGCTCAACGCCTCGACCTCGCAGTACACCACCGTCGCCGGCATCAACACCGAGCTGACCGACAGCACGCAGCTGTTCAATGAATACCGCATGGGTGACAGCATCAACGGCCGCACCAGCGAAGCCGCCCTGGGCCTGCGCCGTCTCTGGCGCCTGGACAACGGCGTCGGCCTGACGGCCAGCATCCAGCGCATCAAGCCGATTTCGGGTGTGGTCGTCGACGACTCCAGCGCCGTGACGCTGGGCGCCGACTACACCGCCGCGGCCACCTGGAAAGCCTCGGGCCAGGTTCAGTGGCAGACCTCGACCAATTCGAGCAGCTGGCTGCTCACCGGCGCGCTGGCCAACAAGCTGGACGACAGCTGGACGCTGCTCAATCGCGGCCTCTACAGCGAGCAGACCAACCTCGGCGCGGGCGGCGGCAAGCGCGAGCTCATCACGGCGCAGTCCGGCGTGGCCTACCGCCCGGTCGCAACCGACACGTGGAACGCGCTGGGCCGCGTCGAGTACAAAAAGGATTCGGACAACACCCTGGGCCCCGGACTGAGCCGCGACGAATCCGGCCTGATCCTGTCCACCCACCTCAACGTGCAGCCCAACCGCAACTGGGCCATGAGCGGCCGCTACGCCGCCAAGTGGGGCCGGGACCGCTCCAACGGCATCAGCAGCCGCTCCTTCACGCAGCTGATAGGCGGCCGTTCCACCTGGGACCTGACCCAGAACTGGGACGTCAGCCTGCAGGCCTACCGCATGTGGGGCAACGGCGCCGCCGAAACCGCCGCGGGCGTGGAAGTCGGCTACCTCGCCTGGAAGAACATGTGGGTGTCCGTGGGCTATAACTTCAAGGGTTTCAAGGCCGCGGACATGGTGGGCGAGGCCTATACCCAGCGCGGCCTCTATCTGCGTGTACGCTTCAAGTTTGACGAGAACGTGTTCGGCGAGCCTTCCGGCGCCGCGCTTTCTCCTTCCCGCACGGCGGCCCCCCCATCATGATGCTTCTTCAACGCCCTGTTTCCCGCCCCGGCCTGCCCCGCAAGCCGGCGCCTTCACGCGGCCTGCTGCGGGCCGCATGGGGCGCCGCCTTGCTGCTGCTGGCCGCGCCCTGGGCGATGGCGCAGACGACTTTTAATTACACCGGCGCGGTGCAGACCTACACCGTGCCCGCGGGCGCGGGCGGGGTGACCATCCAGGCCAACGGCGCGGGCGGCGGCAGCGGCGGCAATGACTCCAACGGCTGGGGCGGCGCCGGCGGCGCGGGCGCGCGAGCCACCGGCACTTATTACGCGGCGCCGGGAACGGTGCTGAATATTTATGTAGGGCAAGGCGGCCAGCCTGGCAACACCTCGCAGGGCGCCTTCACCTGCGCCAATGCGGCCGGCGCGGGTGGCGCGGCGGGCGGCGCGACCGGTTTTGCCGGCGGCGCGGGCGGCCAGGCCGGCTGCAGCGGCTGGTCGGGCGGCGGTGCCGGCGGCGGGGCGGCCAGTGTGGTGGCCGCC
>NZ_JBFUBN010000023.1:0-16893 GCF_056405735.1 Polaromonas sp. P1_F2 | reverse complement strand
GATCCGCTTGTCTCTGCGCTCCTCGGCCCAGCCAGGACGGGGCAATCGGGATCGGGAACCAAAGACAGAAATACCAAGAAGACAAATACAAACAAGGACTCGCCTTGGCGAGTCCTTGTGGTTTTCAGTATTCGGTTTTCTGTCTTCGGCTATTTGGTATTTCTCTTCCCCGCTCCCACCCCTTGTGGATGCGCCGAGGAGCGCAGGGCCAGACGGATCAGGGATCGCGTTGTCTGAGCGAAGCGAGTTTAGCGAGACCCCGTCTGGACCGAGCACCGCAGGTTGCCCGTAGCGAAGCGGAGGGACGCAGCAACCAGGGTCGCCTTTTCTTTTGCTTACTTTTCTTTTGGCGAAGCAAAAGAAAAGTGAGTAGCCGCCGGGCTACCCCCGGCCAGCCAGCCCCAGCAGAGATAACAAAAACTCAATCCGCCTTGATATTGGCCAACTTCACAATCCGCCCCCACATCTTCCGCTCGTTATCCCCCAAAGCAGCCAGCTCGGCACCACCCATGACCACAGCCTTGGCCCCTTGCTCTTCGGCGCGCTTCTTGAAGCCTTCCGACTCCACCACCTGCTTGATCGCCAGCGACAGCCGGCCTTGCAGGTCGGCGGACAAGCCCGTCGGCCCGTAGACCGCGAACCACGAGGAGGCCACCAGCGGCACGCCGGCTTCGGTGGCGGTCGGCACGTTGGGCTGCGCGGCCAGGCGGGTGCGGCCGGTGACCATCAGCGCCTTGAGCTTGCCGGCGCGGATATGGGGCAACAGCGGAGGCGGCGTGGTGATGGTGAAGTCCACGGTGCCGGCCAGCAGGTCGGTGAGCGCCGGGCCGGTACCGCGGTAGGGGATGTGCACCATAAAGGTCTTGGTCAGGTCCTTGAGCAGCTCGGTGGTCACGTGCTGCAACGATCCGTTGCCGCTGGAGGCGTAGTTGACCTTGCCGGGGTTGGCCTTCACGTACTTGAGGAAGTCCGCGAAGTTGTCGGCCGGGAAGTTGCCGCGCACCACCAGCAGTTGCGGCGCGTCTATCAAGTGGCCCAGGGGCTTGAGGTTGGTCGCCGGGTCGAAGCCCGCCACCGGCTGGATCAGCGGCGTGATGCACTGGTAGCCTGAGTACTGCACCAGCAGGCTGGTGCCGTCGGCCGGGGCGCGCGCCACCATCTGGCCGGCAATGTTGCCGTTGCCGCCGCCGCGATTGTCCACGACCACCGAGGTCTGAAGGATTTTTCCCAGCGGCTCGGCCAGCATGCGCGCCGCGATGCCGGTGGTGCCGCCGGCCGCCGTGGGCACGACCAGCGTGACGGGCTTTCCGGCGAGCTGCGCGCGCACCGGGTTAAGCCAGGCGGCCGTGCTGAGCCCGGCGACGGTGAGCAGTGTTCTGCGGGAAATAAAAGTCATGGTCTTGTCTCCAGTCATAGTTTTAGGATGCCGTTTTTAGGCGGGTTCGGAAATCTCTATCAAATTCAGGTCGGGGTCGCGCACATAGACCGAGCGGATCTTTTGCGTGGCGCCGGTGCGCAGCACGGGGCCTCCAATCACCGGCCAATGCTCGCGCTCAAGGCGGGCGATCACGTCGGCAAGCGGGACGCTGGCCAGAAAGCACAGGTCCAGCGCGCCCGGTACCGGCAGGCGGGCCTTGGGCTCGAACTCGCGGCCTTTGACGTGCAGGTTGATCTTCTGCTGGCCGAACTTGAAGGCCTTGCGTTCCACGGGCGGCGTGCCGCCGGTGAAGGTTTCCAGCGTCATGCCGAGTACGCGGGTGTAGAAATCCACGCAGGCTTGTTCGTCATTCGTGGTCAGCACGAGGTGGTCAAGACTGGCGATCATGCCGACGCCGCCCTCAGTTCCGCCACATAGGGTGGCGGTGCATGCAGGTCGGTGATGCGGCCGGCCTTGCCGACCTGGCCGGGCACTTCATGGCCGACGATGGCCGGCATCTGCCGAGCCACTTCCAGCAGCCGCGGAATGTCCATGCCGGTGTCGTAACCCATGGCGTCCAGCATGTGGATGGCGTCCTCGCTGCTGATGTTGCCGCTGGCGCCGGGTGCATAGGGACAGCCGCCCAGGCCGCCCAGCGAGCCGTCAAAGCGTGTGATGCCGCCCTGCACCGCGGCCAGCACATTGGCCAGCCCCATGCCGCGCGTGTTGTGGAAGTGCAGGGTCAGCTGCAGGTCTATGAAGCGCTGCTGCAGCAGCTCGACCATGCGGGCGACCTGGGCCGGATGGGCCATGCCGGTGGTGTCGCAAATCGTGAGGCCGCGCACGCGGTCCGCGCCGAAGGCGGCAAAGCGCTCGCTCCAGCGCAGCACTTCCTCCTCGGCCACCTCGCCCTCCATCGGGCAGCCGAAGCAGCAGGACAGCGACACATTGATGGGCGTGCGTCCGTCCACATGGCGAATCACGTCGGACAGCGCGGAAAAACTTTTCTCGCGCGGCATGCGCAGGTTGGCGAGGTTGTGGGTTTCCGACACCGACATCACGAGGTTGAGCTCGTCGGCGCGCGACTCCAGTGCGCGCTCCGCGCCGCGCAGGTTGGGCACCAGTACCGTGTATTCCACGCCGGGCGCGCGGCGTATGCGGCCCATCACTTCCTCGGCGTCACGCAGCATGGGAATGGCCTTGGGCGAGGTGAAGGAAGTCACCTCGATCTTGGCGTAGCCGCAGCCGCTCAGCGCGTCGACCAGCGCGACCTTGTCGTCGGTGGCGATGAAGTTGGGTTCGATCTGGAAGCCGTCGCGCGTGGCGACCTCATTGAAGTAGATGCGTTTTTTCATGCTGCGTCCGCGTCCTTTCCGGCCACGATGCCCTTGTCCTTGAGCGCCTGGATCTGCGCGGGTGAAAGCCCCATTTCACTGAGCACCGCATCGGTGTCCTGGCCCACCTGCGGCGCATTTCGGCGGTGGCCGCCCGGCGTGCGCGAGAGTTTGGGCACGATGCCGGGCACGGCCAGCAGGCTGCCGTCGTCCATGCGCACCTCGTCGAGCATGCCGCGCGCTTGGTAGTGCGGGTCGGCCGCGATGTCGGCCACGGTGTAGATGCGGCCCGCGGGCACAGAAACCTTGTCGAGCGCTGCCAGTACCTCGTCCACCGTGAGGCCCAAAGTCCATTGGCCTATGGCCGCGTCGATTTCCTCGACGCGCGCCACGCGGCCGGCGTTGTCGGCCAGGGCCGGGTCGCTGCCCAGGTCGGCGCGGCCTATGGTGGCCATGAGCCGCTTGAAGATGCTGTCGCCATTGCCCGCAACCAGGGCATAACCACCGTCTTTGCACAGGTAGGCATTGCTGGGTGCGATGCCGGGCAGGGCGCTGCCGGCCGCGCCGCGCACCGCGCCGAAAGCGCTGTATTCGGGCAGCAGGCTTTCCATGCAGTTGAACACCGCTTCATAGAGCGCGACGTCTATCACCTGGCCCTTGCCGGAGCGCTGGCGCTCCTGCATGGCCAGCAGGATGCCGATCACGCCGTGTAGCGCGGCCAGTGTGTCGCCTATGCTCACGCCCACGCGCACCGGCACGCGGCCCGGCTCGGCCGTCAGGTGGCGCAGGCCGCTCATGGCCTCGGCCACCACGCCGAAGCCCGGCTTGTCGCGGTAGGGGCCGGTCTGGCCGTAGCCGCTGATGCGCAGCATGATGAGGCGCGGGTTCAGCGCCAGCAGTTCGTCGGGCCCCAGGCCCCAGCCTTCCATGGCGCCGGGGCGGAAGTTCTCGATCAGCACGTCGGCATCGGCGGCCAGCCGGCGCACGATGTCCTGCGCCTCGGGGCTTTTGAGGTCCAGCGCCACCGAGCGCTTGTTGCGCGACTGCACCTGCCACCAGACCGAGGTGCCGTCTTTCAGCAAACGCCATTTGCGCAGCGGGTCGCCCGCGCCCGGGGTTTCGACCTTGATGATGTCGGCGCCGAAGTCCGCCAGTGTCTTGGCGGCGAAGGGCCCGGCGATCAGCTGGCCCAGCTCCAGCACTTTGAGGCCGGCAAGCGGGCCGGAGGCGACGGGAGTGGGAAGGGATTGTTCAGTGGCCATGGGCGGCAGTGTGCAGCCCGCAGCCCACCCCGTCTATTACCGCTTTGGGGCCCGGGCTTTCGCGTTTTGCGAAGGCTGCACCAGGAAGTCCACCAGCGCGGTGATGGCCGCATCAGGCTGGCCCGCCATGGTGGCTGCCAGCAGGCGGCGCCTGGCCCAGGCGTCGGCCAGCGGCCGCCAGCCCAGCTTCATGCTTTTGATGATGGGCAGCGTGGCGCCCTTGGGCAGGATGGCCACGCCCAGGCCGGAGGCCACCATGTGGCACACCGCGTCGAAGCTGCGCACCTGCATGCGAAGCTTGAGCGGGCGGTTCGCTGCCAGCGCGGCCTGCTGCTGCTTTTGCAGCATGGCGGCGCCGGCGGTCAGGCTGATCCATTCCTCGTCGAGCGCGTCGGCGAAAGCCAGCGGCGCCTTGCTGCGCGCGAGGGCATGGCCGGCCGGCAGGATCAGCACCAGTTCGTCTTCGCGAAACAGGCGGGTGTCCAGGCCCGTGGTGTCGGGCCCCTCGACAAACACCGCCGCGTCGGCCCGGCCTTCGCGCAGCGTGGTCACCACCGCCTCGGACACCTGCTCCTCGAGGTCGATGTGCATCTGCGGGTGCAGCTCGCCGTAACGCGCGAGCAGCGGCGGCAGGAACTGGCTGATAGCCGCACTGCTGGCGCACAGGCGTATGTGGCGCGCGATGCCGCGCCGCAAGTCGGCCAGTTCGCCGCCCAGCTGTTCCATGGTTTGCAGCAAGGTCAGGCCATGTTTGACGAAGACGCGCCCGGCCGCCGTCGGCAGCAGGCCGCGCGCGTGGCGCTCGAACAGGGCCTCGCCCAGCGCGTCTTCCAGCTCACGTATGCGCCGGCTGGCCGCGGCCAGCGCCAGGTGCGAGTCGCGCGCCGCGGCGGTCAGACTGCCGGTTTGGGCGCAGGCCACCGCCAGGCGCACGGAAACCAGGTCGAAGCGGGCCAGGTTGTAGCTCACGGGCAGCGCCCTTGAATTTCAGTAGCTTCTCAGGCGGCCTTCTTTTTAGCCGCGGCCTTTTTGGCGGCGGGTTTCTTTGCGATCAGCGTGTCCAGGTTTTTCACGATCTCGCCTTCAATTTTGTCCTTGAAGGCGCCCAGCAGAAAGCCGAGCCTGGCGTTGAGGTCAAAACTGTCTTTGGTGACCGCCAGCGTGCCGCTGACGCCCGAGCGGGTGAAGCTGACCAGGTCTTCGGTCTTGCCCTCTTCGTAGGTGCATTCCATGTCGAACTTTTCTTCGACCTGCTCGGCCCACTTGAAGGCGATCTTGCGTGCCTCAAGAAGGCCCAAGGTGTGTTCGCGCTGGATGTGGATGTCAGCCATTCGAGGTCTCCGTGTTGTTGTGGGTGTTGTGCATTTGAAGCGCTTTGCGCCGTTCTTCTTTGGGCAGCCCGGCCAGCCCTTTGACCGCATCATAAAACCGTTGCCAGTCGCGGCCTTCGTGCTCGAACAAAGCCTCGAAGCCGGGCACCAGCTCATCATAGGCGGCCTGCGCGCCGAAGGCCGCGTTGTTGGCGCGCGCCACCCAGGGGTCGTAGCCCGCGAAGCCGTCCCACGAAGCCTTGAGGCTGGCGTAGCCCTCGCGAAAACGCTGGAGCGCCTGGGCTTTCAGGGCGGCCTGCGCGGCTTTGCCGGCGTCCGTCACCGGTTTTTTGTCGTAGATCGCGGCGAGTTCAAGCCGTGTGGCCAGCGCCAGCGCGCGGAACTGCCGGCGCCGCCCGTCGAATTGGGCGTAGTCCTGCTGGGCCTTCAGGTTGCCCCTGAGGGCTTCGCTGTCCAGCCAGCGCTGGCTGCCCAGCCGTTCGACGGCGGTGGCGAAAGACTCGTTGAACATGGTGTCGCCGCTGGCGTAAACCACCTGGT
The DNA here is from genome assembly GCF_056405735.1 of Polaromonas sp. P1_F2. Lineage (NCBI taxonomy): Bacteria > Pseudomonadati > Pseudomonadota > Betaproteobacteria > Burkholderiales > Comamonadaceae > Polaromonas > Polaromonas sp. P1_F2. Next base: position 11,009 of record NZ_JBFUBN010000023.1, on the reverse strand, counting down.
GCGCCAGTTCGTGAAAGATCAGCCGCGCAAGTTCGCCTTCGGGATAGCCGATGAAGGTGTTGAGCAGCGGGTCGCCGCCGGCCCAGTTCATCCAGCCCAGCGTCGAATAGGCGGGCACGCCATAGACGCTGGTCTCCAGGCCTTGCGCCTTGAGCCGTTCGGCCTCGGCGCGCGCCTCGGCCTCATTGAAATAGCCGCGGTAGCCCACACAACCCGTGATCGGAAAGCACCAGGTCTTGAGGGTCAGCGAGAACTCGGGCGCAGCCACCACGTTCCAGACCACGGCGCTGCGGCGCAGGTCGGCATAGCGCCGGTAGCTCGGGTTGTCGGGCAGCTTGAGTTCGTTCACGGCAAAGCTGCGTATGCGCTGCGACAGGGCCAGCCGGCTTTTCAGCTGCTCGGAGGCCTGCGCGTCGCCCAGCCAGTCGTCCACCGGGCGGGCTGCGTTGAGCATCTGCAGGTGGCCGCTGACGGACTGCCAGTAATAGCCCAGGTCGGCGCAGCCCGCCAGGCCCAGGCCCGCGGCCAGCGCCACGGCCAGCGTGCGTTTGAGCGTGCCGCGTTTCACCGGAACTCCGTTCAGGCGCTCAGGCGGCCTGCGGCTCGCGCTGCACCTGCACCAGGCAGTCGTAAAACACCGGGCCGCGGCCCATGTCGGTCAGGTGCTGGCTGGTGAGCTGGTTGACGTTGGTGCCGTCCAGGCCCAGCTTGCGCCACCAGATGCCCAGGCCGTTGACCACGCCGGGACGGGCCCGCGTGGAAACCTCGGCCTTGACCCGGTACTCGCCGCGCTGGTTGAAAACCTTGACGATGGCGCCCGTGGTGATGCCGCGCGCCGCGGCGTCGTCGGCGTGGATCTCCAGCACCGGCTCGGCCTCGATGTCGCGCAGGCTTTTGACGTTGACGAAGCTCGAATTCAGGAAGTTGCGCGCCGGCGGCGAGATCATGGCCAGCGGGAACTGCGCCGAGCTGCCCGCGGTTTCATGGTTGGGTACGTGGCCGGGCAGGCCGTCAGAGCCTTCGGCCGCCAGCCGTGCGCTGAAGAATTCGCAGCGGCCCGAGGCCGTGGGGAAGTTGCCGTCGGAAAAGGGCGCGTCGGGCAGGTCCAGCGTGGCGAAGCCCTTGTCCAGCAGTTGCTGGAAGTCGACCTTGTCGCCGAACACCGCGCGGCACAGCTGCTCGTCGCTGTCGGCAAAGCAGGGCTCATCCAAACCCATATGGGCAGCCAGTTCTCGGAATATCTGGGTGTTGGGCTTGGCCTGGCCCAGCGGCGCGATGGCCGGGCGATTCAGCAGCGCGTCGGTGTGGCCGTAGGCGCCGTGCACGTCCCAGTGCTCCAGCTGCGTGGTGGCCGGCAGGATGTAATCGGCGTAATCGGCGGTGTCGGTCTGGAAGTGCTCGAGCACCACGGTGAACAGGTCTTCGCGCGCAAAACCCTGCACCACCTTGCCGGACTCGGGCGCCACCGCCACCGGGTTGCTGTTGTAGACGATGAGCGCCTCGATTTTGGGGCCGAATTGCGGTGAGGCCGGCGCCAGCAAGGCGTTGCCTATGGTGCTCATGTTGATGGTGCGCGGCTGCCGGCCCTTGAGCAGTTCGGGCCGCTGCAGCGCCGCCCTGTCCACCGGGAACTGGCCTGAACTGCTCAGCAGCACGCCGCCGGCGCGGTGCCGCCAGGCTCCTGTGAGCGCGGGCAGGCAGGCGATGGCGCGGGCCGCGTTGCCGCCGCCATGCACGCGCTGCATGCCGTAGTTCAGGCGTATCGCCGCGGGCTGCTTGTTCAGCATGCATTCGCCGTAGTCGCGCGCCAGCGAGCGGATCTGTTCGGCCGGCACGCCGCAGACGGCGGCGGCGCGCTCGGGGCTCCACTGCAGCGCGCGTTCGCGCAGCCCGCCGTCGGGGTCCTGCCAGCCCAGGGTGTGGCGCGCGATGTAGTCGTGGTCCAGCCAGTCGTGGGTGATCAGCTCGTGCATCAGTGCGAGCGCCAGCGCGGCGTCGGTTCCGGGCAGCAGCGCGATGTGCTCGTGGCATTTCTCGGCGGTTTCGCTTCTGCGCGGGTCTATGCAGACGAGCTTGGCGCCGTCGCGTTTGGCCTGCTGCGCATAGCGCCAGAAATGCAGGTTGCTGCCGATGGAGTTGCTGCCCCAGATGATGATCAGTTTGGACTCGGCGAAAAACTCCACCCGCATGCCGACCTTGGCGCCCAGGGTCTGCACCAGGGCCTCACCCCCGGCCGAGGAGCAGATGGTGCGGTCCAGGAAAGACGAACCCAGCCGATTGAAAAAACGCCCGGCCATGCTTTCGCCCTGCACCTGGCCCATGGTGCCGGCATAGCTGTAGGGGACGATGGCTTCGGGCTCGCGCGCCGCGATGGCTTTGAGGCGAGAAGCGATATCGGCCAGTGCGGCCTCCCAGCTCACCGGCTCGAACTGTCCGCTGCCCTTGGGGCCGCTGCGCTTGAGCGGCTGCAGCAGGCGCTCGGGGTGGTAGGTGCGTTCGGTGTAGCGCGAGACCTTGTTGCACAGCACGCCGCCGGTGTGGGGATGGTCGGGGTTGCCCTGCACGCGGGTGGCTACGCCGCCTTCCACTGTGGTCAGCAGCGAGCAGGTGTCCGGGCAGTCGTGCGGGCAGGCGCCGAGCACCTGCACGGCGGCCGGCTTCAGCCCGGCGTCAGGGTGGGCCGTGGCCTTAGGGGAGATGCTGATGGTATTGCTCATGGTTCAACTTTATATTGACAGTCATCGGGGTAACCCGGGGGAGACACATACTTCATGATTACAACAATGAACGGAATGCGGGCATTCCACGCCGCCGCCAGAATCAGCATGGTAGCGGCCCTGGCCGGCTTGCTCGCGACAGGGGCCAAAGCCGAAGACGGTATCAGCAAGACCGCCGTCACGCTGGGCCAGTCCCTGGCGATGACAGGGCCCGGCGCCACACTGGCCCTGCCTTTCGCGCAGGGCGCGCGGCTTTACTTCGACCGCGTCAACGCGGGCGGCGGCGTCAACGGCCGCAAGATCGAGCTCAGCACGCTGGACGACATGGGCAACCCCGACACCACGCTGGCCAACACCAAAAAACTGCTGGACCAGAAAGTGTTCTCGCTGTTCGGCTACTACGGCTCGCCGCAGGTCACCGCCGTCAACCCGCTGCTCAAGGACACGGACATCCTGCTGTTCGCGCCCATGGCCGGCGCCGACGAGCTGCGCGGCTCGCTCTACCCCAATGTCTATTCGGTGCGGCCCGGCTATTCGGAAGAAGCCGCCATGATCACGCGCCACGCCGAAACCCTGGGTATGCGCAAGCTGGCCATCCTGCACGGCAAGGACCCGGAGTCGCTCGCGGCGCTGGACTCGGCCGAGCGCACCATGGGTGGCCTGGGCGCCAACCTTGTGGCCAAGTCGGCCCTTTCGGGCGGCAGCGTCGCCACCAGCGTGGACCAGGTGCTGGGAAAAAAACCCGAATCGGTGCTGGTGATCAGCGACGCCGCGGGCGCGGCCAGCGCCATACGCGACCTGCGCGCCAAGGGCTTTCGCGGGCCCATCTACGGCTTTTCGAGCACCGGTGAAAGCTTGTTGGCCGAACAGTTGGGCGCGGCCGGCGCCGGCGTGGTGGTGGTGCGTGTCACGCCCAAATCGGACAACGCCAAGAGCGTGCTGGTGCGTGAGCTGCAGGCCGACGCGCTGGCGGCCAAGCTCGGCAAGTCCAACGTCTACATGCTCGAAGGCTACATCGCCGCCTGGACCTATACCGAGGCCCTGCGCAAGGCCGGCAAGGATCCGACCCGGGCCAAGCTGCGCAAGGCGCTCGACACCCTGCAGGACCTGAACCTGGGCGGCTTTCGCGTCCACTTCGACGGCGACCGTGTGGGCTCCAAGCTGGTCGAGCTCAGCCTGATCGACGCGACCGGGCGGGTCAGGGAATAGGCCGCATCCGCGAACAGTAGCAAAAAGCTGGCAAATTGCTGACAGACAAAGCTTGAAGTAAGACCAAAGTAGTGACCAATCTCACGGCCTTTCGTCCTGTTACCAAAAGGGTAACCTTACTGTAAGTTGTGTTGCGAGAATGAAGGGATGAATCTCACTCGCAGAAAATTTTCCACCGTCGCCGGCGCTTCCATGCTGGCCGGCTTCAACATCGCCCATGCCCAGGCCGACAAGATCATCTTGGGCCAGTCGGCCCCTTTCACCGGCCCCGCTGCGCAACTGGGCATCCAGTTCTACCAGGGCGCGAAGGTGTACTTCGACCAGGTGAACGAACAGGGTGGCGTCAACAAGCGCCTGATCGAGATCCGCAACCTCGACGATGGCTATGAGCCCGCCCGCTGTGCCGAAAACACCCGCAAGCTGATCGACGACGAGGTGTTTGCCCTGTTTGGCTACATCGGCACACCCACCAGCATCGTCGCCCTGCCGATGGCCACCAAAGACAAGGTCCCGTTTATCGCGCCGTTTACCGGCGCCATGGCCTTGCGTGACCCCTTCAACAAATACGCCTTCCACGTGCGCGCTTCGTATAACGACGAAACCGGCCTTATCGTCAAACAGCTGACCGCCCTGGGGCTGAAAAAAATCGCGGTGTTCTACCAGAACGACGCCTACGGCAAAGCCGGGCTGGACGGCGTGGTGCTGGCCCTGGGTGCGCAGAACCTCAAGCCCGTGGCGCAGGCGACAGTCGAGCGCAATACGGTGGACGTGGCCAAGGCCGTCACCACGCTGGTGGCCGCAGGGCCCGACGCGGTGGTGCAGATCGGTGCTTACAAGGCCTGCGCCGCCTTTATCCGCGAAGCCCGCAAGGCCGGCTATGGCGGCACGTTCTACAACGTGTCGTTTGTCGGCACGCAGGCGCTGGCCGACGAGCTGGGCAAGGATGGAGCAGGCGTGGTGGTGTCGCAGGTCATGCCTTCGCCCTACAACGGAGCGCGGCCGATTGTGCGCGAGTTTACCGACGCGGTGAAGGCGGCCGGCAAGGATGCGAAGGTCAATTTCTCCAGCATGGAGGGCTACGTGGCCGCCAAGGTTTTGGTGGAAGGCCTCAAGCGCGGCGGCGCCAAGATGAGTCGTGAGTCGCTGATCTCCGGCCTGGAGGCCATCGGCACCCAGTCGCTGGGCGGGTTCTCCGTGTCGTTCTCGCCGACGGATCATGTGGCTTCCAGTTTTGTGGAGCTTTCGATGCTGACCGGCGACGGTCGCGTAAGAACTTGACTCCCCCCCGAAGCGGCCTGCGGCCGCCCCGTACCGTCGCCAGAGGCGACGGCTCTTCCGAGCCGTCCAAGCCTGCGCGGGCAGGCTTGGAGCCGCGGCTCTCAGCCCCTCAAGGGGGCGCCACCTGCGGCCCGGCAAAGCCGGTTCCGCGCTGGCCCGCGTGAGGACCGCCTCCTAGCGAAGTTCGCTTGTGTTTGTCAGGCCCTGCATAAAGGCCTGGCAGCGCGCCAGTTGCTCCAGGCTCACGAATTCGTCAGGCTGGTGCGCCTGGGTGATGCTGCCGGGCCCGCACACCACGGTGGGAATCCCCGCGCCCTTGAAGATGCCGGCTTCGGTGCCGAAGGCCACCAGCGTGGTCTGCTCGGTGCCGGCCAGGCGCTGTGCCAGCCGGGTCACGTCGTCGCCGGCCGAGCCCAGGAAGGCCGGCACTTCACAAATCGTCTCAAAGCTGAAGCCCGCGTCGGGCGCGACTTTTTTCATCGCCGGCTGCGCGCGCTCCGCGTAGGCCCGTATTTCGCGCTGCATGGCCAGGGCGTCGGCCGTGGGCAGGTTGCGGAATTCATAGCGGAACTCGGCGTCGCGCGGCACCACGTTGTCGGCGATGCCGCCGTGGAACTGGCCGACGCTGGCGGTGCTGAAGGGCACGTCGAAGCCCTCGTAGCGCGGCTCGTTGGCCTCAAAGCCCTCGGCCATGTCGCGCAGCTTGCCGACCACGCGCGCCGCCATCTCGATGGCGTTGACCGACTGCGGCGTCAGCGAGGAATGCGCTTCCTTGCCGCGCACGCAGCATTTGTAGCGGTAGACACCCTTGTGCGCGGTGGCCGGCACCATGCTGGTGGGTTCGCCGACGATGCAGGCCAGCGGCGCAATGCCGGCGTCCTTCATGTCGGCGATCAGCCCGCGCACGCCCAGGCAGCCGACTTCCTCGTCATAGCTCAGCGCCAGGTGAACCGCGAAAGGCGCCTGGCTGTTGAGGAAATCGCCGGCGTGGGCCAGGGCCATGCCGATAAAACCTTTCATGTCGCAGCTGCCGCGGCCGTAGAGCCGACCGCCCTCGATGGCGGCCGACAGCGGGTCCAGCGTCCAGTCCTGGCCGTCCCAGGGCACGGTATCGGTGTGGCCCGACAGGATGATGCCGGCCGGCTTGCCTTCGCCCAGCGTGGCGAAAAGGTTGGCCTTGGTCTTGCCGGCATTGGTGGTGATGCGGCTGGCCACGCCCAGCCGGGCGAGCTCGTCGCGCACGAAATGGATCAGTTCCAGGTTGCTGTTGTCGCTGACGGTGTTCATGCGCACCAGGGCCTGGATCAGTTCCAGGGCGCGGGGCGAGACGGCGGGCAGGGTGGCGGGAGGGGAGGCGAGGGAGGGGGCGGGTGCAAAAGACATGGCCCCATTTTGGCCGTATTCGGGAATCCCGGTCAGTTATGCTTGAAGCCCGCTTGCCCACGGGGTGTTTCCCTCCCTTCCTGATGCCCTCTTCGCCTTCCTCATCCTCGCCGTCTTCTTCCCCGCTGGCCCTGGTCCGGCTGATGCGGCCGCACCAGTGGCTGAAAAACGTCTTCGTGTTCGCCGGCCTGGTGTTCAGCCAGAACTGGCTGGACACGGCGCTGGATGTGCGCGTCATCCACGCCTTTGCCGCGTTCTGCTGTCTCTCCAGCATGGTCTACATCATCAACGACTGGCATGACCGCGCCAGCGACGCCCTGCACCCGACCAAACGCAAGCGGCCCCTGGCCAGCGGCGCGGTGGCTGTCCCCGTGGCCCTGGTGCTGGCCGGCCTGCTGCTGGTGGCGGGGCTGTTGCTGGCGGCGGGCAACCGGACATTGCTGGTGCTGCTGGCGGCCTATGTGCTGCTCAACCTGGCGTATTCGTGGCGGCTCAAGCAGGTGCCGGTGGTCGATGTGTCCATCATCGCCTCGGGTTTCATGCTGCGCCTGCTGGCCGGCACGGTGGCCGTCGGCATCCCGCCTTCGCGCTGGCTGCTGCTGACCGGTATTTTTGTGGCCCTGTTCCTGGGGTTTGCCAAACGCAAGGCTGAAAGCTTCCATGAAGAGGCCAGCCGGCGCGCCGTGATGGCCCACTACCCGTCCGCCCTGCTGGATACTTTCATGGCCGTGACCATGACCGCCACGCTGACCACCTACAGCCTGTTTGCCACCAGCCCCGAAGCGCAACTGCAGCACGGCGAACGCCTGCTCTACACCGTGCCGGTGGTGATTTTCGGCATGCTGCGCTACACCTACCAGGTGCACCGAGGCCATGGCGAAGACGTGGCGCGCGACATGTTGCGCGACCCCTGGATACTGGCGGCCGGCGCGCTGTGGCTGGCCATTTTCCTGAGTCACCGGCTGTGAACCGCGCACCCGCGCCGGCTACGTTTGGCGGCCTTCCCTTCAAGCGCCTGTTGCTGGTGCTGGGCGTGGTGGCCACGGCCTACGCGGCCGCATTGCTGATTTGGGGCGACAGCCCCAGGGCCTCGCTGGCGCTGCTCTGGTCCTGGACAGGCGCGCAGGCTGCGGGCCTGTGCCTGCTCAACTACCTGCTGCGCGGCCTGCGCTGGCGGCTCTGGATGGCGTACTACGGTCGCCATTTCGGCTGGCTGCAGGGCCTGCGCCTGTACCTCGCGGGCTACGCCTTCACGCCCACGCCCGGCAATGTCGGCGAGGCGGCGCGCGGCCTGATGCTGGCGCGCCAGCCTTTGCGCGCCGGTCAAAGCCTGGCCATCTTCGGTGCCGAACGGCTGGCCGACCTGCTGTGCCTGATGCTGCTGTGCCTGCCCGCCGCCGGCTGGGTGTTGCGGCATCCCGCGATGCAAGCTATATCCACGCTGCTGGGAGGATTGCTGGCAGTCGCCGCGCTGCTCTTGCTGGCCGTGCTGGGCCTGCTCTTCAAGCACCGTGCCCGGCTCTTTGAGAGCCTCCCCTGGCTGCAGGAGGCCTGGCATTGCCTGGCGTTGCGTCCCTGGCTCTGGCTGGGGCTGACCCTGACGGCCTGGGCGGCGCAGGGCGTCGCAGTCTGGTTGATCTGCCGCGGCATGGGGGTACCGCTCGAGCTGCTGACGGCCACGGGCTTTTATGCCCTGGCCATGGTGGCCGGCGCCCTGTCCGCCTTGCCGGCCGGCCTGGGCGGCACCGAGGCTGTGTTGACAGGCCTGCTGGTGGCCCACGGTGCCACGCCCGCGGCGGCGCTGGGTGTCACCGTGCTGGCGCGGCTGCTGACACTGTGGCTGGCGGTGGCCATCGGCGTGCTGGCCTTGCTTTATAGTGCGGCCATCCGCAAGGAAATCAGCTTCCGCTAGCCTACTCCAGCCTTGTCCGCGGCGCGTGTTGCCGCCGGCGCCGTTCCCCATTTCAAGCCTTCATGTCCCAGAACCCCGATTCCGCCGCCTCCGCCGCTTTTCCCGTCATGCTGAGCCGTTGGCTATTGGCCGCCGGCCTGCTTTCGCTCTTGCTGCGGTTCTGGATTTCCGTGACTTTCCCGGTCACCGGCGACGAAGCCTTCTTCTACTGGTGGGGCGTGTACCCCGACTGGGGCTATTCGGATCATCCACCCATGGTCGGCTGGCTGATCGCCCTGATGCGCGCCACGCTGGGCGACAGCCTGTGGTCCATACGCCTGCCCATCGTGCTGCTGCCGCTGGCGCTGGGTGCGGCGCTGTGGTGGGCCCTCAAGCCCGTCGACAGGGTGCGCGCCGCCTGGGCCGTGCTGTTTTTCTGGCTGGCCCCGCTGAACTGGCTCAACACCCTGATCACCACCGACACGCCGCTGATCTTCTGGTCGGCGCTGTCGGTTGCCGCGCTGCTGCGCGCCGAGCGCCGGCAGGCGCTGGACCGCGCCGCGTATGGCCTTTACGCCTTGTCGGGGCTTTTTCTGGGCTGCGCTTTTCTTTCGAAGTATTTCTCGGTGGTGCTGGGTTTCAGCTACCTCGTCTACTTTGTGCTGTACCGCCGCGAGCGGCTGGCCGGTTTGGCCCTGCTGGTGTTGTGCGCCTTGCCCGGCCCGGCGATCAACATCGCCTACAACATGTCGCATGGCTGGTCCAACATCATGTTCAATGTGTACAACCGCAATGAAGATGCCACCTTTGAATGGCGCAAGCCGCTGACCTACATCGGCATGATGGTTTACCTGATCACGCCGGTGGCGGTGTGGATGGCCGTGCGCTACCGCCAGTCGCTGCTGGCGGCGGCTCGCTCGCAACGCCTGCTGGCCTGCCTGGTGGTGGTGCCGCTGCTGTTCTTCGCGCTGCTGTCGGCCAAAAAAGTGATCGGCCTGCACTGGGTGCTGTCCTTTTACCCCTTCGGCTTCGCCTTTTTGGCTTTTGCCCTGCCCGCCGACAGGCTCAAGGCCTGCGCCAAGGGGCTGGCCGTGTTCGCCGGCGTGCATGTGCTGGTGGTGGCCGGGCTCTACATGACCACGCTGGACACCTGGCGCAGCACCAAGCTGTATCCGCAGATCATCCGCAGTTACAAGACCGCCGAGATGCTGAAACAGGTCACGGCGCCCGGCGTGGTGCTGATGGGTGAGGCCTACACGCCGGCGTCGATCTTCGGATTTGAACGCCGCCAGTACATGCCGGTCTTCGGCGTCGGAAAATTCCACGCGCGCCAGGACGACATGCTGGTCGATTTTTCGCTCTACCAGGGCAAGACGATTCGCGTCATCCTCGCCGACAAGCCGCGCCTGGAGGAGTTTGAGCCCTACTTTGCATCGGTGCGTGTGCTGAGTTTCGAGCAGAACGGCGTGCCTTTTTATGCCGTTGAAGGCATGGGCTTCAACTACCCTGCGTACCGCGAAGGTGTGCTGGGCACGGTGTTCAAGCGCTACTACAACATTCCCTTGTGGCTGCCCATGACCGGCTGCCCGTTTTGCCAACGTTATTGCGGGCAGGTGCGATGCTACCGGTAGGCGCCGCCGCCGCCGCAGGCGTGGTGGCCGCCTTCGACTTCGACGGCACGCTGACCCGGCGCGACACCTTCACGGTCTTCCTCGCGCGCGGCCTGGGCTGGCCGCGCTTCCTCTGGGCCCTGCTGCGCTGCTCACCCTGGCTGGCCGCTTATGCACTGCGCCTGGTACCCAACAACGTCGCCAAAGCCAGGCTGATGCAGGCCACGCTGGCCGGCCGCAGCCTCGCCGAAATGCAGGACTGGACGGCACAGTGGCTGGCCAAGGATTTCCCCGGCCAGTTGCGCGAGGACGCGATGGCACGCCTGGCCTGGCACCGCGAGGCCGGGCACTGCTGCGTGATGGTGAGCGCCTCGCCCGACATCTACCTGGCGCAGGTGGCGAAACAATTGGGTTTTGACGTGCTGCTCTGCACTGAAATGGAAGTTGCCGGTGAGGGGGAGGCACGTCGCCTTACGGGGCGGATGCGGACGCCCAATTGCCATGGGGAGCAGAAGGTCGTCAGGCTTCGCGCCTGGGCGGCTGGGCATTTCGGTTCGGCTGGGCTGGAGGGGGTAACTTTGTATGCCTATGGGGATACGTCCGGGGATAAGCCCATGCTTCGGCTGGCTCGGTATGCCTGGTACCGAGGGGAGCCTTGGTCGGAGTGAGTGGCTTCTGTTTCCTCTGCTGAGGGTTGCTGGCCGGGGGTAGCCCGGCGGCTACTCACTTTTCTTTTGCTTCGCCAAAAGAAAAGTAAGCAAAAGAAAAGGCGACCCTGGTTGCTGCGTCCCTTCGCTGCGCTACGGGCAACCTGCGGTGCTCGGTTCAGGCGGGGTCTCGCTAAACTCGCCTTCGGCTCAAACAACGCGATCCCTGATCCGCCTGAACCTGCGCTCCTCGGCGCATCCACAAGGGGAGGGG
>NZ_JBFUBN010000022.1:0-21180 GCF_056405735.1 Polaromonas sp. P1_F2 | reverse complement strand
GCTTTGGCGCTGGTCAGCGTGGGCGCGTCGTTGACCGGCGCCAGCACAAAGCTCTGCGTGGCCACCGTGGTCGCAGCACCATCACTGACCCCGTAACCCAGGTTGACGGGTCCGTTGTAGTTGGCCGCGGGCGTGAAGGTCCAGCGCTTGTTGACTGCATCAAAGGCCGACAGCGTGCCGTTGCCGGCCGTGAGGTTGACCACCGACAGTGCATTGCCGTCCACATCACTAAAGCCGGTCAGCAGGCTGGCCTGGGTGATGGTGTAGGCCGTGTCCTCCGTGCCGCCGGCCAGCACGGCTTTGGCGCTGGTCAGCGTGGGCGCGTCGTTGACGGGGGTAACCGTCACCCGGGCCTGGATGGCATTGGCCGATTCGGTGCCGCCGCTGTCCTTGGCCACGGCGGCAAAGGCATTGAAGACGCCGCTGACATTGGCAGCTGGAAGCCAGTAGGCGTTGTGCGTCGCGTCCACCGTGTTGTTGCTCACAACATCCCAGGGCGTGGCCGTGTCCCGCGTCTCACCTATCCATAGGAAGCCGCTGCTCACGGACTTGACGACGAAGTTGATGGCGGCGCCTGCCAAGCCATCTCTGTCGGTCTCATTGCCCTTGGCCCGCAGGTCCGCTACCGTGATGGTGGCGACCTGGTCTTCGTCCACGGTTGCCACGGCCGGCTCAAACTTCGACAGCGTCGGGGCCTCATTGACCGGTGTGACATTGAAGCTCAGCTTGTTGGGCGCGGCGTCAAAGCCGCCGTACTGGTCTTTGACCGAGAAAGTGAAGCTCGCATAGTTGATGCCGTTGGCATCGGCGGCCGGACTGAACACCAGCAGGCCGGCGACCAGGTCGGCGGCGCTGATCGCCAGTTTGGCCGTGACTTGCGCAGCCGTGACATCGACGCCCTTGAATTTCAGGCTACCGGCCGTGGGCAGTGAATCAATGCGCACGGCACCCAGACTGTCGCCCGCATCGCCGTCACTGAATCCCAGGTCGGCAGCGGTGATCGCGTAGCTGCCGTCTTCGGCCAGGGTCAGTGTCTTGTCGGCGCCGAGAGGGGCCTTGTTGGCCAGGCCATTGAGCCAGGCAACATCCTTCAACGTACCGTCCGCGAACACGAACTGCTCGACCGCGTAGCTGGCGGAGGTCGGCGCGGCAAAGCTCACGCTTTCCCCTGAAGCCAGGGACAGCGTGACCTGCCCGTTGGCCAGGCTGGCCTTGACCTGGCCGGCCGTAATGCCCGCGCCGAACACGATGCGGTCGGTGCCGCCGATGTCGGTGATGGTGTCCTGCCCGCCGCCCAGGTTGAAGCGGTAGCTGTCGTCTCCGGAGCCGCCATCGAGCTTGTCGTTGCCGGCCCCGCCGTCCAGGGTGTCGTTGTTCGCACCACCGTAGAGGAAATCATTGCCGCCCAGGCCGGACAGCGTGTCGTCGCCGTCGCCACCGTCGAGCATGTCGTTGAGGGCGCTGCCGGCAAGGCTGTCGTTGCCGGCCAGCCCGCTCAGGCGGCTGGCTTTACCGTTCGACACAACCCTGGTGTCGGCATTTGGCGTGCCCGTCCATGAGTCGGTCGTCCCCATGACCGCCAGGACATTTGCATTGCCCCACTCGGTGTTGTCACTGAAGACGATTTTTTCAATCAGGTCGCCCGCGTTGCCGCTGAAGTAGCTTTTCAGCGTCACCGAGTCGCCGCTGTTGCCTGTCCATGTGAGCTTGAGGTGCTTGCCAGTGCTGCCGGCGATGCCCGTATCGTCAACGCGGCTGAGCTGTGTGTCGCTCATGGCCAGGCCCGCGCCCAGCCTGAGGGTGTCGACAGGTACGGCGGCCGTGCCGGTGGTGCTTTCAAAGTCCTGGAGGGTGTCGGCGCCGCCGCCCTTGTTATAAATATAAGTGTCCGCGCCGGCGCCGCCCGACAGGCTGTTGGCTTTGGCATCGCCGGCCAGCGTGTCGGCCATGGCTGTGCCTATGAGGTTCTCGATACTGATCAAGGTATCGGTAAAGCTGGTGTTGACACTGGCCGCATCCACCGCCGCCACGTCAACCTGCACCACAGCCGGGTCGGCCGCCAGGCTGCGGTAGCTGGTGGTGGCATCAAACGCGATGTTCGAGACGTACACCCGCAGGTTACCGCTCTCGCTCTCGCCCCCGAGGCGCCCCCACAGGGCGATCGAATCGATGGCCTTCGCGCTGCCCAGGTCCAGCTCGATGTAGGCCTTGGCGCCATTGACCGAGGCCAGGTTGCTGGCATCCGAGGTCTGGTTGTTCCAGGCGACGCCCACTACGGTATCAGTGAGCGCCTTCTTGTTGAAATAGGTGCGATCCGCGCTGTCGGCATCGTCGGCGCCGGCCCGGCTCAACACGCCGGCGGCAACATCGCCCCCCCCCACGTACACCTTGAGACCGGTCAGGGACAGGAGGGAGATCGGGGCCAGCGCATCCGTGTGGTAGATGCGGATGAATTGCCCCGTCGTTCCGCCCAGGCCGACGGACGTGCCGGCCAGGTTTTTGGTCACCTTGCCGGTGGCCAGATTGGCATCGATGCCGCCGGCCATGCCGCTAAGGCTGTAGTCGGCGGTGTCTATGCCTGCCTCGCCGTCCAGCGTATCGGCCACACGCTCCAGGTCCTGCAGGATGACATCGTCGCCGTCGCCGCCCCTGACGGTGTCCTGGCCGGCGCCGCCGGCCAGGGTGTCGTTGCCCTTGCCGCCATCCAGCGAGTCGTTGCCGGCGCCGCCCCTCAAGTCGTTGGCCGCGTCGCTGCCGATCAGCGTATCGTTCATCGCCGTGCCAATGAGGTTCTCGATGCTGACCAGCGTGTCGATAAAAGTAGCCGCAGCCGCGCCGTAAACCGTGCCTACGTCAGCTTGGCCCACGGCGGGGTTGTTCGCCAGATCGTCGTAGCCCAGGCTCTGGCCCCATATCGACACCATGGGACCTTCCGAGACATAGATCCGCAGGTTGCTGCTCTCCGCTGGCGTGGCGCTGTTGCCCAGGACGATGAGCGAGTTGATGTCGTATACACCGCCCAGGTCCAGCGTCTGGTATTTTGCGGCGCCACTGCCGATGTCGATGTCGGCGCCGCTCGCCAGCGCCTTGCCGGCAGCCACGTCCACGCCGCCCACATACACCTTCAGCCCGGCCAGCGAGAGGTTTGGCGTATCGTCGTAGTGATAGATGCGGATATAGCGCCCCTTCGCGCCGCCCCCCATGCTGACCAGCGTTCCGGCCATCAGCTTCTCCACCCTGCCGCTGGCCAGGCTGGCCTTGATGCCGCCGGCCATGTCCCTGTTGCTCACGTCGTATTTCACCAGGTCGGTGCCGTCGCCGCCGTCCAGCGTGTCGCTCACGCGCTCCATGTCCTGCAGGATGATGTCGTCGCCGTCGCCGCCCTTGACGCTGTCGATGCCCGCACCGCCCGAGAGTACGTCGTTGTTGGCGCCGCCATCCATGATGTCGTTGCCGATGTCACCGGCCAGGAAGTCGTCGCCACCCATGCCCTGGAGGGTGTCGTTACCCCCCTTGCCGAACAGGGCGTTTTTGTTGCCGTCGCCCTTGAGGCTGTCGGCCAGCGCCGTGCCTATGAGATTCTCGACACCCTTGAGGCTGTCGACCATACTGACGTTGGCCGTCACGTCGACTGCTTGCACCTCCAGCACCGTGTTGACCTTGACGTCCAGCAGCAGGTTGGCGTAAGTCGCGGACGCGTCAAACGCGGTGTTCGACACATAGATGCGCAGGTTGTCGCTCTCGCCTGTATTGGAAGCGCGCCCCCGCACGGCGATCGAGTCAATGAACCGCGGCGGGTCACCCAGGTCCAGTTCGATATAGGGCCTGGTGCCACTCGAGTAGGCCAGGTTGCCCTGGCCGCCCAGCACCGCATCGGTCAGCGCCGCCGGGTTGTGGACGGTATTGTTCGCAGGTTTATTGCTGTCGGCGCCGGCCAGGCTGGTTTTGCCGGCGGCCATGTCCAGCCCGTCCTGGCCAAACACCTTGAGCCCCGTCAGCGAGAGGATTTTCCCGGCGTCCGCGTCGTCATTGTGGTAGATGCGGATAAACCGGCCCGTCGCACCGGCATGGACCGTGGTGCCGGCAAAATACCGAGTGACCAGTTGAACACCCTGCGCATTGGCGGTCAGGTCGGCCGTGATGCCTTGGGTGGCAATACCCGTCAGGTCGGTGACGCTGTAGTCCACCGTGTCGTTGCCGGCGCCGGCGTCCAGCAGGTCGCTCACGCCGCGCTCCATGTTCTGCAGGATACGGTCGTCGCCATCGCCGCCTTTGATGGTGTCGCTGCCCATGCCGCCTGCCAGCACGTCGTTGCCCGTGCCGCCGTCCAGGCTGTCGTCACCCAGGTCGCCGACCAGGGTGTCGTCGCCGCCCGCGCCGGCCAGCGTGTCCTTGCCGCCGCCGCCGGACAGGGAATTGGCCTTGCCGTCGCCCGTGAGGCTATCGTTCAACGCAGTGCCGACCAGGTTTTCTATATTGCTCAGCGTGTCGTAAACGGTTGTAGTGGCCGTGGTGGCCACTGCGTCGAGATCCACCATACCGACGGCTCCAGTGGCCGTTTGGGCCTCCAGGCCAGCGTAGGTCGTGGAGGCATCGAACGCCGTCTGCGAAACGTAGACCCGCAGGTTGCGGCTCTCGGCGGATTCGTTGGTCTCAGCGGATTTGTTCGCACGCCCCCACAATGCGATCGAGTCAATATTCCACAAGGCGGCGGGGTCGCTGGCGCTCGCGCTGCCCAGGTCCAGGTCAATGTAGGGCTTGCTGCCTACCCGGCCTAGCAGCGCACTCCATGCCAGGTTGCTTAGGCCGGGTTTGTTGTCGCGTTTGTTTTCGTTCCAGGCGCCACCCACCTCCTGGTCGGTCAGCGCCAGCGGGTTGTGCGCGAAGGTATCCATCCCCCCGGCATCGGCGCCGGTTCCGGCCGGCCGGCCAGCGGCAACGTCCTTCCCGCCCGCGAACACCTTCAGCCCCGTCAGCGACACGGGCACCTGATTGCCGTCTTTGTGATAAATCCGGATGTACCGGCCCTGCATGCCGATGCCCACGGCCGTTCCCTCGAACACCTTGGCGACTGTGCCCTTCCCCAGGTCGGCGGTGATGCCTTGGGTGGTGATACCCCGCAGGTCGGCGGAAGCGTAAGTCACCGTATCAAAGCCGGCGCCGCCGTCCAGCGTCTCGCCAACCCTCTCGAATTCCTGCTCAATAACGTCATCCCCGTCGCCGCCCTTGACATTGTCAAGGCCGGCGCCGCCAACGAGCCGGTCGTTGCCGGCGGCGCCGTCAAGCACGTCGTCGCCGGCCAGGCCGTACAAGGCATTGGCGTTGCGGTCCCCCGTGATCGTGTCGTTGAGCGCCGTGCCCACCAGGTTCTCAATACCTGCCAAGGTGTCGGTAAAGGCGTCGGTGGCGCGGGTGGTCACCGACCCGATGTCGATACTCTTGACATTCTCGTTGCTCGCCAGGTCGGTATAGGAGGGATTGAAGTTGCGCCCCGAGGGGAGATCCACCTTGAACGGTGTCTGGGCAATGTATATCCGCAGGTTGTCACTAAAAAGCGTATCGGCTCGCCCCCAAAGGGCGATGGAATCGATGGCCTGCACACTGCCCAGGTTCAACTCGATATAGGGTTTCCCCTCACCCCACGCGTAAGCTATGTTGCTATTCGCGGTGGACGCATTTCCGTTCCATGGTCCACCAACCTCGGTATTCGTCAGCGCGTAAGGATTGTCGGCTTCCCAGGCACGGAATCCCTTGTCGGCACCAGATGAACTACGAATGCCATCGGCCACATCCTTGCCGCCGGCGAACACTTTCAATCCGGTCAATGACACAGTGTGCGCATAAGCCTTGGTTTCATCCGCATCATCGTTGCGGTAAATGCGGATGTACTGCCCCCATTCCTCCACTTTGGCATAGGTGCCGTTCAGGGTTTTCACCACCGTGCCATTGCCATTGCCGTCGGCATCCAGCTTTGCCACGATACCGGTGGTGGCCCGGCCTTTCAAGTCCGTGCCGCTGTAGTCCGCCGTGTCGTTGCCGGCCCCCCCGTCAATCCGGTCGGCGGATCCATCCATGTCCTGCCCGATGGCATCATCGCCAGCACCGCCCACGACGATGTCCGCGCCGGCGCCGCCCGACAGCTTGTCATCGCCGGCCCCGCCTTCCAGGCTGTCATCACCGTCGCCGCCTTCCAGGCCGTCATCACCGATCCCGCCTTCCAGGCTGTCGGCGCCGGCGCCGCCCTTCAAAATATCGTCGCCCCCGGCGCCTTTGAGCACGTCCTTGCCATCGCCACCGTCCAGCGCGTTGGCGTTGGCATCACCGCTCAGGCTGTCGTTGAACCGCGTGCCCACCACGCTTTCGATATTGCTCAAGATGTCATAAACACTGAAGCCGGCGCCGGTGTACTTGACGACCTGTCCAGTCACCAGGTCGGCGTTGATGCCGACATCCGTCGCTACGTCGCCCACCCCGAGGCGGGTGGCGACCGTAAACACGGTATGGCCGTAGTTCACCGCGTCGTTGCCGGCCCCGCCGTCAATCACGTCCCAGACTCCCGAGCTGCCGGGCACATAGGCCTCCAGGTCCTGCTGGATCACGTCATCGTCGTCGCCGCCGCCTATGCGGTCCTTGCCGGCGCCGCCGTCCAGGAGGTCGCGTCCGCTGCCGCCGTCCAGGGTATCGTTGCCCTCCTTGCCGTACAGGTCGTCATCACCGGCTTTGCCGACGAGCAAGTCGTCGCCTTCATTGCCGGTCAACTCATTGTCATAGGCGTCGCCCGTCAGGCTGTCGGCCAGCGCCGTGCCGACAATGTTCTCTATGCCCGTGAGGATGTCGGTGAAAGTGCCGGTGGCGGCCGTGCCCACAGTGTCAAAATCAATCTGAGCCGTGCCTATGCCCTCGGTCAGGTCGACATCCCGGGCCAGGTCGTCATAGGCAGTGGGCGAATTAATTACGGGCTTGGTGTTCGATATATACACCCGCAGGTTGTCGCTCGCGCCGGTGAAGCCGGAGACCACGCCCCCCGACAGGGAGATCGCATCGATGGCGTAGGAGTCGCCAAGGTCCAGGTCGATATAGGCCTTGACACCGGCCTTCATGCTTGTGACGAAGGTGATGGCATCCGATCCACCCGTCTTGCCATCCGTCAATGCCGCCGGATTGTAAGCACCGCCTCCGAAAGGAGAGCCGCCCGTCCACACATCGCCGAACAGGCTGTCGCCGCCAAACCAGCTAGCCCTGCCCAAAGCTACGTTGTTCCCGCCCGAAAACACCTTGAGCTCGGTTAGTGCAAGGGCTGGCGTCGCATCCGAATGGTAGATGCGGATATAACGCCCCGTGGCCTGCACACCCACCAAGGTGCCGTCAAACACCTTCACAACCCGTCCGTGGCCGTCACCGTCGGCGCCGAGGTCGGCCACAATGCCCGTGGAAGCCTTGCCGGTCAGGTCTTCGAGGCTGTAATCCGCTGTGTCCACACCGTCGCCGCCGTCGAGGCTCTCGCTGAGGGCCTCCATGTGCTGCAAGATCTCGTCGCGACCCTTGCCGCCCCTGACCGTGTCCCTGCCGATGCCGCCCGCCAGTTGATCGTCGCCGTCCCCGCCGTCCAGGATGTCGTTGCCCGAGCCGCCGAACAAGACGTCGTCCCCTCCCTTGCCCGCGATATTGTCATCGCCTTCGTCGCTGAACAGCTTGTTGGCGCCTTCGCTACCCATAAGGGTGGAACCTTCTGTGGGTGAAGACTGGCTGGACTGGCTCCTGTAGTGGCCGCGACTGAAAGACTGTTTCTGGTCATCGATGTACCCGTCCTCCATGTTGCTGAGCGTGTCGGTGTAGGTGCTGGACGCATTCGCATCCACCGCCTTGATGTCGAAACGCGCGACCGTATCATCGGCGGTCAGCTGTTCGTATTTCAGATTCGTTCCGTCCGCCGCGACAAAGGCAGTGTCCGATATGAACACCCGCAAATCGTTGCTTTCGTCCGAGGTGGTCCCGTTAGCATTCGCGCGCCCCCATACCGAGATGGAGTCAATAACCTTCAACTCGTCGACCCCACCCGGAAGCATCAGCTCGATGTAGGGTTTTTCGCTGCCTTTCGCATAGGCCAGGTTGCTCTTCCCGACAGTGCTTGCATAGACCCCGCCCAACTTGCCATCTGTCAGTGCGTAGAGATTGTTGAACTGGAGATCGTCTTGGCCGCCGTCGTCGGCGCCGGACTTACTTTGGACGCCCTTGGCCAGGTTTTCCCCGTTCACATACACCTTCAGCTCAGTCAGCGACAGTGCCTTCCCCACATCCACCGCGCCCGTGTGGTAAATGCGGATGTACTTGCCCCTTACCCTGTTTACCTTATGTTCGCCATCCACCGCCGACACCATGACGTTGGTGCCGTGGAAGGTCTTGAAGGCCTTGTCGCCGATGCTGGACTTCACCGCCTTGAGGTCAAAGTGATTGACCGTGGCATCGTTGGACAGCTGGTTGTAGCTCAGGCTCGTGTTCGTTCCGCCGGCCGGGACAAAGGGTTTCTCCGAAATGAACACCCGCAAGTCCCTGCTTTCGTCGGACGTGGTCCCGTCTGCGTTCGCACGCCCCCATATGGAGATGGAGTCGATCAACTTCTGCGGGTCGACCTTATCCGGAAGCGTCAGTTCGATGTAGGGTTTTGCCTCGCCCGTCGCATAGGCCAGATTGGTCTTGCCATCGGCGACTTGATAAGAGCCGCCCAGACTGTCATTTGTCAGTGCGTCGGGATTGTTGAACCGGCTGTTGTCGCCACCGCCCACGTCGGCACCGGACACACTCTTGACACCCTTGGCTACGTCCTCTCCACCCACATACACCTGCAGCCCGGTCAGCGACAGTGCCGTCCCCACATCCACATCGCCATTGTGGTAAATGCGGATGTACTTGCCCTTCACAGCCGTCACGGTTTTCGGGTTGATCAGGTCGATATAGACGTCATAGGCCTCGGCATTCGGGCGGGTGTACTCGACCCTGTCGTTTATGCCGTCGCCGCCGTCCAGCACTTCATTGACCCGCTCCATGCCCAGATTGAAAATGTCGTCCCCTCCGCCGCCCTTCAGGGTGTCCTGGCCCAGCCCGCCCGTCAGCTCGTTGGCGCTGTTATCACCGGTAAGGGCGTCGGAAAAATCGGTTCCGATCAGGTTTTCTATATCGCTCAGCTTGTCGCTCACCGTCTGGTTGACCGAATCCACCAGCTTCAGGTCCAGCTGCTTCACATGCGGATCGACCGCCAGGTCCTCAAACAGCTTATTGCTTGTGTCGGCCCACTTGAAGGGGGCGCTCGACACATAGACCCGCAGATTGCTGCTTTCACTGGGATTGTCCGCCCGCCCCCACAGGGAGAGCGACTCTATGTCGTAGGTGTCGCCGAGGTCGAGTTCGATATAGGCTTTGGCGCCTTCGGCATGGGCGATGCGGCTTGTGCCGGACTCCGGCACGGGCAGGCCGGAGGTCAGCGCCCAATCGTTATTGAGGCCGCTTCCGCCGACAGTGCCCACGTCGACACCTGCCGCGCTTCGCTGGTTCAGGGCCACGTCGACCCCGCCGGCGTAGACCTTCAGCCTGGCCAGCGACAGGGCGGTATTTGCCGCCACCGTACCATCGTGATAGATGCGGATATAGCGGCCCCTGACCCCGACAGCCAGGGAAGTACCGGACAGCACCTTGTTCACCGACTGCCACCAGTCGCCGTTCGAATCCTTTTGGGCGTTCAGGTCGGCCACGATGCCGCCCGCCATTTTGCCTACGCTGTAGTTCAGCGTGTCCATGCCCAGGCCCCCCATCAATTTCTCGCTGGCGGAATCCAGGTCTTGCCAGATCTCGTCGTTGCCCTCGCCGCCGTCGATCTGGTCCGTGCCCGCCCCGCCGACCAGGGTGTCGTCACCACCGCCGCCGTTCAAGGTGTCATTCCCCGCGCCACCCGACAAGGCATTGCGCATGACGTCGCCCGTAAGGCTGTCGTTCAGTGCCGTGCCAACCAGCTTTTCGATGCTGGTCAAGCTATCGGTATAGGTTGACCTCTCGGTCGTCTCCGTCCGCGCCACGTCGATATGCATCACCGTAGGATTGCGGGCCAGGTCGGCGTAGGATGAATTGACGTTATCCCACCAAGCCGAAGGCGAGTCTTTCCAGGAGAAAGCCGTTTCCGACACATACACCCGCAAATTGTTGCTCCAGTCGACGTGGTTCGCGACTCCCCACAGGCTGATCGAGTCGATGGCCTGCACACTCCCCAGATCGAGCTCGATGAAGGGCCTTTTGGCTGGGCGTTCGTACAGGCCTATACGTGGGCCCTCGCTCCCCGAATAAGCAATGTTGCTTCCCTCGCTCGACCTGTTTCCGTTCCAGTCTCCACCCAATCCGGTATCGGTGAGGGCTGTAAATTTCAACTCACCCCTAGCCTCTTCACGAAAGAAATACTCCTCGGTTCGGTACTCACTGCCTATGCCGGAGGCTACATCTTTTCCTCCTGCATTCACTTTCAGTCCGGTCAGTCCTACGCCAAGCGTGTCAGAGACTGCACCCGAGTGGTAGATGCGGATATAGCGCCCCTTGGCTTTGACGTCGACAACAGTACCTTGTATAACCTTGGTGACTGTGCCCTCCACGCCCAGCGTGGCCACAATGCCAATGCCATCCGGTGCCCGCCCGTCCGCCAGATTGCTGGCGCTGTAGTCCACGGTGTCAAGGTCGGTCCCGTCAACGTCGGTCCCGCCATCGATCACATCGTTGTCGGGCCCTATCTCCTGGAGGATGTAGTCATTGCCCCGGCCTCCCTTGACGGTATCTAAACCCGCCCCGCCGGACAGGACATCATCGCCGTCCCCGCCGTCGATGAAGTCGTTGCCGGCCCTGCCTTCGAACCAGTTCCTGCCGCCTGTGCCGGTGAGGGTGTCATTGCCCACGCCGCCGCGCACGCCCTCAACATTGAGCAGCGTATCGGTGACGAAGGACGATGCGGTGCCCTTGATCAACTCGACATCGCGATATTGGACTGTTTCGGCCGGTTTGCCAGCCGGGCTGTAGGTTTGGGACGCGACTGTTTCATGGTAAATATCCGCACCCAACAAAGATTTCTTGACGGTAAACCCTTTGCCATCCGCGGTCGGCGCAACCTTGATTCCTTCAGTACCCCCAAAACCGTCATAGCTGACGACGTCCCTTCCCTTGCCACCGTCGAAAGTCATCGCCGACGCGTCCGCAATAACGAGGTCGTCCCCTCCGTATCCGTTGACCTGAACCGACAGGCTCTTGGTCACCGTCTTCTCGAAATTGGTGATGCTCGTCACCATCTTGCGCAAGTCCATGGTGGTTGACGCGCTTGACTTCTCGTTGCCGTCATTGATGGTCCAGCCCTTGGCCGTGTCGAGGGTCACCTCATTGCCGCCCGGGAAATTGACTTTCAGGCTGGTCGTGCTGGCTTTGCCGCCGGTATTCACTTTCACCCTGTCCTCCGTGCCGGGTGCCAGCAAAGGGTTGAGGAAGATGAGAAGCTGCGTCTTCCCGGGCGCGCCGTCGATGTTCATCGTGCCGCTTTTCGCATCGATGTTCAGCGTCTTTTCATCCTTTTTTTGTCTATCGCCGTCACGGAAGCGGTCGATGTAGGCCGCCGCCGTCTTGATGGCGTCGGGACTGCCGCTCAATGCGGCGCCCTCCCGGCTCTGGCCCGCAAGCAGCACCGTTGTGACGCCCACCACACTGTCGACCCCGAAGTCGGACTGCACTTCCTTCAAGTAGGCGCCCGTGTCCTTGCCGTCCCGCAGTACCAGGTATTGCGCGGTCAATGCCTCCTGGAAAAAAATCCGGGCGCCTCCCGCGGCCTCGATTTTGTTGGCATAGTCTTGCGCGATGCCTGCGATGATGACTGTTTCCACGCCTTTGAGAATCAGCGAGGCGACACCGGCCACGAGCCCGACGATCATGGCTGCGGGAAGGAACACGGAGCCGCCGACAGCGGCAGTGGTCATGAACACCATGAACAGGGAACTGACCACGGACAGCGCCGTGGTGGCTATCAAAATATCCCTTTGCGCGCCAGTTTTTTGGCGATAGAACTCGGCCAGCACGCTGTCGCCGCTGTAGCCGTGCTCGCTCATCTTCCGGCCGATCTTCTCGAGGTCGTCGGCGTACCTCGATTGCTGGACCAGCTTGTAGATCTCGATAGGGCTGACCGCCACGACAATAGCCCCCGCCGCGGCGCCCAGACCCGGAACCAGGCGTGAGGCCAATCCGGCCGTGCTCGTCATGCCAAAAGTCGCGCCTTGCATCGCCCGCGTTGCCAATGCGCTATTCGACGAAACCTGAAGGAACGCGCCCAGCGCCTGGCTGCCGATTTCCGCGACAACCACCCCTTTTTCATCGTTGGTCAGGTTGTCGCTGGCCAGGTAAGGAAGTATGGTGAGCGCCCCCGCCACACCATTGATAAACCCGAAGGTGGTACCGGCTGCGCCCAGAATCTTGTTGGTCCGGCCTTCAAACCGGGGTAGCCGCCGTTTACCGCTCAAAACAGGCGCCGATGGAGGGTCACCACCGGCAACCACCGTACTGCCCGGGCCACGCGCAGGAGCCGACGGGGAATTGCTCGGAATGGTTGATGGGCTACCAGTGGGAGGTTCCGCACGTTCCACCCTTAACACCCTCAGTGCCTGATTGCGTACCACGCCGAGATCGTCCGACACGACGATTTTGGAGGTTTCGCCCGAGGGCGCCATAGGCGCCAGTCGTAGTGGATCACTGAGATGCGCTTCCAGTGCAGGATTTGGGCGCGCTATCGGCGCAGTACTCGCATCACTGAACGTGCCAGACGGAGCAGCAATATAAAAGTGCTGCGGCGGTAACTCCTGCAACTCCATCACCCCACTGAAAAAGTCGCTTAGGGCGTAATCGAAGTTCTCAGGCGCGCCCGGGGCAAAGCCAGGTTGCTCGCTCCAGGCCCCAAGCTGGTTCCTTGCAAAGTGCGGTGCAAAGCTCACATCCACATTCGCTCCGGCGACCGGTGCGCCGGGAGGGGCCGGTACAAACGTGCCGAGTCCTCCCATTGCCTCGATTTGCTCTTGAAGCGTTGGCGATCTCCATACCTTGGTGGCGCCGAAGCTGTTCAGGGCTTTAAAAGCATTCGCGCCCACATTTCCCAGCGAAGTCGTCAGGCCAATGACAGCCGATGAAATGGCGATGAGGGCCTCTTTCCCATTGGGATATTTCCCTTCCTTGTTCCGGGCATAAATGGCGTTGTGAAGCACCCATCCCGTCTGGACCACCGAGAGCAGCCCGTTAAGGGTAAAGAGAGTGCTGACAGTAGCGCCGGTATAGCTGCGCAAATTTTTGATAATGCCGCCAGCCTTGGTAAACCTGCCGTTTGCCACCCATTCGCTGGCTCGGTCCTCATCAAAACCAGAAACCATGCCAGATCGCAACACAGAAGGCAAGGCCATATACCCCGCCTTTGGCGCGGTAGCTTTGCGCGACGGGTAATAGGTTCCCGTGCCGAAGATCACTTTCGAGTACGCCAAGCCGTTGGCAATATAAAGTGCGGTCTCAAGACCGGCATTGATGATGGAGCGTGTCAGGACGATTGCGGCAAGCGCGCGCGCATCACTGCCTGCCGCCACCAGGTCGGGCCGGTTGATGCTGTAACCCACACCCAGCAAGGCAGTCGTGGCCCAGTAGTGCTGGGACAAATAATTGGTCTGGCTCTCATAGCTGTCCTCCAGCTTGGCCCTGATACCTGGATCGAGTACGCGTTTATTGTTATTTTCTCTGTACCGATCCTCATAGCCATCCAGGCCCAGCTTCAACGCCCCTGGATCCCCGGTATATATGCGATACGCCACATTCAGGGCGCGGTCCGTGTTGTTGTAGGCGACGTAGGGATTGGTCGCATCCAAGGCCAACCTTTTGTACAGCGTAACCTCGGAATTTTTCTTCGTATCGGCAAAGGGGTCGTTCATGATGTTCTCCTGGACTTTTAAACTTTTGGATTGGGTTACCGGGCTGCTTCGACGGACTGGACGGCTGGCCGGGCTTTGTGCTTCATGCGCACCTGCCGCGTTTTCTGTGCTTCGACGGTTTGCAGGAACTCCCGGTAGTAGCCGGCCAGCAAGGCCTGTGTGGCGCGCCTGTCGGTGTCCCGCCCCCTGAACTCCATGACCCGCCCGGTGCGGCTGCCCTGCTTGACGCGGATGGCGCGCGCAACCGAGGTGGGGAATTTGTCCGCCAGCCGGTTTTTGAGTTCAAACGAATCGGCCTTGCCGAAGGGCGCGACCCAGTCGACGAACCACAGGTGATCGCCGCCGTTCCAGTCGGCCAGCGCGATGTGGGAGGCGTCCAGCATGTAGGCGGCCTCGGCCCGGCTGTCCAGGTGGGCCCAGCTGCAATAGGCCACCGGCAGGCCGTCACGTTCGAGCAGCAGGTACTGGCCCAGCTCGATGGGCGGCAGCGCGAAGTTGCTGAGCAAGTTGACGTCCCAGTGCTGGTGCAGTGGGGAGTTCATCCACAGCCAGGCGAATTTGCCGAGCACGGTGAATTTGTCGGCGGGCATGAGGGTGCGGTCCTGCGTCATGGCGGGTTTCCTTGTGGTTTGGGGTGTCGGCCCTTGGTGGGCGGTGCGCGTTGCTGCGCCGAAAGCGCTGCCGCTGCCGGCGGCAAGCGACCGTGCGGCCTTTGCCGGGCTTGCGGGGCGGGAGCCGCCCTGCGGGGAGAGAGATGCCAAAGCGTTCATGCCGGTTCTCGCTGCTTCATCGACTGGCGTCTCGCGATACAAACCTGGTGCCCTAACCCACCGTGTTGCCTGTACCTGTCTCTGCTTCAACTTTTACTTAAGTTGTATATTTTTTGAAATACGAGACGCCTTTAACATTAATAAACCCCTGGGCTCGCATCAATTAGTAATCTCTAAGTGGTACACGCCTTGAATCCGAGCTTAGGCAAAGCCTGAAAAAACATCGAGTTCACTTTGTCTTTTCGCGGGCATTGTTGTGACGATTTCTTGCAAATAGTGGGGTTTGCTTTCGGAATCGTGTTGGCCTGTCATGCGTTTGTGGCAGGGGTCATGAGGCTGGGGGTGCCTGGTGCTCTCGCTCCTTCCCCCGCTGGGGGGAAGGTTGGAATGAAGGGCTGGCGATGGTCGATGTTCGGCTGTGCGCGCTTGAGCGCCGCTAGCCCCCCAACCCTCCCCCAGCGGGGGAGGGAGTTGAATCAGGGGAGAGGGAATTCAATCGAAAAAACGCTGCGCACAACGGGCGATACCGTCAGGCCAGGTTCATTGTTTCCATGGGTAAATCTGGGTAGATAACTGTATGAATGTACAGTAGTATTGCCTCACCCAAATACCCAATCCAATGAGAACAAAGGACCGAGATGCAGCTGTCAAATCACCACCCTCCGCCCTGGGCGCGCGTCACGCCCCAACCCCGGCCGCAGCCCACGCGCGTGTCCGCGCCCTGGCCTTTTTATGTGCAGGCGCCGCGGCCGCCCTGCTTCGAGATGGAGATGAATGCGCGGCGCGTACTGGAAGTTTCAGCGCGTTATTTCTCGGCGCCTATGGCTGAGCCGGTGGCTGCAACGGCGGCGGTGCAACGCGGTAGCGCCAGGGGCGGACGCTGAAGCGATTGGAGGCCGCTGACCCTCACATTGGGGAGGGGGTATTGCTCCTTCCCCCGCTGGGGGAAGGTTGGGAGGGGGGCTGGCGATGGTGAATGTTCGGCTGTGCGTGATTGAAACGCCGCCGGCCCCCACCCCAACCCTCCCCCAGTGGGGGAGGGAGTTAAAGATCAGAAAGCGACCGACGCCTGCATCCACAACGTAGGCCGCTTGGCCGCCGATGCCGGGACCGAGGTCGGCAAACCGCCGTCGGTGCGCCAGGCCAGCGAAGAGCGCAACTGCACAGCCCCCAGGCTGGCATTGACGCCCACACCCACACCAGCCAGGTTGCGGCTGTTCGAAGCCGCCGGGCCGAAGGGCTTGCGGTTGATGGTGATCTTGCCCACGTCGTAGAACACCGTGGCCTGCACGTTGGGGATCACGTTGTGGCGCAACTCCACCGTGGCGCGGTAGCCTTCGTCGCCGCTGGCCTCCCCCTGCGGATAGGCGCGCACGCCGTTGATGCCGCCCAATGAGAATTTTTCCGACGAATCGAGGTTTTTGCTGGCGGTCTGGCCGGCCACCGAAAGCGCCAAAAAGGTGCTGTCGGTGAAGCGCTGCAGGCGATTCGCGCCGTAGCTGAAGCGCGTGTAGCTGCCGTTGGACTGGGCCGAGGCCGCATCGATGGCCAGTGCCGTCGGCGAGTTGATGCTCAGGTTGCCGAAGGCCACCGAGAGGTCCAGGCCGGTGATGCCGCCGCCGCCCAGCGTGTCCTGCAGGCTGCCCGACAAACCGAACGTGGCGACGCCGACTTTTTTGGGCGTGAAGGTGTTGGTGCCGTCGACATAGTCCTTGAGGCTCTTGTCTTCGTACGAGACCGTGCCGTTCAGGTTCTTGAACTGGCTGCGGATAAACGGGTAGGCGGCGAACACGCTGGCGCTGGTGGCCGTGCCGTGGGCCTGCAGGGCTTCAAACTCCTTGCCGAGCTTGTAGTGGATGTCGGAATAGGCCGCGCCCAGCTTGAGGCCGTCGCTGCCGACGGGCAACTGGTAGGCCAGACGGGCGAAGCTCAGGTTGTCGCCGGAGGTCAGCAGGTTGGCGCTGAGCTGGTCGCCGATCTTCAGCGGGCTCACGAGGTTGAAGGTGCCGGCCACACGGTATTCGCCGGTGTAGCGGCTGCCGTAATTGTCGAGCACCACGCTGCCGCTGTAGGGCTTCGCGGGGTTGACCTCGATCAGCAGCTCGGAGGTGCCGACGCTGGCGCCGGGCTGCAGCGTGGCGCGCGAGGTGCTGACGCCGGGGGTGTCCTGCAGCAGCAGCAGGCCGCGGTCTATCTGCTCGCTCCTGATGACGTCACCGTCCTTGACCTGGCCCAGGTAGGCCTGGGCGCGTTCATCGCTGAGCAGCGACTGGTTGTTGATCTTGTGGCTGGAGATGCGGCCTTCGATGACGCTGATGGTGACGGCGCCGTCGGTGATGTCCTGCGCGGGCAGGTAGGCTCTGGCCACGGCAAACCCCTTGCTGCGGTAGTAGGCGGTGATGCGGCGCGCCGCGGCATTGAGCTGGCTCAGCGAGCGCTCGGCGCCTAGGAGGTTGGCCACCAGCGGCTGGAGTTCAGCGGTCGGGATTTCCTGGTTGCCGGTGATGGCGATGGACTTGACCAGCACCGTGGCCTCGCCCTTCTGGCTCAGGTCGGGTGATTCCTCGATACGCTGCAAGGGTGCCGCCTGCGGGGGCGGCGTGGGTGGCGCCTGGCGCAGGTCGCGCAGCACCTGGCCGGCATCGGGCTGGGGCGGGGTTTGCGCCCAGGCGCCGCCGTGCATTGCCAGCAAAATCGCCGAGGCCAGGGTGGAAAGGGGCAAGGAATTGATTTTCATTATTTCATTTCGACTTAACACTCACACGGCAAATGCCGCCACCCCGGGGCCGCCTGCCAGGTCCCTCCGGCATCCTGCGATTTTTTGTACATCCCCCGGCCATAGCGCCCTACTGCCAATGCAGCAGATGCGCCGCTTCCGCACTGTCGCAGAGAGCAGCCGGCCTGTATGTCCCCATTTTTAGCGACATGCCGCCCAACCCCGCAAAAACCCGCGCAATGCTAAGCGCAAGCCGGAACGGGGGTGGCTTATTCTTCACCGGTGTTACCGGCTTCAGCGGCGGCGGCCCTCAAGGCATCGCCGGGATCTGCACCGCCACCCGCGCCACCCGCGCCACCACTGCCGCCCCCTGAACCACCCGAGTTGGCCACGTTGTACAGCGCGCTACGGTAGGCGTCATCCGCCGGGGCGGCACCACCCGGCACGCCGCCGCCGGCTGGCGTCGGGGGCACCACCACGGAACTGATGGTCAGCACACCATCGACATAGGCCAGCACGTAATTCGCGGCGCTGTAGCCGCTTGCGGTGATGGCGTAGCTGCCGACGGCGCTGGCGCCTTGTGAACTGCCGCCGTAGCTGAGCGCACCGCCCAGCACCGCGGCCGTTTCGCCTCCCACAAAGCCGCTGTAGCTCACGCCGTTGCCGCCGGCATAGGCCGCGCCGCCCACGGTCCTGCTGTCGTTGTTGGCCCTGACGGTCAGGTTGGCCTGGGCGATATCGGCTGTCGCCGTGACCGGCGCCGCTGCCAGCTGGTAGTTGCTGGCCAGCCCTGTGCCGTTGGCGAGCGTGTAGGTGGCGGTGACGGTTTTTCCGGTGCCGGCATTCGCATCGACGAAGCTGGCGCCGGTGGAGTTCAAGGTCAAGGCCTCGCCGTAGGCCAGGCCTGCCAGGGTGCCGATGTTGCCCAGGGTCGCCGTTGCGCTGCCGTCGTAGGTCTTGTTTTGCTTAATTTTCTTTTGGCGAAGCAAAAGAAAAGTGAGTAGCCGCCGGGCTACCCCCGGCCAACCGCCCTCAGCAAAGAGCAGAGACAAAGGAGCGCGCACCGCCGAAGCAAGACCCTGCCCCAGAACCTTATTTCTCGTCGTTTTTGCCGGCATCAGCCGCAGCAGCCGACAGCGCGTCGGCAGCAGCGCCACCGCCGAAACCACCACCCCCGCCACCACCCGACGAAGCCCCCAACCCCGCCACCGCCTGCAGCGCGCCGTCATAAGCACCGACCAGCGCGGCATTGCCCAGCGCGGCAGTGCTGGCATTGGCGGTCGTGATGCTGAGCGCGCCATCGACAAAGCCCAACGCGTAGTTGCCCGAGATCGAGCTCAGCCCGCCCGGCGTGATCAGGTAGCTGCCCGCGGCGACAGCGCCCTGCGAGGAGCCGCCATAGGCCAGCGCGCCGCCGATGCCGGCGGATGAGTCGCCCGCCACAAAGCCGTTGTAGCTCACGCCATTGCCGCCGCTGTAGGCCCTGCCGTCGTAGTTCTTGTTGTCGTTGTTGGCCGTCACCGTCAGCGCCTTGGGCGTGATGTCCGCCGTGGTTGCCGTCGTGGTGTTCAGCAGGTTGTAGTTGCCGGCGTCGGTGCCCGAGGTGCTGATGCCGTTGACGCTCACCACCTTTGCGCTGCCGGCGTTCTTGTCGGCGAAGGAGGCGGAGCCCGCGATGCCCAGCACGTCGCCGGCCACGCGGTTGTCGCCGTAGCCCACGGTGGCGACGGTTGTGCCGTCATAGACCTTGCTGACGCCGGAGGCCGTGACCATCAGGTCGGCCTTGTTGATGGTGCTGGTGGTGTTGTTGGCATAAGTGACGCTGTAGTTGCCGTTGTTCACGCCATCGCCCACCGTCACGCCGGTCGTCGTCACCGTCTTGTTGCCGGCGCCGGCATTCTTGTCGGTGAAGGCAAAGGTGCCGCCCGTCAGGCTGTCGCCCGCGAACAAGGTACCGCCGGTCACCGTGGCCGTGCCCGCCGCCGTGGTGGTGCTGTCGTAGGTCTTCGTCACGTTGCTGGTGCCCACCGTCAGGCTAGCCTGGGTGATGCTGGCCTGCTGCGTACCGCCGGTGAAGGTGTAGTTGCCGGCCAGCCCGCTGCCGTTGGTCAGGCTCAGGCCCGCGACGGTCAGCGTCTTGTTGGCGCCCACGTTCTTGTCGGCCACTGTGGCGCTGCCTGCCAGGCCCAGGGTTTCGGTGCCCACCAGCGGGCCGATGTTCAGCACACCGGCCGCCACATTGGCTGTGCCGTCATAGCTGCGGGTGCCCGAAACGCTCACAGCGAACGGATTGATGGTGCTGGTGGTGTTGTCGGCATACGTGACGTTGTAGTTGCCGTTGTTCACACCGTCGCCCACCGTCACGCCGCTGGCTTGCACTGTCTTGTTGCCGTTGCCGGCGTTCTTGTCGGTGAAGGCAAAGCTGCCGCCCGAGAGGCTGTCGCCGCTGAACAGGCTGCCGGCCGTCACGGTGGTCGTGCCCGCCGCCGCCGTGTTGCCGTCATAGGTTTTGGTGACGTTGCTGGTGGACAGCGTCAGGCTGGCCTGGTTGATGGTGCTGGTGGTGTTGTCGGCATAGCTGACGTTGTAGTTGGCGTTATTCACGCCGTCGCCCACCGTCACGCCTGCCGTCGTCACCGTCTTGTTGCTATTGCCGGCATTCTTGTCGGTGAATGCGAATGCGCCGCCTGTGGCGCTGTCACCTGCGAACACCGTGCCCGCCGTTACCGTGACCGTGCCGGCCGCGCTGGTCGTGCCGTCATAGGTCTTGGTGACGTCGGAGGTCGACAGGGTCACATTGGCCTTGTTGATCGTGCTGGCCGTGTTGTCAACGTAGCTGATGTTGTAGTTGCCGGTCACATCGGCGTTACCGCTGTCCTTGATGGTCAGGCCGCTGGCTTGCACCGTCTTGTTGCCGACACCGAAGTTCTTGTCGGTAAACACCTGCGTGGCGGAGGCGTTGACCGACTCGCCCGCACCGGCGCCCGCCAGCGTGCCGACAGAGCCCGTGCCCGTAGCGTTCAGCGTGCCATCGTAAGTCTTGGTCACCGCATTGGCCGTCACCGTGAGGTTGGCCCTGTTGATGGTGCTGCTGGTGTTGTCGGCGTAGCTGACGTTGTAGTTTCCGTTGTTCACGCCATCGCCCACCGTGACGCCGGATGCCGCCACCGTTTTATTGCCCGTACCGGCATTCTTGTCAATGAAGGCGAAGCTGCCGCCTGTCAGGCTGTCGCCGCCAAACAGCGTGCCGGCCGCCACGGTCGCTGTGCCGGATGCGGCTACCGTGCCATCGTAGGTCTTGGTCACGTTGCTGGTCGACAGCGTCAGGTTGGCCTGGTTGACGGTGCTGGTGGTGTTATCCACATAGCTAACGTTGTAATTGGCGTTGTTCACGCCGTCGCCTACCGTCACGCCGCCGGTCGTCACCGTCTTGTTGCCCGTGCCGGCATTCTTGTCGGTGAAGGCGAATGTGCCGCCCGTGGTGCCGTCACCCGCGAACACCGTGCCCGCCGTCACCACCACCGTGCCGGCCGCCGAGAGGCCGCCGTCGTAGGTTTTGGTGACGTCGGAGGTCGACAGGCTCAGGTTGGCCTTGTTGATGGTGCTGGTCGTGTTGTCCGCATAGGCAATGTTGTAGTTGCCCGTCACGTCGGCGTTGCCGCTGTCCTTGATGGTGACGCCGCTGGCGCGCACCGTCTTGTTGCCGGTGCCGGCATTCTTGTCG
>NZ_JBFUBN010000021.1:0-25645 GCF_056405735.1 Polaromonas sp. P1_F2 | reverse complement strand
GGGCCGGCGTTGTTTGAGCGAAGCGAGTTTAGCGAGACCCCGTCTGGACCGAGCACCGCAGGTTGCCCGCAGCGAAGCGGAGGGACGCAGCAACCAGGGTCGCCTTTTCTTTTGCTTACTTTTCTTTTGGCGAAGCAAAAGAAAAGTGAGTAGCCGCCGGGCTACCCCCGGCCAGCAACCCTATGCAGAGGGCGAGCGCGCAGAGACCGGCGCAAGACCCGGCTACTTCACAGCATCCCTAAGCCGAGCAAAAACCTTCCAGAACGCCGCCTCCTGCGTAGTCGCAAAATTGATCCGCATCAAAGTGCTGGGCGCCCGCACCGCGTGGAACAGCGCCCCCGGGGCGATCAGGTAGCCCTCGTCGAGCATGCGCTGCGCCAGCGCGTCGGTGTCGACGCCGGTGTCCACCCAGCCGAACAGGCCTGCGGGTTCTGCCGCGAATGTGCAGCCGTGGGCGATGGCCAGCTTGACGCTGCGGGCGCGGGCGGCATCCAGCCGGGTGCGTATGCGTTCGGCGTGGCGTCGCAGCTGGCCCTGGTCTATGCACCAGGCCAGCGCCTTTTCGAGCAGGGCCGGTGTCGTCAGCGTGGCCAGCAGCTTGGTATCCAGCAGGCGCTCGACCAGGTCGGGCGGCGCGGCCATGAAGCCGACGCGCCAGCCGGGCGCGAGGATTTTGGCGAAACCGCTGACGTAAATCGTGCGCTGCAAACCGTCGAGCGAGCACAGCCGGGTGGCGTGTTCGGGCGCCAGGTGGCTGTAGGTGTCGTCTTCGACGATGTGGAAGTTGTGCTGCATCGCCAGCTGCAGCACGCGGTGGGCGCTGCCCGGCGTGAGGCAGTAGCCGGTCGGGTTGTGGAACACGCTGACGCTGACAAACAGCTTGGGCTGGTGGATTTCGCAGTACTGCGCCATCACCTCCAGGTCGGGCCCATCGGCGCGGCGCGGCACCGGCAGGATGCGCATGCCCAGCGCGTCCAGCCGGGCGAATTCCACGGCCCAGCCGGGCTCTTCGACCATCACGCAGTCGCCGGCGCGCAGCAGCGTGCGGCTCACGATGTCGAGCGCATGCGTGGCGCCGACCGTGGTGATGATCTGCTCGGGCACGGCATGCACATTGAGCGCGCTCAGTTTCTGCGACAGCGCGCGGCGCAGGCCGCTGTCGCCCATGGGCTCGCCGTACTGCAGCGAAAAATCCCGCAAGGCGCTGACGCTGGTGACCTTGCGCACGGCCGTTGGCATGAAGCTGGTCTCCAGCCAGTCGGACGGGAACACACCCATGCCGGGCTGGGGCTTGTTGCTGACCTTGTGGAACATGCCGCGTATCAGCGCAGTCGCGTCGACCGGCGCCTGGCGCGTGTGCATCCAGCCGGCGGTGCTCCAGGCGCCCAGCGGCGCCAGGCTGGCCGCGGCACCGGCTGCCGCTGGCGCCGCCCCCGGCTTTCCGCCCTGAGTCCCCGCCGGGGGCTGGAAGGTCGGCGCCAGTGCCGCGTTGAGCGAGGCATCGCGCACAAAAAATCCGCGGTTCTTGCGCGCCACCACCAGGCCCTGCGCCAGCAACTGGTCATACGCGGCCACCACGGTGGACACGCTCACGCCCTGTTGCTCGGCGCACAGGCGCACCGAGGGCAGGCGCGCGCCGGGCGCCAGCAGGCGGCTGCGGATGCGCTCGGCAAAGCGCGCCGAAAGCTGCTCGGTCAGGGAGAGCGAAGCGGTTTTCATCAACATGCTGCGAACCTTGTGGCCCCCGGGGCGGGGCGTGTGTGCTGACAATTTGAGCAATACAGTTTTGGAATTTGTACCGATAACTGTATTGGTGGTGTATTGCTTTCAACTATAAAGTCTGAAACATGAACTGGCAAGAATTTACGGCTTTACTGGTGCTGGCCACGGCGATGAGCTTTTCGCCCGGGCCCAACACCACGCTGTCCACCGCGCTGGGCGCCAACCACGGTTTGCGGCGCGCGCTGCCCTTTGTCTGCGCCGTGCCGGTCGGCTGGGGCGCGCTGCTGCTGGTGTGCGCGCTGGGCCTGGGCGCGCTGGTGCTCGCGGTGCCGCTGCTGAGCTGGGCCGTCAAGGTCGTCGGCGTGGCCTATTTGCTGTGGCTGGCCTTCAAGGTCTCGCAGTCGCGCCAGCTCAGCGAGGCCGACGCGTCCCGCCTGAACGTCACCTTCTGGCAGGGCGCTGCGCTGCAGTTCGTCAACATCAAGGCCTGGATGCTGGCGCTGGCCATTGTCAGCGGCTGGATCGCCGGCCGCGAAGCGCCCGGCATGCGCCTGGCCATCGTGCTGCCCGTGATGCTGGCCTATGCCTTTGTCAGCAACCTGGCCTATGCCCTCGCGGGTTCGCTGCTGCGCGAATGGCTTACCGGCCCGGCCGGCAGCGGCCTGCGGCTGCGCTGGTTCAATTACGCCATGGCGGCCGTGCTGGTGGCCACCGCGATCTGGATGCTCTTTATATGAGCCCGAACACACAAATCACCAAAGGCCTCTGGTTCGGCCTGCTGGGCATCGTGATTTTCTCGGTCACGCTGCCGATGACCCGGCTGGCCGTGGGCACGCCCGAGGCGCCGCAGATGTCGGGCGTCTTCATCGCGCTGGGCCGCGCCGTGGTGGCCGCGGCACTGTCGGCCGTGTTCCTGCTGGCCACGCGCGCGCCTTTTCCGCGGCGCGAGGACTGGTGGCCGCTGGCCGCCACCGCGGGCGGCGTGGTCTTCGGCTTTCCGCTTTTCACCTCCATCGCCATGCGCCATGTGGAGGCCATGCATGCGAGCGTGATCATCGGCACCTTGCCGCTGGCCACCGCGGCCGTCGGTGCGCTGCTGCACCGCCAGCGCCCTTCCGCCGGCTTCTGGCTGTGCGCCGCCCTGGGCAGCGCGCTGGTGGTGGCCTTTGCCATGCTGCGCTCGGGCAGCGGCAGCTTGTCCATCAGCCCGGCCGACCTGTTGCTGCTGGCCGCCGTGTTGTGCGCCGCCGTCGGTTACGGCTACGGCGCCAGGCTCTCGCAGCGCATGCGGGCCGAGCACGTGATCTGCTGGGCGCTGCTGCTGGCCCTGCCGCTGACCTTGCCGCTGGCCGCCTCCAGCTGGCCCGCGGGCCCCATCAAGGCCGCCGCCTGGTGGGGATTCGGCTATGTCGCGGTGTTCTCGATGTGGCTGGGCTTTTTCGCCTGGTACCGCGGCCTGGCGCTGGGCGGCACGGTGCGCGTCAGCCAGGTACAGCTGGTGCAGCCGTTTTTGTCCATGCTGTTCGCGGTGCCGCTGCTGGGGGAGCGCCTGGACGCCGTGACCGTCGGCTTCGGCCTGGCGGTGATCGCCACCGTGTTCATCGGCAAAAAAATGCCGGTGCACCAGCCCGTCGCCATGCCCCCCTCTTTGCTGCACCCGAGGAAGACCTGATGTACTGCGCCGCCTTTATTTTCGAACCCGGCACCTATGACGAACGCTTCCACGCGCTGGACGCGCTGATCGAGGAAGCCGCCCACGCCACGCCCGGCTACCTGGGCGCGGAAACCTGGCGCTCGCCCGACGGCACGCGCAGCAACGCGACCTATTTCTGGGACAACCAGGAGGCGCTGCGCGCCTTCTCGGCCCACCCGAAACACCTGGAAGCCAAGCGCCAGTACACCCAGTGGTACAAAGGCTTTCATATCGTCATCTCGCAGGTGCTGCGCTCCTACGGCGACGGCACCATCGCCCACATCACGCCCAACGAACGCGCGCTCAAGGCGGGGCAGGCCGCATGAACATCCACAACATCCCCTTCGGCACGACAGACTGGTCCGCCGTGGCCCGCACCGAACATTCGGCCCTGGAAGGCAAGGCTTTCTGGCGCACGCAGCAGTTCGGCGATGTGCGCGTGCGCATGGTCGAGTACACGCCGGGCTATGTGTCCGACCACTGGTGCAAAAAAGGCCACATCCTGCTGTGCCTGCAGGGGCAGCTGCACACCGAGCTCGAGGACGGCCGGCGCTTCACGCTGGAGCCCGGCATGAGCTACCAGGTCGCCGACCAGGCTGAAGCCCACCGCTCTACCGCGCCGGTGGGCGCCACCCTGTTTGTGGTGGATTGAGTCCATGGACGTCACACCCGAAACACCAGAACAGACACGCCGTCGGCTGTTGCGCGTGATGGCGCATGCGCGCGCCGACGTGCTGCCGGGCGATTACACCTTTGCCGAATTTCCCGTGGCGGAGTTTCCGGCGCATCTCGCGTCATTGGCCGGCGGCGCGCTGGCCCTGGTGCGCGACGAGGCGGTGTGGAGCGCATTGCTCCCCGCGCCTGTGCCCACAAAACCGGAAGACCGCTATGCCGTCGTCTGTTTTCATTTCGCGCCCGGCATTCCCAACAGCGGCTTCGTCGGCTGGCTGGCCAGCGAATTCAAGCGTGAGCTGGGCACGGGTGTCTTTGTCGTCTGCGGCCACAACGCGTCCGACGGCGGCGTGTTCGACTATTGGGGAATCCCCCGCGGCGTGGCCGGGCAGGCGATAGACCTTATCAGCGCCATGCAGTCCGCCGGAGCGGCCGCATGAACGGTACTTTGCGCGGAACGGCCAAGGTGAGATCATCGTCACACCGATGCCATCGCGCCGGTGCGCCGCACCGCGTTGAAAGCGATGCAAGAGATTTTTGACCAGGGTTGTTTGACGGCCCGCAAGGAGGAGAGTGAAATGGAATGGACTCAAGCGCAACGCGCCAAAAAAATGAACCCTTCGGTGATCCGCGAGATCCTCAAGGTCACCGAAAAGCCCGGCATCATCAGCTTCGCCGGCGGCCTGCCCTCGCCCAAGACCTTTCCGGTCGCGGCCTTTCGTGAAGCCTGCGACAAGGTGCTGCGCGAGGACGGCCATGCCGCGCTGCAGTACGCGGCCAGCGAAGGCTACGCCCCGCTGCGCGAGATGGTGGCCGCCATGCTGCCCTGGGACGTCGACCCGGCGCAGGTGCTGATCACCACCGGCTCGCAGCAGGGCCTGGACCTGATCGCCAAGATACTGATAGACGCCGGCAGCCGCGTGCTGGTCGAAACCCCCACCTACCTGGGCGCGCTGCAGGCCTTCACGCCCATGGAGCCCGAGGTCGTGGGCGTGGCCAGCGACGACGAGGGCGTGGACATCGCCGACCTGGCGGCCAAGGCCGCCGGCGCGCGCTTTTTCTACGTGCTGCCCAACTTCCAGAACCCGACCGGCCGCACCATGAGCGAAGCGCGCCGCGCAGCGCTGAGCGCCGAGGCCGCGCGCCTGGGCCTGCCCATCGTCGAGGACAACCCCTACGGCGACCTGTGGTTCGACACGCCGCCGCCGCTGCCGCTGACCGCGCGCAATCCCGAAGGCTGCGTCTACATGGGCTCCTTTTCCAAGATCCTGGCGCCCGGCCTGCGCCTGGGTTTCCTGGTCGCGCCCAAGGCGCTGTACCCCAAGCTGCTGCAGGCCAAGCAGGCCGCCGACCTGCACACGCCGGGCTTCAACCAGCGCATGGTGGTCGAGACCATGAAAAACAACTTCCTGGATCGCCACGTGCCGACCATACGCGCGCTCTACAAATCGCAACGCGACGCCATGCTGGCCGCGATGCAACGCGACATGCCCGAAGGCGTGAGCTGGAACACGCCGGCCGGTGGCATGTTTTTGTGGGTGCGCCTGCCAGAAGGCATGAACGCCATCGACCTGCTGCCCAAGGCGGTGGAGCGCAACGTGGCCTTTGTGCCCGGCTGGGCTTTTTACGCCGACCATGCCGACGCCCGCACGCTGCGCCTGTCTTTTGTGACCTCCAGCGTGGAGCAGATCAACATCGGCATCGCCGCGCTGGCCGCGGCCATACGCGAGCAGTTGCCCACGGGCGTGCCCGAACTGCGCGCGGCGGCATGATGGACACGGGCACGCTGTCGCTGTTTGTGCTGGCGGTTCTGGCGCTGTTCATCTCGCCCGGCCCCAACATGGCCTTTGTGCTTTCGCACGGGCTGGCGCATGGCGTGCGCGGCGGCTTCGCGGCGGCCCTCGGCATCTCGGCAGCCGACCTGGTGCACACGCTGTGCGCCGCGACAGGCGTGACCGCGCTGGTCGCGGCCTGGCCGCCCTCCTTCGACGTGCTGCGTTATGCCGGCGCGGTGTATTTGTTGTGGCTGGCGTGGAAAGCGCTGCGGCCGGCCGGCGCGCGCCGTGATGCCGAGGCCGTTCCCGCCGGTTTTGCGCGCATCGTGCGCATGGCCTTGCTGAACAACCTGGTGAACCCGAAGGCGCTGCTGTTTTTCATGGTCTTCCTGCCGCAGTTTGTGAACCCGGCGCAGGGCCACGTCACGCTGCAACTGCTGGTCCTGGGTGCCCTGCTGTCGGCGCTGGCGCTGGCCTTCAATACCGTGCTGGGCGCTTTCAGCGGACAGATCGGGCGACGCCTGCAGGCGCGCCCCGGCGCCGCGAAGTTCCAGCGCGGCCTGCTGGCTTTTGTCATGACAGGGCTTGCACTGCGGCTGCTGTTTCTCGACCGACCGTCCAAAGGAATCTGACATGCTGCATCTCTGGGGGCGCCTCAGCTCCATCAATGTCCGCAAAGTGGTGTGGGCCGCGCAGGAACTGGGCTTGACGCTTCAGCGCACCGACGCCGGCGGCCAATTCGGCATCGTCAAGGAGCCGGATTACCAGCGCAAGAATCCGAACGCGCTGGTGCCCTTGCTCGAAGACGGTGAGGCCCTGGTCTGGGAATCCAACGTCATCGTGCGCTACCTGTGCGCCAAATACTCGTCGGGCAATTTTTACCCCACGGCGCTGCCGCAGCGCTTTGCCGCCGAACAGTGGATGGACTGGCAGCAGACCACCTTCAACCCGGCGGGCCGCGCCGCCTTCATCCAGTGGATACGCACGCCGGCGGAACAGCGCAACCCGGCGCTGATCGCGCAGTCCGTGGCTGCCACCGAGCCGCTGCTGACCTTGCTCGATGCGCACCTGGCCGAGCATGCCTTCGTCGGCGGCGAACACTTCGGCATGGCCGACATCCCGCTGGGCTGCGAAATGCACCGCTGGTTCGGCCTGCCGCAGCCGCGGCCCGCGCGGCCCCACCTGGACCGCTGGTACCAGGCCCTGATGGCACGGCCCGCGGCGCGCGGCGTGCTGGACCTGCCTCTCTCCTGAATCTTCAACCCACCCCGGAAACCTGAAAACTCCCATGAAGCAACGCGCATTCAAGCAAGTCGACGTATTCACCCCCACCCCTTACTACGGCAACCCCCTGGCCGTGGTGATGGACGGCAGCGGCCTGGACGATGCCGCGATGCAGCGCTTTGCCAAATGGACCAACCTGTCCGAAACGACTTTCCTGCTGCCGCCCACGGACGCCACGGCCGACTACCGCGTGCGCATCTTCACGCCGGGCGGCGAGCTGCCTTTCGCCGGCCATCCCACGCTGGGCAGCTGCCACAGCTGGCTGGAAGCCGGCGGGCAGCCGCGTTCCAAGGATTTCATCGTGCAGGAATGCAAGGTCGGCCTGGTGAAAATCCGCCGCGAGCCGGGGACGAAACGCCTGGCCTTCGCCGCGCCGCCGCTCAAGCGCTCGGCGCCCAGCCCCACGGTGCTGGCCCAGGTGGCGGCGGCGCTGGGGCTCAAGGCCAATCAGGTCCTGGCCGCGCAATGCCTGGACAACGGCCCGCTTTGGCTGGGCCTGCTGCTGGACAGCCCCGAGACCGTGCTGAGCCTGGTGCCCGACCACAAGGCGCTGGCCAAGCTGGACGTCAAGGTCGGCGTCGTCGCGCGCTACCCGCATGAAGATGCCGCGCCGCTGATCGCGCGCGCCAACCGCGAGGCCAAGGCCTTCGCCCAGGCGCCGGCTGCTTCCGCTGCCTCCACGGCGTTTGCACCGGACTTTGAAGTACGCGCCTTTGCCGCGCCCATAGGCGTCGATGAAGACCCGGTGACCGGCAGCCTCAACGCCAGCCTGGCGCAGTGGTTGATCGCCGAGGGCCATGCGCCCGAACGCTATACCGCCTCGCAAGGCGTATGCATGGGCCGAGCTGGCCAGGTGCACATCGAGCGTGATGCGCAAGGCCAGGTCTGGGTCGGCGGTGAATCGGTG
Organism: Polaromonas sp. P1_F2; assembly: GCF_056405735.1. Lineage (NCBI taxonomy): Bacteria > Pseudomonadati > Pseudomonadota > Betaproteobacteria > Burkholderiales > Comamonadaceae > Polaromonas > Polaromonas sp. P1_F2. The sequence goes on along the minus strand of NZ_JBFUBN010000021.1, from coordinate 17,592 downwards.
AGCTGCGTGGACGGAAGTGTCACGCTCTGAGCGATGGAACACACAGCACACTCCGCGCCAATGGCCTCACAGGTCGACCATCTCGTGGTGGTGGCGGCCAGCCTGGAGCAGGGCGTGCAGTGGTGCGAACGCGTGCTGGGCATCACGCCCGGCCCGGGCGGCGAGCATGGGCTGATGGGCACGCACAACCGGCTGTTCACGGTGGCCTCGCCGGCCTTTCCGCGCGCTTATTTCGAAATCATCGCGGTCAACCCGGGAACACCAAACCCGCGCGTGGCGCCGGCCCGGCGCTGGTACGACCTCGACGACCGCGAACTGCAGCTGCGGCTGGCCAAAACCGGGCCGCAACTCGCGCACTTTGTGGCGTCTACGCCCCGCGTAAGCGCGGCGGTGCGGGCGCTGGCCCGGCTGGGACTGGACCGCGGCGAAGTGCTCGAAGTCTCGCGCATGACGCCGCAAGGCCCGCTGGCCTGGAAGATCACGGTGCGTGAAGACGGCCAGCGGCTGTTCTACGGCGCGCTGCCCACGCTGATCCAGTGGGGCGACGCCCATCCGGCCGACGGCATGGCGCCCTCGGGCGTCACGCTGCAATCACTGCACGCGAGCCACCCGCGCCCCGACGCGCTGCGTGGGGGCTATGAAGCCCTGGGCCTGGCGGGCGTGGGCCTGGCGCAGGGCCCGCCCAACCTCATCGCCACGCTGCAAACACCGCGCGGCCTCGTCACCCTGGAATCCAAAGGAGCCTGAAATGCCATTCAACACCACCGAACTCGCCTGGTTTGCCCTCGCCGCTCTGGTGCTGGTGCTTACGCCCGGGCCCAACATGATTTATTGCATCTCGCGGACGCTGTGCCAGGGCCGCGGCGCCGGTATGGTGTCGCTCAGCGGCGTGGCGCTGGGTTTTGTGGTGCACCTGCTGGCCGCCTCCTTCGGGCTCACGGCGCTGCTGCTGGCCGTTCCGCTGGCCTTCGATGCGATCAAGGTGGCGGGCGCGGCCTACCTGCTGTGGATGGCCTGGCAGGCCGTCAAGCCGGGCGGCCTCGCGCCCTTTGAAACCCGCGAACTGCCGAACGACCCGCCGCGCACGCTGTTCCTCATGGGCTTCATGACCAACCTGCTGAACCCCAAGGTGGCGATGTTCTACCTCTCCTTCTTCCCGCAGTTCCTGCATCCCGAGCGCGGCAACCTGCTGCTGCAAAGCCTGACGCTGGGCGCGGTGCAGATCAGTGTGAGCACCGGCGTGAACACGATTTTGATCTGCTTCGCCGCGGCCATCGCCGGCTTCCTGAACCGCAACATCAGCTGGATGCGTGTGCAGCGATACGTCATGGGCACGGTGCTGGGCCTGCTGGCGCTGCGCCTGCTGACCGAAAAACGGGCGGCTGCATGAGCCGCCGGGCCGCTCCCAAGGCGAATACCGCAGCTCGCAGAGCGGAGGCTACTCAATGAGCGCCGTGCTGGACCGCGCGCCGGGGCTGGAAAGCACCGGCAACATGCTGCCTTCGCTGCAGGAAATTGAAGACGCGGCCCGCGTCGTCTACCGCGAATTCCAGGCGACGCCGCAATACCGCTGGGGTTTGTCCAGCCAGCGCCTGGGCGCCGACTGCTGGATCAAACACGAGAACCATACGCCGGTCGGCGCCTTCAAGCTGCGCGGCGGGCTCACCTACTTTGACGGACTCAGGCAGCGCGGCGAGATGCCGGCCGAAGTCATCAGCGCTACGCGCGGCAACCACGGCCAGAGCATAGGCTGGGCGGCGCGCGCGCACGGCGTGGCTTGCACCATCGTGGCTCCGCATGGCAACTCGCTTGAAAAAAATGCCGCCATGCGCGCGCTGGGCGTCACGCTGATCGAGCACGGCGACGACTTCCAGGAAAGCCGCGAATTCGCGATGGCGCTGGCCGCCGAACGCGGCGCCCACATGGTGCCCAGCTTCCATGCCGGCCTGCTGCGCGGTGTCAGCACCTATTGGTGGGAGTTCATGCTGGCGGTGCCGCAGCTTGACGTGGTTTACGTGCCCATAGGCCAGGGCTCGGGCGCGTGCTCAGCCATTGCTGCCAAGCTGGCACTGGGCCGAAAATTGCGCGTCATCGGCGTGGTCAGCGCGCACGCCACCACCTATGCCGATTCCCTGGCCGCCGGCCGCGTGGTGGAAGCGCCCGTCACCACACAGCTGGCCGACGGCATGGCCTGCCGCGTCGCCGATCCGGCCGCGCTCGAGATCCTGCTGCCGCACCTGGACCACGTCGTGAAGGTGACCGACGCCGAAGTGGCCCAGGCCATGCGTGACCTGTATGCCGACACCCACAACGTGGCCGAGGGCGCGGGCGCGGCGAGTTTTGCCGCGGCGATGCAGGAACGCAGCCAGCTCAAGGGCCTGGTGGTGGGCACCAGCCTGTCCGGCGGGAATGTGGACACAGCCACTGTCGCCAAGGTGCTAGCTCAGGCCTGAGCCGGTCACACGCGGGACTGGGCACCCGACCCGGGGTGGCCACAATTTGCCCATGGGAACCCTCTACCTCGTGCGCCACGGCCAGGCCTCGTTTGGCGAAGACGATTACGACGTGCTCAGCCCCATGGGGCGCCAGCAAAGCGTGCGCCTGGGGGAATACTTCAAGTACAAGGGCATCACCTTTGACGCGGCTTTCACCGGCACGCTGCAGCGCCAGATCAATACCTTTGCCGGCATCTGCGAAGGCATGGGCATCACGATGGAGGCTTCCCAGCGCCCCGGGCTGAACGAATATGACAGCCATGCGGTGATAGGCGCGATCCACCCGCACAAGCTCGAAAAACCCACCACGCCCGAGGAGTACCGCGGCCACTTCCGCCTGCTGCGCGACGGGCTGGCGCAGTGGATGGCCGGCGTGGTCAGCCCCAGGGGCATGCCCGGCTACACGGAATTTGTCAGCGGCATCACGGATGTGCTGGACCATATCCGGAGCACTTACACCGGCAACGTGCTGCTGGTTTCCAGCGGCGGGCCTATCTCGACGGCGGTGGGCCATGTGCTGGGCACCAGCCCGGAAACCACGATAGAGCTGAACCTGCGCATACGCAACTGCTCACTCACCGAATTCGCCTTCACGCCCAAACGCCACATGCTGGTGACCTACAACACGCTGCCGCACCTGGACGCGCCCGAGCACGCGAGCTGGATCACCTACGCCTGAAGCACATTTGCCGCAAGTGGCCGCGTGGTGTTTTTACCATTGCCGGGATCACGCCAAGCAAAGATACTTTGCGGCACCATGAGCGCCGCCCCCACTCCCAGTCTTCCCAGCCTCGCCAGCCTCGTCATCGAGGGCATATTCCTTCATGCCGCCACAGCCGATGCGCTGGCCGCGGCGAGCTATGGTTTTCTGGTGCAGCTGGAGCGGCTGAGCCTGCAGGACGCCGTGGAAACCGGGGAACTGGCGGCTGGCGAGCGCCCCGGCGTGGTGCGGCGTTTCCGCCTTTCAGCCGGCCTGGCCGCGACATGGGCGCCCGGCCTGGACACCCTGGGCCTGGCCGAAAAGCTGCAACTCGACACCGTGAACAGCACGGACGACCTGGAGCGCGAAATCCTGCTGGCCATGCTGCTGAGCCCCATCGCCTTTGAATTTCCCAGCCATGAGGAACTGGCCTCGGCCGTGCGCGTGCGCCGCAACATCGTGCTGGCTGCGCGCAAGACGGCGCTCGAATTTCACACCACCGAGGTCAACCGGCCCGAGGACTGCTGGACTTACTCCGAGGACGACGGCTTCACCGTGCGGCCCGGCCATGCGCTGATTCCCGCCCTGGAAAAAGCCACGCAACCCGAGGCCTCCGGCAAGCTGTATTCCTTTTCCTGCTACCGCGCGACTGAGTATGTGATCCTGCTGGCCATCGCCCAGGAGCTCGAAAACTGCAATCCGCCGCTGCTGGCCGACCTGCAGCAGCGCTGGGAACGGCGCGCCATCATGTCGGGAAAATTCCACGATGTCTTCCTGCGCGAATACGGTTCGATGGAGCGGCCTTTGCCACCCAAATACTATGTGCCCGGCGACCGCCTGTGGTTCCGCAACCCCGATGAACATTCGTCCGACGTCTCGGGGTACGAAGGCTCCTGGGTGTTCTACATCGGCAACGGGCTGTTCACCAACTTCTGGAAGCGCGAGCAGCCCTACACGCTGACGGCCAAGTGCCTGGAGCTGTTTCACTGGCGGCATGCGACCTACACCGACGCAGCCGGCGAGTTGCGCATCAACGAAAACATCGTCGAAGCCGGCGTCAAGGCCTCCAGTGCCGATCCGGCCGAGATGGCTCGTATCCTGGAACTGATGCTGCGCATGCGCGAGCCCAAGGGCGTCTACCAGTCGGGCGGCTGCATAGACACCTCGCGCGAATACCCGCGCTGGGTGTGCCCCGGCACCGCAGACATGGTGTTGCCACCCGTGTGAAAACCTTCGCTATCTGGAAGCGCTGACGCGCCAGACGGCATTGCCGACATCGTCGGCCACCAGCAAGGCACCGCGCTTGTCCATCGCCACGCCCACAGGCCGGCCATAGGCATGGCCCTCCGGACTCAGGAAGCCGGTCAGCACGTCGAGCGGCAGGCCGGAAGGCAAGCCATTCAGGAAGGGCACAAACACCACCTTGTAGCCGCTGTGCGGCACGCGGTTCCAGGAGCCGTGCTCGCCGACGAACACGCCCGTCGCCAGTGCGGGCGGCAGCGTCTTGCCTTCCGAGAACACCATGCCCAGCGGCGCCACGTGCGAACCCAGCGCATAGTCCGGCGGCACGGCCTTGGCCACCAGGTCCGGCCGCGCAGGCCTCACGCGGTCGTCCACGTTGCTGCCGTAGTAGCTGTAGGGCCAGCCGTAGAACACGCCGTCGCGCACCGAGGTCAGGTAGTCGGGCACCAGGTCGCTGCCGATTTCATCGCGCTCGTTGACCACCGTCCAGAGCGCGCCGGTCTCCGGCGCCCAGCCCATGCCGTTGGGGTTGCGCAGGCCGGAGGCGAAGACGCGGTGCTGGCCGGTCTTGGCGTCCACCTCCCAGATGGCGGCGCGGCCGGCTTCGGCCTCCATGCCGCGCTCGCCCACGTTGCTGTTGGAGCCCACCGTCACGTAAAGCTTGCTGCCGTCGGCGCTGGTGATGATGTTTTTGGTCCAGTGGTGGTTGATGGGGCCGGCCGGCAGGTCCACGAGTTTGGTGGGTGCCGCCGTGATGCTGGTCTGGCCCGGCTGGTAGGGAAAGCGCACCACGGCATCGGTGTTGGCCACGTAAAAATCGTTGCCGACCAGCACCATGCCGAAGGGCGAGTTGAGGTTTTCCAGGAAGACGCTGCGGCTTTCGGCCTTGCCGTCGCCGTCGGCATCGCGCAGCAAGGTGATGCGGTTGGCCGTGGGGGCGCCGGCGCCGGCCCGGCCCATGATTTTTTTCATGAACCAGCCCTTGATGCCCTTGCCGTCCTCGGGCTTGGGCGGCGCATTGCTTTCGGCCACCAGCACGTCGCCGTTGGGCAGCACATAGACCCAGCGCGGGTGCTCCAGGCCGGTGGCCAGCGCCGTCACGCCCAGGCCGGCCATGGGTGTGGGCATCTGGCCCTCGGGCCAGCCCTTGGCCGGCGCGATGTTCACGGTGGGAATCAAACTCTTTTTGGGCGAAGGCAGCGTGGGGTTGGAACCCATGCCGGCTTCTGGCGGCAGCAGGGCGGTGTCGCCGCAGGCCACCAAGCCGCCGACGATGGCCGCGCACAGCACGGGCGCAAGCCATGGCTTGACGGAAAAATGGGGGGCGCGCATAGATTCTCCCTGGTACCGCGCCGCATCAGCGCGGCGCCCCGTCCACTGTGCGCGCCGGGCGCCGGCCGCGCTGTCAGCCGGCCCCACGGGGCTTTGTCAGCGCCGGTCCCGCCTCAGCCCGGCAACAGCGGCAGGTCTGCCTTCTTCAGCGTGCGCAACACAAAGCTGGACTTGCTGTGGCGTATGCCTTTGATCTTGTAGAGCCGCTCGCGCAGCAGGCGCTCGTAGTCCTTGGTGTCGTGCACCGCGATGCGCAGCAGGTAGTCGTATTCGCCGGACACCAGGTAAGCCTCGATCACCTCGGGAATCGCGGCCAGCGTTTCGCCGAATTTCTCCAGTGTGTTGTCGGAATGGCTGTCCAGCGTGACCTGCACCATCACTGTGTCGCCCAGGCCCAGCGCCTGCGCATTGAGGCGCACCGTATAGCCCTCGATCACGCCGGCCTCCTCCATCTTCTTGATGCGGCCCCAGCAGGGCGAGGGGCTCAGGCCCACGGCCTGGCCGATGTCCTGCAGGCTGGTGCGCGCATCGGCCTGCAAAACCTGAAGGATTTTCCGGTCTAAAGTGTCCATTCGGTTAATTTATCTGATTTTTCGGAATTTGCAGATTTTTTTATCTGTATCTGGCAAATCCAGCAGCAAATCAAGCAAATCCTTCCGCCACACCCGGGCGATACTTCTTCCATGGCAGCGGGCTTACCGGTCCGTCTGGCAAGACAAAGCCTCCACCGAGTTACCGCTCGCTGGAGGCTTTTGACTTTTGGGGCGCTGGTTGATCAGGCCGTGCTCAGGGGCTACCCGCAGCGCATTGCAGGCGCAGCTCCAGGCAAACCCCGTTTTCCAGGTTGTGCGCGGTGATGGTGCCGCCCATCTTGGCCATATAGGTTTTGGCGACAAACAGGCCTTGGCCGCGCTGGCCTGGCGCGCCGCTCTCGGCATCCGGCAGGTCGGACACACCGTATTCAAAGATCTTGTCCAGCATGCCGGCTTCTATTTGAGGGCCCAGGTTGCTGATGGCGATCACCGCCTCGGGCGCGGTGCCTTCCTGCGCCTGCAGGGACAGCGTGATGCGGATCAGGCTGCCGGGCAGGCGGTAGCGCTCGGCATTGCGCAGCACGTGCGACACCACGTCTTCCAGCGAATATTCATCGGCGCGAACCGTCACGGGCTGGGCCAGGGGCTCGAAGGCCACCCCGGGAATGCCGGCCGCCGCGGCGTTGCGCGCCACGTGGCGCAGGAATTCGTTGGCGTCCAGCGTCTGCACATTGAGCGCGGTGGACTCAAAGGCCTCGCTGGGCGAGGCGCTGCCGTAGAGCACGCGCACGGCCTGCTGCATGCGGCTGATGTAGCGGTGCGCCGGGTCGTCCACGCTGCCGTGCAGCACCATCAGCGACTGCAGCGGCGACATGATTTCGTGGCCGACCGCATGCCAGGTGTCTTTTTCCTGGGCCACGCGGATCTGCTCGCGGCGCACGTCCTCGTTCACGCGCTGCAGCAGGTCCTGCAGGCCGCCGGCCAGCACGCCCAGCTCGTCGCCGCCGCGCAGGTCGGCCAGGTCGACCGCCGCCAGGCTGTCGCTGGCGCGCACGCCCTTGGACACGGTGGCGGCGCGGCGGGTCAGCTCGGTGATGCGGCGAATGATGCGCAGCTCGATGGCCAGCCAGGTCAGGAAGATGGCCAGCAGCATGCCGCCGACAAACCAGGACACGCGCGTGGCCACGGCCGTGAGGGCCTTGTTGACGCTGCGGATGTCGCCGGTCAGCGTGAGTTCGTAGCGTCCCAGCGGCGTGCTGATGATGTCGGTACTGTTGACGGGCGCGTCGTAGCCCTCCACCTGCAGCCGGCGTATCAGCCAGGCGATCAGCGGCGAGGCGCGCTCCGAAGCTTCCGCGCCGGACAGCGCCACGACGTCGGTGCCCGCGCCGGCGGCGCCCAGTTTGCGTATGCGCAGCTTTTCGCCGGGCAGCAGCAGGGGCGTCAGTTCGGACCACGAAAAAGGCGCAGTCGCGCCTTGGGTGTTGCTGTCGAACAGGGGCTTGCCCTCGCCGGGGGCCAGCATCTCGACCTGCACCTTGATCTGGTCCAGGTCGGCCGGCGGCCAGACGATGCCCGCCGGGCCTTTGGCAAACAGGGCTTCGCGGAACAGCTCCACCGGCAGGCGCACGCTGACGAAGGCGCGCCGCGCGCAATCCGGGCCGGCGGCCGCGCCGTCCACGCAGCGGCCGTCTTGCCAGAGCCAGCCGCGGAAATCGCGCACCGGCCGGCTGGCGGGGGTGATGGGGCCGTCGTCGGCGAAACCCACCAGCCGGCCCCTGGCGTTGGCAAAGGGCGAGGCATTGCGGCCTTCGTCCATGGCTTGCATCGCCTGGAAGGGTGCGATCCAGCGGTAGCGCTGCCCGCGCATGTCCACCGTGATGCGGGCACGGTGCGCCTGGCTCAAATCGAGCGTGCCCGAGGTGTGCGACACCAGCGGCCCGCTGTTGAAGCTGCCCACGGCGTAGAGAAAGCCGCCGGCAAAGGGGTTGTTGCCGACCGCCACGCACATCGAGGCCGCATCGGGGTATTGCACCAGGCAGCCGGCCATTTCCACTGCCTGCTGGGCCTTGTTGCGGTCGTCGAAATCCAGGGCCGAAAACGGCAGCACCAGCGGGCGCAGCGGCGTCACCGCATGGTCGTAAGCCGTGGGATTAAGCAGCACCAGCTGGCCGGTGGGGTGGCGCAGCTTGGCCGCGATCTGCGCCTGGTTCTTGCGAAAGCCGTCCTGGTAGTTGCGGTAGCTGCGCTCTTTTTCATCCTGCAGCACGGCGACGGCCAGCGCGATGGTGGCCAGCCCCAGCAGGAAAAAAGCGCCGCGAAAGAAAACCCGCAGCCCGAAGGGCACGCGCGCCGGCAGCAGGCGCTCCACGCCCAGGCTGGTCGGCAGCTTCACGCCTGGCCCTTGCCGCGCGCAGCCTCGGCCGCTTCGGCCCAGCGAAAGCCGCGCATGGGGACGTTCTCGATGCCGTCGAACGTTGTGTCGATTTCCTTGAAGGCGTCGCGTATGGTGCTGACGTGCTTGCGGATGTTGTCGCGGTTGCGCCCGCTTTTGACCACCAGGTACAGGTCGTCGTAGCTGACCACCTCGCCGCGCCGCGCGTGCAGTGCCGCCAGGATGCGCTGCGCCGTCAGCGGCAGGTTCACACGCTGGCCGCGCCAGATGGCGGTGTTCTGGCGCAACGGGTCCAGCTGCAGTTCCTGGCTGTCGCCGGCGGGGGCCTTGCCCGCGGGTTTTGCTTTGGCGCTGCGCAGGATGTCCAGGAAGGTCTCGATGAAGTCGGCTTCCTCGAAGGTGGTTTTTTGCAGGTAGTCCCAGGCGTCCAGGGCTTTCATGATGCTGCGGTAAATGGCCGCCGGCATGGCCGAGACCACCAGCACTGGCGTGCCCTGCCGCTGCTTGTTGATGGCGTTGATGATGGCCACGCCGGCGTGGCGTTCACGCCCCAGTTCGATGTCCAGCACCACCGCGTCATAGCCTTCGCGGGCGATGGCGGCTTCGGCGTCGTCGCGGTTGAACCACTGGTCGACCTGTATGCCGGGCCGGGCCGATTCAATCCAGCCCTTGAGCTGCCTGCTCATGGGCAGGTCGTCTTCGATTACGGCAATTTTGGTCATGGGGTGTGCGGGTAGGGGTTGGCTTCATTATGGGTGCGGGCCGCGCCCGGCCGTGTGAGTGTTTCTTCCGTTGGCGGACGATTGCCGCCTGCCGCAGCACGCAAAGACACCGCGTGGCCTCATTGAATGCTCCGGGCCCGCTTCGAACAATGGAGGCCAGAGAGAACACAGCCCGTGCCTCTCGCCAAACCATCGGAGGAGCCCATCATGAATTTACGTTTCACCCGCATCGCCCTGCGCCTGCGCGCCATCTTTTCCAGAGGGGTGCACGGCACCCGCCGCATCGCCGCGACAGGCGTCCAGCGCGCCGCCGGCGCTGGCGGCCTGATGATCGCCACCGCGGCGGCGGCCGGCGTCGGCTACCTGCTGTGGGTGCACCCTCCCATGGAGTCGGTGGCGCGCGGCGACGTGGCGATACGTACCAACCAGCTGACCGGGAGCGTTGATGAGTTCCGCGAAGGTTCGCTGTTGCTGCTGCCCGGCCTGCATGAAGTGCGCACCTTCTCGCTGCGCGACCAGGTGTATCGCCCCGAAGGCAGCAGCCGGGCCGACGGCCCCTCGCCCTTCCAGTCGGTCGAAGGCATGTCGCTGGGTGTGGACCTCACGGTGCGCTACGCGCTGGACCCGGCCAAAGTCAACGCGCTGTCGAAGAACCTGCCCGACGACATCGCCGGCCAGATCGTGCAGCCCGCCGTGCAGGGCGTGATCTACAAAATCTTCACCCGCTACACCGTGCGGGAAATCTTCTCGAGCAAGCGCGCCGAGATCCAGCAGCTCATTGAAGCTGAACTCAAACCCAAGCTGGCGGCCGACGGCATCCTGTTGCGCACGGTGCAAATGGGCAAGGTCGACCTGCCCGCCGACTACCGCCACGGGATGGACAATCTGCTGGCCGAGGAGCTGGCGACGGAAAAAATGCGCTACACACTGGCCCTGAAAGAAAAGCGCGTCAAGGAAACCGAGCTGGACGCGCTGGCCGAAAAAGTCCGCCGCGAAACCAACGCCCAGGCTGCCGCCAGCGAACAGGTGATCGCCGCCAAGGCCCAGGAAGAAGCCATGAAACACGTGCTGCCCTTCAAGCAAAAACAGATCGAGCAGCGCCAGCTCGAGGCCGAAGCCGACAAGCAGTCGCGCATCCGCACGGCCGAAGGGAGCGCCCAGGCCAGGCGCATCGAGGCATCCGGTGAGGCGGATTCGCGCCAGAAGCTGGCCGACGCCGAAGCCTACCGCCTGGACCGTGTGGGAAAGATCAACAGCGAGCAGATGGCGCGCGAAGGCGTGCTGATCACGCGGCATCCGCTGCTGATCCAGAAAACCATGGCCGACAAGCTCAGCGACAAGATCACCGTGATCATCGCCCCGCCCTCCACCAGCGGCGGTTTTGTGGGCGCGGGCCTGCTGGGCGGCGCGCCCAAGGCCGGCCGCACCGTGGCGCAGGCACCCCGCGGCGCCGGCACGCAAGACGACGACAACAAAGAAGAGGCCGAATAATGATCACCACCGCACTCCTGACTTTGGCCATCGTGACGCAGGACCAGGCCACCCTGCGAGCCGCGCCGCGCGATTCGGCCGCGCAGCAGGCGGCGCTGTGGCAGGGCGACGCGCTCGAGATCCGCGGCCGGCGCATGGACTACCTGCAGGTCTACGACCACAGGCGCGAGCGCGCGGGTTTCATCCACGTCAGCCAGGTGCGCAGCGTCTCGCTGCAGCCCGAGGACGCGCCGCAACTGCTGTCGGTGGTGCGCTTCCTGCGTGAAAGCCCGGGCGCCGAAGCCCTGGGCATTGCCTACACCGCGGCTTACCTCAAGGCCGCGCCGGCCGAGGCCATAGGCGCCGAAGCCTTCGACGCGCTGGGCACCATGGCCGAGCGCCTGGCGCGCCGCGCCTCCATCAAACACGGCAAGGCCACCAGCGACGTGATCTCCGCGCACATGGAAGTGGCGTCTTTTTACGGCGTGGGCTTCAAGGGCTATGAGCAGGGCGGCAGCATGCAGCTTTGCTACAACGGCGAGGCCTTTCGCCGCGTGCTGGCCCTGCCGTCGGATGCGGAACAGCGCGCCCGCGCCGCGCTGGCCGTGACCCGCCCTGATTGCATGAGCCCCGACCTGCATCCGCAGGAGCGCCTGGCGCAGGACCAGTGGCGCGCCGAGGTGCTGGACAAAATCAGCGCCGCGCAGTTCGCCCAGCTGTCCGAGGTCAGCAAAAACCGCTTGCGGCTGCGCCGCGCCGGCGTGTTTGCCAGCCTGGCATTCGAGCAGGCGCGCCGCGCCGAAGCGCCCACGGCGGCCGCCCAGCGCGCCCTGGCGGAACTCGCCGCGGTGAACAAGCTGGAACTGACCGACAACGACCGCCAGGACTACAACGACGCGGCCATCCGCGTGGGCGCCTCGCGCTGGGCCGCCGAAACCGCGCTGCCCCGCTTCGCGAAACTGACCCTGGCCACCGAAACCGGCCAGGCCGGCGAAACCTGCGTGGCGCTGTATGAAAACAAGGCCGACGGTAAATCCGGCAAGGAGGCTGTGGCCAGGCGCTGCACCTACGGCATCGTCTGGGCGGCTTCCGCCAGCGCCCACCCGGACGGCCAGGCCCTGGCGCTGGCAGTGCAGCCGCTGGACGCCTGGCGTGAGTTGTGGGTGTTCCGCAAAAGCGCCGGGCAGTGGACGATAGAGGTGCTGCCGCCCGCGAGCAACGGCCCCGAATTGGGTTATGTGGAATTCGCCGGCTGGGTGCGCGGCGCGTCGCAGCTGTTGCTGGCCCGCGAGACCCGGATTGCCGGGCGCCTGCGCCGCAGTTTTGAGGTAGCGCGCCTGGACACCCTGACGGCCGAAAAACAGGCCGGCGACCCCGGCACGCTGGCCGCGTTTCGCTGGCAGGACGCCGCGTGGAAGCGCCAGACGGTGATCCTGCGCTAGAAACTGTTTTAGAAGGCTGTTTTGTCGCTCAAGGTGTCGGCCGGCAGCTGGTCGATCTCCGCCAGCAGCCGCGCCAGGCTGCGGCCCGCCGCGCCCAGCAGGGCCCGGCCCTTGTCGGCGGTGGCGGCGGCCGCATTGCCGACGGCGCCGTGGGGGTTGTAGTCCTGCATTTGCCAGGCCAGCTTGGCGCTGCGGCCGTCGCCCAGCAGGCTGAATTTTTCGGCGCGGTCCTGCGAGGTCGAATGAAAGTTCTGCGCCTTCGCCATGTCGACTTGCTCCGGCTTGAGCGCCAGCATCATCGAAGTTTCAATCTCGCCGGCGTGGATGCCGAAGCGGTGCTCCGTGGCACTGAACAAATCGTTCACCGGCTTGCCGTCTTCACCCGTGAGCGGCAGGTTGAACCAGTTCACGCTGTAGACCAGCAAGCCCAGCCGCGCCCGCAGGTCGCGCGCCACCACGTCCAGCAGGCCGACCTGGCCGCCGTGGGAGTTGAGCAGCACCAGTTTTTTGACGCCGGTCTGCGCGACCGATTCGGCCAGCTCGGTCCAAAGCCGTATCACCGTTTCGGCTTTGAGCGTGAGCGTGCCGGCAAAGCGCGTGTGCTCGGGGCTGAAGCCCACGGCCTGCGTGGGCAAAAACAGAACCGGCTGCGCGGCCGGCAGGTGCGGCAAGGCGGCTGCTATCACGCCCTCGACCAGCGTCGCATCGACATTGAGCGGCAGGTGTGGGCCGTGCTGCTCTGTGGCCGCCACCGGCAGCACCGCGATGCAGCGGGCCAGGTCCAGCTTGGCGAAGTCCGGGGTTTTGAGGGTGGACCAGTGGCGGGGAGGGGTTGGGGTGGGCATGGGGGTATTTTGGGGTATTTGCGCGATGGCGGATGGCGCTCTTTCTTATTAGTGCTGCTGGCCGGGTTCTTCCTCTGTTCTCTGCTGAGGGCGGTTGGCCGGGGATTGCCCGGCAGCAACTCACTTTCTTTTGCTTCGCCAAAAGAAAGTAAGCAAAGAAAAGGCGACCCGCAGTCTGGGTCCCTACGCTTCGCTTCGGGCAACCTGCGGTGCTCGACTACGGCGGGGTCTCGCGCAAACTCGCTTCGCTCAGACAAGCGCGATCCCTGATCCGCCTACGTCTGCGCTCCTCGGCCCAGCCAGGACGGGGCAAKCGGGAKCGGGGACAAAACACAAAGAACAAACCAAGACAAACAAGGACTCGCCAMGGCGAGTCCTTGTGGTTTTCAGTATTTGGATTTGGTATTCCTTCCCCACCCCTTGTGGATGCGCCGAGGAGCGSAGGTTCAGGCGGATCAGGGATCGCGTTGTTTGAGCGAAGCGAGTTTAGCGAGACCCCGTCTGGACCGAGCACCGCAGGTTGCCCGTAGCGCAGCGRAGGGACGCAGCAACCAGGGTCGCCTTTTCTTTTGCTTACTTTTCTTTTGGCGAAGCAAAAGAAAAGTGAGTAGCCGCCGGGCTACCCCCGGCCAGCAACCCTATGCAGAGGGCGAGCGCGCAGAGACCGGCGCAAGACCCGGCTATTGATCGACCTTGACCCGGTAAGTCACCACCAGTTGCCCCCCAGACGCCAGCGACCCGGTAAAGGTCCACTTCAACGCCCCCTGCGCATTGACCGCCGGCTGCGTCGTCACCGTGCAGCCCGTGATGCCGGTGGGCAGCAAGCCCGGGCAGGCCGCGGAGACAAATCCCGTGAAGGCCGCGGTGGAATCGTTCACGAACAGTGTGGACAGCGGCTGCGTGCCGTTGTTGGTCGCCGTCAGCGTGTACTGCAGCGTGTCGCCGGGGTTGGCGTTCACGCTGGTGGCCGCGGGAATGGCCTGGGTGATGTTGCTCACCAGCTTGGACAGCGACAGGTCGCCGGCCTGGCCCACCGTGGTGATGTCGGTGGCGACCAGCGTGCTGACGGCCAGCGCCGGGGCCGAGTTGGTGTAAGTGAAGGCGGCGCTCAGCGTGATGCTGTTCTGCGCTCCCTGGCCGGCGCCCGCGGGCACGAACTGTTTGATGACCAAGCAGACGGTCTGCCCGGCGGTGACGGTGATGGCCGCCGTGACCTGCGTTTCGCTGGCTTCCAGCGCCGCGTTGCAGTTGCTGTCCTGGTACAGCACCTGGTTCCAGACCGGGCTGGCCGGCGTGGCGGTGTTGGCGATCGAGAACGTGACCGACCCGCCGGTGCCCGCTTTATAGGTATGGGCGTAGAACACCACGGTACCGGGCTGGGCCGTCTGCGCGCCGTTGGGGCTCAGGGTGTTGGGCGCCACCATGCCGAAGCTGATGCCGGTGCGGGCCAGGCCGGAGCCGGCGGTGTAGCTCACGCTGGGGCGGGTGTACGTGCCGCCGGTGGTGCCGGCCGAGCCGCCGGTGGCGGTGTAGCCGGCCGGCAGCACGGGCGTGAGAACCACGGTGCCGCTCGTGGCGCCGGGAATCCACAAAATGAAACTGCCGTCGCTGGCCGTGGGTTCGCTGTCCACCGTGGTCGCGCCCTGCATGGCGTTGACGGTGACGCCGGCCAGGCCCGGCTCGGTGCCGGCTTTCACGCCGTTGTTGGCCGTGCCGCCGCCGGCGCCGCTATCGGCGAACACATTGCCGCTGAGCGTGCTGCCGTTGTACAGGCCGAAGTTCTGCGGCGAGGGCGGCGCGGCGCCAACCGCAAGCTGGATCACGCCACTTGCGTTCTGGGTTCCGATCCAGCCGGCCGGGTAGGCGGCCGTGATGTCGCTCAGGGTGCTGTTGCCATCCAGGATCAGGCAGTAGCTGCCTTCCGCCACGCTGGACAGGCTGTAGGCGCCGGTGGTGAGGTTGACCGACGCGGCCGCAGTGGCCGGGCCCGTGCACACGCTGGCTGACAGCGGCACCAGTTTGACCCACAGGGCGCTGGCCCCGCCTATGCCGGCTTCACCAGCGTCCAGGTTGCTGTTGTGGTTCGGGTCGCTGTACACGTTGCCGGCAACCAGCCGACCTGCCGTGCTGCTCACAGGCGCCGCGCAGCCTGCGCTCGGGGCATTGGCCGCGGTGCAGGTGGTGGGGACCGGGGGCGCCGTGCCGCCGGTGGGATCCACCGATGCGTAGTTGGTCACCGCCGCATTGCTCGTTGACGTGACCGTGATGACCAACGCGGCCGTTCCGCCGCCGGCGGCGATGTTGCCGCTGTAGTTACAGGTCACCAGCGTGCCGCCGCCATTGGCCGCCGAGCTGCAGGTCCAGCCCGTGCCCACGCCGCTGACGTAGCTCAGGGTGGAGGGCAACTGGTCCAGGACACGCGCCGTTGTGCTGGCGGCCGTGCCGCTATTGGTCACCGTGAGTGTGTAGGCGCTGTTGCTGAGAACCTGCAGTGCGGGGCTGGGGGCCGACTTGACCAGGCCCAGGATGATGCTGGTCGGCGTGTTCGTGACCGGCGCGGCGCAACCGGCGCTGGGGGCGTTCGCGGCGGTACAGGTGGTGGGTGTGGGCGGCGCCGTGCCACCCGTCGGGTCTATCGACGCAAAATTGGTCACGCTGGCCGTGCTGGTCGGCGTGACCGTGATGACCACGGCCGCCGTTCCGCCACCGGCGGCGAGGGTTCCGCTGTAGTTGCAAGTCACCAATCCGCTGGCCGCCGAACAAGTCCAGCCCGTGCCCACGCCGCTGACATAGGTCAGGTTGGCCGGCAACTGGTCGGTGATGCGGGCCGTTGTGCTGGCAGCGGTACCGCTATTCGTCGCCGTCAGCGTGTACGCGCTGTTGAAGCCGACCTGCAGCGCGGGACTGGGCGCGGATTTGACAAGGCCCAGCGTGACAATGGTCGGCGTGCTCGTGACCGGGGCGGCGCAACCGGCTGTCGGCGTATTGGCCGCGGTACAGGTGGTGGGCGTCGGTGTGTTGGTGCCGCCCGTGCGGTCCGTCGCCGCATAGTTGGTCACGCTGGCCGTGCTGGTGGCTGTGACCGTGATGACGACAGCGGCCGTCCCGCCGCCAGTGGCGATGGAGCCGGTGTAGTCGCAGGTCACCAGCGTGCCGCCGCCGCCGGCGGCCGTGGAGCAGGTCCAGCCCGTGCCCACGCCGCTGACATAGGTGAGGTTGGCGGGCAGCTGGTCGGTGATCCGGGCCGTGGTGCTCACCGTCGTGCCGGTGTTGGTGAGCGTGAGGGTGTAGGCGCTGTTGCTGCCGACTTTCAAGGCCGGGCTGGGCGCCGACTTGACCAGGTTCAGGATCGCATTGGTGGGTACGTTGGTCACCGGTGTGGCGCAACCCACGGGCGTGTTGTTTCCGGTGCAGGTGGACGGCGCGGGCTGGGCGGTATTGCCCACGGAGCCCACCGAGGCGCGGTTGGTCACGCTAACGGTCGATGTCGGCCTCACCGTGATGTTCAACGTGGCCGTGGTGGTCGCGGTGCTGCTGCTGTAGGTACAGGCCACCAGGGTTCCGGTGCCGCCGGTCGCTGTCGGGCAGCTCCAGCCGGTGCCGGACCAGCCGACATAGGTCAGATTGGCCGGCAGCTGGTCCCCTACCGTGGCGGTGAAAAACGGCGTCGAGGTGGATGCCGTCACCGTCAGCGTGTACACGCTGTCTCTGCTCACGGCCAGCGCCGGGCTGGGCTGGGATTTGGTGATCAGCCGTGTCGGATTGAGCGGCGTGATGGTGACGGTGCCGTTGCCGCCGGCATTTCCGCTGGCCGGCGCCGAGCCGGTGACGGACGCACCGCCGGCGGCACCCGCCGCGGTCACGCTCAAACCCGTCACCACGGAGGTGTCGCTGCAAGAACTGCCGCCTGTGGCCTGCTGGGTGTTGTTGGTGCCGCTGCTGTCGACCAGCTCCGCGCCGCCCGTACCGCCAGGGCAGCCGCCGCCACCACCGCCGCCGCCCGAACCGTCGCCGACACGCGTGGTGCCCACGGCGCCCGCGGAACCCGGCAGCGCACCTACGGGCGTGATCGGCGCGGCCAGGCCGGCGCGGCCCAGCACGTCCAGGGCGCCCCCCTGCCCGCCGCCGCCGCCGCCGGCGACCACCAGCCGGGCATTGGCGGACGTGGCCACCACACTGGCCGCCCCGCCGCCGGCACGCCGCCACCACCGCCGCCGCCCGAACCGTCGCCGACACGCGTGGTGCCCACGGCGCCCGCGGAACCCGGCAGCGCACCTACGGGCGTGATCGGCGCGGCCAGGCCGGCGCGGCCCAGCACGTCCAGGGCGCCCCCCTGCCCGCCGCCGCCGCCGCCGGCGACCACCAGCCGGGCATTGGCGGACGTGGCCACCACACTGGCCGCCCCGCCGCCGGCAC
>NZ_JBFUBN010000020.1:0-49422 GCF_056405735.1 Polaromonas sp. P1_F2 | reverse complement strand
GTCCACGTGGGCGTAGTGGCGGTTCGCGGTTTCGTATTCAACGTGGGCGGTATTAATCGTAATACCGCGCGCTTTTTCTTCGGGCGCCGCGTCAATTTGGTCGTAGCCCTTGGCTTCGCCGCCGAACTTGGACGCCAGAACGGTCGTGATCGCCGCCGTCAGCGTCGTCTTGCCATGGTCCACGTGGCCGATCGTGCCTACGTTGACGTGCGGCTTGGTCCGCTCAAATTTGCCTTTTGCCATTTTTCAACTCCAGAAATTTATAAAGAGTTACAAAACCAGTGAATCACTACCGCCGGCCGCAGCGCTTTGCGCGCTGCGCCGGCTCAAAATATGGTGCCCTTTGCGGGAATCGGACCCGCGACCTCTCCCTTACCAAGGGAGTGCTCTACCACTGAGCCAAAAGGGCCTAAATTCTTCAAAAAGTCAAAAGACTTCAAAACTCTCTCACTGCAGTCCGGCGCAAGATCAACCAGCAGAGCCCGCAAACACCCCAAAACCGGAGCCTCGTGGAGCGGGAGACGGGAATCGAACCCGCGTCATTAGCTTGGAAGGCTAGGGTTCTACCATTGAACTACTCCCGCGCAGCTCTGCCAAATTCAACTCACATCAAACCACTCACAGCCCAAAACCCGCTTTACGCGACTGCCTTGCACTGGCCGCTTGCCAAAAATCAAACAAAATCTGGTGGATGAGGCTGGATTCGAACCAGCGTAGGCGTTAGCCAACAGATTTACAGTCTGCCCCCTTTAGCCACTCGGGCACCCATCCTTCAAGCGAACCTCGGATTATGCCACGGTTTTATGTCGGACGAAATGCCGGGGCCCCGCAAAAACATTAAAAAATGCCGTCCGGGCTGCTTCCGGGGCCGGTGGGACTTTGCGCCTGTCAAACTAGCGCCATGAGCGCCTCACTTCCCCCCTCTTCGCCACCAGAACCATCCTCCCAGCGCCGGGTCAACCTGGCGCTGCAGGGCGGCGGTTCCCACGGCGCGTTCACCTGGGGAGTCCTGGACGCCCTGTTGCAGGATGAACGCATCCAGTTCGATGGCATCAGCGGCGCCAGCGCGGGCGCAGTCAATGCCGTGGCGCTGGCGCATGGATTTGCCGTCGCCTCGCATAAAGACAGCGGGACACCGAATCCCCGGGAAGCGGCCCGCGCATCGCTGGCCCGGATCTGGCAGGGCGTGGCTGCCATGGGCAGCCTTGGCTCCATGGCCGACGGAATCAGCAAGATGTTGCTGGGTGGCTGGTCCTCAGACAAAGTGGGCGCTAACTTTTTTAATGGCGCAATGAGCCAGTGGCTCTCGCCCTACCAGTCCAATCCGCTGGACATCAATCCCCTGCGCAAGCTGCTGCAGGCGGAAATCGACTTTCACGCCATCGCCGGCCTGGAGGTGCCCAGGGCCTTCGTGTCCGCGACCCATGTGACCACAGGCCGGGCAGAAATCTTTTCGGGCAAACGCCTGACTTTGCAGGCCGTGATGGCCTCCACCTGCCTGCCCACGCTGTTCCAGGCGGTGGAAATTGACGGCCAGTCCTACTGGGACGGGGGATTTTCCAGCAATCCGTCCCTGCTGCCCCTGATCAGCGAATGCAGCAGCCGCGACATCATCGTGGTGCAGATCAACCCCCTGCGGCGGCCCGAGGTTCCCCACACGCCGCACGACATCATGGACCGGGTGAACGAGCTGACCTTTAATGCCAGCCTGCTGTCCCAGATGCGCACCATCGACTTCATCAACCGACTGCTGGCCGATGGGCGCCTGCAGGAGGGCGTGAAGTACAAAAGCCTGCTGCTGCACCGCATCGACGGCGGCGAGGCCCTGGAAGACCTGCCGTCGTCGAGCAAGATGTCGGCCGACGGTGCCATGATTGAAAAGCTATTTGACATGGGCCACGGCGCGGCCAAACGCTGGCTGCGCCGCCATTTTGAGGCGCTGGGCCAGCAAAGCACGGTCAATATCCGGCGCGACTACGTCGGCAGCCTTCCCCAGGAGTTTTAGCGGGGCCGCTTGGCGCCTCACGCTTCTTGTATTAGTGCTTGCCCGCCGCGCGCACTTTGCCGTGCCCGCTAACTTTTAGGGTGCGCGTCGCGCCACTCGCGCGCCTGCGAGAAATGGCCGCAGCCGATAAAAGGCAGCGGCGGCCGCAAGGCGGACAGCGGCGAGGGATGGTTGGCCACAAGTACCTTGTGGCGCTTCACATCGATCAAGGCCCGCTTGCTTTGCGCATGGGCGCCCCACAGCATGAAGACCACCGGATGGTCGCCGTCGGACACCTGGCGGATCAAGGTGTCGGTCAGCACTTCCCAGCCTTTGCCGGCGTGGCTGGCGGGCTGCGCTTCTTCCACCGTGAGGCAGGTGTTCAGCAGCAGCACGCCGTGCGTGGCCCACTTCACCAGGCTTCCGCCGGGCACCGGAAAGGCGGGAGGCGGCGTGCCCAGGTCGCGCTGCAATTCCTTGAAGATGTTGCGCAATGAGGGAGGCAAGGCCACGCCGGAAGCGACGGAGAACGCCAGCCCTTCAGCCTGGCCCCGGCCGTGGTAGGGGTCCTGGCCCAGGATCACGACGCGCACCTCATGGGGCGGCGTGAGTTCGAGCGCACGCAGCGGCTGGGGCGGAAAAATCACCGCGCCTTGCGCGAGCCGGCCTTGCAGAAAATCCAGCAGCCTGCGTCCGGTAGAGCTTTCAAAAAAAGCCTCCGTCGTGGGTCGCCAGCCTGGCGCGACCGGCCACTCCGCGGGGTCCGCGCCTGCCAGCTGGTCAGGTGGGCTTTTTGAGGTGCCGGGCGGGAAGTCCATGTGCTTGCCTAATCGGATTGCTTAATTTCCAAACAGCTGGGCCAGCGCCAGTCCCGGCTCTTCGGCCCGCATAAATGCCTCGCCGACCAGGAAGGCATTCACACCGGCAGCGCGCAGGCGTTTGACATCGGCCGGCGTGGCGATACCCGATTCGGTGACCAGCAGTCGGTCCGCCGGCACCTGGCCCAGCATGCCCAGCGTGGTGTCCAGCGAAACCTCGAAGGTCTTGAGGTTGCGGTTGTTGATGCCGATCAGCGGCGTCCTGAGCTTGAGCGCGCGCTCCAGTTCACCCTTGTCGTGGACTTCGACCAGCACCGCCATGTCCAGTGACATCGCCAGCGCCTCGAGCGACTTCATCTGCGCGTCGTCCAGGCAGGCCGCGATCAGCAGGATGCAGTCGGCGCCCATGACACGCGCTTCGTACACCTGATAAGGATCGACCATGAAGTCCTTGCGCAGCACCGGCAGGCTGCAGGAAGCCCGGGCCTGTTTCAGGTAATCGATGCTGCCCTGGAAGAACTGCTTGTCCGTCAGCACCGAAAGGCAGGCCGCGCTGAGGGTGCCGTCGCCCTCGGCATAACTTTGTGCGATATCGGCCGGAATGAAATCGGCGCGCAGTACGCCTTTGGACGGGCTGGCCTTTTTGACCTCGGCGATCACCGCGGGCTGGCCCGCCGCGATCTTGGCGCGCAGCGCGCCCACGAAGTCGCGTGTCAGCACACGCGACTCGGCGTCTTCACGCATCACCGCCAGCGGTTTTTTGCGAATCGCTTCGGCGATTTCCTGGCGCTTGACGGCGATGATTTTGTCGAGGATGTCGGACATGTTGTTCAGGCTGCCAGTTGTTGGGTGGTGGAAATCAGTTGCTGCAGGCGGGCCTTGGCCGCGCCCGACGCCAGCGCCTCGCGGGCCAGCACGATGCCGGCCTTCATCGAGTCGGCCACATTGGCGGCATACAGCGCCGCGCCGGCATTGAGGATCACGATATCGCGCGCCGCGCCGGGCTGGTTGTCCAGCACGCCCAGCAGCATGGCCTTGGACTGTTCGGGCGTCTCCACGCGCAGCGCGCGGTTGCTGGCCATGGGCATGTCGAAGTCTTCGGGATGGATCTCGTATTCGGTGATTTCACCGTTCTTGAGTTCACCGACCACGGTGGCGGCGCCCAGGCTGACTTCGTCCATGCCGTCCTTGCCGTAGACCACCATCGCATGCTCGGCGCCCAGGCGTTGCAGCGCACGGACCTGGATGCCCACCAGGTCGGAATGGAACACGCCCATCAGGATGTTGGGCGCGCCGGCCGGGTTGGTCAGCGGGCCCAGGATGTTGAAGATGGTGCGCACGCCCAGTTCCTTGCGGATGGGTGCAACGTTTTTCATCGCCGGGTGGTGGTTGGGCGCGAACATGAAGCCCACACCGACCTGCTCTATGCACTTCGCAATGGCTTCAGGGGAGAGGCCGATGTGGATGCCCAGGGACTCGATCACGTCGGCGCTGCCGGACTTGCTGCTCACGCTGCGCCCGCCGTGCTTGCTGACCTTGGCGCCCGCGGCCGCGGCCACAAACATGGAGCAGGTGGAAATGTTGAAGGTGTGCGAGCCGTCGCCGCCGGTGCCGACGATGTCGACCAGATGGGTCTTGTCGGCGACGTTGACCTTGGTGGAGAACTCGCGCATCACCTGCGCGGCGGCGGTGATCTCGCCTATGGTCTCCTTCTTCACGCGCAGGCCGGTGATCAGCGCAGCCATCATCACGGGCGACATTTCGCCGCTCATGATCAGGCGCATGATGTGCAGCATCTCGTCATGGAAGATTTCGCGGTGCTCTATGGTGCGCTGCAGCGCTTCCTGCGGGGTGATCTTGTGGGTATGGGGCATGGCGTGTCTCGTTTGCAGTGTTGCTTTATGGATGCTGGACGGGATGGCTCAGTTCGCCGGATTATCGGTAAAGGCAAGCTTGAGGCCAAACGCGATGAACATGACGCCGGCCGCGCGGTCCAGCCAATGCATGCCGCGCTGCACGGCATCGCGTTTGGCCATCCAGGCGGCCGCCAGGGCCCAACCCGAATTGACCGGGATGGCGTTCAGGTTGAACAGCACGCCCAGCAGCACAAAGGCAAGGGCTTTGTTGTCGGTGTCGGGAGCGATGAACTGCGGCACGAAGGCCAGGAAAAATATTGCGACCTTGGGGTTCAGGACATTGGTCCAGAAGCCCCCCATAAAGACCGCTTTCAGGCGCCGCTCCGGCTGGGCGGCAGCCGCCGCGACAAGATCGGTGGTGGCCTGCGGTGCTTTGGAAAACAGGATCTTCGCGCCTACCCACAGCAGGTAGGCCGCGCCTATCCACTTGAGCACGGTAAAGGCCATCGCTGAAGTGGCCAGCAGCGCGCCGACGCCGACAGCCGCTGCGAAAATGTGGACAAAGCAGCCGGCCGTGATGCCCAGGCCGGCCACGATGCCGGCGCGCGCCCCCGAACGCAGCGAGTTGGTCACGATGTACAGCACATCGGGGCCCGGCGTCAGGTTGAGCAGCCAGCCGGCCGCAATGAACAGCAACAGGTGTTGGAAGTCGGGCATGGCGTTGTCCTTTCAAGCCTTGAGATGGAAGAACTGCCGGATGGCGGCCACGGCACGGTCCACGCCGGCGGCGTCCACATCGAGGTGCGTCACAAAACGCAGGCGATACAAGCCCGTCGCCTGTATGCCCTGGCTGCCCAGGTGCTTGAGCAACGCCGCCGATTGCTCGCGCGCCGCGCCCGTCAAATCGACAAACACGATGTTGGTGTGCGGCGGCTCGACCTGCAAGCCCTCGATGCCGGCCAGCCCGTCGGCCAGGTGTTTGGCCAAAGCATGATCCTGCGCCAGGCGACCGACGTGGTGGTCCAGCGCATGCGATGCCGCAGCCGCCAGCACGCCGGCCTGGCGCATGCCGCCGCCCGCCATCTTGCGGATGCGATGCGCCCGCGCGATGAACTCGCGCGAGCCGCACAGCGCCGAGCCGACGGGCGCGCCCAGCCCTTTGCTGAAGCAGACGGAGACGCTGTCAAAACAGTCCGCAATGCGGCGCGCTTCGGCCAGCGGGTTGCTGCCCGTTTGCGCGGCCTGCGCCACCGCGGCGTTGAACAGCCTGGCACCGTCCAGGTGGCGGGCCAGGCCATGTTTTTTTGCGAGCGCGGTGGCCTGCTGCACGTAGTCAAACGGCAGCAGCTTGCCGCCCAGGGTGTTTTCCAGCGCCAGCAGCCGGGTACGCGCGAAATGCGCGTCATCGGGCTTGATGGCCGCCTCGATCTCGGACAGGGCCAGGGTGCCGTCGCTGTGGTGGTTCAGCGGCTGCGGCTGCACGCTGCCGAACACCGCCGCGCCGCCGCCTTCCCAGCGGTAGCAATGCGCCATCTGGCCGACGATGTACTCGTCGCCGCGCTGGCAATGGCTCAGGATGCCGCAAAGGTTGCTCTGCGTGCCGGTGGGCACAAAAAGCGCGGCCTCGAAACCCAGCAGGCCGGCGATTTTTTCCTGCAGCGCGTTGACGGCCGGGTCGTCGCCGAACACGTCGTCGCCCAGCGGCGCGGCCAGCATGGCCTCGCGCATCGCGGCCGTCGGCCGGGTCACGGTGTCGCTGCGCAGGTCAACGAAAGCTTGGCTCATGCGGTCTGCTCCAGGAAGTTTTTCAGCATGGCGTGGCCGTGCTCGGTGAGTATCGATTCGGGGTGGAACTGCACGCCCTGGATGGGCAGCTCCTTGTGGCGCACGCCCATGATCTCGCCGTCGTCCGTCCAGGCCGTGACGACCAGGGCCTTGGGGCAGGAGGATTTTTCAATCGCCAGCGAGTGGTAGCGGTTGACGACGAACTGCTCGGGCAGGTCGGCGAACACCCCCTGCCGCGTGGTGGTGATCACGCTGGTCTTGCCGTGCATGAGCTGCTGGGCGCGGATGATGTTGCCGCCGAAGGCCGCGCCTATCGCCTGGTGGCCCAGGCAGACGCCCAGGATGGGCAGCTTGCCGGCGAAGTGCTGGATCGCCGCGACCGAGATGCCGGCCTCGGCGGGCGAGCACGGCCCGGGCGAGACCACCAGCAGGTCGGGCGCGCGTGCGGCGATGTCGGCCACGCTGATTTCATCATTGCGGAACACTTCGACCTCGGCGCCCAGTTCACCGAAGTACTGGACGATGTTGTAGGTGAAGCTGTCGTAGTTGTCGATCATCAAGAGCTTGTTGCGCTTCATGGTTCAGGCCTCCTGGCGCAGGCGTTGGAATTCGCCGCGCTCAAAATCAATGGATGCGGCAATCATGGCGCGGTAGGCCGCTTCCAGGATGGCCTCGGGGGCGCCGGCCGCACGAGCCTGGGCACGCACGCGGTCTACGATGAATTCGATGCGCGCCCGGTCGACGATGTCGCCGGCGCTTTGTTTGATGCGCGCCGCTTGCGCGACATAAGCGCTGCGCTCGGCGACCAGCGCCACGATGCGGTCGTCAAGCGCGTCGATGTTGCGGCGCACGTCGGCCATGCTGCGGCAGTGCTCGACGGTTGGACGGTTGGACGTGCTCATTCCAGGCCCTCCTCGACGAGTTCGGAAGCCCGCAGCAGCGCGCGCGCCTTGGCCTCGGTTTCCTTCCATTCGAGCTCAGGCACCGAATCGGCGACCACGCCGGCCGCCGCCTGCACATAAAGCGTCTGGTCCTTGATGATGCCGGTGCGGATGGCGATCGCAACGTCCATATCGCCGGCATAACTGAGATAGCCGCAGGCGCCGCCATAGAGGCCGCGCTTGGTGGGCTCGAGCTGGTCGATGATTTCCATGGCGTGGACCTTGGGCGCGCCGGTCAACGTGCCGGCCGGGAAGGTGGCCTTGAGTACGTCCATGCTGGTCATGCCGTCCAGCAGCACGCCTTCGACGTTGCTCACGATGTGCATCACGTGGCTGTAGCGCTCGACGGCGAAGGCCTCGGTGACCTTCACCGTGCCGGTCTTGGCGATACGGCCTATGTCGTTGCGCGCGAGGTCTATCAGCATGACGTGCTCGGCGCGCTCTTTCGGATCGTTGACCAGTTCGTGCTCGACGGCCTTGTCGGCCTCGGGCGACGAAGCGCGCGGGCGGGTGCCGGCAAGCGGCCTGATGGTGATTTTTTGCCCTTCGCTGACTTGCTCCTGCCGCACCAGAATTTCGGGCGAAGCCCCCACCACATGGAAGTCGCCGAAGTGGTAGTAATACATATAGGGCGAGGGATTGAGCGAACGCAGCGCGCGGTACAGGCTCAGCGGCGACTCGGTATAGCGCTTTTTGATGCGCTGGCCGACCTGCACCTGCATGAAGTCGCCGGCTTCGATCAGGCGCTTGGCTTTTTCCACGGCGGCGATGTAGTCGGCCTTGGCGAAATCGCGTTCGGCGGGGTAGCCCTGCGAAGGCTTGACCACCGGGGCGCTGACCGAATACTTGAGCTTTTCCCTGAGTTCGCGCAAACGCTTCTTGGCGTTGGCATAGGCCTCGGGCTGGGCCGGGTCGGCATAGACGATCAGGTAAAGCTTGCCCGAGAGGTTGTCGATCACCGCCAGCTCTTCGCACTGCAGCAGCAGGATGTCGGGACAGCCCAGGGTGTCGGGCGGACAGCTGGCTTCGAGTTTTTTCTCGATGTGGCGCACTGCGTCATAGCCGAAATAACCGGCGAGGCCGCCGCAAAACCGCGGCAGTCCAGGCCGCAGCGCGACCTTGAAGCGCTTCTGGTAGTCGGCGATGAAGTCCAGCGGGTTGGCCGCCGAGGTCTCCACGACACGGCCGTCCGTCACCACCTCGGTGACCCGGTCGGCGCCAAAGCCCGAGGCGCGCACCAGCGTGCGGGCCGGCAGGCCGATGAAGCTATAGCGGCCGAAGCGTTCCCCACCGACGACGGACTCCAGCAGGAAGCTGAATTTTCCGCCGTCCTTGGAGTGCGCGAGCTTGAGGTACAGGGATAGAGGCGTTTCAAGGTCGGCAAACGCTTCCGCCATCAGTGGAATACGGTTGTAGCCCTGGCCGGCCAGGCTTTTGAATTCGAGTTCAGTGATCACGGTCAATCCTTTTCAGGGAGGCAAGACGCATAAAAGCGCTGCCGCCTGTCATTCAACACGCCCCGAAGACCGGGGCCGGGATGCTCCCGCGGGCTGCGGAGGGCATCAACAAAGAAAGGGGGGTGTCGCAGAACCTGCGGCAAGTGCACGGGCCGGGGCAGCGCTGTCAGCGTGCCGGCCCGCATGCGCCTCAGGCGAGCGGGAAATGACAGGTACGCCAGGGCCAGGCTCCCCGGTCGCCACAACCTGTTTGAATGACGCGATGAATGAACATGTAGGCCAAAGTGTAGCAAAGACCGGAGCCGGCCAAACCTCGCCGGACATCAAAAAAACCGAACGGCACCTGACAGGAGTCGGTGGACGGGTCCCTAGTACTAATGCTTATCTCGCAAACCCTCTTGCGAGGGGCTGCCCCTGAACTCGAAAATGAGGAGATAAAAAAGAACGCTCGTTCTATTCCAACCATTCTTTGGAGACAACCCATGACTTTGACAACGCGATGCCTTGCGGGCCTGGCCGGCCTGATGCTCTCATTCGGCGCCTTTGCTGCGCCGATGGAGGTGTCGGGCGTCAAGCTCGACGACCCGATCGAGGTTCACGGCACCAAACTGCAGCTCAACGGGGCCGGCATTCGTTACAAGGCGGTGTTCAAGGTCTATGTGGCCGCGTTGTACCTGCCCAAAAAGGCCGCTACCCCCGAAGAGGTCTACACCATGGCCGGCCCCAAGCGCATCAGCATCACCCTGCTGCGCGATATCGACTCCAATGAACTGGGCAAGAGCTTCACCACGGCCTTCACCGAAAACGCACCCAAGGCGGAAATGTCCAAGCTCATCCCCGGACTCATCAAGATGGGCCAGCTCTTTGCCGACCAGAAGAAGCTGGTGGCCGGCGAGGGCTTCACCATCGACTGGATTCCCGGAACCGGAACCGTCATCTCGGTCAAAGGCAAACCGCAAGGCGAGCCCTTCAAGGAAGTCGAATTTTTCAATGCCCTGGTGCGCATCTGGCTGGGCCCCCAGCCCGCCGACTGGAAACTCAAGGATGCGATGCTGGGCAAGACGAACTAAACAGCTGTTCACGGTCCAAAGCGACCGCGGCTTTCACACGATCAACGGGGCGCAAGCCCCGTTGCCGTTTTTACCGCGTCATTTTTGAAAACGCAGCCCGGCCAGCGAGTCGAGAAAGCCGTCGGCGTCCACCTCTCGCACCGGCTCGCCATGGTTATAGCCATAGGTCACCAGCAGCACGGGACAACCAGCCGCCCGCGCGGCCCGCGCGTCATTGCTGGAATCACCGATCATCAGCGTGCGCGCAGGGGCGCTGCCCAGCGCCTCGCAGGTCTTGAGCAAGGGCA
Organism: Polaromonas sp. P1_F2; assembly: GCF_056405735.1. Classification (NCBI taxonomy): domain Bacteria; kingdom Pseudomonadati; phylum Pseudomonadota; class Betaproteobacteria; order Burkholderiales; family Comamonadaceae; genus Polaromonas; species Polaromonas sp. P1_F2. Next base: position 39,224 of record NZ_JBFUBN010000020.1, on the reverse strand, counting down.
AGGGATCGGGTTTCTTGCGCGCGAAGGAATCACCACCAAAAACCTCGCTGAAAAATCCGTCCAGGCCCTTGAGCTTGAGCAGTTGGCGCGCCATGGCGAGCGGCTTGTTGGTCAGGCAGGCCAGCTTGAGCCCGGCTTGCTGCAAGGTGTGCAGCCCTTCCAGCCCACCCGCATACACCGTCGAGTGCAATCCGTTGATGGCCGCGTAATGCCGCTGGTAGCTGGCAAAGGCTTCGGCATAGCGCGCCGGCAAGTCCGCCGCCGCATGCGCCAGCACCGCCCTCACGAGGTTTTCAGAGCCCTTTCCCACCATGCGCTCCACGGTCGCCGCATCAAGTTGATGGTGCGCCTGGCCCGGCCGATGCAGGTCGGCCAGCATCGCGTTCACGGCGGCCACGAAGTCTCCGAGCGTGTCCACCAGCGTGCCGTCCAGGTCCACCATGGCGGCATCGAAGTGAGTGCGGGTCAGAACAGGAGGATTCATGCGACAGACTGAGAAGGGTATAGCTTGAGCGGCTCTCAAGAGGCGCTCTGCCTGGCGCGGCGCCTTGCCTCTATCGCGCGGTCCAGGCTGTCGAGCAGGCGTTGCTCATCGAGGGGCTTTTCCAGCCAGCCCGAGATGCCCAGCGCCTGACTGCCGGCATGCTGGCGCGCCTCCGCAGCGGTGACCGACAGTACCAGCACAGGCAGGCGCGCCGTGTGCTTGTTCGCCCGCAGCTCACGTATCAGCGAGAACCCGTTCTCGTAGGGCAGCCTGACGTCCACCGTCATCGCCGCGTACGATTCCATCTTGAGGTAGTCGCGCGCCTGTTCGGGGGTGTGCGCCATGTCTGCGTCATAACCGCCCTTGTCCAGCATCATGCCGATGAGCTTGGCCACGTCGGGGTCGTCTTCGTATACCAGCACGCGCGGGCGCATTACGCCGTCGAGCCCCATGGGCGCCGTGACCGGCGGCGCTTCCCGCCACACCGGCAGCTCGAAAAAGAATGTGCTACCCACCTGGCTTTCCGTGGTGAAGCCTATGGTGCCATCCATGCGCTCGATGATGGCTTTGGAAATGCTCAGGCCCAGGCCGGTGCCGCCTTTTTTCCGCGTGTCGGAGGAGTCGGCCTGGGAAAATTTCTGGAAGATTCGCTGGCGGAATTCATCCGGAATGCCGGGGCCGTTGTCGATGATTTCCACCCGGGCGCGTCCCGCATCCGTGCGCAGCGCCACCTGCACGGCGCTGCCAGGCATCGAAAACTTGATGGCATTGGACAGCAGGTTGGTCATCACCTGGATCAGCCGGTCGCTGTCGACGCAGACCTGAACAGGCGCTTCCATCCTGCCCATCACCAGCTTCACGCCGTGCTGCTCCGCGAAACCTTCATTGGCGGCAAGGGCCTGCTCCAGCAGAGGTTCCAGTTCCATCGGCCGCAACTCAAAGCTCATCTTGCCGGACTCGATCTTTTCGCTGTCGAGAATGTCGTTGATGAGCCGGATCAGGCGCTCACAGTTGCTCTGGGCGATGCCCACCAGGTTTTTGGCCTGCGCCGGCAGCTCGCCTGTCACGCCGCCCCAGACCAGGCCCAGCGAACCGCGTATGGAGGTCAACGGTGTGCGCAGTTCATGGCTGACGGTGGAGACGAACTCGCTCTTCATGCGGTCTATGCGTTTGAGTTCGGTGACGTCGTTGCCCAACGAGGAGAAGCCGATGACGGTGCCCTGCTCGTCTCCCTCGCCGTAGCGCGGAAAATAACTCATGACGTATTCGCGCCGTTCGCCGCCGAGGGGCGCCAGCTCAAATTCGTAGCGCACCGAATAACCGGCCAGCGCCTCCTCGACATGGCCTTTGACCTGGTCGTACAGCTGCGGTCCCAGGACTTCCAGCAGGGTCCGGTTCTGTATCTGCTCGCGCCCGAGGCCCAAGGCCTCTTCATAGGCCCGGTTGTGGAACTGGAAGCGCTCCTCCCTGTCGACATAGGCGATCAGGGCCGGCACGGCGTCGGTCAGCTCGCGCAACTGGGCCTCGCTGTCGCGCAGGGCGTCGCTGATGCGGTTGCTTTCGGTGATGTCGTGAATGATGGCCGTGAACAGCCGGCTGCCGCCCACGTTGACGTCGCCGAACGATGCGTTTACCGGGAACTCGGTGCCGTCGTGGCGCAGGCCCAGAACCTTGACGTCCCATTCGCGAAAGCCGCGCTGGCGGTTTGTCAGGCTGGCGAAGAAGGCCTGGAAACCCATGCGGTAGCGCGTGGGCAGCAGCATGGTCACCTCCCGGCCCACCAGGTCGTCGAGCCGGTAGCCGAAGAGGTGGCGGGCGGCGCTGTTGGCATTGACGATGATGCCTTCCTGGGTGGCGGTCACCAGGCCTTCGGCCATGCTTTCAGTCACGGCCCGGCTCATGGCCTCGCTGTCGGAAAGCCTGGCCTCGACGCGGCGGCGCTTTTCCTGCGACCGGACAATCATCTGGATGGCCCAGCCGAACACGCTCAGGCACAACAGCCCGCCCAGCAGGATCAGTTGCTTGACGGTCTGGGCGCTTTGCCGCGTTTCCTCTTTCGAACGCTCCAGGGCCTGGGTTTCCGCCGTCTTGATACGCGTCACCAGCGTTTCGATCTCGTCATAAAGCCGGCGGTTGGGCTCGCCGCCGATGATGGCGGCAGCCGCTTCCAGTCCGGTTTGCTGCCGGACGGCGATGGCCTGCTCCATCAGCGCGAAGCGGCGCGTCATGGCGTCCTCCAGCGTGCGCCAGTCCTGGCTGGTGCCGGCGGCCGCGTGCACCCTCTGCTGCGCCTGCTGGCTCAGCGTGCGGGCCTCCTGGTATGCGGCGAGGTCGGTGGCGGTATTGGTCAGCAGGTAGCGCCGCTGCGAGGACTCCGCCGCCTTGAACTCCGCGACGACCTGCTCCAGAAGCAGCACTGTTTCACGCGCCTGCGTTTCGCTTTGCGTGCCGCTGAGCAGCGTATTGATGGTGAAGTAGGAAGCCGCGATGCTCAGGATGATCAGGATCATCCCGGTGAACAGGGCGACATTGATGGTCGCGCGAAAAGGCGACTTCATGGCGCTTGAGCCGGCAGGCCTGGTTTGCCAGAAAAGCGGCTCATTTCGCCATGCCTGTGCGCTACTGCGAGCCCAGCACGGTGCGGACCGCCTGGATCAGCGATTCAGTCTCCACGGGCTTGGTGATGTAGCCGTCCGCGCCGCTGGCCAGGCCCTTGAGCACCGCCTCGCGGGTCGCCTTCGCCGTGAGCATGATCACCGGGATGTCCTTGAGCTGCGGGTGCGAGCGGATGCGCAGCAGGATGTCGAACCCGTCGGCATCGGGCAGCATCACGTCCAGCAGCACCAGGTCTGGAATCGGCGGTTTGCGGAACTCGGCCACCACTTCGGCGCGGGAGCCCGCCACCCGTATGTCAAAACCCTCGAAGGTCAGGTAGTGGCTCAGAAACTTTGCCAGGTGCTCATCGTCGTCCACGACGATGGCCGACAGGCGTTCGCCGGGCGCGCGCTGGCGCGGCTGCTCGCGCTTGCGTGCGATGCGGACGTAGTAATTGGATTTCTTCAGCGTGGCCGCGCAGAAATCGGCCTCGGCGCCGGCCTCGGTGAGCGCCGTGGGGCTCAGCTGGAACTGCAGGGAGGCGGCGAACGGGTCCGGCTCGACCTGGGTCACGAGCCCCTTGGCCAGCAGCAGTTTCACGGTGTTGTCGAGCGTCGCGCCGACAGCTTCGCCCACGCTCTGGCGGATCTGGGCCAGGGACAGGATGCCGTCGAGGCGCACCAGCAGCTCCAGTTCAGGCGGCGAAATCGTGGTGGCGGCGCTGCGCAATTCCTGCTGGCCTTTGGGCGTGACGGCGTAAATATCGTTGTATTGCACGGTGTAGCTCCTCTCTGTGGTAAGGGGCATGACATACGCCGAAGCGCTGCCTGATTCTAAGGTCCGGGGCCCGCTCAAATGGTGCACGCCCTCAGGAAGAAGATACACCAACTGGGTGGGCCCCGGCATTCACGGCGATTCCGCGGGCGGCGGCGGCAAGGCGGACCGCAGCGCCGCCATCAATTCCCCCAGCGAGGCCTCCATGCGCAGCAGCAGGTCGTCAATGCCGGCGCGCGGCCCCTTGTCATGAAGCGCCTGCTCCAGCGCGCCTGCGTCCAGCGGCAATTGCGTGGCGCCGATCTGCGCCGAAACACCGCGCAAGGAATGGCTGAGCAACTCCGCCGCCTTCAGGTCATCTGCCGCCAGCGCCTCGCGGATGCGTGCCGGCGTGTCCGCGCGGCCGTCCACGAAGCGGCGCAGCATCGAGATGTAAAACCCTTTCATGTTCATCGCCCGGCTCAGCCCCAGGGGCACGTCGAGCCCGGCGATGCTGTCGGGCAGCGCCTCCTCGGCGGAACCTGCCGCATCCGCCGCCTGCACGGCGGCGAGGCGGGCCGCCGGTGTGCCGGTTTCGGCCACCGGGGCCGGCCCGTCGGCGCCCTTCCCGGCCTCGCTGTTCCCAGCCTCCGCAAGCGCCTCCAGGCTGCCCAGCGCCCTGCGCAACTCGGCGGCGGCGTCCACGCGCTGCTCGGGCGTAAGGCGTCCCGGATCCAGCTCCAGGCGCAGGCCGGGCCGGTCGCATTGGATGACCCCCGCCCCTGCTGGCGCCGCCGGGGTTTTGCGGACCGCATAGACCGTGATCGGTTCGGCGAATCCCTTGGCGACGACCGGCTCGCGCGCCTCGACCTCGATCTCGTCCTGCACAAGGTCGTGGGTATCCCTCGAAATCAGGATGCCGCCGGGCTCCGCGGCCTGTTCGAGCCGAGCGGCCAGGTTCACTTCACGGCCGATGATGGTGTAGTCCATGCGCAGATTGCTGCCGAAGTTGCCGACGTCGCAGAAGCCGGAGTTGATGCCTATGCGTATCTCGAAGGCCTTGGGAATGCCCATGGCCTTCCAGCGCCGCTGCAGCTCGGCCATGCGCTGCTGCATGGCGACGGCCATCTTCACGCATTGCACAGCGTCCTGGCGCGGGCCCAGGGTGTGGGGGTCGCCGAAGAAAATGACAATGGCGTCGCCGATGAATTTGTCCAGGGTTGCGCCGTATTCGGCGGCGATCTGCGACATTTCCTCAAAGTAACTGTTGAGCAAAAAGGTAACTTCTTCGGGCTGCCACTGCGCCGTGGAGGCCGTGAAGTTCTTGATGTCCGAGAAAAACACCGTCAGCCGCTTGCGCTGGGTCTGGATCTCGGCCTGGCGGGAACCGTCAAACAGCGACTGGTAGACCTGCGGCGCGAGGTAGCGCGACAGCTGCTCGGACAGGGTCTTCAGGCGCTTGGCATTGGCGCTGCGCTCCAGGTGCAGCCTCACGCGTGCCAGCAGCACGGGCGGGCTGATGGGTTTGGTGATGTAGTCGGTGGCGCCCAGGTCCAATCCGAACTGCTCTTCCTCCACGCTGCTGAGCGCCGTGAGAAAGATGACGGGAATGTCGGCCGTGCGCGAATCGCGCGCCAGCCGCCGCATGACCTCGTAACCGTCCATACCGGGCATCATCACGTCCAGCAGGATGATCTCGGGGCGCCTGTCGGACAGCGCCACCTGCAAGCCCTCTTCACCCGACTCGCAGGCCTCCACCTCATAACCGTCCCGCAACAGGGCCACGAGGAAAAACCGGACGTCCGCCGTGTCGTCCACCACCAGGATGCGGGAGCGGCGCGCGGGGCCCCGCCCGGCTTGCTCGCTTACGGCTTCAGTCATGCGGCTCCTCCATGGGTGGCGAGGCCGGCATCCGGCCCGGCCGGTTACCGGGGTTGGCGCGCGCGGGTCCGCATCGACGCGCGCCGGCCTATTTCACCAGTTCCGCCCGCATGGCGTCAATCACCGCCTTGTAATCGGGTTTTCCAAAAATAGCGCTGCCCGCCACAAAAGTGTCGGCGCCCGCGGCGGCCACGCGCGCGATGTTGTCGGTCTTGATGCCGCCGTCGACTTCGAGGCGGATGTCCTTGCCCGAGGCATCGATGCGCTTGCGCGCCTCCTCGATCTTGCGCAGCGCGGAGTCGATGAAGCTTTGCCCGCCGAAGCCGGGGTTGACGCTCATGATGAGAATCAGGTCGATGTCCTCGATCACCCAGTCCAGCACGTCCAGCGGCGTGGCCGGGTTGAACACCAGCCCGGCCTTGCAGCCCTTGGACTTGATGGCCTGCACGCTGCGGTGCACATGGCCGGAGGCTTCAGGGTGGAAGCTGACCAGGTCGGCGCCCGCGTCGGCAAAGGCCGCGGCCAGCGCATCGACGGGCTGCACCATCAGGTGGACGTCCACCGGCACCGGCGTGCCGTCGGCTTTTTTGGCGTGCGGCTTGAGCGCCTGGCAGATCATGGGCCCGAACGTCAGGTTGGGCACATAGTGGTTGTCCATCACGTCGAAGTGGATCCAGTCGGCGCCGCCGGCGACGACGGCCTTGATCTCGTCGCCCAGTCGGGCGAAATCGGCGGACAGGATGGAAGGGGCGATGCGGTAGGTGGGCGGCTGGTTTTTAGGCATGTCAGGATTGTCGCAGCAAGCCGCGGCCCGCGCCGGGCCTCGACGGCGCAGGCTGTTTCGCCCGGCCAACAGCCGCAGCAGGCGGTTAACATGGTCGCTGAGAACCTGTTCACGGTCTAAACGGGGCCTCGTTTAGACCGTGAACAGGTTTCAATACTTTCAGCCATGCCCAAATACCAATTTTCCTGCGAAGCCGTGCCCCAGTACCTGCCCGAACAGTCGGCGCCGGAAGACCACGTCTACGGGTTTTCCTATACCGTCACGGTCACCAACACCGGCGAGGTCACGGCCCAGCTGATCTCGCGCCACTGGGTCATCAGCGATGCCAACGGCCACAACGAAGAGGTCAAGGGCCTGGGCGTGGTCGGCCACCAGCCGCTGCTCAAGCCCGGCGAATCCTTCCAGTACACCAGCGGGTCGCGCCTGCGCACGCCCAGCGGCACCATGCACGGCAGCTATTTTTGCGTGGCCGAGGACGGCGAGCGTTTCGAGGCGCCGATTCCCATGTTCGTGCTGGAGGCGCACAGCGGCAACGGCAACGGCGCCACCCCGCCCGGCCGTGTCCTGCATTGAGCCCACGGCCCTGACTGCCCGATGAAAGACCTGGCCTCCCTGCTCAAGGCGCTGGACCCGGACGCCGGACTGGCACAGCGCCATGTCTGGCTGATCAAGCTCTTCGAATGGATACGCGGCGACGAGACCTCCGTCGCGGCCGCCGTCTCGCGGGTGCAGGCCCTCATGGATGCCGTCGAGCGGCAGCCCGAGATCCAGGCACGCATGCGGGCCTGGTGGCAGACACTGATCCAGACGGTCGACATCACCACCTTGCTGGCCGATTTCGGCTTCGCGCCGCGCACGGCTTTTGTCAGTGAACTGGCCGAGCGCCTGCGCCGCAAACTGCTGCCCGGCACGCCAGAAACCGTCGACGCCTCCGAGCTGTTCCCCCTGGTGGCGCCCACGCGCTTCGACGCGCAATGGATGGGCGCGCTCGAAGAGCTGCAGGTCGCCCGGCTGGCCCTGATGCTATCGGCCAGTCCCGACATGGACACGCTGCACTGGCACTACAGCCTGATGGACGCGTTGACCTACTGCACGGCCCAGATACGCGCCACGGGTTTCGCGCCAGAGCTGCGCCTGCGCATGAACCGCGCCACACCGCACGCGCGCGCCTTCCACGCGCTGCCGGCCGACATCGACGGGCTGCGCAACGCCTTCTTCAAGCCCGAACGCGACGAGGCACAGCTGCAGGCCGCGATCGCGCAATACCGTGAGCGGCTGGACGCCTGCCGCCAGGCCGTCAACAGCATCTACACGCACCTGGAGGACAACGGCATCTCGGTCGGCATGGTGTTTCGGCTGCGCCAGCTGCGCGAGCGCATGCTGCGCGTGCGCGAACTGCTGGACAGCCTGGTCTCGCCCAAGCCCGCCATGGCGGCCGTCAAGCTGCTGGGACGCCGCGTCATCACGGCGCAGGAAGGCAAGAGCATCAGCGCGCTGATCAGCGCCAACTCCACGCTGCTGTCGGCCAAGGTGGCCGAGCGCAGCGCCGAAACCGGCGAAACCTACATCACCCGCACGCGCGGCGAATACCGCGAAATGCTGGGCAAGGCCATGGGCGGTGGCGCCATCACGGCCTTTACCACGCTGCTCAAGTTCATGATCGTGGCGGTGGGCCTTTCGGCCTTCTGGAGCGGCTTCTGGTCCGCCGTCATGTATTCCGCCAGCTTCATCCTGATCCAGTTGCTGCATTTCACGCTGGCCACCAAGCAGCCCGCCATGACGGCGCCGGCCATGGCGGCCAAGCTCAAGGACCTCGGCTCGGCCGATGCGAGCAGCACCATCGCGGCCTTTGTTGACGAGGTCACGCACCTGGTGCGTTCGCAGGTGGCCGCGGTCTTCGGCAACGTCTTCATGGTGGTGCCGGCTGTGCTGCTGGTCAACACGCTGGTCCTGCTGCTGCTGGGCCGGCCCATGATCAGCCACACCGAGGCCGAGCACGTGCTGGGCACGCTGACGCTGCTGGGCCCCACGTTGATGTGGGCGGGTTTCACCGGCGGCATATTGTTCGCGGCCAGCATGATCGCGGGCTGGACCGAAAACTGGTTTGTGCTGCATCGCCTGGACTCGGCCATGCGCCACAACCCGCGCATCACCGCATTCCTCGGCAGCGAGCGCGCGGCGCGCTGGTCCGCCTTCATGCGCGACAACATCTCCGGCTTCGCCTCCAATATCGCGCTGGGCTTCATGCTGGGACTGATCCCGGCCTTCACCGGCTTCTTCGGCGTGGAGCTTGAAGCGCGCCACGTCACGCTGTCGACCGGCCAGTTGGCCGCGGCCGGCGCCTCGCTGGGCCTGGAAGCGTTCAAGCACCTGACCATCTGGTGGTGCATCGCGGCCATTCCGCTGATAGGCGCGCTGAACCTCGGCGTGAGTTTTTACCTCGCGTTCCGCCTGGCCCTGCAGGCGCACAACGTGAGCAATGTCGACCGTGCGCGTATCCGCGCCGCCATCTGGGCGCGATGGCGCAGCCACCCCCGCAGCTTCTTCATGCCTGAGTAACTGGCGCCCCCCTGTCCAGGCTCACTGCGTGTAGCCTGTTCTCCCCTCGAGGGGACGGCGCCTGCGGTCTGGCAAAGCCAGTCCCGCGGCCCCTGCTGGTCTGTTCACTGGACTCTTCGAGCAACAAGCGTGGGGCCAGATTTCCGGCCTTGTCCTACAGGCCTGGCAACAGCGCGCCTGTAAATTAATGCAACAACTTTTCTTTCGCGCAAACCCACCGGGCCTCACGCCACCAGGCTGGCCGACCAACGTGCAACATGCCGCCTTCAAGGGCTTGTCTGCAGAAGTTCCCATCAGAGTGGAGACCCCTTCCTCATGAACGAAATCCTGGCCATCTGGGCTGAATGGATCAAGCCTTCGGCGGGCTTGCCGACCGTGCAGTGGTCCGTGCTGCTCGCGCTGGCTGCCGCCGCGGGCCATCTCCTGAACCGCTACACCGGCCTGCCCAAGGTGGTCGGCTATTCGCTGGTCGGCGGCTTTGCCGGCCTGGCCGGTTTCAGCGGCGCGGCCTGGCCGCTCCAGGGCACCGGGCTCTTCCTGCTGGAATTGGGCGTGGCTGTGGTGCTGTTCGAAGCCGGTGGGCGCATTCCGCTGCGCTGGTTTCGCCACAACCCCATGGTGCTGGTTCAAAGCCTGGCCGAAGCGTCCTTGACCTTCATCCTGGTGTACTGGGCCCTGCACGCGATGAGCGTGCGTGAGGCCGTGGCAGAACCGCTGGCCCTGCTGGCCATGGCCGCCTCGCCCGCCGTGCTGTCGCGCGTGGCCATAGACACTCGCGCCGCCGGCCCCGTCACCGAACGTGCATTGGTGCTGTCCACGCTGGGCACGCTGTATGCGCTGACGCTATGCAGCGCACGCGCCGGCATGATGCACCGGCCCGACTCGGGCGTGGCCGGCGTGCTCAGCACGCTGTACCCGGTGCTGGTGGTACTGGGCCTTTCCGTGGTGGTGGGCGCGGCGTTGGCCCTGATGCTGCGCACCGCGCTGCGCGTGATGAGCCCCACCAGCGAGAACACCGCCATCCTGCTGCTGGCCCTGATCGCCGCGGGCGCCGCGCTGGCCGCCCACTTCGGCGGCTCGGCGCCGCTGGCGGCGCTGCTGGGCGGCATGCTGCTCAAGCAGCTCAATCCGCGCCCCTGGTCGTGGCCGCGGCAGATGGGCACGGCCTCGTCCATGCTGACCATGCTGATGTTCGTACTGGTCTCGGTGGTGGCGGCGCAGGCCGACTGGAGCGGCCCGGTGGCGGGCCTGGTCATCGCCATGGTCGTCGCGCGCATGGTGGCAAAGATCGCCGGTGTCGCTCTCGGCAACGTCGGCAGCGGCGCCAGCTGGAAGCAGGCCCTGTGGGTGGGCTGCGCGATGTCGCCGATGTCCTCGGTCGCGCTGCTGCTGGTGTCGCAGTTCGCCACGGCCTCGGGCGCTTTGGGCCGCCAGATCGCCAGTGTGGCCCTGCCCGCCATCCTGCTGATGGAGGTGCTGGGCGCGGTGCTGGCCACCTTGGCCATTTACCGCGCCGGCGAAAGTTCCAAACCCTGGGCGCCGCTCACGCGCGGCCCCGCATCCGGACCCGTCCATGAGCCTTGAACCCTTTCACAAATCGGCCGCATTGTCGCTGGGCGTGGAGCTTGAGCTGCAGCTGGTGAACACGCACGACTACGACTTGGCGCCTTACGCCGAGGACATGCTGCGCCTGATGTCCAAAATCCCGCTGCCGGGCGCCGTGGTGCCCGAGATGACCTCCAGCATGATCGAGATCTCGACCGGCGTGTGCCGCAACGCGTCGGAGGTGCTGGGCCAGCTCTCGCAGATCCGCGATGCGCTGGTCAAGAGCGCTGACAAGCTCAACATTGCCGTGGTCGGCGGCGGCACCCATCCCTTCCAGCAGTGGCATGAGCGCCGCATTTACGACAAGCCGCGCTTTCGCGAGTTGTCCGAGCTCTACGGCTACCTTTCCAAGCAGTTCACGATTTTCGGCCAGCACGTGCACGTGGGTTGCCCCGACGCCGACAGCGCGCTGCTGACGCTGCACCGCATGTCGCGCTACATTCCGCACTTCATCGCGCTGTCTGCCTCCTCGCCCTATGTGCAGGGCCAGGACACGGCCTTCGATTCGGCCCGGCTCAACTCGGTGTTCGCCTTTCCGCTGTCGGGCCGTGCGCCCTTCGCGCTGACCTGGGACGACTTCACCGTCTACTTCGACAAGATGACGCGCACCGGCGTGGTCAAGAGCATGAAGGATTTCTACTGGGACATCCGGCCCAAGCCGGAATTCGGCACCATCGAAATCCGGGTGTTCGACACGCCGCTCACGGTGGAGCGCGCCACCGCGCTGGCCGGCTTCGTGCAGTCGCTGGCTTCCTGGTTCATGCACGAGCAGCCCTTCATGCCCACCGAGGACGATTACCTGGTCTACACCTACAACCGTTTCCAGGCCTGCCGCTTCGGCCTGGACGCGGTCTATGTGGACCCTGCCACCGGCGGCCACATGCCGCTGCGCGAGCACATCCTGTTGACCATGGCACAGATCGAGCGCCATGCCACCGGCATGGGCGCGGGCGCCTCGCTGCACCTGCTGCGCAACAGCGTGGAGCGCGGCGACAACGACGCCCGATGGCTGCGCGAAAAACAGGGCGAGGAGCACCTGCTGGCCGAAGTCATACGCCAGGCGGCCGACCGCTTCCGCGGCGGCGTCGCGCACCAGCAATATCCCTGACCCTGGTGCCCGGGGCGCAGCCTGTATGCTCTGCGCCATGGGTGAATTTGACCTGATCGCACGCTACTTCACACGCCCCGCCGCGCGCGCCGCGCTGGGTGTGGGCGACGACTGCGCGCTGCTGCAGCCGGCGCCCGGCACGCAGACAGCCATCTCCAGCGACATGCTGGTCGAGGGCCGGCACTTCTTCGCGGACGTGGATCCTTTCACGCTGGGCCACAAGGCGCTGGCCGTCAACCTCAGCGACCTGGCCGCCTGCGGCGCCAAGCCCCTGGCCTTCACGCTGGCCCTGGCCTTGCCGCGGGTCGACGAAACCTGGCTCGCCGCGTTTTCGCAAGGCCTGCTGGCGCTGGCCGATACGCATGGCTGCGAACTGGTGGGCGGCGACACTACACAAGGGCCGCTCAACATCTGCATCACCGTGTTCGGCGAAGTCCCGGTGCTGAACGGAAAGAGCCAGGCGCTGCTGCGTTCGGGCGCCAGACCCGGTGACGACGTTTATGTCAGCGGCACGCTGGGCGACGCCCGGCTGGCGCTGGAGGCGCTGCGTGGCGCCTTGACCTTGCCGTCCGGCATGCTGGCCCAGGCCAGGCGAAGGCTGGAGCAGCCCACGCCGCGCATCGCATTGGGCCAGGCGCTGCGCGGTATTGCCTCGGCGGCCATCGACGTGAGCGACGGTTTGCTCGGCGACCTTAGCCACATCCTGCACGCCTCGAAAACAGGCGCCACGCTTGAAACGGCACTCGCGCTCAATCTGGTCGCTGCTTCTTCACGTTCCGATTGGGCAGCGGCCGGAATCGATGCTGAAAAGCAGATGGCGTTCGCGCTGGCGGGCGGCGACGACTACGAGCTCGCCTTTACCGCTCCGGCCTCGGCCCGTGAGGCCGTGCGGGCCGCTGCTCGCCAGGCACAAACACCCGTCAGCCGGATAGGCCGCATTGACAAGGATCCCGGCCTGCGCCTGCTGGATGCGGGGGGGGCGCTGCTGGAGCGGCACTACGCCTCCTTCGATCACTTCGCCTGAGGGCGCGGATTGGCCCCCAGCTGCGTGCGGTGCGCAAGCCGACCGGCCGCGCTGCAGGCCCAGTTGACAATGGCGGACCAGAACTCAGCCGCGGCCAAGGCGCGCAAACGGCGGGCTTCGGTTTCGGCGGCGGTTGCCAGGCGGTTTTCTTCGGCTGCGGTGTAGAGGTAGTTCATGAACGTGTCCTTTCGAAGTAGCCCGTTTTCCTGATAACGGGGCTACAGGGCTACTGTGCGCAAAACAGCCACCGGCGGAAACCACCCGCGCCGCAAATCCGTCTTGCACCAGACGCAAAACAGAAAACCCCGGCCCTGGGTAATATGGCCGGCATGCGGAACCTGAACTTTGACGACATGCACTTGTTCGCGCGCGTGGCCGAACTGGGCAGTTTCTCGGCCGTAGCCCGTGCGCGGGATGTGCCTGTCAGCCAGGTATCACGCGCCATCGCCCGCATCGAGAAAACCTGCAATGCACGGCTGGTGCAGCGCAGCACGCACGCGCTGACCCTGACGCCCGAGGGCGAAACCTTCCTCGGCTATTGCCGGCGCATGACACAGACGCTGGACGACCTCGAAGGCGAGTTCGCCAGCCAGAGCGGCGAGGCCAGCGGCTGGGTGCGGGTGGCGGCCAGCACTGTCATGGCCGAATACCTGCTGGTGCCCAGCCTCGAAGGGCTTCACCAGCGCCACCCGCATGTTCGCGTGGAACTGAAAGTGGACGACCGCCTGGTGGACATGGTGCGCGACGGTGTCGACATCGCGATCCGCAGCGGCATGCATACGAACGAAAACTCGGTGATGCGCCAGATAGGCACACATGGGCGGCGGCTGTACGCCACACCGGCTTACCTGGAGGCCCATGGTACGCCGGAGCATCCCGACGACCTGGGCCGGCACCGCCTGATCAGCAATAGCGCCGCGACCTCGCTCAACCGCTGGCCTTTCATCATCGAAGGCCAGCCCGTGGTGGTCACGGCAGACGGCTGCTGGCGCGCCGACTCCACCGGCACGACCAGCCAGCTGGCCCTGCAGGGCCTGGGCATTGCGCGCTTTGCCATGCTGGCGGCCGAGCCGCTGGTGCGGCGCGGCCTGCTGGTGCCGGTGCTTGCGGGCTTTGTCGACGAGCAGCCCGTGCCCATCCACGCCGTGACGCTGGGCGGGCGCCACCGGCTGCCGAAAATCCGGGCCTGCATCGACTATTGGGCCGAGTGGTTCAGCCGCGAAAGAGACCTGGTGAGCGGCCCGCCCGCCAGTTGACCGATTCGCTTATTTGGCCTCAATCAGCGCACGGATATCCAGCAGGGTCAGCTCATTCGCATCGGGCTTGCCGATCTCGCGGCCGGATGAAAACGGGAAATTGTTGTCGTTGACCAGCACGATGTGCGTGGCATCGACCACCGCAAGCCCTTCGGGGCCCAGGTGCGGCAATGCAAAGACCGCTTCGTTAGAGCCCAGTTTGGCCAGGCGCTTCGGGTTGGCGATGCGAGTCAGGTCGATGTAGGCGACCTTGCGCACAAAGCCGTCCGCATCGGCGGCTGCCAGGTCGATCTTGTAGACGCGCTTGAAACGCGCGGGCCGGGTAAAACAATCGGTGCGCGCTTCATTGGGGCATGCCGGCGCGATGCCTTCGGTGCTGTCGTCACGCTCGATAACCAGGCCTGTGGTGAAGTCCAGCAACTGAAAGTCGGCGGCCACATTGCCCACTTCTTCGAGCAGGTATTTCCACTGCTTGCCGGTGTAGCTGTGCGTGGCGACGTCCAGTTCATTGATGCGCACATAGGTTTTGTCGCCGGCCTTCTCCACGCTTTTGGTCGCGGCATCGAACAGCGGGCCTTCAAACATCGGGTAGAGCTTGCTGCCGTCGGGTGATTTGGCCATGGACTCAAAGCCGTTGGAGCGGCGCACCTCGAACAAGGCCTCGCCGGGGAGATTCGGCAGCCGCCCCTGCATATAGTGGTCTGGCGAGGCGTGCAACTTGCCGCTAATGACCGTCTCGATCACGCCCAGCACGCGGCCCTGGAAGTCGGTGCGCAGCACGTAAGGACCGAACTCGTCGCCTATCCACCATTCGTTGCCCACCACTTGCAGGGATTCGGGATCGAAGTCGATGCCGGTGAGATAGCGGCGCTGGGTGTTTTCATTCTGGATGTGAAAAGGCACGCGCTTGTCCGGGTCGCTCAGGAAGGTCGTGCCGCGGCGCAGAACCTGGCCCTTGTTCCAGTCGGCCGAGAGCCGGTGCACCATCAGCAGCGCGTCCTGCGAGTTGACCTTGTTGCCGAAGCCGTTGTCGGTCAGCGCCAGGAACTCGCCCTTGCCCAGGAAGACGATGCCCGAAAATCCCTGCACCGACTGGCCTTTCATCGGCAGCGTGCCGCCGGAAGCGCGCGGGTATTTGGGGTCTCCGACAAAGGTGTTGGCGCTTTCGCTGCCGAGCTGCTCATTGCGCTGGCGCCTGGCGTTGGCGAATTTACCCGCCGTGGCGAAGAAGGCGCCCGCATCGCGAGGGGCGGCCACCGAGGCATCGGCAGCCAGCGCCGCATGGCCCGCCAGCGTGGCCTCCACCGCCGGTGCGGTTTGCGCCCGGCCGCTGCCGGCCGCGAGGCACAGCGCGCAAGCGGCGGCCAGGGTCAATGCGTTCATCTTGCTTAAAACCTGCTTGTGTTTGCTCATCCGAAATCCCTCTTGCTGGTGAATCGCTGGACTGTGCAGGCAGCGTGTGAAACCGCTGTGACAAAATCAGCCAATAGCCCGGGGCCTTCCCGGGCATCCGCGCCTGGCAACCCCCACCATGACCGACACCACGCCGCCGCCCGCCTTCCGGCCCACCGCGAAATTTTTGCTGTCGCATCCCGCGCATTTCATCGCCCTGGGCTTTGGCGCCGGCCTGAGCCCGGTCGCGCCCGGCACGGCCGGCACGCTGTGGGCCTGGCTGGCCTTCCTGGTGCTGCAGCAGTGGCTCACGCCGGCTGAAATGGGCTGGCTGATCGCCGCCTCCACCCTGGTGGGCTGGTGGGCCTGCACCGTAACGGCCAAGGCCATGAACGTCCTGGACCCGGGCAGCATCGTCTGGGATGAGGTGGTGGCCTTCTGGCTGGTGCTTTGGCTGGTGATGCCCGCGGACTTCTGGTCGCAGCTGGCCGCTTTTGTGCTGTTCCGCTTTTTTGACGCCGTGAAACCCGGTCCCGTGGCCTGGGCCGACCAGGCCTTCAAAGGCTTTAACTGGCGCGGCGGTTTCGGCATCCTGTTTGACGATTTTGTCGCGGCCTTTTGCGCGCTGCTGGTGATCGCCCTCTGGAGGTTCTGGTGAACGGCGTACTCGAGCTGGCCGGACAACTCGCCGTCCTGCTGCAGGCCCAGGGACGGTTGCTCGCCACCGCCGAGAGCTGTACCGGCGGCATGATCTCCGCCGCCTGCACCGACCTGGCCGGCTCCAGCAACTGGTTTGAGCGCGGCTTCGTCACTTATTCCAACGAGGCCAAGACGGAATTGCTGGGCGTCCCGGCCCCACTGATCGCCAGGCACGGCGCGGTCAGCGAAGAAGTGGCGCGCGCCATGGCCTCCGGCGCGCTGGAGCGTTCACGCGCCCAGGTGGCTGTGGCCGTCACGGGCGTTGCCGGCCCGACGGGCGGTAGCGCGGCCAAACCCGTGGGTACGGTATGGTTTGCCTTTGCGCTGCCGGGGCGGCTGGTGTCGGAGGTCCGGCGTTTTGACGGCGACCGGGCCGCGGTGCGCAGCGCCACGGTGCGTCATGCGTTGCAGCGGCTGCTGGAGTTGCTGGAAGAACCGGGGGAACCGGAAAAGGCCGGCTGACGCGTGAGCGACGCTTGCATGGCAGCGAGCGCTATAGAGTTCGCGGACCCGTCCATCACCCGAGACCCCGACAATCCCGACCAGGAGACAGCATGCATCCCAACCAGATCACCCTCGAACACTTCTACGCATCCTTCGCCCGCCTCGACTCCGATGCCATGGCCGCCTGCTATGCGCCCGACGCGCAGTTCGATGACGAGGCCTTTTCGCTGCGGGGCCACAAAGAGGTCACCGGCATGTGGCACATGCTCTGCGACGTGACCAAAGCCAAGGGCGCCGACGTCTGGAAACTCAGCTGGAGCGGCATTGAAGCCGATGCGCGCAGCGGCAAGTCGCACTGGGAGGCCGACTACCGTTTCAGCACCACCGGGCGCATGGTGCACAACGTGATCGACGGCGAGTTCGAATTCAATGAACAGGGGCTCATCAGCCGCCACCGCGACCACTTTGATTTCTGGGCCTGGTCGCGCCAGGCGCTGGGCGCGCCCGGCCTGCTGCTGGGCTGGACGCCCTTTCTGCGCACCAAGGTGCGGGCAGGGGCGGCGGCAAATCTGCAAAAATACCTGTCCCAACGCAAGACTTAACCCCGACGGGAGTTGCCCATGACCTGGTTTGACGGTTTTGAATCGCGTAGTTTTGAGGTCAACGGCGCCTCCATCAATGCGCGGGTCTCTATAACCACGCTGGGCGAGCCGCAGCGACCAGCGCTGCTGCTGTTGCACGGCTTTCCGCAATCGCACGTGATGTGGCACCGCGTGGCCCAGCGCCTGGCCGGTGATTACTTCCTGGTGATGCCCGACCTGCGCGGCTACGGCGACTCCTCCAAAACCGCAGGCCTGCCCGACCACAGCAACTACAGCAAGCGCAACATGGCGCACGACATGACAGGCGTGATGGACGCGCTGGGTATCAACCGTTTTTTCCTGTGCGGCCACGACCGCGGCGGGCGTGTGGCGCATAGGCTGGCCCTGGACCACGCCGCGCGCGTGCACAAGCTGTGCGTCATCGACATCGCGCCCACGCTGGACATGTACGAGGGCCGCAGCATGACCGAGCCCTACATGGCCTTTGCCCGCGCCTACTACCACTGGTTCCACATGCTGCAGCCGGCGCCGCTGCCCGAGATCATGATGGGCGCCAACCATCCCGAAACCGCCAAAGCCTATTTGCACGCCAAGCTGGGCGGCTGGGGCAGCGCGGGCATGAGCTACATCGAGCCTCAGGCGCTGGCTGAATACGAGCGCAGCTTTTGCAACGCCGAGGCGCTGCACGCCGCTTGCGAGGACTACCGCGCCAGCGCCGGCATTGACCTGGAGCACGACCGCGACGGCCGCGCGCAAGGCCTGAAGCTGGCCTGCGACCTGCTGGTGCTCTGGGGCGAGCGCGGCGTGGTGCACCGGATGTTCGACCCGCTGGCGCTGTGGCAGGCCCAGTGCAGCGGCGAAGTCACCGGCCGGGGCATGCCGGCCGGCCATTTCATTCCCGAAGAGCAGCCCGAGGCGACAGCCCGGGCGCTACGGGATTTTTTCAACTGATTCACTCCGGACCTTCAGACCATGTCGCACTACGCCGCAGAAACCTTGTGGGAACGCAAGGACGCCGACTTCCTGGACAACCGCTACAGCCGCCGCCACCTGCTGCGCTTTGACGGCGGGCTGGAGGTGCCGGGCTCATCCTCGCCGTCCGTCGTGCCGCTGCCCATGTCCGACGCGTCGGCACTGGACCCGGAAGAAGCGTTTGTGTCTTCGCTGTCGAGCTGCCACATGCTGTGGTTCCTGACCATGGCCGTCAAGCGCAAGTTCCGCGTGGACCGCTACTTCGACGCGGCGACCGGCGTGATGGAAAAGAACGCCGAAGGCAAGGTCGCCATGACCATCGTGACCCTGCACCCCGAGGTGAC
This sequence comes from Polaromonas sp. P1_F2, assembly GCF_056405735.1. Classification (NCBI taxonomy): domain Bacteria; kingdom Pseudomonadati; phylum Pseudomonadota; class Betaproteobacteria; order Burkholderiales; family Comamonadaceae; genus Polaromonas; species Polaromonas sp. P1_F2. The sequence goes on along the minus strand of NZ_JBFUBN010000020.1, from coordinate 20,722 downwards.
GTTCTCCGGTGAGCGCCAGCCCAGCCGCGAGGAGCTGGACAAGCTGCACCATGACGCGCACGAGGCCTGCTTTATCGCCAACTCGGTGAAGACCGAGGTGCGCTGCGAGCCGGTATACGCAGGCGCCTGAGCGCCGCGACTACTTCAGCCAGCCGCGCTTCCTGAAGTACCACATGGGCACCACGGCGCTCGCCACCATCAGCAGGATGGCGTAGGGATAGCCCAGCGACCAGTCGAGCTCGGGCATGAGCTTGAAGTTCATGCCGTAGACGCTGGCGATCAGCGTGGGCGGCAACAGCGCGACGCTGGCCACCGAGAAGATCTTGATGATCTTGTTCTGGTTGATGTTGATGAAACCGACCGTGGCGTCCATCAGGAAGTTGATCTTGTCGAACAGGAAGGCGGTGTGCGAGTCCAGCGAATCGATGTCGCGCAGGATCTGCCGCGCTTCCTCGAACTGCTCGGCGTTGAGCATCTTGCTGCGCATCATGAAACTGACGGCGCGGCGCGTGTCCATCATGTTGCGGCGTATGCGGCCGTTCAAGTCCTCGTGGCGGGCGATGGCGCCCAGTACCTCGCCGGCCAGCGCGTCGGTCACGTCGCCCGACAGCACCTGGGCACTGACTTTTTCGAGCTCGACGTAAATGCCTTCGAGCGTGTCGGCCGAATATTCGGCGTCGGCGTCGAACAGCTTGAGCAGCACTTCCTTGGCATCCTCGATCAGGCCGGGCGCGCGGCGCGCGCGCATGCGCAGCAACCGGAACACCGGCACGTCCTCGTCGTGGATGGAAAACAGCACGCCCTTGCTCTTGAGGTCGTCGTTGACGAGGTTCAGGATGAAGGCCACGCGGACGGTGCGCGGTTCGGCGTCGTCGGCGATCAGGAAGTCGGAACGTATGTGCAGCTCGCCGTTGTCTTCCTCGTAAAACCGCGCGGACTCTTCGATGTCCTCATCCATCGCGTCTTCGGGAATGGACAGGCCGTAGTACTGCTTGATCCAGCGTTTTTCTTCGAGGGTGGGGGATTCCAGGTCCACCCAGATCGGCTGGAACTTGGAGAGTTCTTCCAGGGATTCGATTTCTTCCTGGAAAAGCCGGCCGTTGGCGAGCGTGAAAATATTGAGCATGGCTGACTGCCTATCGGTTCAAGGGCCCGCGCAAGGCATGCGCTCGGGGCCTTGCGCGAAAGCGGGGTAAAGGGGCGGTGGGATGGTGCATCGCTTTCAACCCCCTTTTTGAACGTGAGCTTTTGCAAGCCTGCGTCAGTCTGCGGCGTTGAAAGCTAGCGACTAGGGCTGCTTTCCAAGGATTTCTCCGTAATTGAATCAGCGGCGATTATGGCATTTCAAGCCCGGCTTATCCACCGCTCAAACTACATAAAAAAGGCCAGCAACTCGTCCTTGCGCGCATAGGCGTCGTGCTCGCCCAGCGCCATCAGCGCCTTCACAAAACCCGGCTCGAACAGCAGGTAACTGGCCAGCGCGGCACCGCCGGGACTGCCCTTGGCGCCCAGCGCACCAAGGCCCGCGAGGGCGTTGTAGGTACCCGTGGGCAACTCGGCCGCATGGGCCTGCGCCAGTGCGTCCAGCGACTGCGAAGGCGCGATCGCGAGGATGTCCACCGGGCGGTAGGGCATGACGGCCGCGATTTCCCGCGGCATCTGGCGCACGGTCTTGCTCACGCGCTGGGCCTGCTCCACGTCGGCCTGCAGCGTGTCCTGGAAAACGCTGGCCATGGCATGGCCGGCGATGGCGCCCAGCGTGGGCCGGCCGGTGACGCTGGCGCCGTTGCCGCCGCCGACAAAACCGGCCCGCTCGGGCTGGCCGACGCCTATCACCAGCACCTTGCCGGCGCCCAGGTGCAGCGCGGGTGACAGCGGTGAGCTCTGGCGCATGGAACCGTCGCCGAAAAATTCGGGATGGCCGTCCACCCACAGCGGCGTGGATGGAAACAGGAAGGGGATGGCGCTGGACGCCATCAGGTGCTCGATGGTGATGGGCTGGAATTCGGCACGGCGGCCGGGCCGGCTCCACAGGTCGGACTGGCGGCCCGCCGCCATCTGGCAAAACGTCCAGTGCACGCCGCTGCTGTAGCTGGAGGCCGTGACAGCCAAGGCGCGCAAGGTCCTGTCCTGCAGGGCCTGCTCGATGCGGCCCAGCGAAATCACGCGATGCAGCGTGTCCACCAGTGGTGTGTTATCCAGCAGGGCCTGCTGCGCCCGCATTTGCTGCGACAAAAACAGCGCCGCCGCAATGCGGCTCGAGCGTATCCACGCCGGCACCTTGAGCTTGTAAACCTGCGAGGAACGCAGCGTGGTCCAGAAGCTCGCGAGTTGGGAAAAGGCCTGCAGGCCTTCGCCGGCGCGGCTGGCCAGGAAGGCGGCATTGAGCGCGCCGGCCGACGTACCCACCAGGATGCTGAACGGAAAACGTTCGCCGGCCCCACCGCCCTGCAGGCTCAGCATGGTCGACAGCGCGTGCAACACGCCCGCCTGGTAGGCGGTGCGCGCGCCGCCGCCCATCAGCACCAGGGCGTTGCGATCCTCGTCGGGCCGGGTCAATGCGGAGGAAATAATGGTCTCAAGCGACATGGCCGGGCCGGGTCTGCGGCGAATGGGATAGGAACGGGCGATGCATGGTCGTGAAGAGGCCGGTTGTTATGGTTTCCTGCTGCCCGCGGACAGGCCCGCTCCGTCCTTGCCCGGAGCTTGTCCTGGCACGGATAGACACGCGTCAATGGTGTCCGCATGATGCCGTCCGCACGGATTTCCCGCAAGCCCGGCACCCGTTCGCGCGCCGCACCGACCGCGAAAAAATCAGTGAAATCAAGTGCTTGCCGCGCCCACGCGGATGGCTCGCCGACACGGCACTGCGCTGCGGAATGCAGGGTCAAGGGGTTTTTCACAAGGTTTCATTATTTATTGCAAGCCCGGTTGCAATTGGAGGCCTTCGGGCGCATAGTAAATCCAAGAGCGTTGTCCCCGTCTGCCGCCCTTCCCTCACGGGCCGGGTGGTGTTTTCAAACCCCAGCTCCAACCCTGGAAAAGGAGTCTCTTTATGAACTTGACGATCAGCGGTCACCATCTTGAAGTCACCCCCGCGCTGCGCGGCTATGTGACCAGCAAGCTGGATCGGATTACCCGGCATTTCGACCAGGTAGTGGACGTAAAAGTCCTGTTGACAGTGGACAACATGAAAGAAAAGGAAAGACGCCAGCGGGCCGAGTGCAATGTGCACGTCAAGGGCCGCGACCTGTTTGCCGAGAGTTCCCACGCTGATCTTTACGCCGCCGTCGACGAGTTGACCGACAAACTGGACCGCCAGGTCGGACGTTACAAAACCAGAACCCAGGACCATCACCACATTGCCGCCAAGCGCCAGGCCTGAAGGGCCTTCCCGTTTTCTGCCTCAGCCGGTGCGGTCCGGCGGAATCTTCCGCCCCGGCCGCCCTGTACAGAGCTCGCGCAAGTTGTGTGACAGAAGCCGCTTGAAGCCTCAAGCGGCTTTTTTATGCCTCTTTTTCCAGCAAACCCGCTGCAAAGTGCATAATTCGGCGACTAAAAGATTGTTATGAACCGTCTTTCGCAAATATTGCCCCCCTCCCAAGTGCTGGTCAGCGTCGAAGCGACCAGCAAAAAACGCGCTTTTGAAGAAGCCGGGCTGCTGTTCGAAAACCAGCACGGCCTGAACCGCGCGTTGATCACCGACAGCCTGTTCGCCCGTGAACGCCTGGGTTCGACCGGCCTGGGCCACGGGGTGGCGATCCCGCACGGCCGCATCAAGGGACTCAAGGCGCCTATGGCGGCGGTGTTCCTGCTGCAGTCGCCGATCGGCTTTGACGCGCCGGACGAGCAGGCAGTGGGTTTGCTGATTTTTCTGCTGGTTCCCGAAGCCGCCACGCAAAAACACCTCGAAATCCTCTCGGAAATCGCCGAGTTGCTCAGCGACAGCACCCTGCGCGAGCAGCTCAAGACCAGCACCGATGCCGCTGGACTGCACCACCTGATCGCTTCCTGGCACTCCGTCCACGAAGTCAGCTCCTAGGCCGCGCAGGCCTCCTTCCCGAATCGCAGGCAGGCATGAAGCCCACCGTCGTCAGCGCTGACGTTTTATTTGAAGACCACCGCGCTTCCCTGAAATGGGAATGGGTCGCCGGCCTGGGGGCCTCCGAGCGGCGCTTCGACGAAGTGGCCGTGCGGGCCGCGCGTTCCGGCGCCGATCTGGTCGGTTACCTCAACTACATCCATCCCTACCGCGTGCAGATCCTGGGCGAGCGCGAGGTTGCCTACCTGACCAATGCCAGCCCCGAGGATTGCGCCCGCCGCATCTCCCGCATCATCACGCTGGAGCCGCCGGTGCTGGTCGTGGCCGACGGCCAGGTGGCGCCCGACACGCTGCTGTCCATGTGCGAGCGCGCGCAGCTGCCGATGTTCTCCACGCCGGAGTCGGCCGCCTTCGTGATCGACGTGCTGCGGGCCTACCTGTCCAAGCACTTTGCCGACCGCACTTCGATGCACGGCGTGTTCATGGACATCCTGGGCCTGGGCGTGATGATCACCGGCGAGTCGGGCCTGGGCAAAAGCGAACTGGGCCTGGAGCTGATCTCGCGCGGCCACGGCCTGGTGGCCGACGACGCGGTGGACCTGTACCGCATCAACCAGACCACCATCGAGGGGCGTTGCCCCGAGCTGCTGCAAAACCTGCTCGAAGTGCGCGGCATAGGCCTGCTCGACATCAAGGCGATCTTCGGCGAGACGGCGGTGCGCCGCAAGATGCGCCTGAAGATGATCGTGCACCTGGTGCGCCGCGAGACATTGGAGCGCGACTACGAACGCATTCCCTATGAGCCGCTGACACAGGACGTGCTGGGCATTCCGGTGCGCAAGGTCATCATCCAGGTCGAGGCCGGCCGCAACATCGCCGTGCTGGTGGAAGCCGCGGTGCGCAACGCGATTTTGCAGCTGCGCGGGATCAATACCTACCAGGAGTTCGTCGAAAGGCACAGACGCGCCATGGAACAGGATGATTAGCCCCCACGCTTTTCACTTCGTGTAATACGCTGCCCCCCCCCGAGGGGGAGCTGCGCCTGCGGCCCGGCAAAGCCGGTTCCGCGGCCCCTGCTGGAACTGGAACAAGACCCCGGCAACTTCCGGCTCCGGTCCTCAGTGCGACCTCGGACCGCTCGCTACGGTTTCTTCGCGCCTTCAGGCCGCCCTGCTTGTTCCTCGTTCAACAGACCGGGATTCCTCGAACCATCAAGCGTGGTGATGCCTCACCGGCATGCCGTTGCGGTTGGGGCATTTGTCCTTGGTGCAGTTGGCGTAGATCGACAGGGAGTGGTCGGCGATGGTAAAGCCCTTGGACTTGGCGACCGACTGCTGGCGTTTTTCGATCTCGGCATCGTAAAACTCCTCGACCTTGCCGCAATCCAGGCAGACCAGGTGGTCGTGGTGCTGGCCTTCGTTGATCTCGTAGACCGCCTTGCCGGACTCGAAATTGCTGCGATTCAACAGGCCGGCCTGCTCGAACTGGGTCAGCACGCGGTAGACGGTGGCCAGGCCGATGTCCGAACGCTCTTCGAGCAGCACCCGGAACACGTCTTCGGCCGTCATGTGGCGCTGTTTGCCCGCCTGAAAAATCTCCAGGATTTTCAAGCGCGGCAAAGTTGCCTTGAGGCCGGTATTTTTCAGTTCGTCGATGTTGCTCATGGGAAAACTCTCTGGGTGAAACCGGTGTGACGCGGCGGTTGTGACCCTTCAGGGCAGGCGCAGGCCGGGAGCCCCCAGCCGCTACAATGAACAATCATATCGCTACACCCCCTTACTATGTCAGCCATGCCTGCAAATCATCGTTACAGCGCCCGAACCGCTTTCCTGCTCCTGGCTTGCACGGTGCTGGCGTCCTGCGGCGGCATGGGCGGCAGCTCCATGAACCCGGTCAACTGGGTGACCCCCTACAAGATCGACGTCATCCAGGGCAACTTCGTCTCCAAGGAGCAGGTCGAACAGCTGAAAGCCGGCATGACGCGCGACCAGGTCAAGGCCACGATGGGCACGCCGCTGATGGCCAGCCTGTTCCACGCCGACCGCTGGGATTACGTTTTCACCCTGAAGCGCCAGGGCGTGGAGCCCCAGTCCTACAAGTACACGGTGTTCTTCAAGAACGACCAGCTGGAGCGCTTTGAAGGCGACGCCATGCCGAGCGAGACCGAATTCATCTCCAAGCTGGGCAACCGGCGCAAGCTGGGTGACGTGCCTGTGCTGGAAGCCACCGAAGCGCAGCTGAAGGCCGCCGAAAAACCCAAATCCGCCTCGGCCAGCGCCGCGGCGCCCGCCAGCGTGCCCGCCGGCACGCCGGCCACCAGCTACCCTCCCCTCGAAGGCCCGAAACAGTGAGCGGGGCGGCCCTCAACCAGGCCCGCCGTCACAGGGTCGCGGTGGCGGGCGCCAGCGGCCGCATGGGCCAGATGCTGGTCGAAGCCATCGCCGCCAGTACCGATTGCCAGCTGGCCGGCGCGCTTGACCTGGCCTCCAGCCCGGCCGTGGGCACCGACGCCGCTGCGTTCTCGGGCCGCGCCAGCGGCGTGCTCATCAACGCCGACATCCGCCAGGGTTTAAAAGACTCCCGCGTGTTGATCGACTTCACCCGCCCCGAAGGCACGCTGGCCCACCTGGCGGCCTGCCGCGAAATGGGCGTCAAGCTGGTCATAGGCACCACGGGCTTCTCGGAGGCGCAGAAAGCAGAAATCGCCGCCGCCGCCAAAGACATCGCCATCGTCATGGCGCCCAACATGAGCGTGGGGGTCAACGTCACGCTCAAGCTGCTCGAGATGGCGGCACAGGCCCTGTCCACCGGCTACGACATTGAAATCGTCGAGGCGCACCACCGCCACAAGGTCGACGCGCCTTCCGGCACCGCACTCAAGATGGGCGAGGTGATCGCCGGCGCGCTGGGCCGCGACCTCAAAGACTGTGGTGTCTATGCGCGCGAAGGCGTGACGGGCGAACGCGATCCCCTGTCCATCGGCTTTTCCGCCGTGCGCGGCGGCGACGTCGTCGGCGACCACACCGTGATGTTTCTGGGCACCGGCGAACGCATAGAGATCAGCCACAAGTCGTCCAGCCGCAGCAACTATGCCCAGGGCAGCCTGCGCGCCGCCCGCTTCCTGGACGGCCATGCCACCGGCCTTTTCGACATGTTCGACGTGCTGGGCCTCAAAAAATAAACGCGGCGCAGGCCGCGGCAGCTTCAAAGGTGTAACCGGATGGACTTCTTCAGCCTCATGACCCAAGGCGGTATCGTCAGCCAGCTGGTGGCCATCCTGTTGCTGGGCATGTCGGTCGCGAGCTGGGTCGTGATCCTCTGGAAAACCTGGCTGCTTCGCCGTGCCGGTGGCGACGTCGCGCGCAGCACCGCCGCCTTCTGGCAATCGGCCTCGGTCGAACAAGCCCGGGAAAAAGTCGCCGCTTTCGACCGCGAAGCCCTGGTGCTGCCGCTGATCGCCGCGACGGCCCTCCCGGCCGGCGGCACGCTGGCCACGGCGGGCGACAAGTCCCAGCAATTGACCCGTGTGCTGCGCGACGCGCTGCACGCCGTGCTGCACAAGCTGCAGTTCGGCCAGGTCCTGCTGGCCACCGTCGGCTCCACCGCGCCTTTTGTGGGGCTGCTGGGCACGGTCTGGGGGATTTACCACGCGCTGGTCGGCATCGCTTCGGCCGGCCAGATCACCATCGACAAGGTCTCAGGTCCCGTCGGCGAGGCCCTCATCATGACGGCCGCCGGCCTGGCCGTGGCCATCCCGGCCGTGCTGGCTTACAACATCTTCGGCCGCTACATAGGCCGCATCGAAGCCGACCTTGAGGGCTTCGCCCGCGATTTGCGCGAGCTCCTGGCGCACAAGGCCTGACCATGGCTTTCGGACGCCTTGAACGCACGCCTGGGCCCCAGCCCATGAGCGACATCAATGTCACCCCGCTGGTGGACGTGATGCTGGTGCTGGTGGTCATCTTCATCATCACCGCGCCCCTGCTGGCCAGCAGCATACGGCTGGACCTGCCCAAGACCGACGCCGCCAAACCAGCCGATGCCCCGAAATTCGTCACCCTGGTGGTCGACAAAACCGGCCAGGCCTTCCTGAACGACAAGCCCCTGAACATGGACGAACTGGCCGGCCGGCTGGCCGAAACCTCCGCCCAGAACCCCGATACGGAGGTCCAGCTGCGGGCCGACGAGGGTGTGCCTTATGGCAAGGTGGTCCAGGTGATGGGCGTGGCGCAAAAAGCCGGGCTCAACCGCATCGGCTTTGTGGCCGACAACCCTTCCGGCCCGGCGGTGAGCCGCTAAGCGGCGCGGATACCGCCCCTGCCCCTAAAATCGGGGATTCGCGGCAATCGGCCGCGCGCCCGCGCCGCCGGGCTTTCTCCCTGTTTCCTGTTCCGTTTTCTTTCCGTTTTCCGCTTTCCGCTTTCCGGTTCTCCATGCAAGACAAATACAACCACCTCGACGTTGAGCGCGACGCTCAAGCCCATTGGACCGCCGCCGACGCCTACCGCGTGACGGAAGACGCCGGCCGCAAGAAGTACTACGCCTGCTCCATGCTGCCCTACCCCAGCGGCAAGCTGCACATGGGCCATGTGCGCAACTACACCATCAACGACATGCTCACGCGCCACCTGCGCATGAAGGGCTACAACGTCTTGATGCCCATGGGCTGGGACGCCTTCGGCCTGCCGGCCGAAAACGCCGCCATGAAAAACAAAGTGCCGCCGGCGCAGTGGACCTACGACAACATCGCCTACATGAAAAAGCAGATGCAGGCGATGGGGCTGGCCATCGACTGGAGCCGCGAAGTCGCGACCTGCGACCCGTCTTACTACAAGTGGAACCAGTGGCTGTTCCTCAAGATGCTGGAAAAAGGCATCGCCTACCGCAAGACGCAGGTCGTGAACTGGGACCCGGTCGACCAGACCGTGCTGGCCAATGAACAGGTCATAGACGGCAAGGGCTGGCGCACCGGCGCCGTGGTGGAAAAACGCGAGATCCCCGGCTACTACCTCAAGATCACGGCCTATGCCGAAGAGCTGCTCGACAGCGTCAGCCACAAGCTGCCCGGCTGGCCCGAGCGCGTCAAGCTGATGCAGGAGAACTGGATCGGCAAGAGCGAAGGCGTGCGCTTTGCCTTCACGCACGACGTCCAGGATGCCTCCGGCAAGCTGATCGGCGATGGAAAGATGTACGTCTTCACCACGCGCGCCGACACCATCATGGGCGTGACCTTCTGCGCCGTGGCGCCCGAACACCCGCTGGCCCTGCACGCCGCCGCCTCCAGCCCCACGGTCGCGGCCTTCATCGAAGAAAGCAAGGCCGGCGGCACGACCGAAGCCGAACTCGCCACGCAGGAGAAAAAAGGCGTGCCCACCGGCCTTTTCGTCACGCACCCGCTCATCGGCGGCAAGGTCGAAGTCTGGGTCGGCAACTACGTGCTCATGAGTTACGGCGACGGCGCCGTGATGGGCGTACCCGCGCATGACGAGCGCGACTTCGAGTTCGCCAAAAAATACGGCCTGCCCATCAAGCAGGTGGTCGACGTCAAAGGCCAGGCCTACAGCACCGACGCCTGGGCCGACTGGTACGGCGACAAGCAGCAGGGCGTGACCATCAACTCCGGCAAATACGACGGCCTGGGCTGCAAGGCCGCCGTCGACGCCGTCGCTGCCGACCTCGCCGTCAAGGGCCTGGGCGAGAAAAAAACCACCTGGCGCCTGCGCGACTGGGGCGTGAGCCGCCAGCGCTACTGGGGCACGCCGATTCCCATCATCCATTGCGAAGAGCACGGCGCGGTGCCGGTGCCCGAAAAAGACCTGCCCGTGGTGCTGCCGCAGGACTGCGTGCCCGACGGCTCGGGCAACCCGCTGCACAAGCACGCGGGCTTCCATGCCGGCGTGGTCTGCCCCGTCTGCGGCAAGCCCGGCCGCCGCGAGACCGACACCATGGACACCTTTGTCGACTCGTCCTGGTACTTCATGCGCTACTGCGACCCGAAGAACAGCGAGAAGATGGTGGCCGACGGCGCCAATTACTGGATGCCCATGGACCAGTACATAGGCGGCATCGAGCATGCCATCCTGCACCTGCTGTATGCGCGCTTCTGGACCAAGGTCATGCGCGACCTGGGCCTGGTGACGGTCGACGAGCCCTTCACCAAGCTGCTGACGCAAGGCATGGTGCTCAACGAGGCTTTTTCGCGCACCACCACCGGCAAGCAGTATTTCTGGGCGCACGAACTCGACATCGTGCGCGACGAACACGCCAAGGTGATCTCCGCCACCGCCAAGGCCGACGGCCTGCCGGTGCCCTACGAGGGCTGGACCACCATGTCCAAGTCCAAGAACAACGGCGTGGATCCGCAAGACCTGATCGAGAAGTACGGCGCGGACACCGCCCGGCTCTACACCATGTTCACCGCGCCGCCCGACACCACGCTTGAATGGAACGATGCCGCGCTGGAAGGTTCTTACCGCTTCCTGCGCCGCGTCTGGAATTTCGGCGTCAAGCTCGGCGCCGGCAAGCAGCCCGAAGGCGGCGCGCCCGCGTTCGACAAGGACACCAAGGCCTTGCGCCTGGAAATCCACACCGTGCTCAAGCAGATCGACTACGACTACCAGCGCATGCAGTACAACACCGTGGTGTCGGGCAACATGAAGCTGCTCAACGCACTGGAAGACTTCAAGGGCGCGGCATCGGCCGGCTCCGACGCCGCGCTGCGCGAAGGCTTCGGCATCCTGCTGCGCTGCCTGTACCCGGCAACACCTCACCTGGCGCACGCGTTGTGGTCGCAGCTCGGTTATGCCGCGCAGCACGGCGAGTTGCTCGACGCCCCCTGGCCCCAGGTGGATGCCGCCGCGTTGCAGCAGGACGAGATCGAACTGGTGCTGCAGATCAACGGCAAGCTGCGCGGCGCCGTCACGGTGCCGGCCGGCGCCGACAAGGCCGCCATCGAGGCGGCCGCGCTGGCGTCGGAAGCTTTCACCAAACAGGCCGCGGGCGCGCCCGCCAAAAAGGTGATCGTGGTTCCCGGCCGGTTGGTCAACATCGTCATCTGAGACCGTTTCAACGAAGAGAAGGCAAGCCATGCAGCGTCGCGCATTCCTCTCCCTGTCGGCAACCGCCGCCGCCCTGAGCCTCAGCGGCTGCGGCTTCGCGCTGCGCAAGGCGCCCAATTTCGCCTTCAGCACGCTGTACTCCTCCCTGGGCGAAAGCTCACCGCTGGGCGTGGAACTCAGGCGCTCGCTGCAGTCCACCCGCAAGGTGGAAGTGATCTCCGACCCCCGCCGCCTCAACGAAGCGCAGGTGGTTCTCGACGTGCTGGGCGACCAGCGCGAAAAAGTGGTGCTCAGCACCAACGCCTCGGGCCAGGTGCGCGAGTTCCAGCTGCGGCTGCGCTTTCGCTTCAGGCTGCGCACGCTCGCGGGCAAGGAGTTGATTCCCGACACCGAAATCCTGCAGCAGCGCGACATCAGCTTCAACGAATCCGCCGTGCTGGCCAAGGAAGCCGAAGAGGCCCTGCTTTACCGCGACATGCAGGGTGACGTGGTCCAGCAAATCATGCGCCGCCTGGCGGCCGTGACGGAGCTGTAAATCGGGCCCGCGGGCATCAAGCCCGCATCAGCGTGCTCTTGCCGAACAGGCTCTCGATCAGGTCCACCGCGACTTCGGCCGTGCCGTTGCGCACGTCCAGCGCCGGGTTGAGTTCCATCACGTCGAGCGAGCCCAGCAGGCCGGTGTCGGCGATCATCTCCATGCACAGCTGGGCCTCGCGGTAGGTCGGCCCGCCCTTGATGGCGGTGTCTACGCCCGGCGCGATGGACGGGTCCAGGAAATCCACGTCGAAGCTCACGTGCAGGTGGGTGCCGGCATCCATGCCGGCCAGCGCCTTTTCCATGGTGTGGCGCATGCCCATCTCGTCGATGTAGCGCATGTCGAACACCTCCAGCCCCTGCTGGCGCACAAAGCGCTTTTCGCCTTCGTCCACGCTGCGGATGCCGATTTGCCGGATGGCCGAGGGGCTCATGGCCGGCGTTGTGCCGCCTATGCCGGTGAGCTCGGCCGGGCCGTGGCCGCAGAGCACCGCCACCGGCATGCCGTGCACATTGCCGGTGGGCGTGAGGGCGTTGGTGTTGAAGTCGGTGTGCGCGTCCAGCCAGAGCACCCGCAGTTTCTTGCCGGTGGCGCGGCAGTGCCGCGCCACCGCGCTGATGGAACCTATGCCCAGGCAATGGTCACCGCCCAGCAGGATGGGCAGGCGGCCGGCGGCCAGGCTCTGGTACATGGCTTCATGCACGGACCTGTTCCAGTCGACCACTTCATCCAGGTGCCTGTAACCGTCGGCTGGCGGCAGCCAGGGGTTGGTCGGGCCGGCCAGGTTGCCGGTGTCGGCGACCTCCAGGCCGCGCGCCTGCAGCGCTTCGCGAATGCCGGCCACGCGCAGGGCCTCGGGGCCCATGGACGCGCCGCGGCTGCCCGCGCCTATGTCGGTGGGCGCGCCTATCAGGTCAACGGTGATGCTCATCAACGGGCCATTTCGGGGGTTGTGTCCAGACGGGTAGCCTTGACTGTACGGGCTGCGGCCGGGGCCARCAAGCCGAACAGGTCCTTGGGGTTGTCCAGATGCGGCACCAAGTCGATTTGTCGGCGATTCGCAGCGTCGGCCAGCTGCAGCTTGTGCAGGTAGCGCAGGGCCGAGTAGTCCTCCAGCGCGAAGCCGACCGAGTCAAAAATCGTGACCTCAAGAGGCGACGCGCGCCCCACGGCCGTACCCTTGAGCACGTCGGCGAATTCGGCCACCTTGAAGTCCTCCGGCATCTGCTGGATCTCGCCTTCGATGCGCGACTGCGGCTCGAACTCGACCACCACACGCGTGTCGGAACGCAGCAGGATGTCGGCGTGCAGCTCGGTCTTGCCGGGGCAGTCGCCGCCGACGGCGTTCAGGTGCATGCCGGGTTTGATCATCTCGGGCGTCAGGATGACGGCGTTGCGCTTGTCAGCGGTGATGGTGGTCACGATGTCGGCGCCTTTCACGGCTTCTGCCGCGGACCGGCAGATCGTCACGCGCAAATCGCGCAGCGCCATCGCATGCAGGTTACGGGCCAGTTTGTCGCTCGCGGCCGCGTCGATGTCGAACAGCCGCATCTCGCGTATGCCCAGCATGTGGTGAAAGGCGATCGCCTGGAATTCGCTTTGCGCGCCGTTGCCGATGATGGCCATGACGCGGCTGTCCGGCCTGGCCATCCATTTGGCAGCCAGTGCCGAGGTGGCGGCGGTGCGCAGCGCGGTGGTGATGGTGAGCTCGGACAGCAACAAGGGGTAGCCGGTGTCCACGTCGGCCAGCACACCGAAGGCGGTGACCGTCAGCAGGCCCAGTTCGGTGTTCTTGGGATGGCCGTTGACGTACTTGAAGGAATACTGGTGGCCGTCGCTGGTCGGCATCAGTTCGATCACGCCGTCGGGCGAATGGATGGCGTGGCGCGCCGACTTGTCGAAATCGTTCCAGCGCCGGTAGTCATGCTCGATTTCGCCGGCCAGGCCCTCGATGAAGGCGGCGGCGCCGCGCTGGCGCACGATTTTCTGGATGCTCTCAATGCCAATGTAGTCAACCATGATGGGGCTCCCGGTCCTGTGTTGATTTCGATTGTCCGCAGTGCTTGTGCCAAATAAAAGTCAGTAAGTTGATCAGATTTATCCATTGTTTGAACAAATAGCCAGCTTCAATTGGCGTTATGCCAATAAAATGCGCGCATGGACGATACCGACCGCCAACTGCTGTCCCTGCTGCGTGACAACGCCCGGGCCTCCGTCGCCTCGCTGGCCAAGGTCTTGCGGGTCTCGCGCGGTACGGTGCAGAACCGGCTGGCCCGGCTGGAGGCCGACGGCACCATCACCGGCTACACCGTGCGCCTCAAACCCCAGGCCGAAGGCCACCGCATACGCGCCTTCATGACGGTGGCGGTGGAAGGCAACCGCACGGCGGCCGTGCTGGCGGCCTTGCGCGGCGACCCGGCCGTGAGCGCGCTGCATACCACCAACGGCCGCTGGGACATGGTGGCCGAGCTGCAGGCCGACAGCCTGGAAGCCTTTGACAGCGTGCTGAGCCGCATACGCCTGCTTGAAGGCATCGCCAACACCGAAACCAGCCTGCTGCTGTCGACCAGCAAACTCTGAACGCCCGCACAAGCCCAACCGCTAAACTCCCTCCCATGAATCTGGCCCCCGCCCAACTCCAGGAACACCTCAAGCGCGGCTTGAAGAGCCTGTACACCCTGCACGGCGACGAGCCCCTGCTGGTGCAGGAGTTCGCCGACGCGCTGCGCGCCTCGGCTCGCGCCCAGGGCTACACCGAACGCACCGTGCACACCGTGGCCGGCGCGCATTTCGACTGGAGCGAGGTGCTGGCCAGCGGCGGTTCGCTGAGCCTGTTCGCCGACAAGCAGATTGTGGAAATCCGCATCCCCAGCGGCAAGCCCGGCAAGGACGGCTCGGTCGCGTTACAGCAGATCGCCGAGCGCGCGCAAGGCGACGACTCCACCCTCACTTTGGTCATGCTGCCGCGGCTGGACAGCATGACGGCCAAGGGCGCCTGGTTCGGTGCGCTCGAGAGCTTCGGCGTCACCGTCAAGTTCGACCCCATCGACAGGCGCAACCTGCCGCAGTGGATCGCCCAGCGCCTGCAGCAGCAAGGCCAGCGCGTGGCCGCCGGCGAGGAAGGCCAGCGCACGCTGCAGTTTTTCGCCGACCGGGTCGAGGGCAACCTGCTGGCCGCGCACCAGGAAATCCAGAAGCTGGGCCTGCTCTACCCGGCCCAATCCGGCGGCAGCGACGGTATCCTCAGTTTCGACCAAGTGGAAAACGCCGTGCTCAACGTGGCGCGCTATGACGTCTTCAAGCTCTCCGAAGCCGTGCTTGGTGGCCAGTCGGTGCGCGTGGCGCGCATGTTGGACGGCCTGCAGTCCGAAGGCGAATCCGAAGTGCTGGTGCACTGGGCGCTGGCCGAGGACATCCGCAGCATGAAACGCGTGAAAGATGCCATTAGCGCCGGCCGGCCCATGCCCATGGCGCTGCGCGAAAACCGCGTCTGGGGCATCAAGGAAAAATTGTTCGAGCGCGTGCTGCCGCAGATTGGCGACACCACCCTGGCCAACCTGCTGCACGCCGCCCACAAGGTCGACGGCATCGTCAAGGGCCTGAAGCAGCCCGACTGGCCTGCCGACGGCTGGCAGGCCCTGCACCGCCTGGCCGGCATGGTGTGCGAGCAATGCGCTATGCAAGGACCGGGGCGCACCAGGCAGGCATAACCCGTGCGCCGCGGGGCCCCTCCGGCAGGCCTAAAATGGTCCGGATGAACGCGCCCGACCTCCAAAAAGCCCTTTCCTCTTCCAGCGATATCGCCAGCGACGTCCCGCGCTTGATGGAATTGCTGGGAACCCGGGCTAAAGCGGCTTCGGCTGAGCTGGCGCGCGCGCCGGCGGCCGTCAAGAACAAGGCCTTGCTGAACCTGGCCAAGGCGCTGCGAAAAAACACGGCAGCGCTGGAGACGGCCAACCAGCGCGACCTGGAGCGCGCCCAAACCGCCGGCCTGGCCGGCCCCCTGCTGGACCGGCTCAAGCTCACCCCCAAGATCATTGACACCGTGGCCCAGGGCTGCGAGCAGCTGGCCGCCATGGCCGACGTGATCGGCGACATCATCGGCATGAAGGAGCAGCCCAGCGGCATACGCGTCGGCCAGATGCGCGTGCCCATCGGCGTGTTCGGCATGATTTACGAAAGCCGGCCCAATGTGACGATTGAAGCCGCGTCGCTGGCGATCAAAAGCGGCAACGCCTGCATACTGCGCGGCGGCTCGGAAGCGATCGAATCGAACAAGGCGCTGGCGGCGCTGGTGCAGCAGGCCCTGGCCGACGCCGGCCTGCCGCCCGATGCCGTGCTGCTGGTGCCTACCACCGACCGCGAGGCCGTCGGCCACCTGATCGCCATGCCGCAGTATGTGGACGTCATCATCCCGCGCGGCGGCAAGGGCCTGATAGAGCGCATCAGCCGCGACGCCAAGGTGCCGGTCATCAAGCACCTGGACGGCAACTGCCATGTGTACGTCGACGACCCCTGCGACCTGGAGATGGCCGTGAACGTGGCCGACAACGCCAAAACCCAAAAATACAGCCCCTGCAATGCCAGCGAAGGTTTGCTGGTGGCGCGCGGCGTGGCCGCCGCTTTCCTGCCGAAAATCGGCGCGATCTACGCCGCGAAAGGCGTAGAAATGCGCTGCGACCCGGACGCGCTGGCCATCCTGTCCGGCATCAAAGGCGCCAACACCACGGCCGCCAGCGAGCAGGACTGGTACGAGGAATACCTGGCGCCCATCATCAGCATCAAGGTGGTGGACGGCATTGATGAAGCCATCGCCCACATCAACCACTATTCCAGCCACCACACCGACGCCATCCTCACGCGCGACCACATGCATGCCCAGCGCTTCATGCGCGAGGTGGACTCGGCCAGCGTCATGGTGAATGCGAGCACCCGCTTCGCCGATGGCTTCGAGTTCGGGCTGGGCGCCGAAATCGGCATCAGTACCGACAAGTTCCATGCGCGCGGGCCGGTCGGCATTGAAGGGCTGACCTCCCTTAAATATGTGGTGCTGGGGCAGGGCGAAGTGCGCTCCTGAGGGCATGCCGGGCCGCGACCCCGGCCCACGGATTTTTGGATGGCTTGCGTTGGCGTTACCCCTTGTAACCCGGGTATCCCATCCCAATATCCCTAAAATTCGGTCAGCTATAACCGAAGCAAATAACAGATTCCCCTATCGAAAGTGGCCGAATGGTTCCGCACCTCATCACCGCCCTGAACGGCCCCATCAACGAACTCGAACAACGCGTCCTGGACTCCACCCCCGCGATCGAGCGCTGGTTCCGGTTGGAGTGGATGGAGCACACGCCGCCGTTCTACAGCTCGGTCGACATCCGTAACGCGGGCTTCAAGCTGGCCCCGGTGGACACCAACCTCTACCCCGGCGGCTGGAATAACCTCACGCCCGAGATGCTGCCGCTGGCGGTGCAGGCCGCCATGGCCGCGATCGAGAAAATCTGCCCGGAAGCGCGCAACCTGCTGGTCGTGCCCGAGAACCACACGCGCAACAGCTTTTACCTGTCCAACGTGCTGCAGCTCAAGCGCATCTTCCACCAGGCGGGCCTGAACGTGCGGTTCGGCTCGCTGAGCGCCGACATCAAGGAACCCACCACCTTAAACCTGCCGACCGGCGAGACCATCACGATAGAGCCGCTGATCCGCACCGACCGGCGCCTGGGCCTGAAAGACTTCGACCCCTGCACCATCCTGCTGAACAACGACCTGTCGGCCGGCATCCCCGGCATCCTGGAAGACATCAACGAGCAGTACCTGTTGCCGCCACTGCACGCGGGCTGGTCGGTGCGTCGCAAATCGCACCACTTCAAGGCCTATGAAGAGATTTCCAAGCGCTTCGGCAAGCTGCTGGGCATAGACCCCTGGCTGATCAACCCGATGTTCGCGCAATGCGGCGAGGTCAACTTCGCCGAGAACACCGGCATGGAGTGCCTGACCACCAACGTCGACGCGCTGCTGACCAAGATCAAGCGCAAGTACAAGGAATACGGCATCAACGAAAAGCCTTTTGTCGTCGTCAAGGCCGACAACGGCACTTACGGCATGGGCATCATGACGGTACGCGACGTGAAAGACCTCGAAGCGCTGAACCGCAAGACCAAAAACAAGATGAGCACCACCAAGGACGGCCAGGCGCTGTCAGAGGTGATCATCCAGGAAGGCGTGCTGACCAACGAGCGCGTCAACGACGCCGTGGCCGAGCCCGTGGTCTACATGATGGACCGCTACGTCGTCGGCGGCTTCTACCGCGTGCATGCCGAGCGCGGCGTGGACGAGAACCTCAACGCGCCCGGCGCCAGCTTCGTGCCGCTGGCCTTCGCCGACAGCGGCCGCCTGCCGCAACCCGGCGAGAAGCCCGGCTCCAGCAACCCCAACCGCTTCTATATGTATGGCGTGATCGCGCGGCTGGCCATGCTGGCCGCGAGTTACGAACTCGAAGCCACCGACCCGGACGCCGAGGTTTACGACTGAAAAAGCCCCCGCGAGGGGCTTTTTTCATGGCTATACCGGTTTTTGGCCTGCCAGGCCGGGCATGGCGCACTCTTAAATAGATAGCATTAACCGGCACGAGGCGACGCATCGGCTTTAGCCCTCTATCGGGCTGCTCTGTTACAAGTTGTTGCGGTGCAACAAAATAGGGATTAGTTGGATTTAGGCATGCCCGCCCACTTGCAAGCCCGGCACCTGGGCGCAAAATAGCACTCCCAAAGGTAACCATTCCCGCCGCTTTGGACCCGCTCGAACGGGCCAAGCGCAAAGACGGGAAGTTTTTGTGTCCAGTAAAAAATCATCCCTCGCGGCGCTCACCCTGGGCGCCATCGGTGTCGTCTACGGCGACATCGGAACCAGCGTCCTGTATGCCGTCAAGGAAGTTTTCGGTTCCGGGCACGTCCCCTTCACCCCCGACAACGTCTACGGCATCCTGTCCATCTTCTTCTGGACGCTGACCGTCATCGTTTCCATCAAGTACGTGGCACTCGTGCTGCGTGCCGACAACAACGGCGAAGGCGGCCTGATCGCCATGCTGGCGCTGGCGTCCACTGCGGTGAAAGACAAGCCGCAGCTGCGCAAGACCCTGCTGATCGTCGGCATCTTCGGCACCTCGCTGTTTTACGGCGACGGCGTCATCACACCGGCGATTTCAGTGCTGTCGGCCGTCGAGGGCCTGGAAGTCGTCTCGCCGGCCTTCAAACAGGGCGTGATCCCGATCACACTGGTGATCCTTTTTGCCCTCTTCGCTGTGCAAAAGCACGGTACGGCCGGCATTGGCAAATTTTTCGGGCCCATCACACTGGTCTGGTTCGGCGTGCTGGCGCTGCTGGGCATTTCGCAGATCGCGACCAATCCCCATATCCTGGTGGCACTCAGCCCGCATTACGCCCTGATGTTCATGTGGGCCAACCCCGGCACCACCTTCATCATCCTGGGCGCGGTGGTGCTGTGCGTGACCGGCGCCGAGGCGCTCTACGCCGACCTCGGCCATTTCGGCAAGAAGCCGATACGCCTGGCCTGGTTCTCGGTGGTCATGCCCTCGCTGGTGCTCAACTACTTCGGCCAGGGCGCCCTGCTGATCAGCAATCCGGCGGCCGTGAAAAATCCGTTCTTCCTGATGGCGCCCGAGTGGGCGCTGCTGCCGCTGGTGGGCCTGGCCACCATGGCCACGGTGATCGCCTCCCAGGCCCTGATCACCGGCGCCTTCAGCGTGACCAAACAGGCCATCCAGATGGGCTATTTGCCGCGCCTGAACATCCAGCACACCAGCGTGCGCGACACCGGTCAGATCTACATGCCTTTCGTCAACTGGGGCCTGTTCATCACCATCGTGCTCGCGGTGGTGATGTTCCGCTCGTCCAGCAACCTGGCGGCCGCCTACGGCATCGCGGTCTGCACCGACATGCTGATCACCACCATCCTGACCTTCTACGTGATCCGTTACGGCTGGAAGTACCCGCTGAGCCTGTGTATCGCGGCCACCGGTGTTTTCTTTGTCGTCGACTTCGCCTTCTTCGCCTCCAACCTCATGAAGCTGTTCGCCGGCGGCTGGTTCCCGCTGGTGATCGGCGGCGCGGTCTTCACGCTGATGATCACCTGGAAAGAAGGCCGCCACCTGCTCAATGAAAAGCTGCGCGCCGACGCGATCGACCTGCCCAGCTTCCTGGACGCCGTTTTTGTCAGCCCGCCGGCCCGTGTCGAAGGCACGGCCGTTTTCCTGACCGCCGAACCCGGCAGCGTGCCCAACGCGCTGCTGCATAACCTCAAGCACAACAAGGTGCTGCACGAGCAGAACCTGTTCGTGACCGTGCGCAACCACGAGATCCCCTGGATAGGCATGAACAAGCGCCTGGAGATCCACGCGCTGGGGCATGACTGCTGGCAGGTCAATGTGCACTATGGTTTCAAGAACGACCTGGACCTGCCCAAGGCCTTGCAGCAGATCAAGGGCCGGGGCTGCGAGCTGGAGTCCATGACCACCAGCTACTTCCTTTCGCGCGACACCGTGATCCCGACCATCGGCAGCGGCATGGCGCCGTGGCGTGAGAAGCTGTTTGCGCAGATGCACCATAACGCGAGTGGGGCGGCGGATTTTTTGAATTTGCCTAATAACTCTGTTGTGGAGTTGGGTAGCAAAATTGAGATTTGAGAGCGGGTCTTGCGCCGGCTTGCGCGCTTTCCCTCTCTCCGTCTTCTGCTCAGACCTGCTGGCCGGGGGTAGCCCGGCGGCTACTCACTTTTCTTTTGCTTCGCCAAAAGAAAAGTAAGCAAAAGAAAAGGCGACCCGCAGTCTGGGTCCCCTACGCTTCGCTGCGGGGCAACCTGCGGTGCTCGACTACGGCGGGGTCTCGCTAAACTCGCTTCGCTCAGACAAGCGCGATCCCTGATCCGTCTGGCCCTGCGCTCCTCGGCGCATCCACAAGGGGTGGGGAAGGAATACCAAATCCAAATACTGAAAACCACAAGGACTCGCCGTGGCGAGTCCTTGTTTGTCTTGGTTTGTTCTTTGTGTTTTGTCCCCGATCCCGATTGCCCCGTCCC
>NZ_JBFUBN010000019.1:0-57949 GCF_056405735.1 Polaromonas sp. P1_F2 | reverse complement strand
GACAGCTCGCTGGGTTTGAGGACGACGGTGCATCCGGCGGCCAGGGCGGGGCCGACCTTGGCGGTGATCTGGTAGAGCGGCCAGTTCCAGGGGGTGATCAGGCCGCACACGCCGATGGCTTCGCGCTGGATAGTCACGTCGCCTCGGTGGGAGAGAAAGGGATAGCTGGCCAGGTTGTCACGGGCCACGCGGATGTGCTCGGCCGCGACCGGCACCTGTGTGCTGCGCGCAAAGCCGATGGCGGCGCCCATCTCCAGCGAGATCGCCTGGGCGAAGAGTTCTGCGCGTTCGAGGATCAGGGCGTGGATGCGGCCGAGCAGCAAGGCCCGGCTTTCGGGAGAACTGACAGACCAGGTGGCGAAGGCGCTGCGGGCTGCGGCCACAGCTGTTGCGACGTCCTCGGCGCTTCCCAGGGCGATCTGCGCGATGGGTTCTTCGGTCGACGGGTTGATGACGCTGGCCCGGGCTTGCCCTGCGGGCAGGACCCACTCGCCGTCTATGAACAGGCGATCCAGCCGGCCGGCGGCTTTGAGGCGTTCGACAAGGGAGACATTCATGGGCGCACATCCTTTGCTGCAGTGCAGCGGATTCCGCGCTGCCCCGTGATGAAGTTGCCCTTGCCAAAACCGCGTGCGGTGCACGGCAGCCGGCCGCGCATTGTGTCGTCATATTCCATGCTTTCCCTCTCAAAAGAATCGGATTCATGGTACGCCCTTGCCTGGAATTGATCTGCCGTTTCAGCCTGGGCATTCGGCATGAACGGTGCGCAAGCGGCGCACAACCGCAGCATCTGCGGCGATGGTTCAATAGCATTCATTGCATGGCGCCGGCAAACCGGCACAGGCTTTGCACCACCCCTTCCAGGAGGACGCTTTTCATGAGCTTTCGTCCCAAGTCCACCGGCTTCGATTGCCGCGGCACGCCGACTGGTTTCGCCGTGCGCCGGGTGCCCCGCGCGCGCCGCGGCATCGCAAGGGCGGCCGGCCCCGGCCGGGCGGCAAGCCGTCGGGGGCACGCCGCACACCATGCCGCCGGCTATCCGCAAAACCGCAGTTTTAACCAAGCGCCCCGGCGTGATCGAGGTATATCCCCGGTCGGCAGGTGCTCCAATGCCTTTACCCCACCCACGAGATGACTAGGAGAAAACCATGGCAGATAACAAGCAGCTGAACGGCCTCATCGGCCCCGAAGAGAGCACACGCATCCTGGGTGCGTTGCAACGCGGCGCGAGCCGGCGCGATGTATTGGCCATGTTGACGGCCGGCGGCATGCAGGCGGCCCTGGCCGGCAGCATCGCGGGCTTTGCCGCGAATGCACAGGCACAAACGCCAACGCCGCGCAAGGGCGGCCGCATCAGGGTCGCCGAAGCCACTTCCGGGGTGAGCGACACCCTGGACCCGGCCAAGCAGGGCAACGGCACCGACTATTCCCGCGGCTTCATGTTCTACAACGGATTGACCTACCTGGACGCGAGCCTGACACCGCAGCCCCAGCTGGCCGAGGAGTTCAGCACCAAGGACGCCAAGACCTGGATATTCAAGCTGCGCAAGGGCGTGACCTTCCACGACGGGAAGCCGCTCACGCCGGCCGACGTGGTGTTCTCCATCATGCGCCACAAGAACCCGGCCATCGGCTCCAAGGCCAAGGTGCTGGCTGACCAGATCGAGGACGTGACGGCCACCGGCCCCAATGAAGTCACCATCCGCCTGGTGGCCCCCAACGCCGACCTGCCGGCCATCCTGGGCACCTACCACTTCCACATCGTCAAGGATGGCACGACCGACTTCAACGCGGGCATCGGCACGGGGCCGTACAAGGTCAAGGAGTTCAAACCCGGCGTGCGCGCGATCGCCGTGCGCAACGACAACTACTGGAAGTCCAACCGGCCTTACCTGGACGAGATCGAGCACGTGGGCATCAGCGACGAAACGGCGCGCGTGAACGCGCTGCTGGCGGGTGAACTTGATCTGATCGGCCGGGTCAACCCGCGCTCGATCGACCGCGTCAACGCCAGCGGTAAGGCAGCCATCTTCGAGACCAAGGGCGTTTCGTATACCGATCTGATCATGCGGCGCGACAGCGGCCCGGGCAGCAACCCGGACTTCGTGCAGGCCATGAAGCTGCTGTTCAACCGCGAGCAGATGCTCAAGTCCATCCAGCTGGGCCGTGGCGTCGTGGCAAACGATCAGCCCATCGATCCGGGCAACCGCTTCTTCTTCAAAGGCCTGAAGCAGCGCCCCTACGATCCCGAGAAGGCGAAGTGGCACTTGAAAAAGGCCAATCTGGGCAGCGCCACGATCCCTGTGGTGGCCTCGACGGCCGCCACCAGCTCGGTGGAGATGGCCCTGGTGCTGCAGCATGCGGCGCGGCAGGCCGGCCTGAACCTGGACGTGCGCAACATGCCGGCCGACGGCTACTGGTCGCAGCACTGGATGAAGCACCCGGTCAATTTCGGCAACATCAACACGCGTCCCACGGCCGACCTGGCCCTGACCCTGTTCTTCAAGTCCGACTCCCCCACCAACGAGTCCGGCTGGAAGAACGAGAAGTTCGACCAGTTGCTGGTGGCCGCCCGCGGCGAAACCGACCAGGCCAAGCGCGCCCAGATGTACGCCGACATGCAGGTCATGATCCACAACGAAGGCGGCATCGGCATTCCGATGTTCCTCTCCAGCCTGGACGGCCACAGCAAGAAGCTCAAGGGCCTCAGTCCCATCCCGCTGGGCGGAATGATGGGCTCGAGCTTCGCCGAACACGTGTGGATAGAAGCGTGACTCCCCCCCGTAGCGCCTTCGGCGCTTCCCCCTCGAGGGGGCGCCCTCTGCGGCCCGGCAAAGCCGGTTCCGCGCCGGCACTTGGATGGAAGAGCCTCGTATGAACATGACGATCTTGCGATTGGTCGGCGGCCGCATCCTCGCGGGCCTGGGCTCGCTGCTGGCGGTGTCGGCGGTGGTGTTCGCCATCACCTCCGTGCTGCCCGGCGACGCGGCCGAAGAGACGCTGGGGCAGGACGCCACGCCCCAGGCGGTGGCGGCGCTGCGCAAGGAGATGGGACTGGACCGCAGCGCGATGCTGCGCTACTTCGACTGGCTGGGCGGCATGGCCAAGGGCGACATGGGCAAGTCCGTGGTCACCGGCATGCCTGTGGGTGAGGCCGTCGCCAGCCGCCTGCCGGCTTCGCTGCAGCTGGCCGCGGTGACGACGGTGTTTTCCGTCCCGCTGGCTCTCGGCCTGGGCATTTTGTGCGCCTTGCGGCGCGGCTCGGCTTTCGACCGTTTCACCAGCATGGCGACGGTGGCCGTCGTGTCGGTGCCGGAATTCCTGGTGGCCACGCTGGCCGTGCTGGTGTTCGCGGTGCAGCTGAAATGGCTCCCCGCGCTTTCGTACGCGGTCGACGTTTCGTCGCCGGGCGAGATGCTGCGTTCCTTCGCGTTGCCGGTGCTCAGCCTGGGCAGCGTGATCGTGGCCCAGATGCTGCGCATGACGCGCGCGGCCGTCATCGACCAGCTGGCCGCGGCCTATATCGAGATGGTGCGGCTCAAAGGCGCGAGCGCCGCGCGCACCGTGCTGTTCCACGCGCTGCCCAACGCCATCGGCCCCATCGCCAACGCGGTGGCTCTGAGCCTGTCCTACCTGCTGGGCGGCGTGATCATCGTCGAGGTGATCTTCAATTACCCGGGCATCGCCAAGCTCATGGTGGACGGCGTCGCGCAGCGGGACATGCCGCTGGTGCAGGCCTGCGCCATGATCTTCTGCTCGGCCTACCTGGTCCTGGTGATGCTCGCCGACGTGTGCGGCATCGTCGCCAACCCGCGATTGAGGCATCAATGAGCACCGCAGCGCGCAGCGCGAAGGCTTTCCTATGAATATTGCAACACTTGTTCCTTCGGCGGCCGCCACCCGGCGCCGCGCCTGGCTCGCGGGCTGGTCGCGTGCCGGCAAACTCGGGCTGGCCGTATTGGCGTTCTGGGTGGCCGTGGGGATTTTCGCCTGCTTCGTGCCAGACAGCGCGCTGGGCGAGATGTCCGACGCCGGCGTGTTCCAGGGCATGAGCGCGCAGCACTGGCTGGGCACCGACTACCTGGGCCGCGACATGCTCACGCGCATCGTTGTCGGCACACCCTACACCATCGGCGTGGCCTTTGTCGCCACGCTGATCGCCTGCGGCGTGGGGGCGGTGCTCGGCCTGCTGGCCGCCGTGGCGGGCGGCGCGGTCGACGCGGTGCTCAGCCGCGTGCTGGACACGCTGGTGTCCATCCCGAGCAAGATGTTCGCGCTGGTGGTGATCGCCGGTTTTGGCTCTTCGGTCCCGCTGCTGATCGCGGTGACGGCCGTCGTCTACGCGCCGGGTGCCTACCGCATCATCCGCTCGCTGGCCGTGAACATCAACGCCATGGACTACGTGCTGGTGGCGCGTGCCCGCGGCGAACGCCGGGCCTACATCATGCGCCGTGAGATTCTGCCCAACATCACCGGCCCGCTGCTGGCCGACATGGGCCTGCGCTTCGTCTACGCCCTGCGCCTGCTGGCGAGCCTGAGCTTCCTGGGCCTGGGTGTGCAGCCTCCGATGGCCGACTGGGGTTCCCTGGTGCGCGAGAACCTCGGTGCCTTGCCGGTGGGCGGTGTCTCCGTGCTCGCCCCGGCCTTCGCGATCGCCGTGCTGACCATCGCGGTCAACCTGGTGATCGACAACCTGCCGGGACATACCGACGCAGACCGGGAGAAACATTAATGGGTGCCACTGTCCTCGTAAACGACTTGCGCGTCGTGGCGCAGGCCGCCGGCGGCGAAACCGAGATCGTCAAAGGCGTTTCCTTCCGCATCGAGCCCGGCGAGGTGCTGGCGCTGATCGGCGAATCCGGCTCCGGCAAGACCACCATAGGCCTGGCGCTCATGGGCTATGCGCGGCACGGCTGCCGCATCGCCGGCGGCAGCGTGCGTATCGGCGACACCGATGTGCTGGGCCTGTCTGAATCCGAACGGCGCCGCCTGCGCGGCCGCCGTGTCTCTTACATCGCGCAGAGCGCCGCCGCTTCCTTCAACCCGTCGCGCACCATCATGGACCAGGTGGTGGAAACCGCCCACATCCATTCGCTGATGCCGCGCGCCGAGGCCGAGAAAAAAGCCGTGACGCTGTTCCGCGAGCTGGCGCTGCCGCAGCCCGACAGCATCGGCCAGCGCTACCCGCACCAGGTCTCGGGCGGGCAGCTGCAGCGCCTGATGGCCGCGATGGCGCTGATGAGCGACCCGGACCTGGTGATTTTCGACGAACCCACCACGGCGCTGGACGTCACCACCCAGATCGAGGTGCTGCACGCCTTCCGCCGCGTGGTGCGCGAGCGCCGGACCACGGCGGTCTACGTCACGCACGACCTGGCGGTGGTGGCCCAGATGGCCGGCCGCATCCTGGTGCTGCGCGACGGCGCCGAGCGCGAGATCGGCACGACGGCGCAGATCATCAACACGCCGAAGGACGACTACACGCGCAGCCTCATCGCCGCGGCGAATCCCAAGGCGCGCAGCGGCGAGACGGTGGCCGAGGGCGCCACGCCGCTGCTGCAGGTGCGCAACCTGGTCGCCGGCTATGGGCCCCTGGACAAGCACGGCCGGCCCGCCTCGCCGGTGCTCGACGATGTGAGCCTGACCCTGTACCGCGGCCAGGCCATCGGCGTCATCGGCGAGTCCGGCTCCGGCAAGACCACGCTGGCCCGCGCCGTCGCCGGCCTGATAGGCCCCGCCGGCGGCCAGATCATGTTCGACGGAAAGCCGCTGCCGCGCCTGGTGTCGCAGCGCTCGCCCGAGGAGCTGCGCCGCATCCAGATCGTGTTCCAGATGGCGGACACGGCGCTCAATCCTTCGCACACCATCGCCGACATCCTCGCGCGGCCGCTGCAGCTGTACCGCGGCCTGAAAGGCGAGGCGCTGGACAAGCGGATCGCGCAGCTGCTCGACCTCGTGCAGCTGCCGCAGGCGTGCGCCCGGCGCCTGCCTGCGGGGCTTTCCGGCGGGCAGAAGCAGCGCGTCAACCTGGCGCGCGCGCTGGCCGCCGACCCCGACCTGATCCTGTGCGACGAAGTCACCTCCGCGCTGGACACGGTGGTGGGCGCTGCCATCCTGGACCTGCTGGCGCAGCTGCGCAAGGACCTCGGGGTGTCGTACATGTTCATCAGCCACGACATGAACACCGTGCGCGCGGTGTGCGACGAGATCGTGGTGCTGTACGCCGGCCAGAAGGTGGAGTCGCTCACGCGCTCGGCTTTCGCGCATGCGCCGCGCCATCCGTATTTCCACCTGCTGGCCAACTCCGTTCCGGAGTTGCGCCCGGGATGGCTGGACGAGGTCGGGGCGGCGCAGCGCGCGGCCCTGCCGCTGGTGCAGGCGCCGGTCGACCGCGCGGGCATCTGCAGCTTCCTGGACCGTTGCCCCCTGCGCGTGGCCGGCCTGTGCGACAGCAAGACGCCGCCGCGGCATGAGCTCGAAGGCGGCGTGGAAGTCTTCTGCCACCGCAGCGCCGACGAATTGCTGAAGCTGCAGCAGACCCAGGTGCAACCGCGCGAGTGCACGGCCTGATCCCTAAGGCCCGGTCCCGTGAGCGCCGCGCGCGCCTGGAGATCGGCGCCTGGGCGCCAGCGTGAATTTTTTCTGAACTGAACTTGATTGAACTGACATGCAAACACTGAACTACATCGCGGGCCGCTGGCAGGCGGCCCAGGACGGCCGCCAATTCGAGGTGCGCAATCCCGCCGACGACAGCCTGATCACCCTGGCGGCCGACGGCGGCGCGGCGGACGCGCGGCTGGCCGCCGACGCGGCGGCGCAGGCGCTGCCCGCCTGGAAGGCACGCCCGCCGCGCGAGCGCTGCCTGATCCTCAAAAAATGGCAGGCGCTGATCGAGCGCGACGTGGAGCCGCTGGCCGAACTGATTTCGCGCGAGCAGGGCAAGCCGCTCGCGGAGTCGCGCGGCGAAATCGCCTACAGCGCCGGCTATGTGGAGTGGTTCGCTGAAGAGGGCGTGCGCGCCCATGGCGAGATCATCGCCGCGCCGGTGTCCAGCAAGCGCTTCCTGGTGCTGCGAGAGGCCGTTGGCGTCGTCGCCGTGGTCACGCCCTGGAATTTTCCCGCGGCGATGATCGCGCGCAAGATCGCCCCCGCGCTGGCGGCGGGTTGCACGGTGGTGGCCAAGCCCGCTGAAGACACGCCCCTCACGTCCCTGGCCCTCGTGAAGCTGGCCGAGGAAGCCGGCGTGCCCGCCGGCGTGCTGAACATCGTGCCCGCCTCGCGCGAGCGCACGCCGGAGGTGGTGGGCGAGTGGCTGCGCGACGGCCGCGTGCGCAAGGTCAGCTTCACCGGCAGCACGGCCGTGGGCAAGGTGCTCGCGCGCGAGTCGGCCGGCACGGTCAAGAAGCTGTCGCTCGAGCTCGGCGGCAACGCGCCCTTCATCGTGTTCGAGGATGCCGACCTGGACGCCGCCGTTGAGGGCCTGATGGCCGCCAAGTTCCGCAACGGCGGCCAGACCTGCGTGAGCCCGAATCGCGTGTTCGCGCACGAGGCCGTGCATGACCGCTTCGTCGACAAGCTGGCGGCCCGCGTGGGCGCCTTGCGGGTCGGCCCAGCCAGCTGGGCGGAGGCCGAGATCGGCCCGATGATCAACGGCCGCGCGGTGGACAAGATAGAGCGCCACGTGAACGACGCCGTGGCCAAGGGCGCGAAGGCGGTGGTGGGCGGAAGCCGCGTGCGCACGGAAGTTGCCAACGGCCCGAACTACTATGCGCCCACGGTACTGACCGGCGCGACGACCGACATGGAGCTGTCCTGCGAGGAGACTTTCGGCCCGGTGGTGCCCATCTTCCGGTTCAGCAGCGAAGACGAGGTGATCGCGCAGGCGAACGACACGCCTTTCGGCCTGGCCGGCTACTTCTTCTCCAACAACATCAAGCGCGTCTGGCGCGTGGCCTCCGCGCTGGAGACCGGTCTGGTCGGCATCAACGAAGGCGCCATCGCGGCGCAGGCCGCGCCCTTCGGCGGCGTCAAGGAATCGGGCTACGGCCGCGAAGGTTCGCACTGGGGCCTGGACGAATACCTGCACACAAAATACGTTTGCCAAGGCAATTTGACATGAAGGTGCTGGTCCTGGGTGCCGGCGTCATCGGCACCACCACGGCCTACTACCTGGCCGAGGCGGGCCACGAAGTGACGGTGGTCGACCGCCAGCCCGGCCCGGCGTTGGAGACCAGCTACGCCAACGCCGGCCAGGTGTCGCCGGGCTACGCGGCGCCGTGGGCCGCGCCCGGCGTGCCGCTCAAGGCGCTGCGCTGGATGTTCCAGAAGCACGCGCCTCTTGCCATCGGCCTGGATGGCTCCATGGACCAGTTGCGCTGGATGTGGCAGATGCTGCGCAACTGCAGCCCGCGGCGCTATGCGGTCAACAAGGAGCGCATGCTGCGGCTGGCCGAATACAGCCGCGACTGCCTGGCGCGGCTGCGCGAAGACACCGGCCTGCGCTACGAAGGCCGCGAGGGCGGCACGCTGCAGGTGTTCCGCACCCAGGCGCAGCTCGACGCCGTCGGCAAGGACGTGGCCGTGCTGCGCGCCGCGGGCGTGCCCTACGAACTGCTGGGGCCTGACGAGTTGACGCGCGCGGAACCCGCCATCGCCACAGGGCCGCTGGCCGGCGGCCTGCGCCTGCCCGGCGACGAAACCGGGGATTGCCATTTGTTCACCACCCGGCTGGGGCATCTGGCCCAGTCCATGGGCGTGCGTTTCTCCTTTGGCGAGGCCATTGATCGCGTGGAGCTGAGCGCGGGCCGCGTGGCCGGCGTACTTCAGGGCGGTCGCCTGCTCACGGCCGATGCCTATGTGATGGCGCTGGGCTCGTATTCCACGGCCATGCTGGCCGAAGCGGTGAAGATTCCCGTTTATCCGGTCAAGGGCTATTCGATCACCGTACCCATCGCCGACGCGGGCCGCGCGCCGGTGTCGACCGTGCTGGACGAGAGCTACAAGATCGCCATCACGCGCTTTGAGCACCGCATCCGCGTGGGCGGCATGGCGGAGCTGCGCGGCTTTGACCTGCGCCTGAACCCGCGGCGCCGCGAAACGCTGGAACTGT
This sequence comes from Polaromonas sp. P1_F2, assembly GCF_056405735.1. Classification (NCBI taxonomy): domain Bacteria; kingdom Pseudomonadati; phylum Pseudomonadota; class Betaproteobacteria; order Burkholderiales; family Comamonadaceae; genus Polaromonas; species Polaromonas sp. P1_F2. The sequence goes on along the minus strand of NZ_JBFUBN010000019.1, from coordinate 48,840 downwards.
GCCTGAACGAGCTGTTCCCCGGCGCGGGCCACGCCGAGGCCGCTACCTTCTGGACCGGCCTGCGGCCCATGACCCCGGACGGCACACCGCTCGTGGGCCGCACGCCGCTGCCCAATCTGTACCTGAACACCGGCCATGGCACGCTGGGCTGGACCATGGCCTGCGGCTCGGCGCGCGCACTGGCTGACGTCATGAGCGGCCGTGCACCCGAGATCCGCGCCGACGACCTGTCGGTAGAGCGCTATGCGCAGGCCAAACCGCGGCCATCGACCGACCCCCTGACCGAGCCTGGGCTGCGGACCTGAAGCCGGCGCGGTAAAGCCGCCGCTCCCGGCCGGTGTGTGTACGGCCCGGGAGAAAACCATTGAGCCGGAAATTTATCCGTTCGCTAATGGCTTCCCGGTCCAGAATCACACCCATGACAACAACTCCCAAGCTGCTGGTCGAGTCCGCGGACGGCATCATGACCGTGTCCCTGAACCGCCCGGACAAACTCAATGCGATTGACAACGAGCTGGCCCGCGCGCTTCTTGCCGCCATCGACCAGGCCTCGCGCGACGATAGCGTCCGGGTGCTGCTGCTGCGCGGCAAGGGCCGGGCGTTCTGTGCGGGAAGGGACGTTGGTGCGCCCCCCACCGAAGACGATTTGGTATTGGTGCAGGCTGTATCCAAAGCGCTGGTGACCTTGCCCAAGCCGGTGGTCGCGTCAGTTCATGGCTGGACTGTCGGCGCCGGCTTCGAGTGGATGCTCAATGCGGACATTGTGGTCGCGGGGGAAAGCACCCGCTTCAAACTGCCGGAGGCGTCGCTCGGGGTGTTTGTGACGGGCGGATTAAGCGCAACACTGCCCGCCTATGCAGGCCTTGCGCGCGCCAAGGCGCTGATGCTGCTGGGCGAGGAGTTCTCACCCGCGCAGGCGCAGGCCTGGGGCCTGGTCTGGAAAGTGGTCCCCGACGGGGAACTCGAATCGGCGGCCCGGCAAATCGGCGCCAGGCTGGCGTCGCTTCAACCCGCGGTTGCGGCCAGCTTCAAACGGGTCCTCAATGACATCGGCCTTGGCCACTTCGACGATGCCATCACGCTTGAGAACGATGCGCAGCGGATCTTGGGCGGTCGCGGAGCTTCAGGCTAAGGCATGCCCGGCCGCGCGCCTTCTAAGTCGTGTAGTCGCCTCTGGACTCCGGCTGAAAAGGCACCGCCAGAATCTCGGCTGCCCTTTCGTCGCCCCCGGGTGTGGCCCAGCGTGCGACGCTGCCCACCCGTAGCCCAAGCAGGCTGATGCCCACCGGCGACAGTACGGACACAAAACCCATCGCCGGATCGGCGTTCTGGGGATAGCACAGTGTCAGCGTGTTGAGCTGGCTGGTCTGCAGATCACGCAGCAGGATCTCTGAGTTCATCGTCACCACATCAGGCTGTACCTGCTTTGATGGTACGAAAGCGGAGGTGTCGAGCATTTCCTCGACGGCTCGCCGCAGTGACGGGAATCCATTGCCACCTGCATCGCGGCGCAAAAGATTGAGGATCCGGACATGGTCCAGTTCTGTGAGCGTACGGTCAACAAGGGAAGTTTTCACGAAGCGTTCCTTCAGTGTGCGGACGCTGGTCTGTATAGAGAAGACACGCGTCAAAGCGCAGACTTGGCGCCCGGCGATCTGAAGTTTGCGCGAAAAGAGTAGGGGTGGATCGCCGGGCTTAGTGATGTGCGGCCGGCTGACAAACGTGTACACCCATCCTCACGATCAAGCGGCGCGCATGGCAAGCAAGCGCGGCGCGGAATGTCTCGCTGGACGCGACCTTGATAGGGGTGGAACACATGCGATGAAGTCTATCGTCGTGGCTTTGCCGATGCAATCGGCCAACGCATGTCGCACTTCGCATGGGGGTATTGCGAGCGCACTCTTGGCTCTCTTGATTCCATACGACGCCTTGCCCCTCCGCACACCGGACTGCGAAGGTACGCAGGGCCAACCGGGGTCGTCGTAATACGGGGGCTGCGTTGCAGATCAGGCGCGGGTGAACAGGTGCTGGACCAGCATGTGCTTCACCTTGCGCTCGGTGCTGATCGCGTAGTAGTGCTCATCCACCCCCTCGCAAGGACCCAGCAAGCGGACCTGGTGGCGCTTCATGAGGTCGTCCTGTACCGACAGCGCCGCGGGGAAAACGCCCAGGCCGCTGCCGCCAAAGGTTTCCAGCAGGGCGCTGTCCTCAAACTCCCCGACCACGCGCGGGCGCAGCCCGTGCTGTAGCAGCCACTGGTCCAGCGGCCCGCGAACAGTGGAATGGGACGTGGGCAGCAGGACGGGTACCTTGCCCAGTGACGCGGGGAAATCTTTCCGGGCCAGCTTCCACCAGTGCTGCGACGCATACCAGCCCATGCCTGAAGTGCCCAGCGAATGGTTGTGCACCTTGAGGTGCGGATTGAAGGGTGCGGGGTGGTCGGACAGCACCACATCCAGCCGGTGCATGGCCAGGTCGGCCAGGAGGTCGGCCATCTCACCTTCGTGGCAGACGAGCCGCAGCCCGGGTGTGCCCAGCAGCGGCTGTAGCAGGCGCTGCACCACCAACTTGGGCAGGCCGTCCGCAATGCCTACCGTCAGCCGGACCGATTTCGCCTGGGCGGCGCTGCGCACCAGTTCGGGTAGCGCTTCGCCCAACTGAAAAATCTGCTCGGCCTGGCGCAGCGCCAGGTCGCCGGCTTCGGTCAGGGCCAGGCCCCGCCCGGCGGGTTTGAGCAGCTGGCATCCCAGGTCCCGTTCCAGTTCGCGCACTTGCGCACTGATGGTCTGGACCGCCATGTCCAGCCGCGCCGCGGCGTGCGACATGCCGCCTTCCTTGGCAACCACCCAGAAATAGTACAGGTGCCGGTAGTTGAATGCGAGGCTCATCTTCAGGTTTCACGGGATCGTTATTCAACAATTGTCTGCTTTTTCTTTGTGCATGAGAGTCCTATTCTGTAATGACCCTCCGCAGATTGTCTGCATCCACGAAAGGAAAACCATGAACCGACCCTTAGCTTTCCCATCTCAAACCACGCGTCCCGCCTCAGGCTGGGTTGCCGGCATCGCAAAGCACAAGGTGCTCCGTAACACCTATGCCTTGTTGTCCATGACGCTGCTGTTCAGCGCCGCCATGGCCGCACTGGGCGTCGTCTTCAAGCTGCCGCCCCCGGGGCTGATCATCACGCTGGCCGGGTATTTCGGCTTGCTGTTCCTCATCCACAAGGTGCAGAACAGCGGCTGGGCTGTCCCGGCGGTTTTTGCCCTCACCGGCTTCATGGGCTACACGCTGGGGCCCGTGCTGGCCATGCACCTGGCCCTGCCGGGTGGCGCGCAGGCGATGACGCTGGCGCTTGGCACGACGGGCGTGACCTTCCTGGCCTTGTCCGGCTGGGTGTTGGCCACACGCCGTGACTTCAGCTTTATGGGCGGCTTCCTGTTCGCCGGCATGGTGATCGCGATCCTGGCCGGCCTGGCCGCGATCTTCCTGCAACTGCCCGCGCTGGCGCTGGCCGTGTCGGCCGTGGTGGCCTTGCTTTCGGCGGGAATGATCCTGTTTGAAACCAGCCGCATCGTGAACGGCGGCGAGACCAACTACGTGCTGGCCACCGTCAGCCTCTTCGTCTCGCTGTTCAACCTTTTCACCAGCCTGCTGAGCCTCTTCGGCTTCGGCGGCAGCAACGACTAATTCAAGGTCAAGGAGAAACTTATGAAATGCCCTCATTGCAATGACGTCACCCTGGTCATGACGGAGCGCCAAAGCGTCGAGATCGACTACTGCCCTCAATGCCGCGGCGTGTGGCTGGACCGCGGTGAGCTGGACAAGCTCATCGCGCGCGACACGGCCGCCGCATCCGCTCCGCAGCCGGCCTATCAGCAGCCCGCCCGCCGTCCTGATTTCGAGGATTCGGACTATCGCCACCACAGCGGGTATGGCAGGCGCAAGCCCAAGTCATGGCTCAGCGAAATATTCGACTGAGCCAGGCAGCCCTCTCTTTCTCATCCATTTTTATTTCAGGAACACCATGAACACTTCTTTTCGCGCCACCGCCGCTACCGTGATCGCCGTGACCATCGCTTCAATGACCGTTCCCTCGCTGGCATTCGCCAAACGAATCGGCAGCGGGGGCCGGTCGATGCCGGCCACCCGGACCGGCAATGCGCCAACCGCTCCAGTAGCGGCTAAGGCCCAGGCACCCGCGGCTGCTCCCGCCGCCGCTCCCGCAGTCACCGCAGCGCCGGCAGCCGCGGCCGCCCCCGTTGCCCGCGGGCCTGGCTTGATGGGCACCATGGGCGCGGTCGCCGTGGGCGCGGCTGCCGGCACTCTCGCCGGCAATGCGCTGGCCGGCAGCCCCGCGTCCGACAAGGAAGCCAAGGCCAAGGACGCGGAGAAGGAAGCTCAGGACTTGCAACACAAGGCCGACGAAGCCAAACGCAAGGCCGAAGCCGCTCGCGCCGCGGTGAAGTGATGCGTGGCCTGCGCGCGCCGTCCTCGCGGCTGCAGGTCTTGCGCAATCCTGCAAGAGCCTGACCGGCGGATGCCCCTGCTCAACCGCGTGCCTCGCCCAGGCGCCGCTCGGGTTGCGGCAGCTTGGGGGCCTTGTCCAGCAGGCCCAGCACCACCTGCAGCGCCATCGCCATCGCGCCGACGATGAACACGATGTCGCCGAAGGTGCGCGCCCAGCGCAGGTTCTGCAGCAGGGGCTGCTGCATGAATTCCTCGCTGCGCGCATACCACAGGCCTTCGCTGACGCTGGCGTGGAACTGGATGATCCCGATGGGCAGCAGGCTCGTGAAGATCATCAGCACCAGGCCGGCGTTGAGGCCCCAGAACGCGGTTTTCATCAACGGTGCGCTGAACCGGTAGTCCGGGCGCAGGTAGCGCAGCACCAGCAGCGTGAAACCCAGCGCCAGGAATCCGTAGACCCCGAACAGCGCGGCATGCGCGTGCACCGGCGTGGTGTTCAGCCCCTGGATGTAGTACAGCGACATCGGCGGGTTGATCATGAAGCCGAAGACACCGGCGCCCAGCATGTTCCAGAAGGCGACGGCGACGAAGCACATCATCGGCCACTTGAGGTTTTCCATCCAGGCGGCGCGCGCCTTGAGCCGCCAGTTCTCCCAGGCTTCGTGGCCCAGCACGATCAGCGGCACCACCTCAAGCGCGCTGAAACTCGCGCCCACCGCCATCACCGGCGTGGTGGTGCCGGCGAAGTACATGTGGTGGAAGGTTCCGGGAATGCCGCCCAGCATGAACAGGGACGCCGATGCCAGGCTCGCGGCCGTGGCCATGCGTATCGACACCAGGCCGAGCGTGGAGAAGATGAAAGCCAGTGCCGTGGTGGCGAAGACCTCGAAGAAGCCTTCCACCCAGAGGTGGACCACCCACCAGCGCCAGTACTCCATGACCGACAGGTGGGTGCGCTCGCCGTAGAAAAGGCCGGCGCCGTAGAACAGGCCGATGGCGCCCACCGAGGCGGTGAGCAGCGCGAGCAGGTTCTTGTCGCCGCCTTTCTTCAGAAGCGCCGGGATGACGCCGCGCAGCATCAGCACCAGCCACAGCAGGATGCCGGTGAACTTGCCGATCTGCCACAGGCGTCCCAGGTCCACGTACTCGTAGCCCTGGTGCCCGAGCCAGAAATTCCATTCGGGCGGCATCACTTGCGCGATCGCCAGGTAATTGCCGGTGAAGGAACCCACAACGACGACGACCAGCGCCCAGAACAGCACATCCACGCCGGCCTTCTGGAACTTCGGGTCCTTGCCGCCGTTGATCAGCGGCGCGAGGAACAGGCCCGCGGCCAGGAAGCCGGTGGCGATCCAGAACAACGCGGCCTGGATGTGCCAGGTGCGGGTCAGCGAATACGGAAACCACTGCGAGACGTCGATGCCGTAGAACTGTTGCCCTTCGACGGTGTAGTGCGCGGTGAACCCGCCGACGAACACCTGGAAGATGAACAAGGCCACGACCAGGAACAGGTACTTGCCCAGGCCTCGCTGCGAGGGCGTGAGCGCAAAGGTGGTCAGGGGATCGCGCGCGGCGGGTGCCGGCAGCGGCTCGTCGTGGTCGCGCAGGAAGGCCCAGGCCCAGACCAGAAACCCCACGCCGGCCAGCAGCACCACAATGCTGGCGATCGACCAGACAATGTTCTCGCTGCTCGGCCGGTTGCCGATCAGCGGCTCGTGGGGCCAGTTGTTGGTGTAGGTGACTTTCTGGCCGGGACGCTCGGTCGCGGCGGCCCAGGCGGTCCAGAAGAAAAATTGCGTCATCTGCCGGCGCCGCTCGGCGCTCGGCAGCGTGTTCTCCTTCATCGCGAAGTGCTCGCGGCTTTTCTGGAGCGAGGGCGCGTCGGAGAACAACTTGTCGTAGTACCCGGCGGTCTGGGCGATGGCCTGGACGCGGCGTTCCGACAGCTTCAGCACCTCCGCCTGGTCGACACGGTTGCCGCGGTACTCGGCCTTGAGCTGCTCGCGCAGCGCGGCTTGCGCCGGTCCGTCGAGCGCGGCATAGGGCTTGCCGTGCAACTGTTGCGCGGCCAGCTCCAGCCATGAGGTCAATTCGCGGTGCAGCCAGTCGGCGGTCCAGTCCGGCGCCTGGTAGGCCCCGTGGCCCCAGATGGAGCCCAGCTGCATGCCGCCCACCGACTGCCAGGCCGTCTGGCCGTCGAGGATGCCCTCGCGGTCGAACAGGACCTTGCCGTCCGGTGCGGTCACCTGCGCGGGGATGGGTGGCGCCTGGCGGTAGACCTCGGTGCCGTAGTAGCCCAGCAGCGAGAAGGTGACGATCAGCACGCCGATCAGCGTGAACCAGAGTTTTTTGTATGAGCCCATGGGATTCTCCTAGGTCGAAGGTGAGGGGACGTGCTTACAGCACGCCGGCCTTGTAGACGCCGGGAACCGGCTCGCCGGTGACTTCGAGCACGCCCACCGCGCCCTTGCCGGCGCGCGACAAGGCGTGGTCCACCAGCAGGTAGCTTCCGGGGTGCTGGACCTTGATCTCGACGATGGTCGCGCCGCCGGGCGCCACCAGCGTGGTCTGCACGTCGTGCTTGAGGCCCGTGAAGGAGCCTTCGCTGTACACGGTGTCGAAGATCTCGCCGATGACGTGGAAAGACGAGATCTTGTTGGGGCCGCCGACGCCGAAGTAGATGCGCACGGTTTCACCCACCTTGGCCTGCAGCTTGTGGGTCTTGTTCAGCGCGCCGACTTCGCCGTTGAAGACGTAGTAGTCTGGCAGCTCATTGGCCATCTTCTCGAGGTCGGCCTCCTGGTGCCCCTTGGCGCCGTGCGGGCGGCCTGTGTACATCTCGCCCTGCATCACGTAGTACTCGCGGTCCACTTTGGGCAAACCGTCCACGGGCTCGACCAGGATCATGCCGTACATGCCGGCCGCGATGTGCTGCGGCACCAAAGGCGTGGCGCAGTGGTACACGTACAGGCCCGGGTTGAGCGCCTTGAAGGTGAAGGCCTTCTCCTGGCCCGGAGCGACCTGCGTGTGTTCGCCGCCGCCGTGGCCGCCCGTCACCGCGTGCAGGTCGATCGAATGGATCATCTTGCTGTCGCGGGCATTGGCCAGCGTCAGCTCGATGGTGTCGCCGACGCGGGCGCGCAGCATCGGGCCGGGCACCTGGCGGTTGAAAGTCCAGTAGGTAAAGCTGGTGCCGTCGTCGAGCTTGCCGGGCAGCTCGACCGTTTCCATGCGGTACTTCAGGGTCCTGGGCGCCCGGGCCCCTATGGCGGGAGGCACCGCGGCCGGGTTGGCGGCCACGCTGACCGCGGACGGATCGGCCGCGCGCTGCGGCACGGGGGCCGGGGTGTAGAGCGCAAGCGCGGCCTGGCTGGAGTCGCTGCCGGCCGGCGCCGTGCCTTGGGCGACGGCGGGGCCGCTGACCTGCAGCCGGCCTTCCATACCGATCTGCCGGTGGCCGGGGATGGAGCAGTAGTAAGTGAAAGTGCCGGAGCGCGGGACCTTGAAGCGCAGCGTGGCCTTGCCGCTACTGCCGCTGAACTTCGGCGAGGCGACGTTCAGTTCGGGGATCACCAGGTCGTGCTCCGCGCCTTCCCCGCTTTCCAGCACGATCTCGATCGTGTCGCCCGCGTTGGCCGTGAGGGTCGGGTTCACCTGCCCCTTGTCGCCGACGAACACCATTTTTCCGTCGACGATGTTGGTGTGCAGTTCGTAGCGCCTGGTCCCGGCGGGTGTCGCAGCACTTGACGTGGCGCCGGATGCGGCAGCGGCATGTGCCGGGTGCGCCGCGGGCTGCGCCTGCACGGACAAAGCCGCGGCGAGGATGCAGGTGGCAGCGGCGATGGCGCCTGGGGGGAGGGTCCGTTTCATGTGGCTTTCCTTGGTCTTTTGTGCCGGTTCGGCAGTTCTGACTATGCGGGCGGCATTCCACGGAAAGCTTGTCTTGGATCAACACCTTGCCAAATAGAGGAGCTTTGCGGCCTGAACAGGCGCCGATCGTCGGCGGCTTGCCGCACCGATATATCCGGCCCGGTTGAAGGGGTATAGCCGTCGGGCAATCCGGGCATCGACACGCCTGCGCGATGCCCGGACTGCGTGCCCGGTACTCAGAAAAAAAGCGCCTTGCACTGAAACCGGTGCGATGGGGTCGCCACGCCGGCGCTACGCTTTCAGGAAGGCCAGCAGGTCCGCGTTGAGCCTGTCTTTTTGCGTGACGACCAAGCCGTGCGAGCCGCCTTCGTAGACGATCAGTTCGGAATTTTTGACCAGGGCCTTCGACAGCGCGCCTGAAATTTCGAGCGGCACGATCTGGTCGTCGCTGCCGTGCACGATCAGCGTCGGAACGCTGATCTTCTTCAGGTCCTCCCGGAAGTCGGTCTCGGAAAATGCGCCGATCGCGTGATAGGCGGCGAGCATTCCCGTGGCTTGTCCCTGGCGCCAGTATTCTTCTCTGACGCCCTCCGATACCTTTGCGCCCGGGCGGTTGTAGCTGTAGTAGGGCATGGACACGTCCTTGTTCCACTGGGAGCGGTCTGCCTGGACAGCGGCGCGGAAGCCGTCGAAGACCTCCACCGGTGCGCCGTGGGGATTGGTCTGCGTTCTCAGCAGGAAGGGCGTGACCGCGGCGATCAGCGCCGCTTTCGCGACACGCTTCTCGCCATGGCGGCCGATGTAGCGGGCGACTTCACCGCCGCCCATCGAATGCCCGACGAAGGTCGCTTGCCGGAGGTCCAGCAGTTCAACCAGGGTCGCCAGGTCGTCGGCGAACGTGTCGAAGTCATAGCCCTTGCCGGGCTGGCTCGAACGGCCGAAACCCCGTCGGTCCAGCGCGATGACGCGAAATCCCTTGTGCAGCAGGAACATCATCTGGTTTTCCCAGGCATCCGAGGACAGCGGATAGCCGTGGCTGAAAACCACGGCCGGGCCGCTCCCCCAGTCCTTGTAATAGAGGATCGTGCCGTCCTGGGTGGTGAAGGTGTTGGAGCCGAGCTTTGCTCCGGCGGTGCGAGCTTGAGCTTTGGCCTTGGCTTCAGCCAGGGTCGGCACAGCCGCCAGGCCGGCGGCGGCTACGCCAGCGGCACCGAGCATGAGACTGCGGCGCGCAACACGTGTGGGCTCCGCGGCCTGGTTTTGATGAGGAAAGTTGCTGGTCATTTTTTCGATCTGTGAGATGGGGATGGAAGGGAAAAGGCGTGGCGCTTAAAAGCCGAGGCGGCGAAGGTCGTCCGCGTCAAGCGACTGGCCGCTGCGGTTCCTGACGCTGGGGCGGTCCGCCACCCTGGCGCGCCATGCCTGGAGTGCTATGTGGTCCCTGGAAACGGGAATCCCGGCGACATCGGCAAAAAGCAGGCCCGCGAACAGCGTGATGTCGGCCATCGAGAAGTCCTCGCCGGCGACATAGGGCGTGGCCGCGAGCACCTGGTCGAAATACGCCAGGCCCGACTCCGCTTTGGCGCGCTCGCGCCCGGCCCATTCGCCGCGATGCGCCCAGTCCGGGCTCTTGAACGGAAGGAGGCCGGCGCCAAGGCCGGGCGTCCCATAGTGGAAATAGATGCCGATCGGATCGAGCACCATGGCCTCCGCGCGCCGTTGCATCATGTGGATCACGCCCTTTTCCCGGGGCGTCCTGCCCGTGAGCGTCGGGGCGCCGTCGAGGTTGTCGAGGTACTCCGTGATCGCGGTGCTTTCGGACAGGTACAGGCCGTCATCGAGCTGGAGTACCGGGAGGACGCCGAGCGGATTTTTGGCCAGAAAACTTTCCTGCTTGTGTTCGGCGCTGATGAGGCTGACTTTTTCAAATTCAAGCTGGCCGTCCAATTGCTTTTCGGCCAGAACGATGCGGATACGCGCGGGATTGGGGGTGCCAGGGTTGTCGAATAATTTCATGTGAGCTTTCAATAACTACCAAGTGGTAGATAGGTTAAAATGACGGATTTACCGATAGAGATAATCTTGAATGAGATGTTATCTACCTATCGATAGGTAGAATTTTAGAATCTCGCCGTCTTTGGCGTCAAGCTTTTTTTAAAAGGAACGGGATATGGCTTCTTCAGCGATCGACACCAAGGAAGGCATCATGGCGGCCGCCCGCCTGATGGTGCAGGCCAGGGGATACAACGCCCTGAGCTTCCGTGAGCTGGCCAAAGAGGTCGGCATCAAGAGCGCCAGCATCCACTACCACTTTCCGACCAAGGACGACCTGGCCGTGGCCCTCGCCCGGCGTTACACCGAAGACCTCGTCCTGCACCTGCAGAGCCTGGCGAGCAAGAGCAAAGACACCCACGAGCGGATGACGGGATACGCTGAAGTTTTTCGGGGCGCCCTGCTTAAAAGCAACCGGATGTGTTTGTGCGGGATGCTGGCCGCCGAGCGTGACGACCTCTCGCCTGAAGTACAGGCGGAGGTCGAGAAGTTCAACGCGGCCAATGTTGCCTGGCTGTCCGAGGTACTGGCGGCCCACGATCCGCTACAGAGCCCCGACTCGATAGAACGTCGGGCGTTTGCCATCCTGTCCGCGGTGGAGGGCGCGCAACTGGTCGCACGTGGTTGCGGTGATGTGCGCGTCTACGACAGAACCGTCGACGCTTACCGGTCCGCAGGCTTGATGCCTTGAGGGGCGCCGGCATTCACACGTCAACCGCCCTGCCGCTGTTGCTCCCTCTCCGCCAGCAGGTCGACAAAAGCGCGGACCTTTGCGGGGCGAAAGCGCGCGGCCGGAAACACCGCATGGATGCCGCCCGAAGGCAGAAGCCATTGCGGCAGCACCTGGATGAGGCGGCCCGTCGCCAGGTCGTTTGCCACCGCGTAGTCCGGCAGCACTGAAAGCCCCGCGCCCTGGCACACGGCTTCGCGCACGGCGAGTGTGGCGTCGAGAAAAATCGAGGCCTGCACGTGCACGGCCTGGCGCTTGGTCTCGTTGAGCGAGAAATTCCAGGTCAGGTGGTCGCGCAAGGCGGTGTTGGCGATGAAGGGCAGGCCGGCGATGTCTTGCGGGTCGGTGAGCCGCGCCACTTGCGGCTTCATGGCCGGCGACGCGACCAGCAATTGCCGGAAGGAGCCGATTTTCCGTGCCTGCAGGCTGGTCTCGGCCAGCCAGCCGACGCGGATCGCCAGTTCGAAGTTGCCCGACATCAGGTCCAGCGTCTGGTCGCTCAGGACGGCATCGACCTTGCACGCCGGATAGCGCTGGGTAAAGGCGGCGATGGCGGGCACCACGATGCCGACGCCATAGTCGAAGGGCGCGGTGAGCCGCAGCATGCCGGAGGGCTCCGCCGAGGTTTCGGCCAGGTCGTCGAAGGCATCGCCGGCCTCGCGCAGGATCAGCGCGCAGCGCAGGTAAAAAGCCTGGCCCAGTTCGGTGGTCTGCACCTTGCGCGTGGTGCGGACCAGCAGCGATGTGCGGAACTCACGCTCCAGCCGGGCCACCTGCTGGCTGACCACCGCCTTGGTGATCCCCAGGCGATCCGCCGCCGCCGTGAAGGAGCCGGTTTCCACGACCGCCGCGAAGTAGGCCAGGCGCCTCAGGTTGCCCAGCCCGCCGAGGCCGCCTTCGTCTTGATTGTTTGCTTTAAACATACATTGTGTTTATCAGAGATGTCTTTAACAGTCAATGCTTAGTGCCTACGATCACAGCCAGTGAGCAAAGAGCGCAAAGAACACCCGGCAAAAACTCCAAAGAATCCATGACCAAGACCCTCTATTACCTGTTCGACCCGCTGTGCGGCTGGTGCTACGGCGCCATGCCGGCGCTGTCGGCCTTGAGCGAAGTTCCCTCTGTCAATATTGAATTGCTGCCCACCGGGCTTTTCGCCGGCGAGGGCGCAAGGCCCATGAATGCCGACTTCGCCGCCTATGCCTGGTCCAACGACCAGCGCATCGAAGGCCTGACGGGGCAGCGCTTCAGCGAGCAGTACCGCGAGCAGGTTCTCGGTGACCGCCAGCGCTTGTTTGACAGCGGCCCCGCCACGATGGCGCTCACGGCCGTGTTTTTGACGGCGCCGGCCCGGGAGCTGGAAGCCCTCAAGGCGATCCAGAGTGCGCGCTATGTGGATGGCCAGGACACGACCTCGCTGGAAACGCTGGCCGGCGTTCTGCGCGGGCTCGGCCTTGAACAGGCCGCCGTACTGGTGGCGCGACCCGATGAGGATCTTCTCTCGGCCAACCAGTCCCGCATGGATCGTGGGCAGGCCTTGATGCGGGAGTTCGGCGCGCGTGGCGTGCCCACCCTGGTGGCCGAATCCGGCGCGAAACGCTGGATCGTGAACCACGCGGCCTTCTATTCCAACCCGAGCGCTCTGGCCGGCGAACTCGAGGCGGCCTGAGTCCAGCGCTGCCCCATCCCCGCAATCCCTTTTGAGTTAACTGTTAGAGAAGAAAGAAGGAAAAAACCATGACAACACGAAGAGAAGCAATCAAAACTGTAGCCGGCGCGGCTGTCGCGACGGCCATCCTAGGAGTGAAAGACGCTATGGCTGCAAATACCAACCTGACCTGGAAACATTTCCCCGCCGGCGAACACGGGTTCTTCCGTGCCCCGGTGCTGATCTCCGGCGAACGCGAGGCCGTCCTGATCGACGGGGGCTTCACGCTTCCCGACGGCAAGGCGCTGGCCGAAGCCATCAAGGCCACCGGCAAAAAGCTGACGACCATCTACATCAGCCAGAGCGATCCCGACTACTATTTCAGCCTTGCGCCCATCAAGGCGGCGTTTCCCGACGCCAAGGTGATCGCCGCACCGGCCACCATCGCGGCCATCAAGGGCAACGTGGAAAAGAAGCTGGCCACCTGGGGCCCGCAGCTCAAGGAAAACGGCCCGCAGGCGCTGGCGGACATCGTGATGCCTGACGCCTTTGACGGCCGCAGCCTCACCCTGGAAGGCCAGGCCATCGAGATCGTCGATGCCGACGGCCTGGCCAATCGCCGCTACATCTGGGTGCCTTCGCTGAACGCCATCTTTGGCGGCGTGCTGCTGTTCTCCGGCGTCCATGTGTGGACCGCCGACACGCAGGGTGCCGAGGCCCGCGCCGCATGGGTGAAGACGCTTGACGCCATGGCCGCGCGCAAACCCGCCGTGGTGGTTCCCGGCCACATGGCGGTCACGGCGGCGGTGGACGCAAGCGCGATCCAATACACGCGCGACTACCTCGTGGCTTTCGAGGAAGTGCTGGCCAAGACCGCCGACAGCGGCGCTCTCATCGCGGCCATGACCCGGCGCTACCCGAACGCCGGCATGGGCGTGGCGCTGCAAATCGGCGCCAAGGTCGCCAAGGGCGAGATGAAGTGGGGCTGAAACCATGATGTCGAATCTCGACATCGTCAGCGCCCACTACGCGGCCTCGGCCCAGGGAAACATCGACGAGATGATGGCCCATGTCTCGCCCCAGGTGCGCTGGACCGAGATGGCGGGCTTTCCCTGCGCCGGCACCTGGGTCGGGCCGCAAGCAGTGGCCGACAACGTCTTTGCCGTGCTGGGCCGGGACTGGACCGGCTATCGCTTCGAGCTGCAAAGCCTCATCGGCGCTGGTGAACACATCATCGGCGTGGGCAGCTACCACGGCACTTACCGCGCCACCGGAAAAGACATGCAGGCCCGTGTGGCCCATGTCTGGCATTTGCAAGACGGCAAGGTCGTGGCCTTCGAGCAGTTCACGGACACGCTGCTGGTTCATCGGGCGATGGGTGACGCGGGCTGAGCGATTCCCGGCTGCTCCCCAGGCCAATCCTCATCGGCCTTCCGGCAGCTTCGCAATCACCTTGATCTCGAACTGGAAGCCATACAGCCAGGTCACGCCGACGGCGGTCAGCGTGGGATGCGGCGCCTGACCCCAGTATTCCGGCACCACCTTCCAGATAGTCTCGAAGGTCGACTGCGGGTCCACCATGAACACGGTGACGTCCACCACGTCGTCGAAGCTGGATCCCGCGGCTTTCAGGATGGCGTTCAGATTGTCGAAGGCGAGCCGGACCTGCGCCTGCAGATCGGGCTCGGGCGAGCCGTCCTCGCGGCTGCCGACCTGGCCCGACACGAACAGGAAACCCTTGGACTTCAGCGCCGGTGAATACCGGTTGCGTTCATAAAGCGCCCGGCGCCCGGGCGGGAAAACGATGTCACGTTGTGCCATCTCAATCTCCTTCATTCAAAAAATCAGGCCTGAATCGGCCCGTGGTTAACGATGAAGATACTGTAGGCCGCCGGGTCTTTCAGATAAACAGGCAAGCCTGTCCATCACTGTTCGTAGAATCCAAACAATCGACAACTATGGGGCAGAGATGGACCGTTTCGATGCCATGCAGGCCTTCGCCCGCGTCGTGGAAGCGGGCAGCTTCACCAAGGCGGCCGAGACGCTGCACATGAGCAAGACCAGCGTCACGCAGCTGGTGCAGCAGCTGGAGGCACGGCTGCGCGTGAAGCTGCTCAACCGGACCACACGCCAGGTCAAGGTCACGGCCGACGGCGCGGCCTACTACGAGCGTGTGTTGCGCGTGCTGGCCGACGTGGACGATGCCGAGACCAGCCTGTCCGGCGCGTCGGCCTCGCCCCGGGGCCGGCTGCGGGTCGACGTGCCCAGCCCCCTGGCCCGCATGATCCTGGTACCGGCCCTGCCGGCCTTCCATGCACGTTACCCCGAGATCCAGCTCGACATGGGCGTCAGCGACCGCATGGTGGACGTGATCGCCGACAACGTGGACTGCGTGGTGCGCGGCGGCGAACTGAGCGACCAGTCGCTGGCGGCCCGCAAGGTGGGCGACCTGCAGCTCGGGGTGTATGCCGCACCGGACTACCTCGCGCGCGCCGGCACGCCCGCGCACCCGCGGGAGCTTGAGGACACGGAGCACCGCATCGTCGGCTTTCTGTGGGCGCGCACCGGCAAGGCCTTTCCCTACGCCATGCACAAGGGCGGCGAGAGCCTCAAGGTGCAGGGCCGCCACTTGTTCGCCTTCGACGACGGCAATGCCTACCTCGCGGCCGGCCTGGCGGGCCTGGGCATCCTGTGGTTGCCGGACTATATGGCCAGGGAGCATGTCATTCGCCGCGAGTTGCTGCCCTTGTTCAGCGACTGGCGTCTTGATCCCATGCCGCTGTACGTGGCCTTTCCACCCAACCGGCATGTCAGCGCCAAGCTGCGGGTGTTTATCGAGTGGGTGGCCGAACTGATGGCGCGGCATGCGCCCGTCGCCGGTCCGCCGGTTGGCAAGACACGCACACCTCGTTAAACAATCATTTATTCAAGGAGCTTTCGATGGACATTCTTCGCCAAGCCCTGCTGCATATCCGCGCAGGGCGCTGGGACGAGGCGCATACCCTCGTGCAAAGTGATGAATCACAGACGGCCGCCTGGCTGCACGGCATCCTGCATGTCCAGGAAGGCGACCTGGGAAACGCCGAATACTGGTATGGCCAGGCAAAGCGGGATTTCAGCAGCCGCGGCACGCTTGAGGAAGAACTGGATCGCTTTGAGGCCGGGCTGCTCCGATAAGCGCTTCGCCCTCAGGCACTGACGGCGGCCTGGCGGCGCAGCTCCGCGATGTCGCGTTTGGGCGGCGTGCCAAACAGCCGGCCGTACTCACGGCTGAACTGCGACGGGCTTTCGTAGCCCACCTGGAATGAGGCGCTTGCCGCGTCCAGGTGCTCGTTGAGCATCAACCGCCTGGCTTCGTTGAGCCGCAGCCACTTCTGGTACTGCAAGGGGCTCATCGTGGTGAGCTGGCGAAAGTGGTGGTGAAAGGTCGGCGCGCTCATGTGCACGCGTCCTGCAAGTTCTTCAACACGCAGCGGCGAGGCGTAGTTCAGCTTGAGCCAGTCAATGGCCCTGGCAATCCTGTGGCCCTGGCTGTCCACCGAGGCGATCTGCCTCAAGAGTGCCGCCTGGTCGCTCAGCAACAGCCGGTAGTGGATCTCCCGCTGCACCAGCGGCGCAAGAACCGGCAGGGCCGCGGGTTCCTCCAGCAGGTCCACCAGGCGCTTGAACGGTTCAAGCAGGGCCGGCGTCACAGTGCCTATGCCCACACTTTTTCCCGCGGAGCGATCCTTTACGGGCGGCAAGCCGCCCTGCGCGATCAGTTCCGCCAGCATGCGCAGGTCCAGCTTCAGCGCCAATCCCAGGCAAGGGTGTTTCGCGCTGGCCGAGATCACCGCCGAATTCGCGGGCAAGTCCAGCGAGGTGAGCAGAAAGCGGTCGGCGTTGTAGGGATAGGCCTCGCTGCCGACCACCAGCTGCTTGGCGCCTTGTGCGACCAGAACAATGCTGGGCTCGATCAGGCAAACCACGGGTGGCGAAGGCGCTTCACGGCGAAAGAAGCCCAGGTTGGCGATGGGCGTCGCGCAATCCCTCTTGCCGCCCGACCATGCCGAGATGCTGCGTGCCAGCGCCTCGTGCACAGAGCCCGGTGGCGCGGGGCGGTGCGGTCCCGTATCGTCTTTCAGTTTCATGGAGGCACTGTATCCCCAGCGTCCGGGCGATGTCCACAAAAACGCCGTGCCGCCAGAGGATCAGGCAAGAAAACCACCGGAATGCGCTACCGCATGGTGGTGTGAAACGCAAAAAATACCTGTACGCCGTTTGAGCGCAGTCATCGACAGGGCCGCGCCGGGTGTCGACTCTGAACCTTGAGAAATATTCAATGAAAAAACTGATCCTCATCCTGGCGCTTCTCGCCAGTTCATTCACTGCAACAGGAGCCAATATGCCCACCGGTGCCGACAACTTCTACACAAGCGACAAGGTGACCCTGCAAAAGGTCAGCTTCAAAAACCAGTACCACATGGACGTCGTGGGGAATCTTTTTGTCCCCAAGGGCATGGACCGCAATGCCAGAAATCCCGCGATCGTCGTCGGCCACCCCATGGGCGCGGTCAAGGAGCAAAGCTCCAATCTGTACGCGCAGAAGCTCGCCGAACAGGGTTTTGTGACGCTGGCCATAGACCTGTCTTTCTGGGGCGAAAGCGAAGGGTTTCCCCGCAACGCCGTCGCGCCGGAAATGTATTCCGAAGATTTCAGCGCCGCGGTGGACTTTCTGGGCACGCGGACTTTTGTGGACCGCAAGCGGATTGGCGTGCTCGGGATCTGCGGCAGCGGCAGCTTTGCCGTCAGTGCGGCGAAGATCGACCCGCGCCTGAAAGCCATCGCAACCGTCAGCATGTATGACATGGGCGGAGTAACCCGCAACGGCCTCAAGCATTCGCAGTCAGTCGAACAGCGCAAGGAAATGATCGCCAAAGCCGCGGAACAGCGCTATGTGGAATTCATGGGCGGTGAAACCCGGTGGGGCAACTATCTGCCGGTGGAGCTTCCCAAGGACGCCGATCCCATCACGCGTGAGTTCCACGATTTTTACCGCACGCCGCGCGGCTGGGCCATCCCCGAAGGCCGGACCCTTGAGCTGACGCAGAACCGCGCCATTTCGACCGAGGTCAAGTTCGTCAACTTCTATCCCTTTAACGACATCGAGACGATCTCGCCGCGTCCCATGCTGTTCATCGCCGGTGCCGAAGCTCACTCCCGGGAGTTCAGCGAAGAGGCCTACAAGCTTGCGGGCCAACCCAAGGAACTGTTCATTGTTCCCGGCGCCGGCCACGTGGACCTGTATGACCGCGTGAATCTGATTCCGTTTGACAAGCTGGCTGCTTTCTACAAGGCCCATCTCAAGTAAGCCGGTCGCGGCCCCACTCTTCTAGCGGCGAACCAGCAGCTTCTTCATCTCCCACTGCGCGCCCGCATCAAGTTCCCGCAGGTAGCGGATCTCGCCGCCGCACTGCACGGCCACCGGCACGCCGGCTTCGAAGAGCAGGCGGTTGCCGGGTAGCCGCGGCACCTTGTCACCCGGCGTCAGGATGCCGGCGAGGTTCAAGGGGTCGACGGCCGAGATGGCGACCCGCTCATCCCCCGGCGTTTTGGCGATCCTGCGCAGGGCCGTGGCGGCTTCCGGCAGTGCGAACTGCTCGCCCGAAAAGCCGCTGACAAACCGGCCGCCGCGCACTTCGCCGCGCGCCTCAAGCCGGCGCAGCACATAAAACAGCTCGCGCCACGGTGGCAGCCCGTCTTCGCGTTCCAGCAGCTTGCGGAACACCACACCATAGCGGCGCAGCAGCACGCGCGCGATGTGCTCCACGTGCGGTTCGGCCAGAGCGCCCGGCGCGGGCTCCAGCGGCCGCGGCCGCCGCGTCAGCGACCAGCGGCCCGCGTCTTCCATCGGGTCCAGCGCGCCGGGCCTGCGCCGCAGCTTGTTGCGTCTGTCTTCCGGCATCACCAGCGCGCGCAGCCCGGCGAATGAATCGGACGTGGCCAGGCCGTGCGCGACCAGCTCGGCCAGCGCCTGTTCGGCCTGGGTGCCCAGCAGCCGCGCGTCATGCCGCAGGTCCGCAAAAAAGCTGGCCCCGTGTGTGCGCAACACTTCGAGCACCTGGCGCGCGGCGCTGGACAGCACCGGTTCAGCGCCCGCCGTGCCATCGCTTGCCGCCGCCGCGCCGGCCGCCTGCTGCCAGTGGGGCAGGGCGTCGCGCTCGCACAGCAGCACCGGCGTGCCGCGCACCGGCCCCGTCTTGCGGCCCGCCGCATCGCCGGCGTCCACCGGCCGCCACCAGGCCACGCGGCCCACGGCGCAGAGCTTCTCGAGCATGGCGGGCTGGTAGTGGCTGACGCGCGCCGCCAGCAGCTCCTCTTCCCAGGCCGCGGCCGGCGCCGCATAACCTTCAAGCTGGCGCAACACCTCGGCCAGCCCGCCTTCACCTTCACGGCGCTCGTCGCCTTCTCCTCCACCCTCGCTGCTGCCCAGTTGATGCCAGCGGAACAGGAAACGCATGAACTGCGCCGGCGGCACCGGCTGGAACTCGGCGCGCAGTTTCTCGCGTGTGCCGCGGTGTATGCGCGCCAGCAGGCGTCGGTCGCACCACTCCTGCGCGCCGGCAGCGGTGAAGGCGCCGCGCATCACCGCGCCCTCGGCTTCAAGCTGCAGCAGGGCCGGCAGTACGGCGTCAGCGCTCATCTCGAGCGGCGCGCCCAGCGCCTGAGCCGTCACCGGGCCCAGCAGGTCCAGCCGTCCGCGCAGAATCTCGCGCAGCGCCGCATCAGCGTCGGGCCGCGCGCTGGATGTCGGGGTGATGGCTGGCGACAGCGCCGCATCCGGGAAGACGGCGCAGAACTCATGCAGGCGTTCCGCCGCCACGTAAATCTCTGCACCCGCCGGCAGGCCGAGCCGGGCTATGCGCTGCTGCTGTGCAAGTGATGCAATGAACTCGGGAAACGGTGTTTCATCGATGGTGAGGAAGCCATGCACCACCAGCGCGTCGTGCAGTTCGTCGGCGCTGCGGATGTCGGGCCTGGCGTCCTCGCAGACCTGCGCGATCACCTGCGGGTCGAGCTTGCCCATGTCCTCGGCCGTCTGCGGGTCCATCAGCGGCCGGGTGCTGACCGCCTTGGTGCGCCGCTCCTCGGCCGCGCCGCCGTCCAGGAAGGCATAGGGGCGGGCGTTCAGGATGGCGTGCGCCAGCGGGGAGGGCGTGGCCAGGTCGCGCGTGCTGATGCGCACCTCGCCGGCCTCGATGCCGGCCAGCAGCCGCACAAAACCGTCGGCGTCCATGGTCTCGTTCAGGCAGTCGTGCAGCGTCTGCGCCACCAGCGGATGCTCGGGAATCTCGCGTTCACCGGCCAGGTTCTCGGCGCAGGCGAGCTGGTCCGGGAAGACCACCGTCAGCAGGTCTTCCGCGTCGGAACGCTGGAACTGCGGCGGCACCTTGCGGCCGCCGTTCATGCGGCGCACCGCGAGCGAGGCAGTGGCGTTCCAGCGCCAGCGCGTGCCGAACATGGGCGCGTCCAGCAGCGCCTGCACCAGCACCTCGCGCGCGCTGGCCGTCTTCAGGTAGTGCCGCAGCTCTTCCAGCGCGAAGCTGTGCGTGGGCCCCAGCGACAGCACGATGCTGTCCTCCAGCGCGCTGGCCTGCAGCTCGAAGTTGAATTTGCGGCACATGCGTTTGCGCAGCGCCAGGCCCCAGGCCTTGTTGATGCGTGAACCGTAAGGCGAATGGATCACCAGGTGCGTGTCGCCCACCTCGTCGAAGAAGCGCTCGAACACGATGTGGCGCCGGCTGGGCAACACGCCGAGCGCGGCCTTCGAGGCCGCCAGGTAGAGCGCGAGCTGCTGCGCCGCGGCGGCGGGCAGGCGCAGGTCTTCGCGCAGCCAACGCTCGCAGGCCTGCACGCCGTCGTCGAGCAGCCTGTCGGCGGTCTCGCAGACGCGCGACACCGCCTCGCTGAGTTCATCGGTTCGGCCCAGGCTCTCGCCGAGCCAGAAGGGCATGGACGGCGGCTGCCCCCGGGCGTCTTCCACCAACACCTTGCCGGTCTCCACCTTGGCGATGCGGTAAGACGCGTTGCCGAGCTGGAAGATGTCGCCCGGCAGGCTCTCGAAGGCGAAGTCCTCGTTGAGCGTGCCCACGCGGTGCCCGTCGGGCAGCAGCACCACCTCGTAGTCGAACTGGTCCGGGATCACGCCCGCATTGGTGACGGCCGCCATGCGCGCACCGCGGCGCGCGCGCAGCATGCGGTTGACGGCGTCGTAATGCAGGTAGGCGCCGCGCCGGCCCCGGCGCGTGCTGTAGCCGTCGGCCAGCATCTGCACCACCTGCTCAAACTCATGCAGCGTGAGTTCGCGGTAGGGCTGCGCGCGCCGCAGGCAGTCGTAGAGCGCGTCCAGCGGCCATTCGCGGCAGGCGGTCTCGGCAATGACATGCTGCGCCAGCGCGTCCAGCGGCTTGGCCGGCACGCGGATGCGGTCCAGCTCGCCGCGGTCCACCGCGGCCAGCAGGGCGGTGCATTCCAGCAGGTCGTCCAGCGCCAGCGGAAACAGCCGCCCCTTCGGGATCGCGCCTATGGCGTGTCCGGCGCGGCCCACGCGCTGCAGCAAGGCATTGATGGCGCGCGGTGAGCCGATCTGGCACACCAGGTCGATGTCGCCGATGTCGATGCCGAGCTCCAGCGAACTGGTGGCCACCAGCGCCTTGAGTTCGCCCTGCTTGAGCCGCTGCTCGGCGTTCAGGCGGTGCTCGCGCGCCAGGCTGCCGTGGTGGGCCGTGACGTGCTCCTCGCCGAGCCGTTCGGCGAGGTGGCGCGCCACGCGTTCGGCGATGCGGCGCTGGTTGACGAAGATCAGCGTCGTGCGGTGTTGCGCCACCAGCTCGGTGAGCCGGTCGTACAGCTCGTCCCAGACCTCGATCGGCATCACCGCAGTCAGCGGCGAGCGCGGCATCTCGATCGCCAGGTCGCGCTCGCGCACGTGGCCGGCGTCAATGATTTCAACAGGGTCACTGCGTTGGCCGACCAGGAAACGCGCCATCTCGTCCAGCGGCTTCACGGTGGCCGACAGGCCTATGCGCACCGGCGGCTTCTCGCACAGCGCCTCCAGCCGTTCCAGCGACAGCATCAGGTGCGAGCCGCGCTTGACGCCGGCCACCGCGTGCAGTTCGTCGACGATCACGCTTTTCACCGACTTCAGCATCGCGCGGCCCGAGTCCGAACTCAGCAGGATGTACAGCGACTCCGGCGTGGTCACCAGGATGTGCGGCGGCGCGCGGCGCATGCGCTCGCGCTCGGCCGCCGGCGTGTCGCCCGTGCGCACCGCCGCGCGTATGCCGGGATCGGGCAGGCCCATCGCGGCCAGCCCGGCCTGGATGCCGGCCAGCGGTTCTTCCAGGTTCTTGCGGATGTCGTTGGAGAGCGCCTTCAGCGGCGACACATACAGCACATGGACTTCGTCCGAAAGCCCTTTGTCCAGGCCTTCCCGCACCAGCTCGTCAATCGCCGACAGAAAGGCCGCCAGCGTCTTGCCCGAACCCGTGGGCGCGGCGATCAGCGCATGGCGGCGCTGTGAGGTCACGGCCCAGGCCTGGGCCTGGACCTCGGTGGCGCGGCCAAACCGGCCTTCTAGCCAGGCGGAAACGGCCGGGTGGAACGGAAGCTGGGACACCCGGGTATTTTCGGGGTTTTCGGCCCGGCGCAGGGCCGGGTTTCGCAGAGCCCTGCCCTGAAGCAGGGGTACGCCGCGTGCGAAAGGAACACCCCGCACATCCCTTACATCCCGCCTTATCCGGTCAGCCTGCCTAGGCGCAGGCGTTTGCACTCATGGCGCTGCCTCCTGGTCGATGGTGTCATGAAAAGTGGTGAAACTGCCGACCGCTTCACGCCCCGTCACCAGCGAGTTCTCGATGCGGCTCGGGTCGGCGTAACCCAGGCTCATGCCGCAGACAAACATCTGTTGCTCCGGAATCGCCAGCTCCCTGGCAATGACGCGATGAAACGGTGTGAAGGCCGCCTGCGGGCAGGTATCAAGCCCGCGTGCCCGCGCCGCGACCATGATGCTTTGCAGAAACATGCCGTAGTCGATCAGGCTGCCGCGTCCCATGCCTTTGTCCACGGTGAACATGAGCCCGACCGGGGCGCCAAAGAATTGGTAGTTGCGGCCGTGCTGGG
Organism: Polaromonas sp. P1_F2; assembly: GCF_056405735.1. Classification (NCBI taxonomy): domain Bacteria; kingdom Pseudomonadati; phylum Pseudomonadota; class Betaproteobacteria; order Burkholderiales; family Comamonadaceae; genus Polaromonas; species Polaromonas sp. P1_F2. The sequence continues at coordinate 25,912 of NZ_JBFUBN010000019.1, read as the reverse complement.
CATGCATGCCCGGCTTGTCGGTTTTCTGGATTCCGAGCAGGCCGTACAGGTCCCAACCCACTTTGCGCCGCCTGTCGATATAGGGCGCAACCCACGCTTGCGGGTAATAGTCGTAGGGCTCGTCGAGCTGGGCCGCCAGCGAGGGGTCGTCGTAGATGCGCAGGATCGTGTCGCTGAGCCGCTGCTTCGCATCGCCCATCAGCACATGCACATGCCAGGGCTGGGTGTTGACCCCGGAAGCGCAGTGCCGCGCCACATCCAGGATGGCCTCCACTTCGGCGCGCGGCACCGGCGTCGGCAGAAAGGCGCGCGTGGCGCGGCGGGTCACCAGCGCCCAGTCGACGGCGCTGCGCAACACCTCGGTCGGGAGGCTGGGCGGTGAGGCCATTCGGCGGCTTGTATCCATAGTCATGCTCGTCTGTCCAGGCAAAAGAAAATTGTCGAAGAAGCGAGGCGATATGAATGTTCTCCGGATGACATTTGGCGGCGCGGCCGTTGCTGGTTAGTATTGCCATCCTTACTTGTCACACTTGCCAGGGGTTCCCACGACATGAATGCGCACCAGGCAGACCAACGCGGCAAGCTGCTCGACTTCCTTGAATCTTCTCCCTGGCGCAAGGGGCTGACCCAGGACCAATTCGACCGCGTCTGCGGCGACGCGGTGAGCCGCACGTTCACGGCCGGGGCGACGGTCTGCCTGCGTGAATCCCCGTCCGAGCACTGGCTGGCCGTCGTCGACGGCCTGGTCAAGGTCGACACGGTGTCGGCCGACGGCCGGGCCACGACTTTTGCCGGCGTTCCCGGCGGCGCCTGGTTCGGCGAAGGCGCCGTGCTCAAGGGCGAGCCGCGCCCCTATGCCGTCGTCGCCATCCGCGACAGCACGGTGGCCTTTGTGCCCCGGGCCACTTTTCTCTGGCTGCTGGACAACAGCCATTCCTTCAGCCGCTGGCTGATAGACCAGCTCAACGCGCGCCTGGGCTACTACGTGGCGCTGGTCGAAGGCCTGCGCCTGGGGGACGTGAACACCCGGGTGGCCTACTGCCTGGCCGAACTGTTCAACCCGCAGCTGTACCCGAACACGCAACTGCGCATAGACATTTCCCAGGAAGAGATAGGCCGGCTGACCGGCATGGTGAGGCAGACCGCCTACCGCGCGCTGCATGAACTAGAAAGCGCCGGCCTGATCAAGGTGCAATACGGATCGATAGAGGTGATGGACCTCGAGGGCCTGAAAAAATTCGCGCTCGGGGCCTGACGCCGCTGCGGGGCCGGGCTACCAGCTACTGCTTCTGCCGGTAAACGTACCAGGCCGCGAAGCCGGTGAAGACGCCGATGATCGCGACGATCACCATGAAGCCGTGCGGAGAGTCGGCCAGCGGCACGCCGCCCACGTTCATGCCCAGCAGGCCGGCCACGATGTTGATCGGCAGGGCCAGCACCGTGACCATGGTCAGGACGAAGACGCTGCGGTTGGTTTCCTCGCTGACCTGCGCGGCGATTTCTTCCTGCAGCAGCTTGATGCGTTCCTTGAGCTCCGACATGTCGCGTATGGTCAATGAAAACTCCTCGGTGGCCTGGCGCAGCTCTTCAAGGTCGCGCTCGCTGACCCAGGGCGGCGGCAAGCGCAGCAGGCGGAACAGGGCGCCGGGCTCGGGCGCCAGCAGCCGCTGCAGCCGCACCAGCACGCGGCGAAGTTTGCCCAGGTCGGCGCGGCGGTTGTGCAGCCGGCCCACCAGGAATTTGTCCTCCACCACGTCCACCTGCACCGTCGCGTCGCGCACGATGCGCACCAGCACGTCGCCCTGTTCGCGCAGCAGGTGGTTCAGGAATGACACCGACGATTCCAGCGGCTTCTTGCCGTTCTTGACCGAGTCGCGCAGGCGGTCTATGGAGCGCAGCGGATGGGAGCGCGCGCTCAGCGCCATGTGCGGCCCGACGTTGAGCCACAGGCTGGCCATCTCGGCCGGGTCGAACGCGAACTCGTAGGCCACGTCGTTGACCACCGCGATCAGCGTGTCGTGGGCGTCCTCGATGCGCGTGGAGCGCGAGCCCTCATGCAGCGCCTCGAAAAACTCCGGCACCGCGTTCAGGTGCTTGCGTATGCTGGCCTCGGCCGCCGCATCGCTGAGGTTGAAGTGCAGCCAGACAAAATCGGACTTCCCCTTGGGCGCCTCGCTCCTGAGCCAGGCCGCCGCCTCCATCAGGTCCACCGGCACGCCGGCCGCGCCGTTTTCAAAGCGGTAGCCGCAGAGCAGGCCGGTCTTGTCGGCGCCGTAAGTGATGTCCATTCGGGGGAAGGGGAGGGGCTTGAGGTCAGTGGCGGAGCGGGAACAGCTTCCGGGAGAGGTCCCACAGTGTGTCGCCTGTTCGTGACGGTTCCGTGACGAACAGTGGCGGGGCTGGTTTTGGCCGGGTCTTGCGCCGGCTGTCCGCGCTTCCTCTGTTCTCTCTTCTTAGGTCTGTTGGCCGGGGGTTGCCCGGCGGCAAGTAACTTTCTTTTGCTTCGCCAAAAGAAAGTCACCAAAGAAAAGGCGACCCGCAGTCTGGGTCCCTACGCTTCGCTTCGGGCAACCTGCGGTGCTCGACTACGGCGGGGTCTCGCGCAAACTCGCCTGCGGCTCAAACAAGCGCGATCCCTGATCCGCCTACGTCTGCGCTCCTCGGCCCAGCCAGGACGGGGCAATCGGGAGCGGGGACAAAAGACAAAGAAAACCAAATACAACAAGGACTCGCCTTGGCGAGTCCTTGTTTCTTAAGTATTGGTATTCCCTCCCCACCCCTTGTGGATGCGCCGAGGAGCGGAGGTCCAGACGGATCAGGGATCGCGTTGTTTGAGCGAAGCGAGTTTAGCGAGACCCCGTCTGGACCGAGCACCGCAGGTTGCCCGCAGCGAAGCGGAGGGACGCAGCAACCAGGGTCGCCTTTTCTTTTGCTTACTTTTCTTTTGGCGAAGCAAAAGAAAAGTGAGTAGCCGCCGGGCTACCCCCGGCCAGCAACTCCCAGCAGAGAGCGCAAAGGCCGGAGCAAGACCCGGCTTCAACACAACCCCGGGCTCCGGCGGCCCGACCCCAAGTAACAGCCACCGACGACCCCCTAAGCCACAGTCCTACAAAGGAGATCCCCACCCACGCGGATGCTCAACCTTTCCCTAGCTGGTCTAATCACAAAGGTGACCCCCCATGAACAATCCCGACCCCCTCACGGTTTCCCGTCGAGGCCTGCTGATTGCGGGCGCCGCCTCGGCGGCCGCCAGCTCTTTTCCCAAGGACACGATGGCCGCGACTGAACCCCCTTCCGCAACCGCCGGCACAGTGCCGACAGCCCGCGTCACGCTCGAAGTGAACGGCAAGGCGCACACGCTGAACCTCGACACCCGCACCACGCTGCTCGACACCCTGCGCGAACACCTGCACCTGACCGGCACCAAAAAAGGCTGCGACCACGGCCAGTGCGGGGCCTGCACCGTGCTGGTCGACGGCCAGCGCATCAATTCCTGCCTCACGCTGGCCGTGATGCACGAGGGCGCCAAGGTCACCACCATCGAAGGCCTGGGCACGCCGCGCCAGCTGCACCCTATGCAGGCGGCCTTCGTCAAGCACGACGGCTACCAGTGCGGCTACTGCACGCCGGGGCAGATCTGCTCGGCGGTCGGCATGCTTGACGAGGTGCGGCGCGGTGTCCCCAGCCACGTCAGCGCCGACCTCAACATCCGCCCCGTGCTGTCCGCCGACGAGCTGCGCGAGCGCATGAGCGGCAACCTCTGCCGCTGCGGCGCCTATTCCAACATCGCCGAGGCGATCACCGAAGTCGCGGGGGTGGCGACATGAAACCTTTTACTTATGAGCGCGTGCGCACCCCGGCCGAGGCCGCAAAAGCCGTCATGCGCCATGCCAACGCCAAGTTCATCGCCGGCGGCACCAACCTGCTGGACCTCATGAAACTGCAGATCGAGGCGCCCGCCCACCTGGTGGATGTCAACGGCCTGGCCTTCGACAAGATAGAAGCCACGCCCGAAGGCGGGCTGCGCATAGGCGCGCTGGTGCGCAACACCGCGCTGGCCGCCGACGAGCGTGTGCGGCGCGACTACGGCGTGTTGTCGCGCGCCCTGCTGGCCGGGGCCTCGGCCCAGCTGCGCAACAAGGCCACCACCGCCGGCAACCTGCTGCAGCGCACGCGCTGCCCGTATTTCTACGACACCGACCAGCCCTGCAACAAGCGCCAGCCCGGCAGCGGCTGCAGTGCCATCGGCGGCCACACGCGCCAGCACGCGGTTATCGGCGCCAGCCAGGCCTGCATCGCCACCCACCCGAGCGACATGGCCGTGGCCCTACGCGCGCTCGACGCCACGGTGGAAACCGTGCGGCCCAACGGCCAGGCCCGCGTCATCCCGATTGCCGACTTCCACCGCCTGCCCGGCGACACGCCGCACATCGAAACCGCGCTCGAGCCCGGCGAACTCATCACCTCGGTGAGCCTGCCCAAGCCCGTGGGCGGCACCCACATCTACCGCAAGGTGCGCGACCGCGCCTCCTACGCCTTCGCGCTGGTCTCCGTGGCCGCCATCGTGCAGCCCGGCGGCGCCGGCCGCGTCGCGCTGGGCGGCGTGGCGCACAAGCCCTGGCGCGTCGAAGCCGCCGAAGCCGCGATGCCCCAAGGCGCGAAAGCCGTGGCCGCGGGCCTGCTCGCCGGCGCCCAGCCCACACCCGACAACGCCTTCAAGCTGACCCTGGTCGAGCGCACGCTCGCCGCCGTGCTGGCCCAGGCCAGGAGCTGAGCACCATGAAATTCGACACCCCCACCACCACCAACCCGATAGACCAGCTCAAGGTCATCGGCAAGCCCACCGACCGCATCGACGGCCCGCTCAAGACCAGCGGCGGCGCGCCCTATGCCTATGAGCGCCACGACGCCGTGCCCGACCCGGCCTATGGCTACATCGTCGGCGCCGGCATCGCCAAGGGCCGCATCGCCTCCATGGACCTGGACGCGGCGCGCGCCTCGCCAGGCGTGCTGGCCATCGTCACCGCGCGCAACGCCGGCAAGCTCGGCAAAGGCAAGTTCAACACCGCCAAACTGCTGGGCGGCCCCGAGATAGACCACTACCACCAGGCGCTCGCGGTGGTCGTCGCCAAGACCTTCGAGCAGGCACGCGCCGCCGCGCAGCTGGTGAAAATCCAGTACGAGCGCACACCCGGCAAGTTCGACCTGGCCGCCGCAAAAGCCAGCGCTCCGCTGGCCAAACCCTCCGATTTCGGCGGCACGCCCGAGTCCAAAATCGGCGACTTCGCGGGCGCCTTCGCCGCCGCGCCGGTGCAGCTCGACGCCACCTACACCACACCCGACCAGTCGCACGCCATGATGGAGCCGCACGCCTCCACGGCCGCCTGGCAGGGCGATAAGCTCACGCTCTGGACGGCCAACCAGATGATCGACTGGAGCGTCGGCGACATGGCCGCCACCCTGGGCATCCCCAAGGAGAACGTGCGCCTGGTCTCGCCCTTTATCGGCGGCGGCTTCGGCGGCAAGCTCTGGGTGCGGGCCGATGCCTTGCTGGCCGCGCTAGGCGCGCGCGCGGCCGGGCGGCCCGTCAAGGTCGCGCTGCAGCGGCCGCTGATGGCGAACAACACCACGCACAGGCCGGCCACCATCCAGCGCATACGCCTGGGCGCCGGCCGCGACGGCAAGCTCACCGCCATGGCGCATGAGGGCTGGTCCGGCGACCTGCCCGAGGGCCAGCCCGAAACCGCGGTCAACCAGTCGCGCCTGCTGTACGCCAGCGCCAACCGCTTCACCGCCACGCGCCTGGCCGTGCTCGACCTGCCCGAGGGCAACGCCATGCGCGCGCCCGGCGAGGCGCCCGGCCTGATGGCCCTCGAAATCGCCATGGACGAGATGGCCGAGAAGCTGGGCCTGGACCCGATCGAATTCCGCATCCGCAACGACACCCAGGTCGACCCCGAGCAGGCCGGCCGGCCTTTTTCGCAGCGCCGCCTCATCGAATGCCTGCGCCTGGGCGCCGAGCAGTTCGGCTGGAACCGGCGCAAGCCGCAGCCCGCGCAGGTGCGCGAAGGCCGCTGGTTGGTCGGCATGGGCGTCGCCGCGGCTTTTCGCAACAACCTGACCATGAAGTCCGCCGCACGCGTGCGGCTCGACAAGAACGGTGTGGTCACGGTGGAAACCGACATGACCGACATAGGCACCGGCAGCTACACCGTCATCGCGCAGACCGCCGCCGAAATCATGGGCGTGCCGTTAGAAAAAGTGCTGGTGCGCCTGGGCGATTCGGCCTTCCCCGTCTCTTGTGGCTCCGGCGGGCAGTGGGGCGCCAACAGTTCCACCTCAGGCGTCTACGCCGCCTGCATGAAGCTGCGCGAAACCGTCGCGCAAAGCGCCGGCATCACCGCGCCCGACGCGGTCTTTGCCGACGGCATGCTGCACGCCGGCGGCCGTTCCATCCCGCTCGCGCAGATCGCCGGCGACAAGGGCCTGGTGGCCGAAGACTTCATGGAATACGGCGACCTCGACAAAAAATACCAGCAGTCGACCTTTGGCGCGCATTTTGTGGAAGTGGGTGTCGACGCCGCCACCGGCGAGATCCGCGTGCGCCGCATGCTCGCCGTCTGCGCGGCTGGCCGCATCCTCAACCCCAAGGCCGCCCGCAGCCAGGTCATAGGCGCGATGACCATGGGCGTCGGCGCCGCACTGATGGAAGAACTCGTGGTCGACAAGCGCCACGGCTTTTTTGTGAACCACGACCTCGCGGGTTACGAGGTGCCGGTGCATGCCGACATTCCGCATCAGGAGGTGGTCTTCCTGGATGAGACTGATCCTATGTCTTCGCCTATGAAGGCGAAGGGGGTGGGGGAGCTTGGGATTTGTGGGATTGCTGCGGCTGTTGCGAATGCGGTTTACAACGCTACCGGGGTGAGGGTGAGGGACTATCCGGTTACGCTGGATAAGTTGCTTGATCGGTTGCCGGCTGTGGCTTGACGATATTGAAGCTTGTTGTTGGTTTGGGTTCCGGGGCCGGGGTTGCCGGCAGCAAGTAACTTTCTTTTGCTTCGCCAAAAGAAAGTCACCAAAGAAAAGGCGACCCGCAGTCTGGGTCCCTGCGCTTCGCTTCGGGCAACCTGCGGTGCTCGAGCCAAGCGGGGTCCGGCTAAACTCGCTTCGCTCAGACAACGCCGGCCCTGATCCGCTTGTCTCTGCGCTCCTCGGCCCAGCCAGGACGGGGCAATCGGGAGCGGGGACAGAGACAAAATACCAAGAAACAATCCAAGACCACAAAGACTCCTTACGGCCAAGGCCATATGACCTGTATAGAAATTGCTGGTTTCTATACATATCCGGATCAATCAGATAAGAAATCGCCGTTTTCTTTGCACGTTGGGTCGCTAAACGTGTCGCTGTCATCGCCATACCAAGGAAATGTGTCGATGAAATCGAGAAATATCGACATAAGTGTCCTGTCATGTCGAAAAAACCTTGAAAAATGAACATGACGCGTGTTGCTACCCAGGCTCTGGGGCGGAGGCGTTTTGTAGGCGATGGCCGGTGAGATTCCGGCGGCTGGTGGGGCCTCTGGGATGTTTAAGAAAAGAGCTTAAACCCAATAACCCCCGCGATGAACCGACGGCATCTAACGCGCCTAAATCTTTGCGCGTAACGTCTCGTAGAGCTGCGAATTGTTGAGCAGGATGTCGAGCAGGCCGTGAAGCACGGCAGGTGAATTGAGTGCTTGTTTGCTTAGCGAGGTGTGCGCGTCATACGACGCCATGATGGCGTTCTGCAGCTCTGGTTTCAGGTCTGGAGAATTTGCAAACTGCATCTTGGTATTGTTCAGTGCCTGTTGCTGCAGCGTCGTCGATTCGGCCACTTTGCCCAGCAATGTACCTTGCACCCAACTCAGTTTGTCTTGATCCGTTGTGTCAGCCCCCAGCAGTTCATTGAGCTTGGCGATCAGTTCGGCCATAAACACCCTCTGCTGTTCCTGCAAGCTGCCACTACCTGCTTCCGTTATAGGCGCCAGTTTCGGAGTTTCCCCGACGTGCAGCGGCAGATTGCGTTGGCCGAGGTCTTTCAGGTGATGGTGTGTGAGGACGACCTTAGACAGATCGATGCCTTCCTTTTCGCGGCCAAACTCCAGCAAAGGGAGCAAGCGCTTGAAAAAGATGGCGCGCATCTCAATAGCCGTATTACCGTAGTCGAATATCTGCGACAGAAAGGTGTAGAGCCGGAGGAAGGTACCCATGTCCAGTTTGAACAAGATCAATGCATCCATTTCATCCTGTGCCGCCTTGCCTTCGTTCTTTGCCTTGGCGGCATGCTGATCTTCCTGCGCAGCCTTGTAGCGTTTCAAAATGCGGTCACTAACTGGCTCCAATGCAAAGACCAACTCGCTCTGCTTGGCATTCGGATTCAACTCTACCTCGACCACCCGATGAACTTCGAAATCGTCGTAGTGTCCTGCTGCATCCAGCTTGGCACGCAGATTGAAAACCAGGTTCGGATCAGTGGTAGCCGAAAGCTCAGCCGTCGTGTGATACGTCTTGAAGGATGCAAGGACTTCTTCGGTATCGTTGACAAAGTCGAGTACATAGGTTGTATCTTTGCCCGGATACGCACGATTCAGACGGCTTAATGTTTGTACCGCCTGAATGCCTGCCAGTCGCTTGTCCACATACATGCCACACAACAAAGGCTGGTCAAAACCAGTCTGAAATTTGTTAGCCACCAGCAAAATCTGGTATTCGCCGCCCTTAAAGGCTTCGCGGATGTCGCGGCCTTTGAGGTTGGGATTTAGAACGGCACTGTTTTCAGTAAACCCATCTAGGCCTGATTCGGCGTCCATCACCTCGCCCGAAAACGCCACGAGCGTGCCGATCACATAGTTTCGGTCCTTGATGTAGTGCTGCACGGCGCGTTGCCAGCGCACCGCCTCCAGGCGACTACCAACCACCACCATAGCCTTGGCTTTGCCACCCAGCAGTGGAGCTACAAATTCTCGGTAGTGCTCGATCACCACTTCAACCTTTTGGGCAATGTTGTAGGGGTGAAGGCGTACCCAGCGCATGATGCTCTTCATGGCAGCGCTTCGTTCTACCTGCTTGTCATCAAGTTCCGAGCCTTCATGGGCCAGCTTGAAGGCCAGACCGTAAGGTGTGTAGTTCTGAAGAACGTCCAGAATGAAGCCTTCTTCAATCGCCTGCCGCATCGAATACACATGAAAAGGCGCTGGCAGGTTGTCCGCCGCTGGTTTGCGTGTCGGGTCCGGGCAGGTACCGAACAACTCCATGGTTTTATTTTTTGGCGTGGCAGTGAAAGCAACAAAGGTAATTCCCTTGTCATCTGCCCGCGCGGCCATCTGGGCCGCCAGCACATCTTCGGTACTCACTTCACCGCCGTCGTTTAGTTCCTGAAGCTCCTCTGTTGTCAGCACCGCTTTGAGCTTTGATGCAGCTTCGCCCGTTTGGGAGCTATGTGCTTCATCAGCGACCACCGCAAACCGTTTACCCTGGGTGGCAGCTAGCCTTCGCACTTCATCGAGTGCATGCGGGAAAGTCTGAATCGTGCAAACCACAATCTTCTTGTCACCCGACAGTGCTTCAGCCAGCGCTGCGCTTTTACTGCCTTCGGTATTCTTGATGGTCGCCACTACGCCGCTGGTGCGCTGAAAATCAAACAGCGCCTCCTGCAGTTGCGAGTCAATCACGTTACGGTCAGATACCACCAGCACGGTGTCGAATACCTTGGCATTGTTGGCGTCGTGCAGTTCAGCCAGAAAGTGAGCAGTCCAGGCAATCGAATTGGTTTTTCCGGAGCCAGCGGAGTGCTGTATCAGGTACTTGCCACCCGGACCCTCTGCCGCCACGGCAGCCTGCAGTTCGCGTGTCACGTCCAGCTGGTGGTAACGCGGAAAGATGATGCTTTCTATTTGCTTCTTCTTGTTGCGCTGCGCAATCAGGTAGCGGCCCAGGATTTCAAGCCAGCTATCGCGTGCCCAAACCCGTTCCCAGAGATAAGCCGTGCGATGACCACCTGCAGCATTTGCCGGATTTCCCGCTGCGCCGTTGTTGCCCAAATTGAAAGGCAAGAAGTTTGTGGCTGACCCATCCAGCCGGGTGACCATGGCCACCTCGCTATTGCTTACGGCAAAGTGCACCAATGCGCCGTTGGGGAAAGAAAGCAAAGGCTCGGCCACCTGGCCTTTGGCTCGAGGCAGCCGGTCTGTCTTGTACTGCCAGATCGCGTCGTCAATGTTCTGGGTGAAGTCCGTTTTCAACTCAACCGTGGCAACCGGCAGCCCGTTCAAAAACAGYACCAGATCAATGTTGTTTTCGTTGTGCAGTGAATAGCGAACCTGCCGTACCACACGCAAGCGGTTGGCTGCGTAGCGCGCCAGGATGTCAGGATTGATGGCCAGTGCGGGTTTGAACTCGGCCAGTTTGAGCGGTGTCTTCGGGCCCAGCAACTCGATACCGTGGCGCAGTACGTCCAGCGTACCGCGCTGGTCAAGCTGGTCACGCAGACGCGTGAGCAAAGTTTCTTCAGCTTGCGAACCGTGGTTTTTGAGTAGCGTCTCCCAGGCTTTGGGCTGCGTGCCTTGCACCCAGGTCAGAACATCCGCGGGGAACAGGGCTCGCGCCTTGTCGTACCCTGCCGCATCACCCTCGGCGCCCGGCGCGACATAAAGCCAACCATTTGCTGCGAGGTAGTCGCAGATTTCGGTCTCGAAGCTGATTTCTTTATGAACGCTCATGGTGGGTCTGGCCTTGGCTGTAGGTTGTGGGCGTTTTGAGCGTATCGAGAGGTTCTAATCGTGGGCACCGCTTGCGGCGCCCTCTTCGTCATGCAGCGTAGGCGCGAGCCGGACTGTCCAGTGCCCAGCTGGCTCTTGCTCCACCACCAGCAAGTCGTAGGTTCGTAGCATATCCAGCAAACCTGAATGGCCATAGGTCTGCGGTGAAAACGCGGGGTCTGTCCGTTTCAGATACTGACCCAGAGGTCCGAGCCCCACCTTACCCTCTGACGTATCGCTGGTCAGTAGCGTGACGGCCTCAATCACAAACCGCGGCCTGCGTTTGGGCAATGGCTTTGCCGCCTCTGCTTTCGCTGGCTCCTCCTTGGCTATCGCGATCTTCTCGATGGTTTTTTCATCCACAATCGCGACCTGTTCGATGGCCGGTTCCGGCCGCACCCACTCAAAAAACTGATCGCTGGCATTTCGAAGCGCATCTGGTGTCTTGGTTTCTCCAACGATGCAGACGGTGGCGCCACGCTCACGAAGCTTTCGGCAAAGGTAAGCAAAATCTGAGTCGCTGGTGACGAGGCAGAACGTATCTGCCCGGTGATCAAACATAGCCTCAAGCGCGTCAAGCGCCAATGCAATATCCGCAGTATTTTTTCCGGCTGCGTATTGATACTGAAGGCAAGGAGTGAATGCGAGACGTACCAAGGCTTCTTGCCACTTATTGGCCAGTGTGGTGTAGTTACCATAGCCACGGCGTAAAACAACGCGACCGAACTGCGCAATTACCTTTAATGCATATCCCAGAATTTCGGGCGTTGTGTTGTCGCAGTCGACAAGGACCGCGACGCGCGTTTCGGCTCCGGGGGCATTGGGACTCATAACAACTCCTTGTTGTGGGTCGATCTTATGCGAAGGATGGCTGCTCACGTACATCAATCTGACCGGCGACGGCTGCAGCGATAAGCGCCGTTCGGCGTTCTTGAAGAAGATCGATTGCGAGTTTCGCTTCTGCAATTAGGTTGGAAAATTCGCGGTTGCTAGCTGCAAGGTATTTCAGTATTTCATCCTGTTCTTCTAAACAAGAAGGTAGTGCAACAACACAATTTTTGACGTTCGCCTTGTTCAGTTTTGGTTGAGCTGTGGAAGTGGATGCTAGTCGGAGTTGTTCTTGAACATTTATGGACATTAAACAGAGTAAGCCATAGTCATTTGTTAGAAGCAGAGGGTTAAATCTAATCAAATACATATTGGGTCCGAGCGTCGATTTGTGATTCACCTTCGGCATCAAACAGGCGTAACCGGCATAAGCACCAACGTTTGCCAGCAATACCTCACCTCCAAAAAGCTCAGACTTCGAAAGATACCGATGGGCAGCCTCGTCAACATATAAACCATCGTTGGAAAGCGCTTCTCGTAAATCCGTAAGCCGCACTAGCCGTGAATAACCACTATTCAAATAGTTGACGTTTTCAGCCAACGATGCAAACGACCCATTGGCCGTGAAGTCAGTGAGCGTTTCCAGTAGGTATTTAACGGGTTTGATTTGCCAATGCGCTGGTACATTTCCCAACCATTCGATGCCGGACGGTTTCATACGAACGTTGGGATTCAGACCTCGGGTGATGGTACGGGAGATGATGGCTTGGCGCTTTTCCTTTAGTAACTCTATTAGTCGCCGCTGCTCAATTACCAGCGCATCTATCTTTGCGGTTTCGTGGTCAAGGAAGGTTGCGATCTGATCTTGTTCGTTGCGGGGGGGGAGTGGGATCGGTACGGCTGCGACTTTCTCTGCGGTGAAGTGAGCAATAGTTGACTTGTTGCAGAGAACATCGATGTATCCCATGCTTTTGATAGTCGACATCCAGTAGTAGAGATATCTATTCGAGTTGTCATGACGGGCCCGAACACGATTCACGGAATTTTGAAAGTAGCATTCTTCGATCTCAGATTTCCATAAACATGAACGACCTACATCCCCACCTTCACTAATCAGTAAATCTCCGTAATCCAATTTCAATTGCGACCGATCACGTACTGAAAGCCACATTTGTTTGATTTCAGTGGAGTCAATTCCATTCCACTTGATATTTGCTGCTCTCAAATACGGTCGCAATTCGTCACCTGGGCCGCTTGATTCAGTTTGAAGCATTTTCCCAAGAGTCACGTCAAAGCCACGTTTTAGCGCCGTCACTTTCCAATGATCTGGAACCTTGCCCAGCCAATCCAGGCCGCTGTCTTTATAAGCCGAATAACGCGGAAAGGTCATACGGAAAGCCTACCAATCATGGTCAGGATGCGGTCGGTCACACCTTTCAGTTCGGCGTCAATCTCCCTTAGGGGCCGCGGTGGTTTAAACACATAGAAGTGCCGGTTGAATGGAATTTCGTAACCAATCTTGGTTTTTTCTTCATCAATCCACGAGTCGGCCGCATGTGGCAGCACCTCGCGTTTGAAGTAGCTTTTGATGTTGTCGCTGAGCGGTACGTTCTCGGTATCGCGCAAGCTACTGTCTGCTACGGGTTTCCCCTTGTCTTTGCCTTTGGTTGCAAGCACCACTTCGCCTGCCGCGTCACGCTCGGGCCGCTCGACGGTGATGGTGCTATACCCAAACTCTTCGTTCTTGAAGATGCGACTGACGGGTACTCCGTCACGCGCGGCTTCCTCAAAGTGGCCAAACAGGCGGGTAATGTCATCAATGTGCGTCGAATTGAGTTCCTTGCGCTTAGAGCCCAGGCTTCTACGCATCTTTTGCCAGAAACTGCTCGCGTCAATTAACTGCACCTTGCCTTTTCGCGCGGCTGGTTTTCGGTTACTGACAATCCATATATAGGTACCGATGCCGGTGTTGTAAAACATGTCGGTTGGCAGGGCGATGATGGCTTCGACCAGGTCGTTCTCAAGTACGTAGCGGCGAATCTCGCTCTCACCACTACCGGCACCACCAGTAAATAGCGGTGATCCGTTGAGCACGATGCCGAAGCGGCTACCGCCATCGACAGCCGGTCGCATTTTGGAAATCAGATGTAGCAAGAACAGCAGCGAGCCGTCGCCTACGCGCGGCAGTCCAGGGCCGAAACGGCCGTTATAGCCCTGCTGTTCGGCTTCCCTGCGGATCTCTTTCTCAATCTTTTTCCACTCCACGCCGAACGGTGGATTGGAGAGGGCATAGTCGAAGTGCTGACCAAGCAGGCCGTCATTGGATAAGGTGTTTCCAAATTTGATATTGGCGACGTCTTGCCCCTTGATCAGCATGTCGGCCTTGCAGATCGCGTAGGACTCCGGATTTAACTCCTGGCCGTACATTACTAATCGGGCTTTGGGGTTGAGAGTAATCAGATGCTCTTCTGCTACAGATAGCATGCCCCCCGTCCCCGCTGTGGGGTCATACAAAGAACGCACTACGCCTGGCTTGGTTAGTGCCTTGTCATCTTCGATGAATAGCAGGTTGACCATGAGGCGAATCACCTCGCGAGGGGTGAAATGCTCGCCGGCAGTTTCGTTGGACAACTCGGCGAACTTGCGGATAAGTTCTTCAAACACTGCCCCCATTTCGGCATTGCTGACCGTTTCAGGATGCAGGTCAATGGTCGTGAACTTCTCGGTCACCATGTAGAGCAAGCCCGACTTGGCGAGTTTGTCAATTTGGGTGTGGAACTCGAAACTCTCGAAGATGTCTCGCACGGCGGGCGAGAAGGCCTGGATATAGGCGCGCAGGTTCTCTCCAATGTGGTCCTGGTCGCCCATGAGCTTTTTCAGGTCAAGCGACGAGGTGTTGTAGAAAAACTGGCCTGATTTGCGCAGTAGAAACGACTCCGGATTTAATCCGGCTTTCTCGCGGGTAACTTTCTCAGCCAATACGGCCTTCTTGGTGGGTTCAAGCACACAATCGAGGCGGCGGAGCACAGTGAAGGGAAGGATGACTTTGCCGTATTCAGACTGTTTGTAGTCACCACGCAAGAGGTCGGCGACAGACCAGATAAAGGAAGAGAGGTTGGGATTTGCCATGGGAGGCAAGTTTATGGCCTCCGCCGTGATTATTGGGGGCTCGATGCTGAAATCTAACCCCAGCCGGCGCGGCGGGCTGAAAGCAAGCCATTACGGCAAATTTAGGAAGCGAGCTTCGCCTTTGCTTCGTCGGTCGTCCCCACAAACGGAACCGCCCCCTCCACCGTCTCCCAGATAAACCGCCCCGAAGGACTGCTCTGCTCCTCAACGATGTGCGCCACCAGGCCGGCCGCTCGCGAAATCACGGCAAAGCCACGCATCACAGCCGTAGGTACCCCGATCTCCCCCAGCAGCGCCGACACAGCCCCCGTCGCATTGATCGTGATGGGCCGGCCCGCCACGCTATCAACCGCCGCTGACAGCCGCTCCAGCGCACGTATCTTGTCCCCCACCAGTTCGGGTTCGGCGCGGGCCAGCTCTAACAGCTTGTAGGCGCGCGGGTCTACCGGTTTGTGCAGGTGGTGGCCGAAGCCGGGGATGGGGCTTTTGAGGGTTTTGTAATGTTGGGCGATGGCCAAGGCTTCGGCTTCGGGGTCTGCGGCTGAGGCAATGCGGTCCAGCAGGCCTGAGCAGTTTTCCATGGTGCCGACGAAGGAGCTGCCCACGGCCAGCAGGCCGGCTGCCACTGCCCCTTGCAGGTTTTCGGGGGCGCTCATATAGACCAGGCGCGTGGCAATCGCGCTGGGCGTCAAGCCGTGTTCCATCAAGACAATCAGCACCGCGTCGGTGATGCGCAGGTCCACGCCGCGCGGTGGGCGGTTCAGGATCTGCATGAGCATGACTTCGGTGAACGTTTTTTTGCCCATCAGGTCTTCGACCAGGTCGGCGTTGCGGTAGTGCAGGCTGGTCAGCGTGTGGGTGCACAGGCTGGTGACGGGTCTGGCTTGGGGTTTTTTGGCGCTGGTCATGAAGGTCTTTCTTTCATCAGGCAGCAGCGGTCGCCGCGCCGGCGGCCAGGGCTTGTTCGCGCACCGCGCTTTTGAGGACCTTGCCGACCGGCGAGCGCGGCAGGGTCTCGTGGAAGTGGATCAGCTTGGGGGTCTGCACCGGGCCCAGGCGTTCGCGCACAAAGGCGATCAGTTCGGCCGCCGTGGCCTGCCGGCCGGTGCGCAGCTGCACCGCGGCGTGCACGGCTTCGCCCCATTTGTCGTCGGGGACGCCGAAGACGGCGCATTCATGCACCGCCGGGTGCTGGCCCAGCGCGTTCTCGACGTCGACGGGGTAGACGTTAAAGCCGCCGGTGATGACCAGGTCTTTGAGCCTGTCCTTGAGGTAGAGGTAGCCGCGTTCGTCGATCAGGCCGCGGTCGCCGGTGTGCAGCCAGCCGTCGACGATGGTTTCGGCGCTCAGGCCGGGCAGGCGCCAGTAGCCGGACATCAGCAGGTCGCCGCGTGCCACGACTTCGCCGACCTCGCCGGTGGGCAGCAGCTTGCCGCCGGGCGCCATGATGGCGACGTCGCTGAACCAGGTGGCGCGGCCCACGGCGGCCCAGTTGCGTTCGTCCTCAAAATCTTCGGGCCGCATCACCGTCAAAATTTGCGGGGCTTCGGTCTGGCCGTAGGTGGTGCCCAGCACGGGGCCGAAGAAGTTGCGGACTTCGCGGATTTTTTCAGGCGGCATGGGGGCGCCGCCGTAGATCAGGCGGCGCAGATTCGGGAAGTCGGCGCGGGAGGCGCCGGGCAAGGCCATCAGCATATAGACCAGCGTGGGCGGCATGAAGCTCACGGTGCCGCCTCTTTCTTGAAAAGCCGTGCGCACGGCCTCGGCGCCCGCGCCGGCCAGCAGCACATGGCAGCCGCCCTGGGCCAGTATGGGCAAGAGGTAGGTCGAGGTGCCGTGCGTGACGGGCGCGGCCACCACATAACGTTCATGTTCGTCAAAACCCCAGGCGTTGATCTGGTTTGTGATGTTGGCCATCCACGCGCGGTAGGTCTGCATCACGCCCTTGGGCGCGCCGGTGGTGCCGCCGGTGAACTTGATGGCCTGCGTGGCTTCGGGCGGCAGGATGAATGAAGGGTGCGGCGCGCCCGCGTGCCGTGCGCTGAGTGCGGCGATGTTGGGCACCCCGTCATCGCCGGCCGCGCCGCAGCAGATGCGACGGCCGGGCGCGCCTTCCAGCAGCGGGGCGCCATCGGCATCCATGACGAGGATGGAGGGCTCGGTCGCGTCGACGATGCGGCGGACTTCGGTGCGTGTGCTTTTGGGGTTCAGCGGCACCCACACCTTGCCGCAGGCCAGCACGGCCAGCAACGCGGCGATGTGTTCGCTACTGTTGCCGGCGCAGATGGCGACGCGGCTTTGCGGGGCTGGGTCACACTCGACCAGCGCGGCCGCGAGGGCCGAGACCCAGGCGGCCAGCGCGCCGTAGCGCAGCGTGCCTTCGGGGGCGTCGATGGCGATGCGTTCGGGCCAGCGTTCGGCGGCGCGCCAGAAAAAATCAATCGGGTTCATGCGGGCGGTTCTTCCTGGTTGTTTTATTCAGCGCGGGCGCCGGATTGCTTGACGACCTCGCGCCAGCGTTTGGCTTCCGACAGCGTCCAGCTGCGCATCTGCGCTGGCGTGCCGGGCTCGGGCGTGGCCGCGAGGTTGAGCAGGCGCTGGCGCACCTCGGGCAGGGCCAGCACCTTGAGCAGCTCGGTGTTGACGCGCTGCACCACGGCCTGCGGCGTGCCGGCCGGCCCGGCGATGCCGAACCACGATTGCACGTCAAAGCCCGGGAAGCCCGACTCGGCCACGGTGGGCACCTCGGGCAGCAGCGGCGAGCGCTGGGGGCTGGTGATGGCAATCGCCTGCAGCTTGCCGCCGCGCACATGCGGCAGGGCCGAGGGCGCGTTGTCGAACATGGACTGCACCTGGCCGCCCAGCAGGTCGGTCACGGCGGGCGCGCTGCCGCGGTAGGGCACGTGCAGCATGGGGACCTTGGCCGCCATCTTGAAGAGCTCGCCCGACAGGTGGATGGACGAGCCGCTGCCGGCCGACGCGAAGGTGATGCCGTTGGGCGAGGACTTGGCGAAGCTCACGTAGTCGGCCAGGGTTTTGATGGGCAACTGCGGGTTCACCACCAGGATGTTGGGCACCTTGGCGATCAGGCCCATGGGCTCGAAGTCTTTCAGCGGGTCGTAGCCCAGCTTGTCGTAAAGCGAGGCATTGATGGTGTTGGCGATGGTGTAGACGTACAGCGTGTAGCCGTCGGCCGGCGCGCGCGCGACGACCTCGGCGCCCACATTGCTGTTGGCGCCCGCGCGGTTGTCGACCAGGATGGGCTGGCCCAGCTGCTTGCCGAGCTCGACCGCCACAATGCGCGCGATCACGTCGGTGGCGCCGCCGGCCGCGTAGCCGACGACCAGCTTGATGGGTTTGCTGGGCCAGGCGGCGGGCTGGGCCTGGGCGGGCAGGGTGGCTGCGCAGGCGAGGGTGGCGAAGAGGGTGAAGGCGGCGCGAAGCGCCAGCCGGCGCAATGGGGTGCGATGCAAACTCATGGTGTATGTCTCCTGTTGTAGCTGTTGTAGGTATGCGCTGCTTGTGCGGTGCTTGTACCGGGCCTGAGCCGGCAACAGGGGGAAATTCTTGACCAGGCCGTCCCGCGCGACAAACCCGAACGTCCGGCCAGCGGACGTTCTATAGTCCCATGCCATGGCCCCCCGTTCTTCAAAATCCCCTGCATTCTCCGCATCCTCTGATGTCATCGAAGCAGCCGAACCGGTCGAGGCGGCCGACGACGGCGGCAGCCGCACGCTGCGGCGCGGCCTGCAGTTGTTGGATGCCGTGCTGCAAAGCGGCCGCGAAGGTTTGCGTGTGGTCGACCTGTGCCGCGCGGCAAGCCTGGAGCGCGCCACGGTGTACCGCCTGCTGGCCACGCTGCTCGAGGCCGGCTATGTCGCGCCGCGCGGCCGCTTCCGTTATGTCGCGGGGCCGCGCCTGGCGCAACTGCAGGCGCCGCCGCCTTCACCGTCCGATTTCGCAGCACGCCTGCAGCCGGTGCTGGCGCGCGTAAGCCAGGCCTGCGGCGACGCGGCTTTCGCCATCGTGCGCGAGGGCGCGGCCTCGCACTGCATCGCCCGCCAGGTCGGCACCCACCCGGTGCAGATGCTGGTGATCCAGGTCGGCACCCGCCAGCCCCTGGGCGTGGGGGCAGCCGGCCTGGCCCTGCTGGCCGCGCTGCCTGAAGAAGACGCGGCCGGCGTCATCGCCGCCAACGCGCCGGTGCTGGGGCGGTATGGCGGCATGACACCGGAACGGATGGGGATTCTGGTGCGCGCCACGCGGGAACGGGGGTGGGCTGTGATTGGTAATCACGCTACTGAGGGGGTGCTGGCGGTTGGCATGGCTGTGGCTGGGCGGGATGGGGTGGCTGCTGCTGCGATCAGTGTGGCTTCTACTATGGAGAGGATGCCTCGGGCTAGGCAGGGGTTGATTGTTCGCTCCATGCGGGAGGCGCTTGGGGCTTTGCTTCCTGAGGGCTTGTAAGCCGCTCGTTGAACATTACGATGCGGTGTTGACGCCGGGTCTTGCTCCGGCTTTTGCGCTCTCCTCTGAGGGTTGCTGGCCGGGGTTGCCGGCAGCAACTCACTTTTCTTTGCTTCGCCAAAGAAAAGTAAGCAAAAGAAAGGCGACCCGCAGTCTGGGTCCCTACGCTTCGCTTCGGGCAACCTGCGGTGCTCGAGCCAAGCGGGGTCCGGCTAAACTCGCCTTCGGCTCAGACAACRCCGGCCCTGATCCGCTTGTCTCTGCGCTCCTCGGCCCAGCCAGGACGGGGCAATCGGGAGCGGGAACAGAAGACAGAAATACAAAGAAGATAAAGAAGACAAATACAAACAAGGACTCGCCGTGGCGAGTCCTTGTTTCTTGAGTATTGGTATTCCCTCCCCACCCCTTGTGGATGCGCCGAGGAGCGCAGGGTCAGACGGATCAGGGATCGCGTTGTTTGAGCGAAGCGAGTTTAGCGAGACCCCGGCTGGACCGAGCACCGCAGGTTGCCCGCAGCGAAGCGGAGGGACGCAGCAACCAGGGTCGCCTTTTCTTTTGCTTACTTTTCTTTTGGCGAAGCAAAAGAAAAGTGAGTAGCCGCCGGGCTACCCCCGGCCAGCAGCCTCAGCAAAGACCACAGACCCCCCGGGCCAGCAGCCCTCAGCAAGAGCAAAAGAACCCCCAACCCCAATTCCGAAAACAGAGTGGTGAATCCCCACCTGTTCGAGTCAATCGCTTTCAACCTTTCTCCTTACAGTTTTCCCCAAAGACCGTCTTGCCGACGACCAGCGGCCCGCCCCCTGCACGGCGACCGCCAGCCAGCCTTTCCAGCAGGCGCCGCCCAACGGCAGCCGCGGGAAGGGCCGGTGGGCAAGACAGGCCGGCGCCACCAGAGCCCCACGAGACAACCCTAGCCACAACCGGATCGACCATCGCCATGCCAGAAAACAAATACCTCGTCAGAGCGCCGCTGCTGGACCCCAAACAACAGGTGGCCGGCTACAGGCTGGCCTGGCAGAGTTCGGCCCCTACCGACGCGCGGGAAGACGTGCGCCAGCTGCTGGACTTTGTGGGCGAGCGCGCCCAGGCGGCCGAACTCGGTTTGCTGTTCCTGGATGCCGATCATGGCGTGCCGCCGGGCGGCCTGTCGGTCGGCCAGGCGCCCGCGAATACCGTGCTGATGCTGGACTGCGCCGACCTGGCGGAAGACTGCCAGCCTGGCATGGCCTCGATGCGTGAACAGGGCCTGCGCCTGGCGTTGCGCGGTGCGGACCTGGCTTTTATGGAAACGCATGCCGAGACGCTGGTTCCCTTGGCCACGCACCTCGAGCTGCCGCTGGGCCACCCGGATTTTGCGGCGCTGAGCAACCTGGCCAAGCAGGCCGAGCCGCCGCTGTCCGTGGTGGTGCAGGATTTCCCGGGCTGGCGCGAGTTCGACATGTCGGCCGCGCACGGCGTGGGCGGCTTCTTCCAGCAGCTGTGCACCACGCCGCGCCCCCAGAACAACGCGGGTGCCTTGAGCCCGCAGGCGATCTTCATCCTGCAGCTGATGCAGATGGTGCAGGAAAACGCCGATGTGCGGCATATCGAGGGCGTGCTCAAGCGCGACGCGGCGCTGTCGTACAAGCTCTTCCGCTACATCAACTCGCCGGGCTTCGGCATCGAGGTCGAGATCGAATCGCTGCGCCACGCGGTGACCATGCTGGGCTACACCCCGTTGTTCCGCTGGCTGTCGGTGCTGCTGGCCACGACCAACACGGCGGGGTATTCACACGCCCTGCTGCAGGCCGCCATCGTGCGCGGGCGTTTTGCCGAGCTGCTCGGCAAGGACTTGCTGCCGCGCGCCGAGGCCGAGCACCTGTTTTTTGTCGGCATGTTCTCGCTGCTGGACCAGCTGCTGGGCATTCCGCTCGAAAAAGTGGTGAGCCAGATTTTGCTGCCCGAGCCCGTGGTGCAGGCGCTGGTCAGCCGCGAAGGGGTTTATGGGCCTTTCCTGCAGCTGGTGGAGGCGGGTGAGCAACGGAATGGGCGGATTGTGGAATTGGCTGAGGCGCTTTTCATGACGTCTACGCGCGTCAATCAGGCGCACCTGGCGGCTTTAGCCTGGGCGCACACGGTCACGATCTAGATCTCTGTGCTCCTTCCCCCGCTGGGGGAAGGTTGGGATGGGGGCCTCGCGGCGTTTGATATTCGCTGGTGGTGGTTTGACGGCCGCTGGCCCCTACCCCCGCCCTCCCCCAGAGGGGGAGGGAGTAAGAGCGGTGCGCTGCTATGGCCCTGGTGGGTTTACTCCTTCCCCCGCTGGGGGAAGGTTGGGATGGGGGCTTTGCGGCGCTTGATATTTCGCCGGTGGTGGTTTGAAGGCCGCTGGCCCCTACCCCCGCCCTCCCCCAGCGGGGGAGGGAGTAAGAGCGGTGCGCTGCTATGGCCCTGGTGGGTTTACTCCTTCCCCCGCTGGGGGAAGGTTGGGATGGGGGCCTCGCGGCGTTTGATATTTCGCCGGAGGTGTTTTGACGGCCGCTGGCCCCGTCTTGCAGACCGCAGCCCAGGCTGAGCCTGGGCTTCTTCGCGCTGTCCAGATGCGCGCAGGCGCATCTGGAGCCGCAGCGCTCAGCCCCCGCCCTCCCCCAGAGGGGGAGGGAGTAAGAGAGCCCCTTGCCCGAGCCCGCCGCCCAGCCATACCCAGAGAAGCGGGTGTTTTCTCATGCTTTTCGACCCATGACGCAGGGCAGGGTCTTTGTACATTGACCATGTGTCATTTGCCTGCTGCCCCAGGCGCGCGCGTCGTGCGTGCGATGACCTGAAAACCTATGAATACACCTCTGCATGGCGCAACGGCCTCGTCGGCCGGTCCGGATTTCCTCCTGACGGACCATGATTTTTCGAAAATCCGCACGCTGATCCACCAGCGGGCCGGCATCGCCCTGAGCACGCAGAAACGGCAGATGGTCTATAGCCGGCTGGCGCGGCGCCTGCGCGAGCTGCGCTTGACGGAGTTCGCGACCTACCTGCGTTTCCTCGAGGCCGACCCGAACGGTGACGAATGGCAGCAGTTCACCAATGCGCTGACCACCAACCTCACGGCCTTCTTCCGCGAAGCCCACCATTTCCCGGTGCTGGCCGAGCATGCGAAGAAGTGTCCCAAGCCGCTGAGCGTCTGGTGCTCGGCCGCCTCCACCGGCGAGGAGCCGTATTCGATTGCCATGACCTTGATCGAGGCGCTGGGCGATCGCGCCGCGGGCGCGGCCGCCAGCGTGGTGGCCACCGACATCGACACCCAGGTGCTGGCCAAGGCGCAGGCCGGGATCTTCACGATGGAGCAGGTCAGCAAGTTGTCGCCGACGCGGCTCAAGCGCTTTTTCCTCAAGGGCGCGGGCGCGCAGGCCGGCAAGGTGCGGATACGGCCCGAGGTCGCGGCCATGGTCAAGTTCGAGCAGCTGAACCTGCTGGACGCCAAATGGGCGCTGCGCGAGCCTTTCGATGCGATCTTCTGCCGCAACGTGATGATTTATTTCGACAAGCCCACGCAGAGCCGCATCCTGCAGCGCTTTGCGCCGCTGATGAAGCCGCACGGCCTGCTGTTTGCCGGGCATTCGGAAAACTTCTCTTTTGCCAGCGACATCCTGCGCCTCAAGGGCCAGACGGTGTACGAGCTGGTGGCGCCCGGCGCTAAAACCGGCAAGGCCGACAAAGCCAGGGAAGCCGCACCATGACCACGGCGCACCGGGAGACGGTGGCCACCCACCATTATTTCGACCGCGAGTTCGGCATCTCCGCGGTCAAGCTGCTGCCCGGCGAATACTTTGTGACCTCGACCGACATGGTGCTGACCACGGTGCTGGGCTCCTGCGTCTCGGCCTGCGTGCGCGACACCACGGCCGGCATAGGCGGCATGAACCATTTCATGCTGCCCGAAGACGCCGACCCGTCCTCGCGCGGCGCGGCCGCCTCCATGCGCTACGGCGCCTACGCCATGGAGATGCTGCTCAACGAACTTTTTAAGGCCGGTGCCCGGCGCGAGCGGCTGGAGGCCAAGGTCTTCGGCGGCGGCGCGGTGCTGGCCAATATGACCTTGCTCAACATCGGTGAGCGCAACGCCGACTTCGTGCTGCGTTATTTGCAGATGGAGCAGGTGCGCGTGGCCGCCCAGGACCTGCGCGGCAACTATCCGCGCCGCATCAACTACTTCCCGGCGAGCGGCAAGGTCACCATGCGCAAGCTGCGCCAGCAGGACGACGTGGCGCTGGTGCGCGACGAGGAGCAGGCGCTGGCCGCCAACCTGAGCCGGCCGGCACGCCGCAGCAACGTCGAAATCTTCAACACCGACCTGGCCCGTAACGTGGCCAACAAGAATGCGTGGGCCCTATGAGCGTGAACAAGATCAAGGTGCTGTGCGTCGACGACTCGGCGCTGATCCGCAGCCTGATGACCGAGATCATCAACAGCCAGCCCGACATGGTGGTGGTGGCCACGGCCTCGGACCCACTGGTCGCGCGCGACCTGGTCAAGCAGCACAACCCCGACGTGATGACGCTGGACGTGGAAATGCCGCGCATGGACGGGCTGGAGTTCCTGGAAAAGCTCATGCGCCTGCGGCCCATGCCGGTGGTCATGGTGTCCTCGCTGACCGAGCGCGGCTCGGAAGCCGCGCTGCGCGCACTCGAATTGGGCGCCATCGACTTCGTGACCAAGCCACGCCTGGGCATACGCGACGGCCTGCTGTCCTATACCGACCTGATCGCCGGCAAGATCCGCATCGCGGCGGCCGCCAAGCTGCTGCCGGCCCGGCGCCCCGCGCCTGCCAACGGTGCGGGCGGCGATGCCCCCATGCTGCACAGCCCGCTGCTGAGCACCGAAAAACTCATCATCATCGGCGCGTCGACCGGCGGCACCGAGGCGATACGCGAAGTCTTGCAGCCTCTGCCACCCGACAGCCCGGCGATCCTGATCGCCCAGCACATGCCGGCGGGGTTTACCAATTCCTTCGCGCAGCGCCTCAACGGCCTGTGCCGCATCAAGGTGTCCGAGGCGGTGCACGGCGAGCGTGTGCTGCCCGGCCATGCCTATATCGCGCCGGGCGGTTTCCATCTGTCGCTCACGCGCAGCGGCGCCAACTACATGGCCCAGGTCGACCAGGAGCCGCCGGTGAACCGGCACCGGCCTTCGGTCGATGTGTTGTTTGATTCGGCCGCGCGCCATGCCGGCAAGAACGCCATCGGCGTGATCCTGACCGGCATGGGCCGTGACGGCGCCGAGGGCCTGCTGCGCATGCGCCAGGCCGGCGCGCACACGCTGGCGCAGGACGAGGCCAGCTGCGTGGTCTTCGGCATGCCGCGCGAGGCGATCGCGCTGGGCGCGGTGAACGAGGTGGTGCCGCTGCAGGAGATGAGCCAGCGCGTGCTGGCCCACCTGCGCTCCTTCGGGGAGCGGGCGAACCGGGTGTAGTGGTCTTTGGGGGCTTCCGGCTTGCGCTTCCTTGATCGGGGTGCTGTCCGGATGACATGTGTTTGAGCGTTGATCGTGAATATTGGAGTGAGTGAAGTGGTTGATAAAAACATCAAAATCCTGGTCGTGGATGACTTCCCGACCATGCGCCGGATTGTCCGCAATCTGCTCAAGGAACTGGAATTCGTCAACGTCGACGAAGCCGAGGACGGCGCCGCGGGCCTGGAAAAGGTCAAGGCCGGCAACTACGGCTTTGTGGTGTCCGACTGGAACATGCCGAACATGGACGGCCTGGCCATGCTGCAGGCCATACGCGCCGACCCGCAGTTCGTGAAGCTGCCGGTGCTCATGGTGACGGCCGAGGCGAAGAAGGAAAACATCATCGCGGCGGCCCAGGCCGGCGCCAACGGCTATGTGGTCAAGCCCTTCACCGCCGTCACGCTCGAAGAGAAGATCAACAAGATCTTTGAAAAGATCGAGAAGGAAGGCGCCTGACATGTCGCAAGAAGCACATCAACATCCCGTGCTCCATGCGGCGGCGGCCAGCGATTCGGCCGAACAGCTGGTCAACCGCATAGGCCATTTGACGCGCCAGATGCGCGAGGGCATGCGCGAGCTCGGGCTGGACAAAAGCATCGCCCGCGCCGCCGAAGCAATCCCCGACGCGCGTGACCGGCTGAGTTATGTGGCGCAGATGACCGAACGCGCGGCCGAAAGGGCGCTCAACGCCATCGATGTGGCACAGCCCATCCAGGAAAATCTGTCCAAGCAGGCGACGGCGCTGGGCAAGCGCTGGGACGTCTGGTTCGACAGCCCGCTGGAACTCGACGACGCGCGTGAACTCGTCAAGGACACGCGCGGCTACCTGGCCGAGGCCCCGGCGCAGGCCAGCGCCACCAACGCCCAGCTCATGGAAATCATGATGGCCCAGGACTTCCAGGACCTGACCGGCCAGGTCATCAAGAAGATGATGGACGTGATCAAGGACATGGAGACGCAGCTGCTGCAGCTGCTGATCGACAACGCGCCGCCTGAGAAACGGCAGGATGCGGGGCATGGCTTGCTGAATGGGCCGCAGATCAAGATTGGGAATGCGGATGCCGTTGATGGACAGGGGCAAGTAGACGACCTGCTCGCCAGCCTCGGGTTCTAGCCACTTCAAGCGCCGCTGGCCCCCATCCCAACCTTCCCCCAGCGGGGGAAGGAGCAAATCCGCCAGCGCCGCTCTTTCTCCCTCCCCCATTG
>NZ_JBFUBN010000018.1:0-60110 GCF_056405735.1 Polaromonas sp. P1_F2 | reverse complement strand
CAGCGCGGCATCAATGAGAACACCAATGGCCTACTGCGCCAGTATCTTCCCAAGGGCACGGACCTGAGCGTGTACTCGCAGCACGAGCTTGATCTCATGGCCTGGGAGCTCAACATCAGGCCACGCAAGACTCTTGGCTGGAAAAGCCCCGCCGAGGTCTTCTTTAACAACAAGGCCATGAAAGATGCTGGCCTTATTCCGACTGTTGCACTTGGGGTTTGAATCCGCCAAGCAAAGAAAAGGCGACCCGCAGTCTGGGTCCCTGCGCTTCGCTACGGGCAACCTGCGGTGCTCGACTACGGCGGGGTCTCGCGCAAACTCGCTTCGCTCAAACAAGCGCGATCCCTGATCCGCCTACGTCTGCGCTCCTCGGCCCAGCCAGGACGGGGCAATCGGGAACGGGAGCGGGGACAAAATACAAAGAAGATAAAGAAGACAAATACAAACAAGGACTCGCCGTGGCGAGTCCTTGTTTCTTCTGTATTCGGTATTGGTATTCCATCCCCACCCCTTGTGGATGCGCCGAGGAGCGGAGGTTCAGGCGGATCAGGGATCGCGTTGTCTGAGCGAAGCGAGTTTAGCGAGACCCCGCCTGAACCGAGCACCGCAGGTTGCCCGCAGCGAAGCGAAGGGACGCAGCAACCAGGGTCGCCTTTTCTTTTGCTTACTTTTCTTTTGGCGAAGCAAAAGAAAAGTGAGTAGCCGCCGGGCTACCCCCGGCCAACAGAACTTAGAAGAGCGCGCCCCGCCGGAGCAAGACTCGGCCTCAATCAGTCGCCCAGGTCGACCAAACCTGCCAGCTCCACTCCAGCTGGAGCACCATAGTCCGCCATCACCACAACCCGGCCAGGATAGGCCGACGTCTCACCAAGCAACTCTTTAACAAAAGCAATCGAGGGCGCATCGAGCGCGGCAAACGGCTCGTCCAGCAGCAGCAGGGCAGCCCCTGAAGCAAACGCCGCCGCAAGCCAGACCTTGCGCTTCGACCCGGTGGACAGCATGAAGAGCTTTTTATCCATGTGCGGCTCCAGCCCCAGGCCCTCGACCAAGGGCTCCAGCCGCGTTTCATCAAAGCCCGGATAGCGGTCGCCCAGCGATGCGAAGAACTGCACCGGCGTGAGCTGGTCGAAGTCGGTGCTGCGCGGCTCCATCCAGAACAGCTGCCGGCGATAGGCTTCGGGCTGCTCTTTGAGCGACACACCGTTCAGCCGCAGCTGCCCCGCATCCGCAGCCAGGGCGCCTGCCATCAAGCGCAGCAGCGTGCTCTTGCCGCGCCCGTCACCGCCTTGCACCAGCGTCACGCCCGGCGGGATGGTGATGGACAGCCGGGTGAAGAGTCCCACCTTGGGCTTGGGGTAGTGGAAGCTGAGGTCTTCGATGATGAGCGTGGCGGGGTGTTTGATGGGTATTCCTGTTTGAGGTGGAAAGCCAGACCATTGTAGAAATGCCTGGACTGATTTAGCGGCATACCCGTTGCAAGCTATAGTGAAAACCCATCATGATGTTTACCTACTCGCTTCGCCGCAATCCTTGCCTCCTGGTCGGCGGCGCCGAATCCGCCTACCGGCATTTCTGCGGCGGTGAGTGTGAAGTCCCCGGGCTGCCGCCGGAATCGCGCTTTGTGCATATCCTGACCCTTGACCTGCGCGACCCTACGCTCGCGTTTCTCCAGCTTGAAGGGCTGGCCGCTTTGCCCCTGGTCATGGATACGGCACAGGGGTGGATTCACTACTCCGTGACGCAAGCCAGTGGTATCCAGCTTCATGCCGTGCTGCAGAGCGATTCCGAGCCGCTCATGCTGGGGCCTTTGCCACGGCAGCCGCTTTCCGTGCTCCCGTTCACCTACGAGCAATACCGGGCGGTCTCTTTTGCCTCTGCCGTGTTTGACACTTCCTTTCTCAATCCCCAGGACCGCGAAGCCCTTGAATCCCTGGGAGAGACGTATTCGCAGATCGGCGGGGCCTATGGATTCGGCAACGGGATGTCGGCCCAGTGCATGAACCCGGATTGCCTGGGTTTCCCGAATCAAAGCATGCAGGAACTGGCCTCGCTGCAAACCCAGCTTGCCCCGGGCGTGTCGCTGGACTACTGCCCCAACGACCCGGCGCTTTATTTCTTTATCTGCAGGCAATGCAAGTCCATCAGGGGTGAAGTTGCCTTGTGAGGCGACTCGTTAACAGGAGCCACCAACATGCCAGATCGCACCATCCCCAGCCTCTATGAATGGCTGGGTGGCATAGAAGCCCTTACCCGCCTGACCACGCGCTTCTACGAGCACGTGAAGAAAGACGACTTGCTCGGCCCCGTCTTTGCCCACATGGACGACAGCCACCCGGCCCATGTCGCGGCTTTCCTCGGTGAAGTCCTGGGCGGGCCGGCCACGTATTCCGAGCAGCAGGGTGGCCATCCGCACATGATCCGCCAGCATTTGAACCGTCACCTTGCGCAGGCGCAGCGGCGGCGCTGGGTCAGCTTGCTGCTGGAGACAGCGGACGAGCTGGGCATGCCAGAAGACCCGGAGTTCCGGTCGGCCCTAGTGGGCTACCTGGAGTGGGGCTCGCGGCTGGCGGTCATCAATTCGCAGCCGGGCGCCACCGTCGATGTCGATGCGCCCATGCCGCGCTGGGGCTGGGGCGAGGTCAAAGGCCCCTACCTCGGCTGACGGCTTCATCCAAGCAAAGAACCATCCCCCGATCAATGAAAAAATTGCTTTTCACGCTATTGGCGCTGGCTTTCTTTGTCGCTGCGGTGCGTCTTCCTTGGGCGTACTGGGAGCTTGCACGGCTTGTGATGCGAGGCGAGGCATCACCGAATTTGGCGTGGCTTGTTCCGAAAAACTATGCCGATCTGGTGTGGTGGTTAATGGGGATGACATTCTATTTTTGGGTTCCGATGTCAGTGGGAATTGGGGGGCTCGGGGGAAGTTTTCTTCTTGTCATGGGCTTTAGAAAGCCCGAGTCCGAGAGAAACAGGCCCTGGGCTGCAACCCGGCCTGACTGACACAGGCGGCAGCAGCACCGCCATTGCCCCCTGGTTGGAACAGGGCCGCGAGCAGGCTGTGCCGGCGAGTGCGCCTGGCCGCGGGTGCTCGAAGGCCGTCGGCCCTTACCCCAACCCTCTCCCAGAGGGAGAGGGAGAAGGGGCGCAGACCAGCAAGTGCGCATTCGGCGGCAATTCCGAGAGCCGCACCAGCTGCCCGGGCGCGATCATGCGAGCGTCCTGAAAACCGTCTACCGCCGCCGCGCCTTCGCGCTGCCAGCGAATCGTCAGCGCGCGCTCCTGCACCTTGAGGTCGATCTCAAACGACGACCAATGCGCAGGCACACACGGCGACAGCGACAGTTCACCCTGCTGCACGCGCAGGCCCAGGATGTTTTCGATGGCCGCGCGGTGCAGCCAGGCGGCCGAGCCGGTGTACCAGCTCCAACCGCCGCGACCCACATAAGGTGCGCTGCCATAGATGTCGCCGGCCATCACATAGGGCTCCAGCTCGTAGGCGGGGCCGCGCAGGGGGTGTTCGCTGCGGTGGGCGGGGCTCAGTGCCTGGAAACTCTCCCATGCGGCTTCGGCGTCGCCGGTGGCGGCCTGGGCCATCATGGCCCAGACGGCGGCGTGTGAATACTGGCCGCCGTTCTCGCGCACGCCGGGCGGGTAGGCCTGGATGTAGCCGGGGTTGTTGGGCGAATGCTGCAGCGGCGGGGTGAGCAGGCGCAAGAGGCCGACCTCGGGGTCGACCAGCTGTTCATTCATGGCCTGCATGGCGGGCACCGTGAATTCATCGGTGGAGGCGCCGGACAGCACGGCCCAGGCCTGGGCGATCAGGTCGATGCGGCATTCGCTGTTGGCGGCGGAGCCCAGAGGCGCGCCGTTGTCAAAGAAGGCGCGGCGGAACCAGGCGCCGTCCCAGCCGTCTTTGTGCAAGGCGCTGATCCAGCCCTGGCGCGCGGCCAGCCAGCTGTCGACACGGCTGTCGTTGCGCGCGCGGGCCAGCGGCTCGAAGTCCTGCACCACGCGGCACAAAAACCAGGCCAGCCACACCGATTCGCCGCGGCCTTCATGGCCGACGCGGTTCATGCCGTCGTTCCAGTCGCCGGTGCCCATCAGCGGCAGGCCGTGGGCGCCGGTGGCCAGGCTTTTGTCGATGGTGCGCGCGCAGTGCTCGAACAGCGTGGCGCTTTGCGTGCTGGTTTGCGGCGCGTAATAGGCGTCTTCTGCACCTTCGGGAATCGCCGGGCCGTCGATGAAGGCGACCTCTTCGTCGAGGATGGCGGCGTCGCCGGTCACTGCGACATACCAGGCGCAGGCATAGGGCAGCCACAGCAGGTCGTCGGAAAAATGCGTGCGCACGCCTTCGCCGCCGGGCGCGTGCCACCAGTGCTGCACGTCGCCTTCGGGGAACTGGCGCGAGGCGTTGAGCAGGATCTGCCGGCGCAGGCGATCAGGCTCGATGAGGGCGAAGGCCATGGCATCCTGCAGCTGGTCGCGAAAGCCGAAGGCGCCGCCGGCCTGGTAGAAGCCGGCCTTGGACCACAGGCGGGACGCCAGTGTCTGGTAGAGCAGCCAGCGGTTGGCCAGGGCATCGAACAAAGGGTCGGGCGTGCGCACTTGCAGTTTGGCGAGCAGGCCGGACCACCAAGCCTTGACCTCGTCAAGCGTTTGCGCGGTATCACGTGCCTGCCAGTTGCGGGCCAGTTGCTCGGCGGCTGCCGGATCGGCGGCGTGGCCGAGCATGAAGGTCAAGGTCAGGCTCTGGCCCGGTGCAAGCGTGAAGTGGCCCGCCAGCGCAGCGCAGGGGTCTGCGCCTCCCGTGGCGCTGTGGCCCAGCGCGGCGGGAATCACCAGCCGGCCCGCGGCGTCGAAGAACTCGCTTCGATCGCAGGTCCACTGCAGCGGGCCGGGCAAGCCGGCGACGGACAAAAAGGCCGTATTGCCGCCGAAGCCGGCGCGGCTTTCACGTTGCTTGGCGAGCACGGCCGTGAGGGCCGCGTCGTCGGATTTCCAGGCGCGGACGGTGCGGCGGTCGTGGCGCCCCGCGCCCATTTGCCACTCGACCATGGCGAGCGCGCGCAGCCGGCGCGTTTCGCCGCCCWGGTTGTGCAGTTGCAGTTGCACGAGCTTGACGGGCTCGTTGACGTCGGTGAAATACGTGGTCTCCACCTTCAGCGCGCCGTGCAGGGATTCAAAGGCGGAATAGCCCTGGCCGTGGCGCACGCGGCAAGATGCGCCGCTGTCGGCGCAAGCGCTCAAGGGCAGCAGCGCCTGCGTGTCCAGGTCCTGCAGCAGGTAGTGTTCAAAACAGGGGTCGGCCACCGGGTCGTTGGACCAGGGCGTGAGCTGGTGCAACCGGCTGTTGAGCGCCCAGGTGTAGCCGGCGCCGGCTTCAGAGACCTGGAAGCCGAAGGCGGAATTGGCGATGACGTTGACCCAGGGGCGGGGCGGGCGATGGGCTTCGTCCACCACAAACTGGAATTCGCCGGTGGCGGCATCAAAGTGGCCTTGCGGCGCTTGCGCGGCACCGGCGGCGTGGGGCGCGGGCAGCAGGGCCCTGGCGGGCGCGCCGGAGCGCTGCGGGCTGCCGATGGCCTGAAGTGCCGCGGCCTGCTGCCCCAGCGGCCGGCCGTCGGCCACGAGGATGACCCGCGCCAGGCCCGTGAGGGCGGCTTTCTCGGAGGGCACGATCTCCTGCTCGCGCAACAGGAAAAAGCCGCCGGCGTCCCGGCCCGGAAAGCTGTTTTCAGCCTGCTGCAGCGTGCGGTCGCGCAGGGCGAGGATGTCGCGCTGCAGCGGCATCAGGTAGGAGTTGGCCTCGCTGTTGAGAATCACCACGTCGGCGGCCAGGCCGCAAAAACTCCACCAGGGCTGGGCCTGCAGCAGGGAATGCACCAGCGCCATGCCGTTGCTGGAGTGGATGAGCACCAGCACGATGGGCTTGTCGCCGGACAGGCCGAAGCGCCAGAGCTGGCGCTGGTCCACCAGGCCGCGCTCGCCCACCGGGCGGGTGCAGCTGTACATCAGCGCGGTGTTGAGGTCCTGCAGCGCGGCGTTTTCCTCGGGGTCCACACCGAGGTCGCGCAGCCGCACCTGGGCCAGCGTGGCGGCCATGCGGGTGGCGCGTTCCACGTGCATGGGCTGCAGGTATTTGTCAATGCGGGCGGCCAGTTCGTCGGTGTTGGGCGCGGCGGCGGTGGCAAAGCTGAGCCTTGCCATGCCGCCGGCCGGGATGCGGATGCGCACGCGCAGCCCGGCGACCGGGTCCAGTCCGTTGATGGGCGCGCCGCCTTCGCCGTGGATCTGCGTTTGCAGCGCGGGCTCCGCGGGGCCGCGGTTGCGCCCCAGGAAGGCACGGCGGTCCGCGATGAAGTCGATGGACCGCACGTTGGCCTCGGAGTCCGCCAGGAAGTGCGCCACCGCCATGGCCGGGTCGCCTTGCAGCCGGGCCTTGCGCGCCAGCAGCAGGGCGCGCCACTCGGCATGCCACTGGGTCTCGATGAACAGATTGGAGAACGCCGGATGGGCTTCGTCGGCGCGCGGGTCGGTCAGCACGGCCTCAAAACATGACACGACGTCCAGCGTGATATCGGCGCTGGAGACGTTGTGCAGCGTGACGGTGCGTATTTCGGTGTCGTCTTCGGGGCTGACCAGCACGGTGGTACGCATTTCCAGCTGGTCCGATGCCGCATCAAACTGCACGCGGTCGGCCAGGAAGGTGGCCTTGTAGCGCCAGTCCGGGTGCGGCGCGGGATGCAGCGTGAGGGATGAGAGCCGGTCTTGCCCCGCCGGGCGCAGGTAAATGAAGGTGCCGCAGGCATCGCGCAACAGGTCGTCGCGCCAGCGGGAAATGTTCCAGGTCTTGTCGCCACTGCGCCAGCGGCTGACGCCGGCGCCGTTGGCGCGCAGGGCCACGCTGTAGCGCCCGTTCGACAGCAGTTGGGTGGGCTGCCATCCGGGCGCGGCGGGGTCCAGCTCGCGCGAGTGGTAAAGCTGGGCCCGGGCCGCGTCGTCCGGCTCGGGCAGGGCGCGGGGATCGGCGCTTTCAATGATCTGGCGCGGCGTCTTTTCATGCAGCAGCGATTCAAAGGCCTGCATCAGCGGCGCCGAGGAGAACCAGCGCCGCGGTGCTTCATCGCACAGCACGTTGCACAGCGCCACGAGCGACATGCCCTGGTGGTGCGCCATGAAGGTGTTGACCAGGCTCAGGGCCTGCGCGCCGGGTTGCCGCGCGACGGTGAAGTCCAGCGCGTCGGCAAACCCGTATTCGCCGCGCGCCCCCCATTGGTCGAGCTGGCGCAGGTTGGCCACCGCCTGCTGCGGATCAAACTGGGTGGCCATCACGCTGGCATAGGGTGCGACCACGCGGTCCGTGGGCGGCGTGCGGCGCAGGGCCAGGCGCGGCACGCCGAAGGGCGAGTACTGGAAGGCCAGCGTGTGGTCCTGGGCGAAATAGGCCGATTCCGAGACGCCCCAGGGCAGGCCCTGGGATTCGCCGTAGGCCTGCTGCTCCTTGACCGCGGCCAGGCCGGAGACATGCAGCAGGCCTTCGTCGGGCTCCATCATCACCAGCGAGGGCATGAGGTATTCAAACATGGAGCCCGACCAGGATTTGAGGCCGGGCGTGACGCCGACCGTGAGGAAGGCGCGGCCCAGCGCCTGCCAGTGGCGCCGGGGCACGTCGCCTTTGGCGATCGCCAGGAAGCTGGTGAGGCGCGACTCCGATGCCATCAGGTCGTAAAAGCTCGCGTCCAGCGCCTGCTCATGCACGCGCAGGCCGATGTGAAAGAGGTGGCGCTTGGTGCTGTAAAGGCCGCTGAAGTCCATGGCCATGCACAGTTTTTCGCAGCGCTCGCCGAGCGCCATCAAGCGGGCGGCTTCAGCCGGCCCGGTGCCCGCCTGGGCCGCCAGCTGGCGAAGGGACTGCGCCACCGCCAGCAGGTGGCCGGCGAGGTTGCCGCTGTCTACGGTGGAGACATAGGCCGGCAGCAGCACCTGCAGCGTGCGCGTTTCATACCAGTTGAAGAGATGGCCGTTGTGCTTGGGCAGGGCTTCCACCGTGTCCAGCGTAGCGGCCAGCCGCCTGGCCATTTCGGTGCCGGTGATCCAGCCGAATTCGCGCGCGCAGGCCACGGCCATCAGGTACAGGCCGATGTTGGTGGGCGAGGTGCGGTGGGCCAGCGTGGGCTCGGGCTCCATCTGCAGGTTGTCGGGCGGCAGGTGCTGGTCTTCGGGGCCGACCACGTGCTCGAAGAAGCGCCAGGTCTGGCGCGCGAGCTTGAGCAGGTAGTCGCGGTCGGCGGCGTTCAGCGCGCCGTGCGGCGCGGGCGCGGCCGGCTTGCTGCCCCACCAGGCGACCACGGGCGCCAGTGCCCACAACAGGAAGAGCGCGGGGCCGGCTACCGGATGGGGGCTCCAGGCCGCTGCCACGGCGAGCGCGGCGCAGGCGGCGGATACGGCGGCGTGGCCGCGCACAAAGGTGCCCAGTGTGTATTGCGCCGAGGCCTGCGCCTGGGCGGCGGTGGTCCACTGCAGCAGGCGCCGGCGGCTGAAGGCCATGCGCCAGAGGGCCCTCGCCACGGCGTCAGCCATGAGGGCGGCCTGCACCGCCAGCTGGCTGAACTGCCAGGCCGCCTGCGCCAGGGCGCGCCCCACATCGCGCATGCCGACGTCAAAAAAGTGCAGCCAGGCGATGCCGCGGCGCGTGGGAATCAACCCCGCCAGTGCGCCCATCAGCGGGCCGGCCAGGAAGGCCAGGAAACTCAGGGCCAAGGCGGTGCCCAGCGGCAGCGCGCCGGTGAAGACCACCCAGGCCAGCAGGGCCAGGCACGCCGGCGCGATCAGCGAGCGGCGCAGGTTGTCGGCCATGCGCCACAAGCCCAGGGCATCTATGCCGAAGGCGGCGGGGCGCAGCATCAGCGGCAGCAGCTGCCAGTCGCCGCGCGTCCAGCGATGCGCGCGCGAGGCCGCCACGCCGGCGTGGTGCGGGTGGTCTTCCATCAGCACCACGTCGCCCGCATAGCCGCAGCGCGCGACGCTGCCTTCGAGCAGGTCGTGGCTCAGGACGGCGCCTTCGGGCAGCCGGCGGTCCAGCACGGCGTGCACGGCCTCGACATGCAGCAGGCCTTTGCCGGTGAAATTGCCCATGCCGAACACGTCCTGGTAGAGGTCTGAGGTGCCGCTGCTGTAAGGGTCCAGCCCGCGCTGGCCGGCAAAGAGGGTATGGAATACCGACCGCTCGTGGTGCGCCGACAGCGGCGTGGCCACGCGGGGCTGCAGGATGCCGTAGCCGGCGGTCACACGCCGGGTTTTGCGGTCGATATGCGGGGTGTTGAGCGGATGCGCGGCAATTGACACGAGTTCGCGCAGCGACCCCGCGGGCAGGGTGGTGTCGCTGTCCAGTGTGACCACGTAGCGTGTGCCTTCGGCCAGCCGCGTGTCGGCGCCGACGGGCAGGAAGCCGGGGCCGGAGCGCTGCGCCAGGTGGCGCAGCAGCATCTCGAGCTTGCCGCGCTTGCGCTCCCAGCCAATCCAGCGGCGCTCGCCGGCCGACCAGGTGCGCGGGCGGTGCAGCAGCACAAAACGGGCGGGCGCGCCCTGGGCCACGGGGTAGGCCGTGTTCAGGGCACGCAGCCTGGCCAGCGCGTCATCCAGCAGGGGCTGGTCACCAGGTGTGCGTTCGGTGTCGGCGTCGGCCCAGTCGGTGAGCAGGGCGAATTGCGCGTTGGCCTCCCGGCTGGCCAGCCAGTGCAGATGCAGGCGGTGCGCCAGTTCGCCGTTGGCTTCAATCGACGACAGCATGGAAGGGATCACCACCAGCACGCGGTGCTCGGGCGGAATGCCGGCGCTGAAGTCCAGGCGCGCCAGCGGCTGTATGCGGGTGGATTCGGCAATCAGGCGATGCATCAGCGCGACGACGGCTTCGGAGGTCGGCCAGGCCATGAGGAAAACCGCCACCCAGGCGGGCCAGGGCAGCAGCAGCACGGTCAGCGGATGAAGCGCCCAGGTGAGCAGCGCGGCGGTGCCGGCGGCCCAGGCGGCCGCGAACAGGGGCAGGCGCCAGGCGCGCGGCGTTTCGGAGGCGGGCAAAGCCTTGCGCGGGCCGGCCGCGGGGCGCAGTGCGGCTTCAAGCAGCGGGCGGCCCGGGCCTATCAGGTAGTAGCCCGCGGTGCGCGCGACCATGGAGTTGTTGGGCTGGCGTGCCGCGGCCAGAACGGCTTCGGCGACGGCGCGCTCGGATTTTCCGCTTTGTTGCGCCAGCCGCTCCATGGCGCGTGTGATCTGCTGGCGCGTCATCTCGCTTTCGCGTGAGAAGCTGGGCAAACGGCGCAGTACCTGCAGGGAATGGCTGACGGGCTCGATCAGCTCGACCCATTCGACCTGTCCGATCAGCCGCAGGGTGGTGATGATGTTGCTGACGGTCAGGTTGGCTGCCACCTGCACGGTTTGCCCGTCGCCGATCATGCCCAGGGCGTCGGTGCAGTGCCGTTCCGTCCAGCGGACCAGCAGGAGTGCCGGATGCAATTCGGGTTCGGTGCGCTCGACGGGCATGCGCTGCCACAGCTGGGTGAGGTAGCTGCGCTCCAGGCCGTGGGCCTGCATGAGCGCCAGCAGCTCGTCGAGGTCGCGCAGGCTCAGCGCGTCGGCTTTGTCCCAGGCGGCGTGGGCCACCTCGCGCGCGACCTTGTTCCAGGCGATACGGTCGGCCATGCGGCGCAGGTTCTCCAGCAGCACCACGCGCAGGGTGGTGGGCAGGGCCCAGAGTTCGCCGAGGTTGAGCTCGCTGACCTCCTGGTAGGCGTGCAGGAAGGCGGTGAACAGCACCGGGTCCAGCACGCTGTCGGTGTGCGCCACGTAGGCCCAGGCGATGCCGTAGACGCGCGGCAGGCCCTGCAGGGGTTTGTCCGCCAGCTTGGGCAGGTCGGCGTAATAGCGATGCGGCACGCCCTCCTGGATCTGCTGCAGCTGCGCCTCGACCAGGTGGAAGTTGTCGAGCAGCCATTCGGCCGCGGGCGTGACGTAATGGCCGCTGAGCGAGGTCAGCGCGATGTAGTCGTAGGCCAGGCGTATGGCGGCGATGTTCTCCTGCACGCGCGGGAAGAACGGCGGGCCGCTGTGCTCGCTGCCGGCGGGCAGCACGGGCTGCGCGGCGGCCAGGCTGCGGCCGTGCTCTTCAAAACGCTGGGCGCCGAACAGTTCGGCGCGTATGGGCTGCTGTATGTCACTGCGGCGCGTGGCAAGAAGTTGCCGGGCGTAGGCGCTTAAGGTGTCCAGCCGTTCGAGGACAGCCGTAGTCACTCGCTCAGGCTATGGCAAAAAGGCCGAGGCAGAGCGCCACGATGAGCGCGACCGTCACGATGCGCGGCGACATCACGGAATGCGCGGATTGCAGGCCGGTCTGGAGCGTGAAGAAACGGCCGCGCGAATGCGCGCACTGGTCCATGTGCGACGCCAGGTCGGCGGCGTCGGTGGAAACAAAATCGGTGTGAAGGGCCGACGGCCTGTCGGCCATGATCTCCAGGGTGGTCATGATTTTGCGCTCCGGGGTGGGGAGCACGGCGACGCGGGATGCCGCATCGCGCCGTGCTGTCTCCATCCTAGGGAGCGCGGCCCGGCGGCGCCATCGGAAGAGGCTGGAGTTGGTCTAGGACAAAGCCTACAGTGGGGGTTTTTGGGCGCCTTTGCGGCCCGCCAACCCGGTGCGCCCTTTGCTGAATCCTGCTGGCCGGGGGTTGCCCGGCGGCAAGTAACTTTCTTTTGCTTCGCCAAAAGAAAGTCACCAAAGAAAAGGCGACCCGCAGTCTGGGTCCCTACGCTTCGCTTCGGGCAACCTGCGGTGCTCGAGCCAAGCGGGGTCCGGCTAAACTCGCCTTCGGCTCAAACAACGCCGGCCCTGATCCGCTTGTCTCTGCGCTCCTCGGCCCAGCCAGGACGGGGCAATCGGGAGCGGGAGCGGGGATAAAAATACAAAGAACAAACCAAGACAAACAAGGACTCGCCGTGGCGAGTCCTTGTTTCTTCAGGTATTCGGTATTTGGATTTGGTATTCCTTCCCCACCCCTTGTGGATGCGCCGAGGAGCGGAGGTCCAGACGGATCAGGGATCGCGTTGTTTGAGCCGAAGGCGAGTTTAGCGAGACCCCGTCTGGACCGAGCACCGCAGGTTGCCCGCAGCGAAGCGCAGGGACGCAGCAACCAGGGTCGCCTTTTCTTTTGCTTACTTTTCTTTTGGCGAAGCAAAAGAAAAGTGAGTAGCCGCCGGGCTACCCCCGGCCAGCAACACTCAGCAGTGAGCACACCGCCGGAGCAAGACCGGCCCTTACCCCGTATTCCGCAAGCCGGCCGCAATGCCATTAATCGAAATATGAATCCCCGTCTGTACCCGCTGGTCAGCCTGACCAGCCCGATACCGCCGCACCAACTCAACCTGCAAATGGTGCAACGGATCGATGTAGGGAAAGCGATGGCGGATCGATCGCTGTAGCGCGGCGTTGCCGGCCAGGCGCTGCTTTTCGCCGGTGATCAGGCCCAGCGCTTCGGCCGTGAGGTGCCATTCGGCCTCGATGGCGCTGAAGATTTTTTTGCGCAGGCGCGCGTCGCCCACCAGTTCGGAATAGCGCGAGGCCAGCGCCAGGTCGCTCTTGGCCAGCACCATGTCCATGTTGCTGAGCAGGGTGCGAAAGAAGGGCCACTGCTTGTACATCTTCTGCAGCAGGGCCAGCGCTTCCTTGCGCGCGGCGGGTGTGCCGCCTTCGTTCAGCATCTGCGCGATGGCCGAGCCGAAGCCGTACCAGCCGGGCAGGGTGAGGCGGCACTGGCCCCAGCTGAAACCCCAGGGAATGGCGCGCAGGTCTTCGATCTTTTGCGAGGCCTTGCGCGAGGCCGGGCGCGAGCCGATGTTGAGCTCTGCGATTTCGCGTATCGGCGTGGCGCTGAAGAAATATTCGGTGAAGCCGGGGGTGTCGTAAACCAGCGCGCGGTAGGCCGCCATGCTGGCTTCCGACAAACCGGCCGCGGCCTGCAAAAAGGCCTTGGTCGCCGGTTTGGTCGGCTGCAGCAGCGTGGCTTCCAGCGTGGCGGCGACCAGGGTTTCCAGGTTGCGCCGGCCGATCTCGGGATTCGCGTATTTGGAGCCTATGACCTCGCCCTGTTCGGTCAGGCGTATCTGCCCGCGCACCGTGCCGGGCGGCTGGGCCAGGATGGCCTGGTAGCTGGGGCCGCCGCCGCGGCCTACCGTGCCGCCGCGGCCGTGGAACATGCGCAGCTGGATGTTGTGCGAGTTGGCCAGCACGTCGAACAGTTCGACCAGCGCGATCTCGGCGCGGTAGAGCTCCCAGTTGCTGGTGAAAATGCCGCCGTCCTTGTTGCTGTCGGAGTAGCCGAGCATGATGTCCTGCTCGGCGCCGCTGCGCTTGACCAGCTGGGCGATGCCGGGCAGCGCGTAGAACTCGCGCATGATGGGCGCGGCATTGCGCAGGTCTTCGATGGTTTCGAACAGCGGCACCACGATCAGATCGTTGGTGGCGTTGCCGTCGAGGGTGCCGTGCATCAGGCCGACTTCTTTTTGCAGCAGCAGCACCTCGAGCAAATCGCTCACGGTTTCGGTGTGGCTGATGATGTAGTGGCGTATCGCCTCCTTGCCGAAACGCGCGCGCGCCGTGCGGGCGGCTTCGAAAATCGCCAGTTCGCTTTGCGCGTGGGCCGAGTAGTCGCTGCCGACCACGCGCAGCGGCCGCGCGTCGTTGAGCAGGCCCACCAGCAGCACGCGCTTGGCGGCTTCATCGAGCTTGGCATAGTGCGCTTCGATGCGCGCGACGGCCAGCAATTCGGCCACCACTTCCTCGTGCTTGTCGGAGCTCTGGCGCAGATCGACGGTGGCCAGGTGAAAGCCGAAGACCTCGACCGCGCGTATCAGCGGGTGCAGGCGCTGGGCGACGATGGCTTCGCCGTGGTGGGCCCGGAGCGAGGTTTCTACTGTGCGCAAATCGGCCAGGAAGTCCTCGGACTTCAGGTAGGCGTTTTGCGGCGCGACGGCATGGCGCGCGGCCTCGCCGCCGGTCAGGTCTTTCAGGGTCGCGGCCAGTCGGGCGTAGACGCCGGTCAGCGCGCGGCGGTAGGGTTCGTCCTTGCGGTGCTCGCTGGTGTCGGGCGAGCTTTCGGCGAGGGCGCGCATTTCGGGGCTGAAGTCGACCAGCATGGCCGACTGCGAGAGTTCGCCGCCCAGGAAGTGGACCTCGGTCAGGTAGTGGCGCAGCGCCACTTCGGCTTGCCGGCCCAGCGCGTAGTTGAGGGTCTCGGCGCTGACGTTGGGGTTGCCGTCGCGGTCGCCGCCTATCCACTGGCCCATGCGCAAAAAGCTGTGCACCGGCTGGTTGCCGAGTTCACGCTCGAGGTTGGCGTAGAGCTTGGGGATCTCACGCAGGAAGGTGGCTTCGTAATAGCTCAGCGCGTTCTCGATTTCGTCGGCCACGGTGAGCTTGGAAAAACGCAGCAGCCGGGTTTGCCACAGCTGCATCACGCGGGCGCGCAGCTGCGCCTCGTTGGCGGCCAGCTCGCGCGGCGTGAGGGCGTCCTTGGCGGCGTTGTGGGCCAGCGCCAGGGCCTTGATGTCGTCGCGCGCGGTCAGCAGCTGGGCGATGTCGCGCTCGGCGTCGAGGATGCTTTTGCGCTGCACTTCGGTGGGGTGGGCGGTGAGCACCGGCGAGACGAAGCTGTGCGCCAGCGTGTTGGAGATCGTGCGGGTCGAGATGCCGGCCCAGCGCAGCCGGGCCAGCGCGACCTCGATGCTGCCTTCCTGGGTGTCGCCGGCGCGCTCGTGCACGGCGCGGCGGCGTATGTGGTGGCGGTCTTCGGCCAGGTTGGCCAGGTGGCTGAAGTAGGTGAAGGCGCGGATCACGCTGACGGTCTGGTCGCCCGACAGGCCCTTGAGCAGCTTCTTGAGCGCCTTGTCGGCTTCGGGGTCGGCATCGCGCCGGAAGGTGACCGACAGTTTGCGCACCTGCTCGATCAGCTCGTAGGCGGCGACGCCTTCCTGTTCGCGGATCACATCGCCGAGGATGCGGCCCAGCAGGCGAATATCTTCAACCAGCGGGCGCTCGTTGTCCCGTGAACGGGTAGAGGCCTTGGGAACGGCGGTGGCTGCGCCGTCCCTGGCGCCCTCACCGGCGTGTTGTTGTAGCTTCTTGGCGCGCGCGGAAGTGACCATCTCTACCCTCTAGTTCTTGATCCTCGCATGCTAGCATTCACTTCCCCCCAAGTATTACCAGCAGGTTACGAGTGTCCGCAGTGTCTGAATCCAAGTCCCCTGATATCAAGAAGGTGGTCATCGCCACGCGCGAGAGCCGCCTGGCCCTGTGGCAGGCCGAGCATGTGAAGGCGCTGCTGCAGGCGCGCCTGGGCTGGCAGGTCGAACTGCTGGGCATGACGACCCAGGGCGACCAGATCCTGGATCGCTCGCTGAGCAAGGTCGGCGGCAAGGGCCTGTTCGTCAAGGAACTCGAGGTGGCGCTCAGCGAAGGCCGGGCCGACATCGCCGTGCATTCGCTGAAAGACGTGCCCATGGACCTGCCAGAGGGCTTTGCGCTGGCCTGCGTGCTGGAGCGCGAGGACCCGCGCGATGCTTTTGTCTCTAATCAATTCGCCACGCTGGCCGATCTGCCGCAGGGCGCGGTGGTGGGCACCTCCAGCCTGCGCCGGCTGGTGCTGCTCAAGGCCTTGCGGCCCGACCTGGTGATACAGCCGCTGCGCGGCAACCTCGATACGCGCCTGCGCAAGCTCGACGAAGGCCAGTACCACGCCATCGTGCTGGCGGCCGCGGGCCTCAAGCGCCTGGGCCTGGAATCGCGCATACGCGCCACTTTTGAACCGGCCCAGATGCTGCCCGCCGCGGGCCAGGGCGCATTGGGCATTGAAGTGCGCGCCGACCGTGCCGACCTGCTGGCCTCGCTGGCCGCGCTGGCGCATATGCCGACCTGGCTGGCCGTGACGGCCGAGCGCACGGTGTCGCGCGCCATGGGCGGCAGCTGCTCCATGCCGCTGGCGGCCTTCACGCCGGGCGCGGCGGCGGGCGATGCGATGCAGCTCAATGCCGCCTGGGGCGACCCGGCCACAGCCGAGGCGCCCACCCAGGCCGGCGCCGGCCCGCTGGCGCCGCTGGTGCAGGTGAATCGGACCGCCCAGGTGCGCAATTTCGCCGAGGCCGAGGCCCTGGGTGAAGCCGTGGCGGCGCAATTGCGCGCGGGCGGCGCCGTGTGGGCCGGCAAGGGCCCGGACGCCTGATGCCGCGGATGCCGGCGCCTGCGGCCGGTGCGGCCCCCGTCATCGTGACGCGGCCGGCGGCCGATGCGCAACACTGGGTGGAGCAACTGCGGCAGGAGGGCTTCGCGGCCGAAGCCCTGCCGCTCATAGCCATCGCCCCTGCATCCGACAGCGCCGCGCTGGCCCAGGCGCGGCAGGCGCTGGGCGGCTATGCGGCCTGCATGTTCGTCAGCGGCAATGCGGTCGAGTATTTTTTCAAAGTCCCTCTGGCAAGTGCTGAAGGCCTGCCGCCCTCCCTGCGGCTGATGGCGCCCGGGCCGGGCACCGTGGCGGCCCTGCTGGCGGCGGGCGTGCCAGCCGCGCAGGTCGATGCGCCGGACGATTCCGCCGGGCAGTTTGACTCTGAAGCCCTGTGGGCTGTGGTCGGTGAGCGTGACTGGCGGGGCCGGCGTGTGCTGGTGGTGCGCGGCGAAAGCCCCGATGCCGCGGGCGGCGCGGTATCGTCGGGACGCGACTGGATCGCCCGCCAGTGGGAAGCCGCTGGCGCGCAGGTGGATTTTGTCGGCGTGTACCAGCGCAGAGCCCCTCAACTCAGCGACCGGCAGATTGAGCGCGCGCGCGCCGCCAGCGCGGACGGCTCGGTCTGGCTGTTCAGCAGTTCGGAAGCGCTGGCCAACCTCATGCGCCTGCCGGCGCTGGCCGGCGTCGACTGGCGCAAGGCCCGCGCGGTGGCCACGCATCCGCGGATTGAGGAGGCCGTGCGGGCCGCCGGCTGGGGTGTTGTTGTGGCGTCACGTCCCGCCCTGAAGGACATCAGGGACACATTGGCCTCGATAGAATCCCTTTATCCATGAGCGATCCCCACACAGCCCAGCCCAGCCCCTCCACGCCCGACAACCAGCCTGTGCTGGAGCGCGCGCTGGTCGTGGCTGAACCGCCGATCGTGGCCCCCGACGTCTGGCTGGTGCCCCGCAAGTGGGCGCTGGGGGTAGGCGTGCTGGCGGCCGGCGGCCTGCTGGTCAGCGGCCTGCTGTGGCAAAAGCTCGGCAATATCCAGGAAGAACTGGCGCGCCGCAGCATGGATTCGGGCACGCAGTCCATCGAAGCGCGCGCCCTGGCGCGCCAGGCCCAGGAAGCCGCCCGCGAGCTCTCGGCGCGGCTGGCGATCCAGGAAACCCGCATCAGCGAGGTCAGCCTGCAGCGCACCCAGCTTGAAGAATTGATGCAGAGCCTGTCGCGCTCGCGCGACGAAAACCTGGTGGTGGACGTCGAGTCCGCGCTGCGCCTGGCGCAGCAGCAGGCCCAGCTCACGGGCAGCGCCGAGCCGCTGCTGGCAGCCCTCAAGTCGGCCGACCAGCGCCTGGCGCGCGCCGCCCAGCCGCGCCTGAACCCTTTGCAGCGC
Source organism: Polaromonas sp. P1_F2 (assembly GCF_056405735.1). NCBI lineage: Bacteria > Pseudomonadati > Pseudomonadota > Betaproteobacteria > Burkholderiales > Comamonadaceae > Polaromonas > Polaromonas sp. P1_F2. The sequence goes on along the minus strand of NZ_JBFUBN010000018.1, from coordinate 42,464 downwards.
GCCATCGCCCGCGACATGGACCGCATCAAGGCCGCGACGCTGACCGACGTGCCGGTGCTGATGCTCAAGCTCGACGAACTCGCCCGCATGGCCGACGAGCTGCCGGTGGCCAATGCCATGGTGGCCAACAATTCCCTGCGTGCGGCGCCGGCCCTGAGCGCGCCGGTACACGCCCCCGCCGTGCGCCCTGGTGCCAGCGCCCCGGCGGCCGACAAGCCTTCGATGGGCCTGTTCGACAAAGTTTCGTTCGACGCCTGGTCGCAGCGCACGCTGGACAACCTGCGCGAAGAGGGGCGCAAGCTGCTGCGCGTGAGCCGCATCGAGCAGCCCGAGGCGGCGCTGCTGTCGCCCGAGCAGTCTTTCTTCCTGCGCGAAAACCTCAAGCTGCGCCTGCTCAATGCGCGCCTGGCACTGCTGTCGCGCCAGACCGATTCGGTGCGCGCCGACCTTGCCAGCGCCGGCGCCTGGCTGGGCAAGTATTTCGACCCCAGCTCGCGCAAGACACAGGCCGCGGCCCAGTTGCTGGCCCAGGTGCAGGGGCAGCTCAAGACCAGTGAGCTGCCGCGCCTTGACGAAACCATGGCCGCGCTGGCCACGGCGGCCGCGGGCCGCTGATTTCCCTAAAGGCAGGACACACGCATGCGCGCCGCTCTCTGGCTACTGGCCCTTTTTGGCGTGGCGGTTGCCGTGGCGCTGTTCGCGGGCAACAACCAGGCGGTGGTGACCATTTTCTGGCCGCCGCACCGGGTCGACATTTCCTTCAATCTGATGGTGCTGCTGCTGGCCGGCCTTTTCTTCGTGCTGTACCTGGCGTTGCGCGCGGTGTCGGCGGTGTTCTCGCTGCCGGCCGAGGCGCGGCGCTGGCGCGCCCAGCAAAAAGAGCGCGCGATGTACGGTGCCCTGATGGATTCGCTGGCCCACCTGCTGGCCGGGCGCTACATACGCTCCACAAAATCGGCGCAAAACGCGCTGGCGCAGGAAAAAAGCCTGCGCCCGCTGGCCGACCACTACGGCCACGTGACAGGCCACAGCGCCAGCCGCGGCAGCCAGCTGCGCGCGCTGGCCCACCTGCTGGTGGCCGAGGCCGCGCAGTCCCTGCAGAACAAGGGCCTGCGCGACCAGCACCTGCACCAGGCACTGCAAAGCTCGGCCCCGCGCCACGCGCAGGAAGTGCGCGAGGGCGTGCAGTTCCGCGCGGCGCGCTGGGCGCTGGACGACCGCGATGCCGGCGCCGCGCTCGACTGGCTGGCCCAGCTGCCGCAGGGCGCATCGCGCCGCACACTGGCCCTGCGCATGAAGCTGCGCGCCTCGCGGCATGCGCGGCGGACTTCGCAGGCGCTGGAAACGGCGCGCCTGCTGGCCAAGCACCGCGCGTTTTCGCAGGCGGCGGCGCAAAGCATCGTCCGCGGCCTGGCGCTGGAGTTGCTCAACGACGCGCACGACCCGGCGCAGCTGCAGCAGGCCTGGTTCTCACTCGACGAGGGTGAGCGGGCCATGCCCGAGCTGGTGGTGCATGCCGCGTCGCGCCTGATGGCGCTGCACGGCGAGCCGGAACTGGCGCGCGCCTGGCTGCTTCAGGTCTGGGACGCGATGATGCAGCCGCGCTCGGATATCGGCGACAACCTGCGCATCAAGCTGATCAGCGTGCTGGAAGCCGGCCTGGATTCGCTGGATGCGGCCTGGCTGGCGCGCATCGAGGCGGCGCAGCTGAGCCGCCCGCGCGACGCCAACCTGCAGTACCTGGCGGGCATGGCCTGCCTGAACCGCCAGCTCTGGGGCAAGGCCCGGCAACTGCTGTCGCAGGCCGCCCCGGCCCTGCAGGACGTCACGCTGCACCGCAATGCCTGGCGTGCGCTGGCCTTGCTGGCCGAGCAGCGCGAAGACGAAGCCGCGGCCGCCCAGGCCTACAAGCGCGCCGCGCAGATCTGAAAACAGTTTCCGGCGCGCGCGCTTGCGGCAGGTTTAAGGCTTGACCACCTGGGCCGCCTTGGCCCGCTGCGTGTAACCCTGGTAAGCCGGCAAGGCAACGGCGGCGATGATGCCGACCACCATGATGACGGGGAAGGCCAGACCGCCGATCTTGACCATCGTGGTGTTGGGCGGCGGGGGGGCGCCGAAGCGGTTGCCGCCCTTGGTGCCCGGGTTCAAAAGCCAGATCAGTCCCACAAAGGGAATCAGGGCCAGGATCGCCGTCCAGCCGGTCCATCCCATGTCGTGGCTGCGCTGTATCGTCATCAGCACGATGAAGATGAAATAGGGGATGACCGCCAGCATGCCGAGCACGACGGCTGCCTTGGGGAAACCGAGGGCGCCGGCGATAAAGCCCAGCACGGCGGCGGCCGCTACCATGAGAATGTAGCTGCCCAGGTTGTAGGCCAGGTAGCGCAGCCGGCCGACCCGCCCCTTGGCGGAAAACAGCTTGACGGGCTGCACGCCCGCTTCATCGTCATAAACGTCCGCCACCACGGCCTTGGGCGCTGCATACGGGTTCACTGCTTCAGACATCTCATCCCTCCTGTTGTTAAGACCCGAAGGATAACCGTTGCCGGGGTTGTAGTGGCCTCAGTGGAAGCCCTCAGAACCTGTTCACGGCCTAAACGAGGCCGCGCAAGCCCCTTCTCGGGATGGGATGCAAGGCGCGGTGCGCCAGCCCATAGCACGGCTATGGGCAAGCGCCGCAACGCCGCAGACCGCCCGAGAAGGCACTTGCCCTCCGGGTTGGGGTGACGCAAACGCGGTCGCGTTTGCATCCCCGTTGGGGCAGCCGCACGACGCCCAGCCGGCCGGCTGGGCGGTCGGGCGATTGAGCCACCCAGGCCCTTGCATGGGCATTAGCCCATGCGGCGTTCCCGGTCGGCTCACTCATCCCGATTGCACCCCAACGCGGCCCCGTTTAGGCCGTGAACAGGTTCTATAGCAGCCCGGCGCGCTTGACCGCGTGGTAGCGGTTGACCAGCGAAACGGCCAGTTGCGCCGGCTCCACATCCATGGAGAGCGGGTCCTGGCCGACCACGCGCGCGAAGGCGTCGCGCCGCGACTGCGCGAACAGGTGGGCGGCCGCCACGTCCACCGCGTCCGCGGGGGTGGACAGGGCCTGGCCGGCGATGCGGCCCAGCACGCGCTCGCGCAGGCTGGCCACCAGCACCAGGTGCTGGCGGCGCAGCAGCTTGATCGCGGGGCGCAGTTCAGCCGCGTCCTCGTCGCGGAAGTTGGTGAGCACTATGACCAGCGCGCGCCGGCGCTGTACGCGCAGCAGTTCCTGCGCGGCCAGCAGGTAGTCCGAATGCATGGCGCCGGGCTGGATATCGTGCAGGCGGTTCATGAGGGCGTTGAGTGTGGCCGCGCCCTTGCGCGGCGCGAAGTCGCGGCGCTGCCCGGGCACGCCGCCGAAGGTCATCGCGCCGACCTCGTCGCCCTCCTTGAGGGCGACATAGCTCAGCAGCATCAGCGCGTTGAGGGCCTCGTCGAAATGGCTGCTGCCCTGGCCGTCCTGCTCGGGCCCGCCTTCATCGGCGCGCATGCGGCGGCCGCAGTCGAGCAGGAAGAACACACACTGGTCGCGGTCGTCCTGGAATTCGCGCACGATGGGCCGCTGGTGGCGCAGCGTGGCTTTCCAGTCGATGTGGCGCAGCGAATCGCCGGTCTTGTAGTCGGCCAGCTGGCGGAAATCGGTGCCCAGCCCGCGCTGCACATAGGTCTTGATGCCGATCTGGGCCAGACGCCGGTCGCCGGAAAGCCAGGCGTAGCGCGCCAACGCGGCGAAGTTGGGATACACGCGCAGCTTGCCGGGCTGGCCCAGCGGCTGCTGCACTTCAAAGCAGCCGCCGCGGCTGCGCCAGCGCAGCTGGGTGATGCCGAACAGGGCCACGCCGCGTTCGCGCGCGGTCACCGTGTAGCGAAGTTCGGCGCGCGAGGCCGGCGGGATGCGCAGGGACTGCGGCAGGCCCTCGAAGGCAAAGCGCGGGTCAACCTCGTCGAACACGGTGACGGCCCAGGCGCGCGGGCCTTCGTTGACCAGCACCAGCGTGAGCACGGTCGGCACGCCCAGCGAAAAAGCCCCGGGCAAGGTGCGCTCTATGCGCAGCGGCGCCTGCCGCCACAGGCGCAGGCTGCGCCAGAGGTCGAACAAGGCCCAGGCCAGCGCCGGCAGCAGCACGGCGCCGGCCAGCATGGCCACCGTGCCCACCGGCAGGCCGGCAAGCAGGGCCAGGGAAGCGGCCACGGCGGCGCCGGCCAGCGCCTGGACCGTGCCTGCCGTGGGAATCACCAGCCAGCGCATGCGATGCGGCCTTTAGAGGCGGGGCGCCTGCACGCTGCCCTGGGCGCTGCGCAGCAGGTCGTCCACGCTGAGGCCTTCGAGCTGCGCGTCGGGCGAGATCATCACGCGATGGCGCAGCGCCGGCAGGGTCTGGCGCGCCACGTCGTCGGGCGTGATGAAGTCGCGCCCGGCCATCAGCGCGCCGGCGCGCGCGGCGCGCACCAGCGCCATGGTGCCGCGCGGCCCCGCGCCGGACGAGAGGCCGGGCCAGTCGCGCGTGGCGCGGGCGATGCGGACCGCGTAGTCGATCACCTGTTCATGCGCCTGCACCAGGCTGGCCAGGCGCTGCAGTTCCAGCACCTGCACGTCGTCCAGGCAAGGCCTGACGGCGTCCAGCGGCAGCTGGTTGCCGGCGCGCTGGCCGGTGGTGAGCTGCACCACGGCTTTTTCTTCGGCATGGCTGGGAAAGGCGATGTTGATCTTGAGCAGGAAACGATCCAGCTGCGCCTCGGGCAGGGGGTAGGTGCCTTCGGTGTCTATCGGGTTTTGCGTGGCCATCACCATGAAGGGGCGCGGCAGCGGCATGGCCCGGCCTTCCAGCGTGACCTGGTATTCCTGCATCACCTCAAGCAGCGCGCTCTGCGTCTTGGCCGGCGCGCGGTTGATTTCATCGGCCAGCAGCAGGTGGGTGAAGACCGGCCCCTGGTGCACGCGCAGCGTGCCTATGCCGGATTCGCCGCGGGTCGACGGGTCCAGCACCGAATGGCCGGTGATGTCCGAGGGCATCAGGTCGGGCGTGAACTGCACGCGCGCATAACGCAGGCTCATGGCCTGCGCGAGTGCGCGCGCCAGCAGCGTCTTGCCGAGCCCGGGCACGCCCTCGATCAGCACGTGGCCGGACGCGACCAGCGCCACCAAGGTCTGGTCGACGGCTTCCTTCTGGCCGACCACGGCCTTGCCGACTTCGTGGCGCAGGGTCTGCAGCCATTCGGCCGCGCGTATCAGTTCTTCGTTGGGAATTGATGACATGGTGGTTTCTCGGGTTCAGGGTGAAGAGGCGGATGAAGAAGCGGATGAAGGAGCCGGTGATGCGGCGGGTTCGCGCGCATCGAGCCGCCGGCGGGCGGTTTCTATCAGTTCGAGGTCGGCGGCCAGCGCGCCGCGGTTGCGCGCCCTGTCGGCCTGCGCGCGTTCCAGCACCTGCGCGTCCAGGCCGGTGGCGCGCGCGATCTCCTGGGTGCGGCGCGCCGGGTCCAGCTGCGAAAAGCGCGGCAGCTGCCGCGCGGCCGACGCGTGCAGCGCGCGGAGCTGGGCCGCATGCAGGGCTTTGGGCCCGTGCATATGCAGGAAGCGCGCTGTGCCGCGCACCTGCTCGGCCATGGAGCGCCGGTGGGCGGGGGCCGAAGGCGCCAGCGGGCCGAAGCGCACGCCGGCGCGCCACAGGGCCAGCGCCAGGGCCAGCAGGCCCAGCAGCAACGCCGCCCAGGCCTGGTGCCAGAGCCAGGGCGCGAAGGGCTCCCTGGCCTCTTCGGCGACAAACCAGAACTCGGCACCGGGGCGCGCCTGCAGCGCCGCGGCCGCCAGCAGGGCGTTGTCGGCGCGCAGCAGGTTGCTGTTGTTCAGCAGGCCCCAGCCGCCGAGTACGGTGACCGTGCCCTGGCCGACCTGCACGCGCACGGCCTCGGTGCCGGCCATGCCCTGGAGCGCCCACAGCGGCGCGGCCTGCCGGTTCACCGGCAGGTACTGGGAGCTGAAGTAAGCGCCGCAGGCGCGAAACACCCGGCTGTCGCCGTAACTGGACGTGACGTCGGCGGGTTCCTCGAGCGCGCGGCAATCCGTGTCCTTGGCGGGCTTGCCCAAGGGGCGCGGCGGCATCGCGGGCGGCTCAAACTTGAGGGGGCGTTGCTCCGTAACGGGCAGCCAGCCCTTCAGCGATTCGTGGCCGGCCAGGAAGCCGGGGATCACCAGGTGTCCACCTTGCGCCACCCATGCGCGCAGGCGCTGGCTGCGCTCGGGAAACAGGTCCCAGTTGCGCGACACCAGCACCAGCCGCGCCTGCGGCGGCGGCATGGCGTCCAGGCTTGTGCGCCGCACGACTTTCGCCCCCAGGGCGCCCAGCAGTTTTTCGGTGGCGTACAGCGAGTTGGTGAGGGCCTCACCCTTGGCCGGCGTGGGGACGTCGACGTCGATCCATTCGGTGGCCGACATCAGCCAGACGCCGCCGGCCAGCAGCAGCACGCCGAGCAGGATGAGGATCAGCCGGTCCCTCATGGCGCCGCCTTCGCCGGCCCGGCCGGTGCGCCCAGCCGCGCGTCAAATTCGTCGCACAGCGCCAGCACGCCGGCGGTGGGCGGCAGGCGGCCGCCGTAGGCCGCCAGCTGCCAGGCAGCCACCAGCCGCGAAAAGAATTCCAGCGACATGGGTGCCAGCCGCCCCTGGCTGAGCGCCACGCATTCGCCCTCGGTGCTGGCATGGCGTATGGGCACCTCGTGCAGATGCACCAGGCGCGACAGCGCACCGCGGTACAGCAGCGACAGCGCGGGCCGCCGCTGGCCGCGCTGCCAGAGCGAGGCGACTTCGGATCCCACGTCGTCGGGCAGGCTTTCGGGGCGTATGTCCAGGCTGCCGATGTGGCTGGGCAGGGGCGCCATGCGGTGGCGGCCGCCGCCGGCCCGCACCTTCACCCAGCGCCGTATGCCCACCACCAGCCAGGCTAGAGCCAGCGCGCCCAGCGCCCACACCAGCAGGCGCGCGCCTTCGGACACCGTGGTCACAAAATCCTTGAGCCAGCCGAAGCTGTCGCGCTCCTTCTTTTTGTCTTCGGGCTTTTTCTCCCGGTCCTTGAAGCTCAAGGTTTTTTCTTTCTTGCTGCCGGGCAGATTGGGATCGGCGCGAACCCGGTCGGCGGCCGACTGCACCTGCTGGCGCGAGGGCGCTTCGCCCGGCGCCGCGGCGGGTGGATTGGCCCACGAGGGCATGCCCATGGCACAGCCCGCCAGCACGGCGCAGGCTGCGGCCCGCCGCCAGAGGGCGCATCTTGCGGCAGCGTGACGCGCGGCAGTCAAGGGCTGCCCCCGGCCGGCGCGGGCGTGAAGGCGCGGCGAAATTCCTGCTCGATGTCCCAGGCTTCGAGTTCGACGCGGCGGTTCAGGTACATCGCGAAGCCGGCCGCCACGAAGAAGGGCTCGACCAGGCCGACGGCGAAGGCGTAGACCAGGGCGAGGCTGAGGCTTTGCAGTGTGGACTCGGAAGCGATCAGCCAACGCCAGAGTTCAGAGAGGGTGCCTTCGGGCGCGAACCAGAACAGGATGGAGAGAAGGGCGAACTCCAGCGCGATCTCGACGTTGGAAAAAATCAGCTGCATGCCGGCGCCCGCACCGCGCCGCCCGCGCAGCAGCTGGTCGCGCCGCTTGCGCCTGGCGCCGCCGCGCTGGCCTTCGAGCTGGTCCACGGCCTGCGTGTAGGAGCGCCAGGGCGACAGCCGCCGCCACAGCAGCGTGCGCAGCAATTGCCCGCCCCACACCTGGGCGCGTTGCTCCCAGAGGTCTTTCCAGCGCGTGGACTGGCCGAACACCGCGCGCGACAGGATGAACAGCAGGCTGCGGTCGAACCAGGGCTTGAGGCAGAAGATCAACAGGCCGGGCAGCCAGTAGGCGAACTCGATGGTGCACAGCACCAGCGCGATGACCACCACATACATGGGCAGGAAGGTGCGCCAGATGGAGCCGGCGTGGCGGCGCACCAGCGCGACGCCGAGGTCGGCGGCCTCGGCCATGGGCCGCGGCCGCAGCGCGACGGCCAGCGCATCAACCTGCATGGCGCTGCCCTTCGCCCGCGGGCGCGGCGCCTGCGCGCGGCCGTCCCTGCCAGCCCAGGTAGGCGAACACCAGGGCCCAGCAGGCCGCGCCGGCGCCGTATTTCACGGCGGGGGTGACCCAGCGCGCCGAGGACCAGAAGGCTTCGACGGCGGCGGCGATCAGCAGCAGGCCGATGACACCGTAGACCACCACGATGGCGTGGCGGGCGGCCAGCCGCAGCGCCTCGAGCCGCGTGTGCCGGCCCGGCGCGATCAGCGCATAGCCCAGGCGCAGCCCCGCCGCGCCGGCGAGCACGATGGCGGTCAGCTCGAAGGCGCCGTGGGTGACGACGAAGGAGCAGAAGTTTTGCCCGTGGCCGGAGGCGATCAGGTAGCCGCCGACGGCGCCTATCTGCACGCCGTTGAACAGCAGCACGGCGGCGCTGCCGACGCCGCCGAAGATGCCGGCCGCAAAGCAGCGAAAGCCGATGCCGATGTTGTGCATGACGTAAAAGCCGAACATCTGCCAGTCGCCGCTGGCGTCCCGGTTGCGCCCGAAGGACTTGGCGCTGTCGCTGTACATGCTGTCGAAGTTCTGCACCTGGGCCGCGTCCAGCAGGTGCAGGATGAAGCCCGGATCGCGATAGGTGGCCAGGCCCGCGGCGAGCAGCGGCACCACGAACAGCAGGGCCGACACCAGCAGGTAGGCCCGGTGCGCGCGCACCGCCTGCGGGAAGTCGACCAGCACCAGCCACCCGAGGCGCGCCAGGCCGTAGTCGTGGCGCCGGTAGATCAGCCGGTGGGCGCTTTGCGTCAGGGTCTCCAGCCGTTGCGTCAGGTGCACGGGATAGGCGCGGGCCTGCGCCAGCGCCAGGTGTTCGCAGACGCGGCGGTAAAGCGTGGCCAGCCGCGCGCCGTCGAACTTGCGCTCGGTTTCGGCGACGCCGATGACGGTTTCGAGTTCAGTCCAGAGCGGCGCATAGGCCGCTTCAAATTGCAGAGGTGTCATCGCTTCGCGTCCCCTTCGCGACGGCCCATCAGCCATTGCGCCACGCCCAGCAGGCGTTGCGTGGCGCTGCTGCCCGGCACGCCTGTGCCCAACACCGGCTCGGCCAGGGCGGCAAGCTCGCCGAGGCGCTCGGGCGTCAGTCGCGTGGCGCGGCCAGCCCAGGCGAGCACCGAGGCCTGCTCGGCGGCGGACAGCGGCCGCGCGGGCGCCTGCGGCGGCGACAAGGGCACCTCGCCGTGCAGCTTGACGGCATCGGTGAAAACAACCAGCGTGCCGGCGGCCAGGTCGCCCAGGCGTTTGCTGTCATTGCGCCAGAGCATGGACACCAGGCCGGCGCCGAACAGCGCGGGCATGAAATCGGCGGCACGCAACAGGTTGCGGGTCAGCGAAGCGGCGGGCGTCACCGGCAGGCCCGAATCCATCACCACGCGCAGTCCCATGGCCCGCTTGCCGGGGGTGGCGGCCGCGCGGGTTAGCTCGAACACCACGGGATAAAACCATTCGAGGCCAAAGTACGCGAGCAGCAGCACTGCCACCCCGGCCTTGCCCATCACGCCGACCGTGATGGCCACGGCGATGAACAGGCAGCCGCGTATGGCCAGGTCGATCAGGTAGGCCAGCCCGCGCGCGACGATGCCGGCGGGCCGCAGGGACAGGGTGATGCCCTCCGGCGTTTCGGCCGTGTAAAGCGTGTCAAGGCGCGCGGTGGCCACAGGCTGGGGTCTCAGGCCTTGATGACGATGGTGTCGGCGATCTCGTCGTGCAGGCAGCGGCGGGACTTGCGAAAGATCATCAGGCAGTCGATCAGCGAATAAATCCAGACCACGACCATGATGAGGGTGGCCACGAAGCCCGCGCCGTAGCGCAGGGCCAGGCGTGTAGGGGAAACGGCTTCGCCCGAAGGCCTGGTAATGCGTATCTTGAGCAGGACCTTGCCAATCGTCTGGCCGCGCGTCGCGAGCAGGTAGCCGTTGAGCAACAGGAAGACCAGGGTGCCGACGGCCATGCTCAACGGGTTGAAGGACCACGCGCCGACTCCTTGCATGGCCCAGGGGTTGTACGGGGTCATCAGCGACACCAGCCAGAGCACCAGGCTCTGGAAGAGCGTGTCGAGGATCACGGCGCCAAGCCGTTCAACGCGGCTGGCCAGCTGCGGGCCCTGGTTCGCGTCGGCCACGTCTTCCACCACGGCCTGCGGCGGTGCGTAGCGCGCATCGTGCGTTGGGTTGTCCATCGTCTTCCCCCCTTTGTCGTTTTGTTGGACTGATTCTAGGGCCAGTTTCGGGGCATAAAAAAAGCCCGCATGCGCGGGCTTTTTCAGGGGGTGGCCGCCGAGGCGGCCGGGGTCGGGGCGTTTACTGGCCCGCCGACTTTTCGAAGGGCAGGGACATCGCGCCCAGGTCGCGTTTGGTCTCGACCAGCACCAGCGGGCCTTCGTCGGCCACAACCAGCGGCGGGCGCTCGCGCGGCACGTGCACGGCCTTGGTTTCGGCGGCGATGGCGGCCTTGACCTCGGCGATCTTGGCCGCGTCGGAATTCACCCACTGCAGGCCTGAGGACTGGGCCACCTGGGCCAGCTCATCCAGGGGAAGCGCATAGGACTGGACCTTGGGCAGGCTGATGCCAGCGGGCGTTGGTGCCGGTGCCGCGGCCTGGACCGGTGCGGGCGCCGGGGCGGCCACGACAGGTGCTGGCGCGGGCGCCGGTACGGCAACGGCCACGGGTGCCATGTAGGCGGGGGCCGGTGCCGTTGCGGGCACAAAGGGCGCTGCAGGCGTCACCGCGGCTGCGGGTGCCGCATAGTCGGCGGCTGCCGGGGCGCGCTCTTCAGGAGCCTGGGGCTGCTGGCGGGGCTGGGAAAAACCGGCCGGGGCTGCGTCCACGCCGCCTTCGGCGGGCTGCTGCTCGGTGCGCTCGCCGTTTTCACCGCGTTCGCGGCGATCCCGGTCGCGGCCGTAGCGGTCGCGGCTGCGGCGCTCGCGCGGCTGGCGCTGTTCGTCGCCCTGGCCGTTGGCCGCGGGGGCGATCACATTGCCGGCTTCATCGAGCAGAGGTGCTGCTGCGGGCGCGTCGGGGTTGAAGCCTGCCGCGCCTTCGGCGGGGGCGTTCTGGCCTTCGGCGCCTTCGGGGCGGTCTGCGCCGCGGCGCTCGCCACGGCGGCCGTTGCGGTCACCGCGTTCACGGCGGCCTTCACCACGTTCTCCGCGGTCAGCACGCGGCTCGCGGTTGCCCTGGCGCTCGCCGTCCTGGGGTGCGCGTTCCTGGCGTGCTTCGCCGATGTCACCTCCCATGGCGGCTGCCATGGCGGCCTGGTTGGCCAGTGCGAGGTCCTGCTCGACGGCGTCGCGCTGGATGCGTTCACCGCGCTCACCACGTTCGCCGCTGCGTTCACCGCCGCGCTCGCCGCGTTCACGGCGGTTGCGGCCGCCTTCGCGGCCTTCACGGTTGGGGGTGTCGCCGCGCGGCTGGTCGGCTGCGCCCTCGGCGCGGGCTTCACCGGCTGGGCGTTCCTGGCGGCCTTCGGCATTGCGCTCACGGCGCTCGCCGCCGCGGCCTTCACCACGTTCGCCACGGCCTTCGGGGCGTGCTTCGCGGCCTTCGCTACGGCCTTCAGCGCCGCGGCCCTCGCCACGTCCTTCGCTGCGGCCGCGGCCACCGCGCCGGCCGTCACGGCCGCCGCGCTCGCCACCACGGTCCGAACGCTCGCCGCGCTCGCCGCCGCGGCCTTCAGCGCCACGGCCTTCGCGCCGGCCTTCGCCGCGCTCGTCTTTTTTCACTTCCTTGGCCGCAGGCGCCGGTGCTTCGGCGCCGCCGAACAGGCCCTTGATCCAGCCGAAGAAGCCTTTTTCAGCAGGCGCTGCCGGAGCCACGGGTGCGGGGCGGGCGGCGGCCTTGGGCGCCGCGTGCGGCACGGCTTCGGGCTTGGGCGGGGCCACGGGGGCGGGCGCATCGGGCAACACGCCCTTGATGATGGGCTCCTGCTTGTTGTGCTTTTCCTGGCTGCGGCGCGTGACGGTGGTCGGGTCCTCAATTTCGTCGGCCATCTTGTAGCTGGCGGCGATGTTGTCCAGGCGCGGGTCGTCGTGCTTCAGGCGTTCCAGGCGGTAGTTGGGGGTTTCCAGCGTCTTGTTGGGCACCAGCAGCACGTTGATGCGCTGCTTGACCTCGATCTTGGCGATTTCGGAGCGCTTTTCGTTGAGCAGGAAGGAGGCCACGTCGACCGGGACCTGGCACAGCACCGAGGCCGTGCTGTCCTTGAGGGACTCTTCCTGGATGATGCGCAGGATCTGCAGCGCCGAGCTCTCGGTGTCGCGGATGTGGCCGGAGCCGCCGCAACGCGGGCAGGGGATCGATGCGCCTTCGGACAGGGCCGGGCGCAGGCGCTGGCGGCTCATTTCCATGAGGCCGAACTTGCTGATGGTGCCGAACTGCACGCGGGCGCGATCCTGTCGCAGCGCGTCGCGCAGGCGGTTTTCGACGTCGCGGCGGTTGCGCGACTCTTCCATGTCGATAAAGTCGATGACGATCAGGCCGCCAAGGTCGCGCAAGCGCATCTGGCGCGCGACTTCATCGGCGGCTTCCAGGTTGGTGCGGGTGGCGGTTTCCTCGATGTCGCCGCCCTTGATGGCGCGGGCCGAGTTGACGTCGACCGAGACCAGGGCCTCGGTGTGGTCGATCACGATGGCGCCGCCGGACGGCAGCTGCACGGTGCGGGCATAGGCCGATTCGATCTGGTGCTCGATCTGGAAGCGGCTGAACAGCGGCGCGTCGTCGCGGTAGCGTTTGACGCGGTGCTCGTGCTCGGGCATCACGTGGGCCATGAACTGCTTGGCCTGCTCGTAGACGTCGTCGGTGTCGAACAGGATGTCGCCGATGTCGCTGTTGAAGTAGTCGCGAATGGCGCGGATCACGAGGCTGGATTCCTGGTAAATCAGGTAAGCGCCCTTGCCGCCCTTGCCGGCGCCGTCAATGGCGGTCCAGAGCTTGAGCAGGTAGTTCAGGTCCCACTGGAGTTCAGGCGCGCTGCGGCCGATGCCGGCGGTGCGGGCGATGATGCTCATGCCGTTGGGGTACTCGAGCTGGTCCATCGCTTCTTTGAGCTCGGCCCGATCGTCGCCCTCGATGCGCCGGCTCACGCCGCCGCCGCGCGGGTTGTTGGGCATCAGGACCACATAGCGGCCGGCCAGGGAGACGAAGGTGGTGAGGGCCGCGCCCTTGTTGCCGCGTTCTTCCTTTTCGACCTGGACCAGCAGTTCCTGGCCTTCCTTGATGACGTCGTTGATGCGCGCCTGGCTGACCGGCACGCCCTGGGCGAAGTACTGCTTGGAGATTTCCTTGAACGGCAGGAAGCCGTGGCGGTCTTCGCCGTAGTCGACGAAGCAGGCTTCCAGCGAGGGCTCGACGCGCGTGACGACGGCCTTGTAGATGTTGCCCTTGCGCTGTTCGCGCCCTTCGATTTCAATTTCGTAGTCGAGGAGTTTTTGTCCGTCGACGATCGCCAGGCGGCGTTCTTCAGCCTGAGTGGCGTTTACCAGCATCCGTTTCATGGGTAGCCTTCCTTATCGTTCTTCGTTTTGATGTCATGTCTGAAACATCAATCACATGCCCAAAATGGGCCAACGACGCCGGAGGGACGCAGTGCGAACGTGGAGGAATTGCCGGAGAGCTTTTGACAGCGCGCGGCCGACCGAAATGAATCGGTCAGCGACGTGGTCTGGGCGTAGGCGCGTGGATGGAGCGAGCAGGGGTCAAACGGGTGGGTGCCGCGCAAAACGCGGCTGCTTGCGCCCACTGGACAAGGGCCGGCGGCTGATTCATGCCGAATGCGGGGCTCACGAATGTCGTGAGGCGCCGCAGGCATATATAAATCAGACTGACCAGTGTTGTCATCAGAGGGCTACCCGTTAAAGGACTTGTTCTCGGCTGGATCCGCGTGCAGCCTGTTGTTCGTGACTTGGGCTGCACACATGGTATTCCGTAGTTGTGTTCGCAAAACGTCGACTCGTCTACCGTGCAAAGACGCTCGCCGCGAGGTGCCTGGCACTCGTCGCTTGCGGGCAATTGCCGGCGTGGGCATCGACCTTCCAGCGAGGCTGCTTGTTCGCCTTTTCAGGGCCGGGGACTTGCGTGGACTAAACTCCAGGCAAATCAACCACTTACAGCGCATCGCTAGTGAAACACATTATAGGGTCAGCAAAGGGCTTGGCAAGGAAACCCGGGAAAACACCGGTATGGGCGTCCGCGGCCATGTCTGCACCTGCCACCCCGGCGGCGCCCATTCCCCGGGCAGCAGCCCCGGCAGCGCCCCAGGCCACGCTGGTGACCGTGGACGAGGACTACGCTGGCCAGCGGCTGGACAATTTCCTGATCCGCCAGCTCAAGGGCGTGCCCAAAACCCATGTCTACCGCATCATCCGCAGCGGCGAGGTCCGGGTGAACAAGGGAAGGGCGCAGGCCGATACGCGTGTGGAAGCCGGCGACGTGGTGCGCCTGCCGCCGGTGCGCACCTCGGAGCGGGCCGGGCAGAAGGCCGAGGCCATGGCGCAGGAAATTGCCCGCCACGGCGCCAGTTCCACCACGGGCGGCTATGCGCCGTCCCGCGAATTCCCCATCCTGTTTGAAGACGACTTCGTGCTGGCCATCGACAAACCGGCCGGCGTGGCGGTGCACGGCGGCAGCGGCGTGAGTTTCGGCGTGATCGAACAGCTGCGCATGGCGCGGCCGGAGGCCGACTTCCTGGAGCTGGTGCACCGGCTGGACCGCGAAACCAGCGGTATTTTGCTGGTCGCCAAGCGGCGCATGGCGCTCAAGCTGCTGCAGGAGCAGTTCCGCGAGCGCGAAACCGACAAGGTCTACCTGGCACTGGCCGGCGGCGCCTGGCCGGCCAACCACCGTGTGATCGACAAGGCGCTGCACAAGTATTTACTGCCTGATGGCGAGCGGCGCGTGAAGGTGGTGGACAACGACCATCCCGACGGCATGCGCTCGGTGACGCTGGTCAAGGTCAAGGCGGCGGTTCCGGCCAGCCCGCTGGCCCCCGCCACGCCCTTCACCTTGCTGGAGGTGACCATCAAGACCGGCCGCACGCACCAGATCCGCGTGCACCTGGCCAATGAAGGCCACCCGATCGCCGGCGACGACAAATACGGCGATTTTGAGCTGAACCGGGCGCTGCAGAAAACCGCGGCCGGCGCGGTGCCGCTCAAACGCATGTTCCTGCATGCCTGGAGCCTGAAGTTCAACCATCCCAAGCTGCGCAAGGTGGTGCACCTGCAGGCGCCCCTGCCGCCCGAGCTGCAGCAGTTTTTGCCGGCGCCGGTTTCCACATGATTCACGATGCTCCTGAAGCGCTTGATTCAAAGAGTGCGGCCAGGCTTACCAAGGGGAAGTTCAGCGGCCTGGCCGGGACGGTGCTGATGTTCGTCCTTGCCGGTCCCGCTCTGTACGGTGTGGCCTATTACCTGGTGGCGGGTGGCTTGGGGCGCGGCGAGTTCCGCTGGAGTGAGGCGCCCTCGCTGATGTTCTGGCCGCTTCTGATGGAGTTCCTGTTTTTGGTGTCGTTCGGGAATCTTGAATCCTTGTTCCAGATTTCGCTCCCTACCGTGTTGGCCGCCGTGGCTTTCTGGCTGCTGAACAAGAAGCTGATGCCTTCCTTGAGCGCCATGTCGGCCTTCCGTTTTGTTTTGTCCAGGTCGGCGGCCTGCCTGGTGGTGTGTGTGTGCGCGTTTGTGGCCTTGAATCCGTCGACAGTGACGCAAGGGTGGGACGCGCTGTATTTTTACAATCCCCGTGTCCGGTCTCCGTACGACGACTCGGAATGGGGATTTCTTGACAGCTATGGGCCGCTTTTCCACCTGACCTTGCTCGGCTTGGCAGGCACCCTGCTCGGTGCAATTTACGGGCTCTCGTCGTGGTGCTTCCGTAAACGTCAGGACAACTGAGGCAGGCATCCCCATGTTTGTCCATGCGCGCGCATAGGCCGGCCTTCCCTAAGACAATATCCCCATGCAAACCCGAAATTTCGACCTGATCGCCTTTGACTGGGACGGCACGCTGTTTGATTCGACCAGCATCATCGTGCGCTGCATCCAGGCCGCGGTGCGCGACGTGGGCGGCACGGTGCCGACCGACAAGGAGGCCGGTTACGTCATAGGCCTGGGCCTGATGCAGGCCCTGGCCCATGCCGCGCCCGACGTGCCGCCAGAAAAGTACCCGCAGCTCGGCGAGCGTTACCGCCACCATTACGCCGCGCACTACGACGACCTGAGCCTGTTTGGCGGCGTGCTGCCCCTGCTCGACGCGCTGAAGGCGCGCGGCCACCTGCTCGCGGTGGCCACCGGCAAGTCGCGCCGCGGCCTCGACGAGGTGCTGCGCACGGTGGAACTCAAGGGCATGTTCGACGGTTCCCGCACCGCCGACGAGACGGCCGGCAAACCCGACCCGTTGATGCTGCATGAGTTGATGGCGGAATTCGGTGTCGCGCCCGAGCGCGTGCTCATGGTGGGCGACACCACCCACGACCTGCAGATGGCGCTCAATGCAGGCTGCCCCAGCGTGGGCGTGAGCTACGGCGCGCATGAGCCCGACACCTTCGCGGTGCTGGCGCCGCGCCATGTGGCGCATTCGGTGCCGGAACTGCACGACTGGTTGCTGGCCCATGGTTGATCTCGGGCGTTAAGGCCATGGACGAACGGCTAGCCCTGTGCAACAGCCGGGACCTGCTCGAAGGCGGGCTGGCGGTTCCCTTCGATGTGGTCTACGCGGGACAGACCTGCCGCGCTTTCGCCGTGCGTTTTGAAGGCATGGTCCATGCCTACCTCAACCGCTGCAGCCACGTCGCGATGGAGTTGGACTGGCAGCCCAACCGCGTGTTCGACGACCAGGGCCAGTGGCTGCTGTGCGCCAGCCACGGCGCCGCCTACCGTCCCGACACCGGCCAATGCGCGGGCGGGCCCTGCCAGGGCGGCCTGATCAAAATACAGCTTTCCGAGGCGGAGGGGGTTGTTTATTGGCATTCTGCTTACAACCTTAAACCGCTACAGTTCTAATACCTCTCTAAACTAACGCCCATGAACGACCCCCATCGCCCCGACCCTCCCATGGACTCTGATTCGCTGCGCGAGTCGGATTTCCGGCCCAACCAGCCGGAGTCCGTTCCGCCTTACGCCCAAACCAAAAAATCCGCCGCCGACCCTTCCGCCACTCCCGGCTGGGAACGCGCCACACTGGAAAAATTGGCTTTCGCCGCGCTCAACGAGCAAAAGGCCACGCGCCGCTGGAAGACTTTTGTGCGCCTGGCCTGGCTGGCTTTCTTTGTCGCGCTGGTCTGGATGGCACTGCACCGCGGCACGCCCGCCAGCGACGCGACGGTTCCGCACACCGCCGTGGTGGAAATCAAGGGCGAGATCGCCGCTGGCGCCGACGCCAGCGCCGAGTTCGTCAATGCGGCCTTGCGCGCGGCCTTTGAAGACGAAGGCGCCAAGGCCGTCGTGCTGCTGATCAATTCCCCCGGCGGCAGCCCCGTGCAGGCCGGCATGATGAACGACGAAATCCTGCGCCTGAAGGCCAAGCACAAGAAGCCGGTCTATGCCGTGGTCGAAGAGACCTGCGCTTCCGCAGCCTATTACATCGCCGTTTCGGCCGACAAGATCTATGTCGACAAGGCCAGCATCGTCGGCAGCATAGGCGTGCTGATGGACGGCTTCGGCTTCACCGGCCTGATGGACAAGCTGGGCGTGGAGCGCCGCCTGCTGACCGCCGGCGAGAACAAGGGCTTTCTGGACCCGTTCAGCCCGCAAAATGAAAAGCAGCGCGTGTTTGCCCAGGCCATGCTGGACCAGATCCACCAGCAGTTCATCGCGGTGGTGAAGGCCGGCCGCGGCAAGCGCCTGAAAGAAACGCCTGAAATGTTCAGCGGCCTGTTCTGGAGCGGCCAGCAGGCCGTGGAACTGGGCCTGGCCGACCAGCTCGGCAACCTCGACTACGTCGCGCGCGAAGTGGTCAAGACCGACGAGATCATCGACTACACGCGCCGCGACAACGTCGCCGAGCGCCTGGCCAAGAAGTTCGGCGCCGCCATGGGCGAGGGCGCGATGAAGGCCTTCAAGGCGATTCCTGCACTGCGCTGAGCCATCGAAACCCCGTTAAAAAGCCCGCATTACGCGGGCTTTTTGATTGGCGAGAGGCTCTTTTTAACGGCCTATGCCGAACACGGTCGGCAAGTCCAGCGGCGCCTGGGGTTTGTCGCGCTTCCAGGCGCTGACCTGCGCGCTGCGCGACCAGCCGGCGCCCAGGGTCAGGCCACAGCTCAGTGCCAGCCGGGTGTTGCCCTGCAAAGTTTGCAGCAGCGACTGGAGCAGGGCGGCGTTGCGATAAGGTGTCTCGATGAAGAGTTGGGTCTGGCCGGATTTCAGGGCCAGCGACTCCAGCTCGCGTATGCGCTGCACGCGCTCGGCCGGCGTTTGCGGCACATAGCCGGCAAAGGCAAAGCTCTGGCCGTTGAGGCCGCTGGCGGCCAGCGCCAGCATCAGCGACATCGGGCCCGTGAGCGGCACGACTTCCAGTCCCAGGTCATGCGCGGCGCGCACCACCGACGATCCCGGGTCGGCGATTGCCGGCATGCCGGCTTCGCTGACGAGGCCCATGTCGCGGCCGTCCAGGGCGGCCGCCAGCAGCGGGCGCGCGTCGAAGTTGCCACTGTGGTCGCCTTTTTTATGCACCTCGCGCGGCAGTTCCTGGATCTGCTGCGACTGCAGCGGCGCGCTGAGCGGCTGCAGCGCGTCGATGCGCTTGAGGTAGGCGCGCGTGCTTTTGGCGTTCTCGCAGATCCAGCAGGTCAGTTGAGATGCTCTCTGCAGCGTCTGCAACGGCATGACGTCCTGCAGCGGCGCCTGCGTGTCGCAGCCGAAATCGAGCGGCGCGGGCACCAGGTAGAGCTTGCCCTTTGCTGCGGCGCTCATGGCCGGCCTCCCGACAGCAGCTTGACGCCGGCCGCCTGGATCATTCGGCAGGTGCGTATCAGCGGCAGGCCGACCAGGGCCGTCGGGTCGTCGTTGTCGATGGACTCCAGCAGCGCGATGCCCAGTCCCTCGCTCTTGGCGCTACCCGCGCAGTCGTAAGGCTGCTCGATGCGCAGGTAGTTTTCGATCTCCTCGTCGCTCAGGTCGCGGAACTTGACCTTCACGGGGGCCAGGCTTTGCGCCTCATAGCCGCTTTCGAGGCACACCACGGCCACGGCGGTCTGGAAAATCACGGTGCGCCCGCGCATGCGGCGCAGTTGTTCGACGGCATTTTCATGGGTACCCGGTTTGCCCAGCGGCTCGCCGGCCAGGTCGGCCACCTGGTCAGAGCCGATGACGACGGCGCCCGGGAAGGCTGCTGCTACCGCGCGGGCCTTGGCCAGGGCCAGGCGCTCGGCCAGCGCGCTCGGCGCTTCACCGGGCTGCGGGGTTTCGTCCACGTCGGGCGCGGCGACTTCAAACGGGATGTGCAGCCGCTCCAGCAATTCGCGGCGGTAGCGTGAGGTGGAACCGAGGACGAGAGGGCGGTTTGTGGCGGGAGCGGAGGCAAGGGTCATGCCTCGATTCTCTTACACTGCATCCTATGTCCAGATCCCTTCAGCCCAGCCGGCTCAACATGAAAGCGTTCGCCCAGGAGGGCGTGGCGCTCACTGAAACCACTCCGCTACAAAATATGGAGCGCCTTGCCGAGGAAACGCAAGGGCTGCAGGCCGATTCGACGGTGCAGTGGGAGGCGCTCGGCGAGTTGCGCCCGCGCACCGGCGCGGACGACGAGGTGTGGCTGCACCTGCAGGCCCGAGCCACCGTCCCGCTGACCTGCCAGCGCTGCATGGGCGTTGTGGAGACGCCGGTGGAGGTCGACCAGTGGTACCGTTTTGTCGCCAGCGAAGATATTGCCATGGCCGAAGACGACCAGTCCGAAGAGGATTTGCTGGTGATGGAGCCCCAGTTCAACCTGCTCGCCGTGCTGGAGGACGAGTTGCTGATGGCCTTGCCCCTGGTGCCCATGCACGAGGAATGCCCGGTCGCGCCAAAGCTGAAGGCGGGTGACATTGCGGAGCCGGATGAAGCCGGCGAGCCCGAGAAAAAGCCCAACCCGTTTGCCGTACTGGCGCAGCTTAAAACCAAAAAATAGTAATTTGGTATTACATATTCGGGCGACAAACCCCTTGAATAGGCCGACATTTCACGCGCAGCAAGGTGGTGTAGTGAAAATGACGCCGCATCAAGCTATAATCAAAGGCTTCGCGTACCAATGCGGTGAATACGGTGACATGGCGCCCAGGCTGCCATCGACCGATATTCAGGTCCAGCTGTCTGAACTCGGAATTTGGTGCGTAATTTACCAACCTTACACCCCATCAGGAGCGGATCATGGCCGTCCAGCAAAACAAAAAGTCACCTTCCAAGCGCGGTATGCACCGTTCGCACAACGCACTCACCGTGCCAGGCATTGCCGTGGAATCCACCACCGGCGAAACCCACCTGCGCCACCACATCAGCCCCACCGGTTTCTACCGTGGCCGCAAGGTGCTGAAAACCAAATCCGAAGCGTAATTTCACGCTTTGAGCATGGGCCCGCACTCATCCTGCGGGCCTTTCTTTTGTCTGAACTCCTCATTTTGACTGCACCGGTCGCCTCATGATCAGGATCGCTGTCGATGCCATGGGCGGCGATATCGGCCCCGCCGTGACGCTACCAGCCAGCCTGGCGTTTCTGGACGACCACCCGGATGCCGCCGTGGTGCTGGTGGGCCAGCCTGAAACCCTCGCGACGCACCCGCTGCACGCGCGGCTCCAGGCTCATCCACGCTGCCAGATCGTCCCGGCCAGCGAGATCGTCACCATGGACGATCCGATCGAGATCGCTCTTCGGCGCAAGAAGAATTCCTCGATGCGGGTCGCAATCAACCAGGTCAAGGAAGGCGCGGCTCAGGCGGCGGTGTCGGCCGGCAATACCGGCGCCCTGATGGCGATTGCCCGCTACGTCCTCAAGACCCTGGAAGGCATAGACCGCCCTGCCATCGCCACCCAGTTGCCCAATGCCCTGGGCGGCGCCACCACGGTGCTGGACCTGGGTGCCAATGTCGATTGCACCGAAGAGCACCTGCTGCAATTTGCAGTGATGGGCTCTGCCCTGGTAGCCGCCATCACCACCAATCCCACGCCTAGCGTCGGGCTGCTCAATATCGGCGAAGAGGCGATAAAGGGCAGCGAAATGATTAAAAAAGCCGGTGAATTGCTGCGATCTGCTTCGAATTCCGGTGATCTGAATTTTTATGGGAATGTCGAGGGCAACGATATTTTCAAGGGAACGACGGATATTGTTGTCTGTGATGGCTTTGTCGGCAATGTGGCCCTCAAGGCCAGTGAGGGCCTGGCCAGCATGATTGGCGGCTTCATGAAGATCGAGTTCTCCCGCAATATCTTCACCAAAATTTCGGCCATCATCGCTTATCCGGTTCTAAATGCCTTTAAAAACCGAGTTGACCACAGGCGCTACAACGGTGCGGCGCTACTCGGCCTGCAAGGCCTGGTCTTCAAGAGCCACGGCTCGGCCGATGCCTTCGCGTTCGAGAGGGCGCTGAATCGGGCTTATGATGCGGCTCGGAACAATTTGCTTGAGAGAGTCCGCGAACGTATTGCCCATGCGGCCCCTTTGCTGGCTGCGGCGCAGGCGGCACCTTCCGCCGATACGCCGACCGAGGCCTTCTCAATGCCAGTTGACTCAGCAGTTTCAACATCGGCCACTCATTAATGACCCGTTATTCACGCATCACCGGCACCGGTAGTTATTTGCCGCCGCGCCGACTGACCAACGCCGAACTGGCCGCCGATCTGGCCACCCGAGGCGTGGAAACTTCCGACGAATGGATTGTGGAGCGCACCGGCATCCGGGCCCGCCACTTCGCCGCGCCCGACGTGACCAGCAGCGACCTAGGCGTCGAAGCGGCAAAAAATGCCCTGCAGGCCGCCGGCCTTCAAGCATCCGACATCGACCTCATCATCGTGGCCACTTCGACGCCCGACATGGTGTTTCCGTCCGCCGCCTGCATTTTGCAGAACAAGCTCGGCATTGCCGGCTGCGCGGCCTTTGATGTGCAGGCCGTGTGCAGCGGCTTTGTTTATGCACTGACGGTGGCCGACGCCATGATACGCACCGGTTCGGCCAGCAAGGCCCTGGTGATAGGCGCGGAAGTGTTCTCGCGCATCCTGGATTTTTCGGACCGCACCACCTGCGTGCTGTTCGGCGACGGCGCCGGCGCCGTGGTGCTCGAAGCTTCGGAGACACCCGGCATTCTCGCCAGCGACCTGCATGCAGACGGCAAGCACGTCGGCATCCTCTGCGTGCCCGGCAATGTCTCGGGTGGCCAGATCCTCGGCGACCCCCTGCTCAAGATGGACGGCCAGGCCGTGTTCAAGCTGGCCGTGGGCGTGCTCGAAAGCGCGGCGCGCGCCACGCTGGCCAAGGCCAACATGACCGACACCGACATCGACTGGCTGATTCCGCACCAGGCCAATATCCGCATCATGCAGAGCACGGCCAAAAAACTGAAGATGCCGCTTGAGAAACTGGTGGTCACCGTCGACCAGCACGGCAACACCTCCGCCGCCTCCATCCCGCTCGCGCTGGATGCGGCGGTGCGCAGCGGCAAGATCCAAAAAGGCGACACCCTCATGCTCGAAGGCGTGGGCGGTGGCTTTACCTGGGGTGCGGTGCTTCTCAACTACTGAGCGGCTCCGCTCCCTATCCGCCAGCTTCAAAGACAGGGTGGGCAATTGAATTTCAAATCGTCCGATATATTGGAGCGCCTCGCAGCCGCCTTGCTGGTGCTGGCTTTCGCCTTAGCCGGATGGAAAATCCTGCAGCGGCCGCCGGCTTCTCCGTTTGTGTCGGTTTCCGCGATTAAGGCTCCACCACGCACAGTCCCGCCGGCGCAGCAGCGCTCGCCGGACGGCCGTTTCCGTTTTGATGCGCAGTTCGTTTCATCTTCCCCCGGCAAGGCCGTGCATGCGGCGTCCCTCGTGGAACTGAGCGACGGGCGCTTGCGGGCGGTCTGGTTCTCGGGCTCGCGTGAAGGCGCCGGGGACGTCACCATCCAGAGCGCTGTCACGGACGCAACCGGTTTGCGCTGGAGCGCGGAGAGCACCCTGTTTGACCGGAAAACCCTCCAGCAAGGCCTGTGGCGCTATGTCAAGAAGCTGGGCAACCCAGTGATCGCCCGCGCGCCCGACGGCTCGCTAACGTTGTGGATGGTCAATGTTTCTTTGGGCGGGTGGGCCGGCAGTTCCATTACCTGGGCGCGCTCCACTGACGAAGGTTCGACCTGGAGCTCGCCGCGTCGTCTGGTGACCTCGCCCTTCCTGAATATCAGCACGCTGGTCAAGGGTGCGCCCATCAGCTTCGAAAACGGCGAAACCGGCTTACCTGTGTACCACGAGTTCCTCACCAAATTAGGCGAAGTCCTGCGTGTCAATGCCATGGGGCAAGTGATCGACAAAATTCGCATTCCCGGCAGCCATACCAGCCTGCAGCCGGTTATTCTGGTTTCAGGGCCGCAAAAGGCGCAGGTCTATATGCGCTCGGGCAATGCCAGAGCGATGACTTCAGACACCATCGATGCTGGCAAGACTTGGTCGTCAACCCATGCCAGCGCCTGGCCCAACCCCGACTCCGCTTTGGCTGGCGTCGTGACGAACACCGGAACGCAATGGCTGGCTCTGAACCCGCTACCCCGGAACCGCGAAATCCTGGCCTTGCTCCAAACGGGGACAGGTGGCTCGTTTGACGGCGTGGCGCCATGGGTCGTGGAGTCGTCCATCAATCCAGAGGTTCGCATGTCTATTGGTGACTACGAGCGCCTGCTGACACAGGAACTTAAGGCCCGCGGCGCCCGGGATGATGAAGCCCAGGCTTATGTGGCCAGCGCCCGGCGCCAGGAGTGCTGGGGCCAAAGCTGCTCCCAGGAGTTTTCCTATCCCTACATGCTGCAAAGCCGCGACGGCTACCTGCACCTGATCTACACCTGGCACCGTACGCGTATCAAGCATGTGCGGCTGGATCCCCTGCAAACCCTTGAGTCCGCGCAAGCGGCGCCCGGCCATGTTCCCTCCGGCAAATGATCTGATCGCCTTGCTCGGCATCAACCTGGTGCTCAGCGCCGGCTGCCTGCGCCTGCTGAGCTGGCGGCGTGGCGTTACGCCGTGGACCAAAGTTGTGACCGCAGCGGTGTTTGTGCTGCTATGGTGCCCGGTGGGGCCCGCTCGTTTGCCGCTTGTGGCCTATGTACGCGGCATCAGCTCGGACTTGAGCGTTTCCCTGGTGGCCATCGCCTGCCTGGGCATGTACCAGCGGCTGCGCGGTCTCCCACTGGTGGCTCGCCGCGAGCGCTTGGCGGTAAGTTTTGTTTTCGCTGCCGCCGCTTTGTTCCTGTATCCCCTGGCTCTGGGCTGGGGCGACTGGGATGCCTACCGGCTGGGCTGGGGCTCGTGGGCGCTATGGGCGGCGCTCCTGGTCTTGTCGCTGGCGTGCTGGGTCCAAGGTTTTCGGCTGTTGCCCGCGCTGTTGGCCCTGGCACTGCTGGCCTGGGTGGCTGGTGCGATGGAGTCGACCAACCTGTGGGATTACCTTATGGACCCCTGGCTGGCCGTTGCGGCGATTCACCAGTGCGTCAAGTCGGCGATTGGCTGGGGGCTTGCGCGGCTGCGGGGTACGAACCGCGGCGCCATGGCGTCCTCAGCCTGATCCGCTGCACTTCAAAAAATGGCTGCTCATCTTCTTAAAATGCGGGCGGATGCTTTTCAGCGATCCAAGAATTCGACCCATGGAGTAATCATTTGAAATCGTTTGCTATTGTTTTTCCCGGCCAGGGCTCGCAGTCGGTCGGCATGTTGGACGCCTGGGGCGACCATCCTGTGGTCGCACAGACGCTGGCCGAAGCCTCCGAGGCGCTGGGCGAGGATGTCGGCCGGCTGACCAAGGAAGGCCCCAAGGAGGCGCTGGCGCTGACCACCAACACGCAGCCCGTGATGCTGGTCGCCGGGGTGGCGGCTTACCGCGCCTGGATGGCCGAGACCGGTGCCGCGCCGGCGGCCGTGGCGGGCCACTCGCTGGGCGAATACTCCGCGCTGGTGGCCTCCGGCGTGCTGACGCTCGCGCAGGCCGCGCCGCTGGTGCGCTTTCGCGCGCAGGCCATGCAAGACGCCGTGCCTGTCGGCGTGGGCGCGATGGCTGCCATCCTGGGCATGGAAGCCTCCAAAGTGATCGAGGGCTGCGCCGAGGCCGCGCGCAGCTTCGGCGCCAACACCTCCGAAGTGGTGGAAGCCGTCAATTTCAACGATCCGATGCAGACCGTCATCGCGGGCAGCAAGGCCGCGGTCGAGAAAGCCTGCGAGGTGCTCAAGGCCAACGGCGCCAAGCGCGCCTTGCCTCTGCCGGTGTCGGCGCCTTTCCATTCCAGCCTGATGAAGCCCGCGGCCGAGAAGCTGCGCGAGAAGCTGGCCGCCGTCGATTTCGCGGCGCCGCAAATCCCGGTCATCAACAACATCGAAGTGGCCGTCGAGACCGACGCGGAGCGCATTCGCGCGGCGCTCTACGGTCAGGCCTTCGGTCCGGTGCGCTGGGTGGAGTGCGTGCAGGCCATCAAGGCGCGCGGCCTCACGACGCTGGTCGAATGCGGGCCGGGCAAGGTGCTGGCCGGCATGGCCAAAAGAATCGATCCCGAGTTGACGGGTGTCGCCCTGTTTGATCCCGCCTCGCTGGCGGAAGTGAAGGAGTTACTGGCATGAGTGAAGTCAAGTTTGAAGGCCAGGTCGCGCTGGTCACCGGTGCCTCGCGTGGAATCGGTGCAGCCATCGCACTCGAATTGGCCCAGAAAGGCCTCAAGGTCATAGGCACCGCGACCAGCGACGAAGGGGCGGCCAAGATCGGCCAGGCCCTCGCGGCCTTTCCGGGCTGCGCCGGCAAAAACCTGAACGTGAACGACGTTACCGCCGCCGAAGCGCTGATCGAGGCCATCGTCAAGGAGCACGGCGGCCTGCAGGTGCTGGTCAACAACGCCGGCATCACGCGCGACATGCTCGCGATGCGCCTCAAGGACGACGATTGGGACGCGGTGCTGGATACCAATCTCAAGGCTGTGTTCCGCATGAGCCGCGCGGTGATGCGCACCATGATGAAGCAGCGCTACGGCCGCATCATCAGCATCACCTCGGTGGTCGGCGCCTCGGGCAACGCGGGCCAGTCCAATTACGCGGCCGCCAAGGCCGGCGTGGCCGGCATGACGCGCGCGCTGGCGCGCGAACTGGGTTCGCGCAACATCACCGTCAATTGCGTGGCGCCCGGCTTTATCGAGACCGACATGACGGCCGGCCTGCCCGAAGAACAGCAAAAAGCGCTGCTGGGGCAGATTCCGCTGGGCCATCTCGGCAAGCCGCAAGACATTGCGCACGCTGTGGCCTTTGTGGCCAGCCCGCAGGCGGCTTACATTACCGGCCAGGAGATTCACGTCAACGGCGGTATGTATATGTAGCCCTTGGAGCCGTCAACCTGGGGTTTCATGAAAACCGCGGGTTGACAGTGGTAAAACACGGGAAATCGAAGCCGGTTTTTATCCGTCCGGCGCGGTGCTTAGGGAAACGACTCTAACGCGGTAAAATCACGGATTAATTTACAACCCTCAGAGGGAACTATGAGCGATATCGAAGCACGTGTTAAGAAAATCATTGCCGAACAACTCGGCGTGGAAGAAGGCCAGGTCACCAATGAAAAAGCCTTTGTGGCCGACTTGGGCGCAGACTCCCTTGACACCGTAGAACTGGTTATGGCTCTGGAAGACGAGTTCGGCATTGAGATTCCCGACGAAGACGCCGAGAAGATCACCACCGTCCAGAACGCGATTGACTACGCGAACACCCATCAAAAGGCCTGAGGCCGCAGGTTTTCGCCTGTGACTCTGCCGTCATCAAGCCTGAAAAGCCACAGGGCCTTTTCAGGTTCTTTTCAGGATTTCTGAATGAGCCGTCGTCGTGTCGTCGTGACAGGTCTGGGTTGCGTCAGCCCGGTAGGTAATACCGTGGCCGAGTCCTGGGCCAATCTTCTTGCCGGGAATCCCGGCATTGATCTGGTCACCGGGTTTGATGCCAGCAACCTCGCCTGCAAATTCGCCGGCGAGGTCAAGGGTTTCAACATCGCGGATTACATCCCCGAAAAAGAAGCCCGGCACATGGACCGCTTCATCCACCTGGGACTGGCCGCGGCCTTCCAGGCGGTGGCCGACAGCGGTTTGCCGACCGGCGAAGCGCTGGGCGACGAAATGGCCACGCGCATCGGCTGCAATATCGGCTCGGGCATTGGCGGTCTGCCCATGATCGAGCAGATGCATACCGAGCTGGTCAACCGCGGTCCGCGCCGGATTTCACCGTTTTTTGTACCTGCCTCGATCATCAACATGATCTCCGGGCATGTGTCCATCAAGTTCGGATTCAAGGGCCCCAACATCGCGGTCGTCACGGCCTGCACCACCGGCCTTCACGCGATCGGCCTGTCGGCCCGCATGATCGAATACGGTGATTGCGACGTGATGGTGGCCGGTGGCGCGGAGTCCTGCGTGTCTCCCCTGGGCATAGGCGGCTTCGCGGCCGCCCGCGCCCTGTCCACCCGCAACGAAGACCCGAAAACAGCCTCGCGCCCTTGGGATAAAGACCGTGATGGTTTTGTGCTGGGCGAGGGCGGCGGCGTGCTGGTGCTCGAAGAGTACGAACACGCCAAGGCGCGCGGCGCCAGAATTTACGCCGAGCTGACCGGCTTCGGCATGAGCGCCGACGCGTACCACATGACCGCCCCCGACGTCGACGGCCCGCGCCGCTCGATGGTGATGGCCTTGAAGAACGCCGGTGTCAACGCCGACGACGTCCAGTACCTCAACGCGCATGGCACGTCCACGCCACTGGGGGACCTGAACGAAACCAATGCCATCAAGGCAGCCTTCGGCGGTCACGCCAAGGACCTGGTGGTCAGTTCTACCAAGTCCATGACCGGCCACCTGCTGGGTGGGGCGGGCGGCATCGAATCGGTGTTTACCGTGCTCTCGCTGTATCACCAGAAGATCCCGCCGACCATCAACATCTTCAACCAGGATCCCGAGTGCGATCTCGATTACTGCGCCAATACCGCGCGTGACGCCAAGATAGAGCTCGCCGTCAAAAACAACTTCGGTTTTGGCGGTACCAACGGCACGCTGGTTTTCAAGCGCGCCTGATTTCCCGCACGCCTCGCAAGCCAAGCAAGCCCTTGACCACACACAACGCCCCTCCGGTTGTTTATCCGTTGGGGCGTTCGCGTTTCCTGGGCGCGCTTTTGCTGTGCCTGTGGCTTTGCGGCCTGTTCCTGACACTGGCCTGGTTTCTCCAGGGTGGCAGGCCACTCGATTGGCGTATCGCGCTGGCGCTTGTTTTTGTGCTTGGCGCCGGCGCCGCGGCCTATACCGGCTGGCGCAACGCTCCGGCGGGCCAACTCGCCTGGGACGGCGAGGTCTGGCGCTGGGAAAGTCCGGGCTACCAGGCCGGCGTCGCCGAGTACCGGCTGTCGGTGCTGGCTGATTTCCAGCATGCCATGCTGCTGCGGCTCGAAAACCAGGCCCATGCCTGTTTGTGGCTCTGGATGGAGCGGCGCAGCATGCCCGAGCGCTGGCTGGACCTGCGCAGGGCGGTTTTTTCGCCGCACAAGGCGGCCGCTATGCCTTGGCAGCACGATTCACTGCGAATGGATGGGGCACCGGCTGTGGCAGTATCGGGGGCTATGCACTCCATTGACGGCACGCCAAACCTTCCATGAGCGCTGACCTGCCACCATTGCCGGCGGAGCAAGCCATCGACAGCGACGCCATGCTGGTCGAGCGCACCGTCGCGGGTGACCAGAAAGCCTATGAGCTCCTGGTCATCAAATACCAGCGGCGCATCCAGCGCCTGATAGGACGCATGGTTCGCGACGTGGACCTGGTGGAAGACATCGCCCAGGAGACGTTTATCCGGGCCTACCGGGCCCTGGCGCAATTCAGGGGCGAGGCCCAGTTTTACACTTGGCTGTACCGGATCGCCGTGAATACCGCGAAAAAAGCCCTGATGGACCTCAAACGGGATCCGACCGTTTCCGAAAATTCCTTCAAATCGGGCCAAAGCGAGGAAAGCGATGAAACTTCCCCGCTGGAAAACGAACTAACAAGCTCGGAAACGCCGGAAGCCGTGCTGGCCAGCAAGGAAATCGCCGAAATTATCAATGCCGCCATGGAAGCCTTGCCGGAGGAACTCCGCCAGGCCATCACCCTGCGTGAAATCGAAGGCTTGAGCTACGAAGAGATTTCCGAGGCCATGGATTGCCCCATAGGCACGGTGCGGTCCCGGATTTTCAGGGCGCGTGAAGCGATTTCGCAGAAGGTGAAACCCCTGCTGGAAAACCAGAGCGGCAAGCGCTGGTGAGGCCGCAGCACCCAGGAGCCAACCATGAAGCCACGAAGCAAACCAGGTATTTTCAGCCCGTCACCACGGCAGCCCCGCTACCCCCGAGCACCACGGACACCACGAACATCATGAAACCGTCTATGCAAACCAGCGAACTCATGTCCGCACTGGCCGATGGCCAGCTGGACGGGGAAGACTTTGCGGCCGCGCTGCATGCCAGCCGGCACGATGATTCGGCCGTGGCCTGCTGGGATACCTATCACCTGATCGGCGATGCGTTGCGATCCCCTTCGCAGGGCCTGCGCGGCGTGGATACGGCATTTTTGAGTCGCCTGAACCAGCGCCTGGCGCAAGAAGCCTCGCCGGGTGCACCGTCCCGTCCGTCCCAGCCGGCCGTCCACGATGTGCCTTTGGTACTGCCTCCTCACCGCAGCCAGGCTTCCAACGACGGGGAATTCCGCTGGAAGCTGGTGGCGGGTTTCGCATCGCTCGCGGCGGTGTCCGCCATAGCGTGGAACGCCGCCGGCCTGCTGTCGCCCCCCGCCGCGCCGCAACTGGCCCAGGCCCCCGCCTCCTCCCAGCAGGTGGTGGTCGCTTCGCCGCAAGGCCTCATGGTTCGCGATGCGCGGCTTGAAGAACTGCTGGCCGCGCACAAGCAACTGGGCGGCACCTCGGCCCTGCAGGAGCCCTCGGGCTTCCTGCGCAATGCCACTTTTGAGACCCCTCGCAATGCCGGGCGCTGAACGCGCGCTGCGCCGCGACCGGGCTTTGGCGACACCATGAACCTCAAGCTTCTTCGTCTTCTCGCCCTGGCAGGATTTACGCTGCCGGCCATGGGGCACGTGGCGGCGCAGGCCTCGCCTCCCGCGGCATCGGCCGTGGAATCCCGCAGCATCAACGACTGGCTGATGCGCATGCACGAGGCCTCCAGGAAGCGTTCCTATATCGGCACCTTTGTGGTCTCGTCGGGCGGCGCCATGTCCAGCGCCAAGATCTGGCATGTCTGCGAAGGCGACCAGCAGATGGAACGGGTCGAAACGCTGACCGGCGCGCCGCGCTCCATCTTCCGCCACAACGACCAGGTGGTCACCTTCATGCCCGACCACAAGGTGGTCCGCAGTGAAAAGCGCGAGTCGCTGGGCATGTTTCCGCAACTGCTGCAATCGACCGACAGCCGCATCGCCGATTTCTACAAGGTCAAGCAGGAGGGCACCGATCGCGTGGCCGGCGTCGAAGCCGACATCGTGCTGCTGGTGCCCAAGGACAGCATGCGCTTCGGCTACCGTGTCTGGACCGAGCAGAAAAAAGGCCTGGTCGTGAAGCTGCAGACGCTGGACACCGACGGCAAGGTGCTGGAGCAGGCGGCGTTTTCCGAGTTGCAGCTCGATGCCCCGGTCAAGATGGACAAGCTGCTCCAGATGATGGGCAAGGTCGAGGGCTACCGCGTGGAAAAACCGGTCCTGGTGAAGACCTCCGCGAGTGCCGAGGGCTGGGTGCTGAAGGCGCCGGTGGCGGGTTTCAAGCCCATGAGCTGCTACAAGCGGCCGGTGACGGCCAGCCCGGCGCCCGGCGAGGAGCCCCTGCAATGGATTTTTTCCGACGGCCTGGCCTCGGTCTCCATTTTTGTGGAGCCCTTCGACCGGCAACGCCATGAGCGCGAATCCAGCTTGTCGATGGGTGCCACCCAGACCATCACCCGGCAGCTGGATGCCTACTGGATCACCGTCATGGGCGAAGTCCCCATGGCCACCCTGAAGCTCTTTGCCAACGGCCTGGAGCGCAGGAAATAATATGCCCCTGGCGCTCCTCCGGCGGCCGGCTCTTTCCGGCGGCGGCCTGGAGGCCTGATGACCAATATTTTTGACGAGGCTGACAATGCTTGAACTGAACTGGAAACCCCTGCGCTCCTGCCTGACTGCCGGCCTGGTGGCCGCCGCTGCCGTCGCCACGCTGGTGCCGGCAGCCCCTGCATGGGCGCAAAACCGCACATTGCCCGACTTCACGGATTTGGTGGAGCAGGTAGGCCCGTCGGTGGTCAACATCCGCACCCTGGAAAAGGCCAAGCCTTCCGCCGGCGGAAGCGCCGACGAGCAGATGCTGGAGTTCTTCAAGCGCTTCGGCATTCCGGTTCCGCCCAACATGCCGCGCGCGCCCCGGCCCGACCGCGGCCAGCCCGACGAAGACCAGCCGCGCGGCGTGGGCTCCGGCTTCATCCTGACGGCGGACGGCTTCGTCATGACCAATGCCCACGTGGTGGAAGGTGCCGACGAGGTCCTCGTCACCCTGACGGACAAGCGTGAATTCAAGGCCAAGATCATCGGCGCCGACAAGCGCAGCGACGTGGCCGTGGTCAAGATCGAGGCGACAGGCCTGCCGGCCGTCAAGATCGGCGACATCAACCGCCTCAAGGTGGGTGAATGGGTGATGGCCATCGGCTCGCCCTTCGGCCTTGAAAACACCGTGACCGCGGGCATCGTGAGCGCCAAGCAGCGCGACACCGGCGACTACCTTCCCTTCATCCAGACCGACGTGGCCATCAACCCCGGCAATTCCGGCGGCCCCCTGATCAACATGCGCGGTGAGGTCGTCGGCATCAACAGCCAGATCTATTCGCGCTCCGGTGGCTTCCAGGGCATTTCCTTTTCCATCCCCATCGACGAAGCCGCGCGCGTGTCCGACCAGCTGCGCAGCACCGGCAAGGTGACGCGGGGCCGTATCGGCGTGCAGATCGACCAGGTCACCAAGGAGGTGGCGGAATCCATAGGCCTGGGCAAGGCGCAAGGCGCTCTGGTCCGCGGCGTTGAAGGCGGCGCACCTGCGGAAAAAGCCGGCATCGAGGCCGGCGACATCATCATCAAGTTCGACGGCAAGGCCATCGAGAAATCCAGCGACCTGCCGCGCATGGTCGGCAATGTGAAGCCCGGCACCAAGGCCGTGGTGACCGTCTTCAGGCGCGGCGCGAGCAAGGACCTCTCGGTCACTATCGGCGAAGTCGAGCCTGAAAAACCGGCCAAAAAAGCGTCGGGCCCCGAGCCCAAGCCCCCGGTCGCCGGCGCCGCCCAGGCCCTGGGCCTGGTGGTCAGCGAAGTGAACGACGCGCAGAAGAAGGAACTCAAGATCAAGGGCGGCGTCAAGGTGGACACTGCGGAAGCCGCGGCCTCACGCGCCGGGCTGAAGGAGGGCGACGTGATCGTGGCGATCGCCAATTCCGAAGTCACCAGCGTCAAGGAATTTGAGGCTGCGCTCGCGAAAATCGACAAGACCAAGGCCATCAACGTGCTGTTCCGCCGCGGCGAATGGGCGCAGTACGCTTTGATCCGGCCCTCACGCTAAACCGCAAGCAAACCTGGATGAGGCCCGGCAAAGGCGTCGGGGAGGTCGATGCGGGTCTTCAAGGCCCCCATACCCTGCTGGGATTTGTGGGTTTTGCCGGGGTCCCCAGTCTTTTTTGGGCCTCCAAAAAATATATTTTTGAGAGGGCTCGCTCCTGCTTTTTGTTGGTGACCACTAACAACAAAACGAGGCAAGGACGGTTTTCGGTAGAATATCGGCTTGCCTCTGCGTCTTTTGGATATATCGGGAAGCCCAAAATCCCACTTTCGATCTTAATTTTGGGTAATACCCATCGCTCCACAGATCACCCACAAGTTGTCCAGAGACAAGCAGTTTAAAATTGTGAATAAGTTGTGTATAAGATTCCTGTTGCTAGCCTGCAACGACAAAAATATGGCGATTTCGGGACTGTTCGGCTCTGGCTTTTTGCCTACAATGAAGTTCCAACTATCGCAGTTGCCATAGATTGTTGGTTCAGGGCGCGTCGCAATCGACGCGCCCTTTTTTATGGCCCCTCGCGAATTGAGTCCAATCTCTTCGCAATACTTTCAAGTACTTAGGCGTTCTCGTTGATGAATCACATCAGAAATTTTTCGATCATTGCGCACATCGATCACGGCAAGTCCACCTTGGCCGATCGGCTCATCCAGCGCTGCGGTGGTTTGCAGGACCGCGAGATGAGCGCGCAGGTTCTGGATTCGATGGACATCGAAAAAGAGCGTGGGATAACCATCAAGGCGCAGACCGCCGCGCTCAAATACAAGGCACTCAACGGCGAGGTTTACAACCTCAACCTGATCGACACGCCGGGCCACGTCGACTTCTCATATGAAGTGAGCCGCTCGCTGTCCGCATGCGAGGGCGCGCTGCTGGTGGTGGACGCGAGCCAGGGCGTGGAAGCGCAGACCGTCGCCAACTGCTACACCGCGCTGGACCTCGGCGTCGAAGTCGTGCCGGTGCTCAACAAGATGGACTTGCCGCAGGCCGACCCCGAGAACGCCAAGCAGGAAATCGAGGAAGTGATCGGCATCGACGCGACCGACGCGATTCCCTGCAGCGCCAAGACCGGCATGGGCATCGATGAAATCCTGGAGGCCGTCGTCGCCAGGATTCCGCCGCCCAAGGGAAACCCCGACGGCCCGTTGCGCGCCATGATCATCGACAGCTGGTACGACGCCTACGTGGGTGTGGTCATGCTGGTGCGCGTGGTGGACGGCCGGCTCGCCAAGGGCGACCGTATCAAGCTGATGGCCAGCGAGGCCATGTACAACGCCGAGCAGCTGGGGGTCTTCACCCCGCACACCGAGCCGCGCCAGGCGCTGGAGTCCGGCGAAGTGGGCTTTGTGATTGCCGGCATCAAGGAGCTGCAGGCCGCCCGCGTGGGCGATACCGTCACGCTGATCAAGCCCGGCACGGGCGGCGCGGCTTTCACCGCCGCCGAGGCACTGCCCGGTTTCAAGGAGATCCAGCCCGCCGTGTTTGCCGGCCTGTACCCGTCCGAGGCCAGCGAGTACGAGTCCCTGCGCGACGCGCTCGAAAAGCTCAAGCTCAACGATGCCTCCCTGCACTATGAACCGGAAGTCAGCGAAGCCCTGGGTTTCGGCTTTCGCTGCGGCTTCCTGGGCCTGCTGCACATGGAGATCGTCCAGGAGCGGCTGGAACGGGAGTTTGACCAGGACCTGATCACCACGGCGCCCAGCGTTGTCTATGAGGTGCTCAAGTCCGACGGCGAGACCATCAAGGTCGAGAACCCGTCCAAAATCCCGGACGCCGGGAAAGTCAACGAGATCCGCGAGCCCATCGTCACCGTGCACTTATATATGCCGCAGGACTACGTGGGCGCCGTCATGACGCTGGCCAACCAGAAGCGCGGCATCCAGCTGAACATGGCCTACCACGGCAAGCAGGTCATGCTGACCTATGAGATGCCGCTGGGCGAGATCGTCCTGGACTTTTTCGACAAGCTCAAATCCGTCTCCCGTGGCTACGCGTCCATGGACTACGAATTCAAGGAATTCCGGGCCTCCGACGTGGTGAAGGTCGATATCCTGCTCAACGGCGAAAAGGTGGATGCGCTGTCCATCATCGTCCACCGCAGCCAGTCGGCCTACCGCGGGCGGGCGGTGGTGGCCAAGATGCGCGAGATCATTTCGCGCCAGCAGTTCGACGTCGCGATCCAGGCGGCCATCGGGGCCAACATTATTGCGCGTGAGACAATCAAGGCACTGCGCAAAAACGTGATCGCCAAGTGCTACGGCGGCGATATTTCACGCAAGCGCAAACTCCTAGAGAAACAAAAAGCGGGTAAAAAACGCATGAAACAAATCGGTTCCGTTGAAGTACCCCAGGAAGCTTTCCTGGCCATTTTGCAGGTGGAAGACTGATGCGCGGCGCAATGAGCACGATCACGGCCGTGGTGCTGGCGGCCTTTGTGGGCTACGGCGCCGCCTGGTACTTCGGCGCCGTCGAAGGCAATTTCTCCCTGCTGCTGTTCCTGGCCTCCGTGGTCACCGGCATTTACTGGCTGGCCGAACGCTTTTATTTCCTGCCGCAGCGCTACAAGGCCGCCGCGGCGCTCGAGGAAAGCGCCGCCAGCCGGCAGGCCGAACTGGCCAAAAAAGGCATTACCCAGGTCGACAACATCAACTTCGGCGAGGCCCGGGCCCGGCTCATCATGCAGCCCTGGTGGCTGGACTGGACGGCGGGCCTCTTCCCGGTGATCGTGGTGGTCTTCCTGCTGCGCTCCTTCCTGTTCGAGCCCTTCAAGATCCCATCGGGCTCGATGATCCCGACCCTGCTCGTCAACGACCTGATCCTGGTCAACAAATTCCACTACGGCGTGCGCCTGCCGGTGCTGAACATCAAGGTCATCAACAACCAGAGCCCGCAGCGCGGCGACGTGATGGTGTTCCGCTACCCACCCAAACCCAGCCTGGACTACATCAAGCGCGTGGTCGGCGTGCCGGGGGACGAGGTGGCCTACATCAACAAGAAGCTGACCATCAACGGCAAGCCCTTGCCCAAGACGCCGCTGCCGGATTTCTTCGATGAAGACGTGCTGCGCTACGCCAAGCAGTTCGAGGAGGTCAACGGCGCCCGCAAGTACCGGTTGCTGAATGACGACACACGGCGCGCCGGACTGGATGAGCGTGAGGTCATGGACTTTCCTTTCAAGCAAAATTGCCGTTACAGTAGCGAGGGCATGGTCTGCAAGGTGCCTGAGGGGCAGTACTTCATGATGGGCGACAACCGCGATAATTCGCAGGATTCGCGCTATTGGGGCTTTGTCCCGGAGGCCAATATCGTGGGCAAGGCCTTTTTTGTCTGGATGAATTTCGGCAACCTCAAACGTATCGGCTCTTTCGAATAAGGTCACGGGCGGCGGCGCCGTCCCGATGGTGAGCCGGAAGATTTTTTAGTCGGAGCGGAGAAAAAATGAAACATCAGCAACGCGGCCTTTCCTTCATCGGCCTTCTGTTTTTCTGCGTCATCCTGGTCTGCGCGGGTATTCTGGCCGCCCAGGTTTTCCCGACCCTGGTGGAGCTCCAAGCCATCACCAAGGCCGCCAACAAGGCCAGGGACGGCAGTACCGTCGCCGAAGTCCGGACCATCTTCGACAAGGCGGCCCAGATTGACGACATCAAATCGATCACTGGCAAGGACCTGGAAGTGACCAAGGACGGCGATAAAACCGTGGTGGCTTTCGCCTACACCAAGGAAATCCACATGGCCGGCCCCGCCTTCTTGCTGCTCAAGTACAGCGGCAAATCCAAATAAGTGCGAGCCAGCGCCACATCGAGCCCGGGCCTGCCAGCGCTGCAAAAGCGCCTGGAGCATGAGTTCTCCAATCCCAAACTGCTGTTGCAGGCGCTGACGCATCGCAGTTTTTCGTCCGACCATAACGAGCGCATCGAGTTCCTGGGCGATTCCGTCCTGAACCTTGCTGTGGCCGGCCTGCTCTATGAACAGCTGAGCGAGCTGCCCGAAGGCGACCTGTCCCGCGTGCGCGCCAACCTGGTCAAGCAGGACACCCTGCACAAGCTGGCGGTGGTGCTGGGCCTGCCCGACATGGTGCGCCTGGGCGAAGGCGAAGCCAAGTCCGGCGGCCACAAGCGGCCTTCCATCCTCGCCGACGCGCTGGAGGCCGTGATTGGCGCGGTATACCTCGATGCAGGCTTTGAAACCGCCAATCAGCTGGTGCGCCGCCTTTTCAGGGACGTCGAGATCAACCCCCAGATGCAGGCCATCGGCAAGGATCCCAAGACCGAATTGCAGGAGTGGCTGCAAGGGCGCAAAATGAACCTGCCCATCTACCGCGTGGTGGGCACCATGGGCGCCGCCCACAAGCAGACATTCGACGTCGAATGCGAAATCGCCGAATTCGGGCGGGCCGAGCGCGGCATAGGCGGTTCGCGCCGCGCCGGCGAGCAGGCCGCCGCTGCGGCCATGCTGATGTTTGTCAAGACGCTGGAATCCTGACTCCGCGCCCGCGGCCGCCCAGAGACGCAGGCCAACACACCAAGATTATGAGTACAGGTAAAAAAGAACCCAAGAAACCCGCGACGGCCTCGGCCGCCGCCCCGGCCGCCAAGCCCAAAGCGCGGCAGGCCAAAGCGCTGGACGCTGCGCAGCCGCCCGACGCGCTCGAAGCCATGCTGGCGCAAGCCCTGTCCTCGCGCGGCGCGGCCGTGCCCGCCCCCGGCACACCGCTCGCCGGCGAGCAGCGCTGCGGCCTGATCGCCATTGTCGGCAAGCCCAACGTAGGCAAATCCACCCTGCTCAATGCTTTGGTGGGGCAAAAAATCAGCATCACCTCGCGCAAAGCCCAGACCACGCGCCACCGCATCACCGGCATGCGCACGGTCAAGGCGACACAGTATGTATTCGTGGACACGCCGGGTTTCCAGACCCGGCACGGCAACGCGCTGAACCGCTCGCTGAACCGCACCGTGGTGGGCGCCGTCAACGACGTGGACCTGATTGTCTTTGTGGTCGAAGCCGGGCAGTTCAACCAGGCCGACGCCAGGGTGCTGGCCCTGCTGCCTGAAAAAACGCCCGCGATCCTGCTGGCCAACAAATTCGACCTGATACACCGGCGCGCCGAGATCGCCCCCTGGCTCAAGGAAATGCAGGAGCGGCACAATTTCGCCGAATTCGTGCCCATGTCGGCCAACAACGCCAAGGACATCGAGCGCCTGTTCGGCATTTGCGAAAAATACCTGCCGGCCCAGCCCTGGATGTACGGCGCCGACGAGCTGACTGACCGCAGCGACCGCTTCATGGCCGCTGAAATCATCCGCGAAAAGCTGTTCCGCCTGACCGGCGACGAGCTGCCCTACACCTCCACCGTCATCATCGACCAGTACGAGGAGGAGGGCGCCCTGCGCAAGATCGCCGCCACCATCGTGGT
The DNA here is from genome assembly GCF_056405735.1 of Polaromonas sp. P1_F2. Classification (NCBI taxonomy): domain Bacteria; kingdom Pseudomonadati; phylum Pseudomonadota; class Betaproteobacteria; order Burkholderiales; family Comamonadaceae; genus Polaromonas; species Polaromonas sp. P1_F2. The sequence goes on along the minus strand of NZ_JBFUBN010000018.1, from coordinate 4,181 downwards.
CGAGCGCGACGGCCACAAGGGCATGATCATTGGCGAGAAGGGCGAAAAGCTCAAACGCATAGGCACCGAAGCCCGGCATGAGCTTGAGACCCTCACGGGCGGCAAGGTCTTCCTGGAGATCTGGGTCAAGGTCCGCTCCGGCTGGGCAGATGACGAGGCCAGGGTCAAGACATTCGGCTACGAGTAAGCGGAGTTGCTCCGCCATGGCCACTAAACGCATTGGCGACGAGCCTGCTTACGTTCTCCACCGCTACGACTGGAGCGAGTCCAGCCTGATTCTCGAAGTGTTCACCCGCAAGTATGGCCGGGTGGCACTGGTGGCGCGGGGGGCCAAGAAGCCGAGTTCCAGTTTCCGGCCGATCTTGCTGCCTTTGCAGCCGCTGCACATCGCTTTTGGCGGCGATGCCGAAATCCGCACCCTCAAGAGCGCCGAATGGCAGGGCGGCCACGTGATGCCGACCGGCGATGCGCTGCTGTCGGGTTATTACCTGAATGAGCTCCTCATGCGCCTGATGGCCCGTGACGACCCGCACCCCGTGCTGTTTGACGCCTATGCGGCCACGGTGCAGCTGATCGCCGCGCAGAGCGCCGAAACCCTGCAACTGGCGCTGCGCGCGTTTGAGTTGCGCTTGCTGCGCGACATCGGGCTTTTGCCCCTGCTGGACGCTGAAACCGCCACGCTGGCGCCGCTGGACCCGGAAACCCGCTACGTGCTGGTGCCCGAAGCGGGCCTGCGCCAGGCGCATGACGACGACCGTGTCAGCCTGCCCGGCGGGCAATGGCAGGCGCTGCAGCAGGCGCTGGGCGACGAGGCCTTGTTCTCCGACACCGTGCGGGCCTGTATCCCCGGCTTCAATGAGCTTAAAACCCAGTTGCGCGCCCTGCTGCACTACCATTGCGGCGTGAAGGTTCTGAAAACCCGCCAGATGATGATGGACCTGCAAGCTTTTTAACGAGCCACCCATGAAACTCCTCTCGCCCGTTCCCATCGTGTCCCATGCGTACGGCAAGACCGCACTGTCGGTCAACGTTAATAAGGTCGCGCTGCTGCGCAACACCCGCCACCTGGACATTCCCAGCGTGCGCCGCGCCGCCGAGCTGTGCCTGGAGGCCGGCGCCCAGGGCATCACGGTGCACCCGCGGCCCGACGAGCGCCATATTCGCCCTGACGACGTTTTTGAGCTCGCGGCACTGATGAAAGACTGGCCGGATCGCGAATTCAACATCGAAGGCAACCCCTTCCAAAACCTCATGGGTTTTGTGCATGACCTGGCCGCCCGCGGCCTGCCGCTGCACCAGTGCACCTTTGTGCCCGACAGCGAAGACCAGTTCACCAGCGACCACGGCTGGAATTTCCCCGAAGATGCCGAGCGCCTGCGGCCCCTGATCCAGCAGGTGCATGACCGCCGCGTCCGCGTCAGCCTCTTCATGGACCCGGTGCCGGAAGCCATGGCAGCCGCCAAAGCCGTGGGCGCCGACCGCGTGGAGTTTTATACGGAAACCTATGCGCGCGCCTGGGCGGGCCCTGAAAAAGCGCAAGTCCTGGCCCGTTTCACCGAGGCAGGCCACGCCGCCGCCGCCGCCGGCCTGGGCATCAACGCCGGCCACGACCTGAACCGCGACAACCTCATGGAGTTTGTGCGCGAAGTGCCCGGCGTGCTGGAAGTGTCCATAGGCCACGCCCTGGTCGCCGACGCGCTGGAGCTGGGTTATGCCGCCACTGTCAGGGGCTATCTAGCTTGCATAGACCGGGCGTTTGCACCGGCATGATTTCCCGCTGCCGTGAAACGACCCTGAAGTACCAGCCTGAGCCGCGGAACCGGCTTTGCCGGGCCGCAGGCGGGCGGCCCCCTCGGGGGGCAGGAAGCCACACGCAGTGGGCGACCGTGGGGGCTCCATGATCTACGGCATCGGTACGGACATCTGCGACGTGCGCCGCATTCGCGCCAGCCTTGAAAAGCATGGCGAGCGTTTTGCCAAAAAAATCCTGGCCGACGGCGAGCTGGCCACCTGGAAAGAGCGCAGCGCGCGCTGGCCGGACCGCGGTGTCAGCTACCTGGCCACGCGCTTTTCCGCGAAGGAGGCCTTCAGCAAGGCGATCGGCATGGGCATGCGCATGCCCATGACCTGGCGCTCTTGTGAAATCGCCAAGGCCCCCAGCGGCAAACCCGAAATCGTGCTGCACGGCGCGCTCAAGGCCTGGTTCGAGTCGCGCGAGCTCACGGCCCATGTCACCGTGACCGACGAGACCGATTACGCCGCCAGCTTCTGTGTGGTGGAAAAACGCACTTGACCTCAACCTCCGGATTTCCTTATGACCCAGCACGCCCCCCTCATCATCGACATCGACGGTCTATCGCTCACCAAAGCCGACCGCCGGCGCCTCAAACACCCGCTGACCGGCGGCATTATTTTGTTTGCCCGCAACTGGAAAGACCGCCGGCAGTTGTCCGACCTGTGCACCGAGATCAAGGACATCCGCGAGGATCTGCTGATCTGCGTCGACCACGAAGGCGGCCGCGTGCAGCGCTTCAAGACCGATGGCTTCACCCATCTGCCGCCCATGCGCGAACTGGGCCTGCTGTGGATGAAGGACCAGTTGGTCGCCACCAATGCCGCAACCGCCTGCGGTTATGTGTTGGGCGCGGAGTTGCGTGCCTGCGGCGTCGATTTCAGCTTCACACCGGTGCTGGACCTCGATTACGGCGAAAGCGGCGTGATCGGCGACCGTGCCTTCGGCCGCGACCCGCGCGTCGTCACGCTGCTGGCCAAAAGCCTGATGCACGGCCTGCTGCAGGCCGGCGTCGCCAACTGCGGCAAACACTTCCCCGGCCATGGCTTCGTCAAGGCCGACTCCCACACCGACATCCCCGTTGACAAGCGCAGCCTCAAAGCCATCCTGGCCGACGACGCCGCGCCTTACGGCTGGCTCAACACCACGCTCAGCAGCGTCATGCCCGCCCATGTGATCTACCCCAAGGTCGACGCCCGGCCGGCTGGATTTTCCAGCCAGTGGCTCAACTTCATCCTGCGCAGCCAGCTGGGCTTCGGCGGCGCGATCTTCAGCGACGACCTCAGCATGGCCGGCGCACGCCTGATAGACGGCAAAGAGGTGAGCTATACCGAAGCCGCCGTGACGGCGCTCAACGCCGGCTGCGACATGGTGCTGCTGTGCAACCAGTCAGTGGGCGAGGGCCAACCCGTCGACGAACTCCTCGACGGCATGGCCGAAGCCCTGCTCAAAGGCCAGTGGGAAGCCATGGAGGCCAGCGAGTTGCGGCGGCTGGCGCTGTTGCCGCAGGGGAAGGGGTTTGGGTGGGATGAGTTGATGGTGCAGCCGGCGTATATGCATGCTTTAGGGTTGATTCCTTAGGCCGTTTCCTGTTCTAGCGTTTTGCCCTCTGCTGAGGGTTGCTGGCCGGGGGTAGCCCGGCGGCAACTCACTTTTCTTTTGCTTCGCCAAAAGAAAAGTAAGCAAAAGAAAAGGCGACCCTGGTTGCTGCGTCCCTTCGCTTCGCTGCGGGCAACCTGCGGTGCTCGGTCCAGACGGGGTCTCGCTAAACTCGCTTCGCTCAGACAACGCGATCCCTGATCCGTCTGGACCTCCGCTCCTCGGCGCATCCACAAGGGGTGGGAACGGGGAGAAGAAATACCAAATAGCCGAAGACAGAAAACCGAATACTGAAGAAACAAGGACTCGCCATGGCGAGTCCTTGTTTGTCTTGGTTTGTTCTTTGTATTTCTGTCTTCTGTTCCCGCTTCCGCTCCCGCTTGCCCCGTCCTGGCTGGGCCGAGGAGCGCAGAGACAAGCGGATCAGGGCCGGCGTTGTCTGAGCGAAGCGAGTTTAGCCGGACCCCGCTTGGCTCGAGCACCGCAGGTTGCCCGAAGCGAAGCGCAGGGACCCAGACTGCGGGTCGCCTTTTCTTTGGTGGGCGGATTCAAACCCCAAGTGCAACAGTCGGAATAAGGCCAGCATCTTTCATGGCCTTGTTGTTAAAGAAGACCTCGGCGGGGCTTTTCCAGCCAAGAGTCTTGCGTGGCCTGATGTTGAGCTCCCAGGCCATGAGATCAAGCTCGTGCTGCGAGTACACGCTCAGGTCCGTGCCCTTGGGAAGATACTGGCGCAGTAGGCCATTGGTGTTCTCATTGATGCCGCGCTGCCAGGGGCTGCGGGGGTCGC
>NZ_JBFUBN010000017.1:0-89774 GCF_056405735.1 Polaromonas sp. P1_F2 | reverse complement strand
GATCAGGGCCGGCGTTGTCTGAGCCGAAGGCGAGTTTAGCCGGACCCCGCTTGGCTCGAGCACCGCAGGTTGCCCGAAGCGAAGCGTAGGGACCCAGACTGCGGGTCGCCTTTCTTTTGCTTACTTTTCTTTGGCGAAGCAAAGAAAAGTGAGTAGCCGCCGGGCTACCCCGGCCAGCAATACTCAGCAGAGGGCACCCCCGCTGGAAGCAAACTACAACTTCAGCTGAGCAGGCAAATATTTAGCCATGAGCTCGTCGTAATAAGGCTTCAACTCCGCCAGAACCGGCGGCCGCTCATTCTTCGAATAAAGGTCATAAGGGTTGAACCTCTGCACCCAGGGAAGATGCGCCACATCCTGGGCATCGGCCAAATGCCCATACCCCCCTTCCCTATGCCACGCATAAAACGAGTGATACCGGATCATGTACAGCGCCGGCAAGGGAAGGTGCGGCTTCATCAGCTGGTACAAATACTCGTCATGGCCCCATGACATATGCACCGCATCCAGCCCGCAGCCGGGCGTATAGATGCCGTTCTCACTGTTGTAGCGCGCATCCGCGCTGTCGGGATTCAAGTCAAAGTATTCGGGGTAGACGACCCTGTCTGAAAACCGGCACCCCACCGGAAAGGTATCCCCCACCACCGCCCACTGCGGTTCGCCGAACAGGCACAACACCTTGCCCAGGTCGTGGATAAAGCCCGTCAGCACAAACCAGTCCGGATGGCCGTCGGCGCGTATCGCTTCGGCCGTTTGCAGCAGGTGGCTGATCTGCGGCAGCTCGATGTCGGGGTCCGACTCGTCGACCAGGGTGTTGAGGAATTCCAGCGCGGCCCAGGGTGTCATCTCGCGCTGCGTGAAGCCCAGCCACTGCGCCTTTTTGGCCAGTACAAAGTCCAGCGTCTGGTGCTGGTGGTTGTTGCGATAGAAAGTGCGCACCCTGTCGAGGCCGGGCTGGGCGTAGTCGCGGTAGGCGGCCCGTTCGGGCTCGCCGGCCAGCAGGGCGGCTTGTACGGAAGGGCTGGCGGCGCTGGTGGGTTGGGGCATGGCGGCGTTCATATTCGGCCATTGTAGGAAGCGCCGCCACTGCGTGCAAACCCGGCTGCCGCGCCGGGCCGCAGCAGCTATATTGGCGCCACCTGCTGCCCTGAAAGCTCCCATGTCCCGCAGACCCTTCTTACGCGCCCTCGCCGCCGGCCTGCTGCTGACCCTGGCTGGCCAGTCCGCTTTTGCGCAAAGCGCGGCAGCGCCCCGCGTCGTCGACATTCCCACGCGTCCCGGCGTCACCCAGCGGTTTGTCTACATCGCCCCCTCGGGCCCGCCCAAGGCCTCTGTCATCCTGATGGCCGGCGGCCATGGCGGCCTGCAGATTACCGACGGCGGCGGCTTCGCCGGGGGCGGCGGCAACTTCCTGGTGCGCACGCGCCAGCAGTTCGCCGATGCCGGCCTGGCCGTCGCCGTCATCGACGCGCCCTCCGACAAACAGTCGCCGCCCTACCTGAGCGGCAACCGGCAAAAGCCGGAACACAGTGCCGACGTGCTGGCCCTCATTGCCTGGCTGAAACAGCAATCACCCGTGCCTGTATGGCTGGTCGGCACCAGCCGCGGCACCCAGTCGGCCGCCTACATCGCCACCGAGGCCACACCGGCCCAGGGCGGCCCCGACGGCTTGGTGCTGACCTCCACCATCCTGGTCGACCCCAAGGGCCGCGCCGTGCCCCAAATGCCGCTCGAAAAACTCGCCATCCCCGTGCTCGTGGTCCACCATGAAAGCGACGGCTGCAAGGTCTGCCTTTTCAGCGACATGCCGATGTTGATGGAGAAGCTCGCCAAAACCCCGAAGGCCGAACTCATCCGCGTAAGCGGCGGCCAGAGCCGCGGTGACCCCTGCGAGGCCATGGCCTACCACGGCTTTAACGGACTGGAGGCCGACGTGGTCGGCAAGATCAGCCGCTGGGTGATTGCGGCCAAGCCTTGAACCTTTGAGGCGGTGAGGCCGCTCAGGCCTGTTCGGGCTTGTCCAGCGCCGTGTCCTTGGGGCTGCTGCCCATGGCCGCATGGTTCAGCGACAGGCTCACACCCGCCCGCTTTTCGGCCTTCTGCGCCGTGTCCATCGCATCCGGGTCCGGCGCCACACCCCAGGCCATGGCCGTGGTCAGCACCACCAGCGAGGGGATGGCGCGCAGGTAGCGCGGTCGGAACAGAAAGTCGGCAATCTTCTTCATGGCAGGCACTCCATCATCAGCAACAACAAATCAACAAGGGTTTGATGCTGCGCCGCCCGGCTTAGGGCTGTGCGTCCGCCGTGTTGCGGTTTGTAAGGAATTGCCTCAGCGCCAGGTAAAGATGCGCCCCGGAAGCCCTCATTCCAGGAAGCGGTTCACGCTCGCCATCACCAGCTCCGCCTGGTCCTTGTGCGCCTCATGGCCCGCGAAGGGGATGTTCAGCAGCTTCGCACCCCGCACCTGCTCCACCAGCTCGAACACGCTGGCGCGCGAGACCAGGGGGTCTTCATCGCCGCGAACCGCCAGCAAGGGGCAGCGTATCCGCCTGACGCTGTCGCCGGGGTAGCCGTTGCCGCTGTCGTCCAGCCACATCGGCACGACGGCATTGACCAGCGCCTTGAAGTCGGGCTGCGGGTTGAGCGCCTGGTACAGCGCCACCGTCTCGGGGAATTTTTTCGTCCAGCTTTCCGCCGTGACGCCGGCCAGCAGCTTGCGCACCGGGTCGTCGGGCTTGAGCATCTTGTCGGTGCCTATGGCCACCAGCCGGTCGATACGCGCATCCGCCTGCGCGGCCATGCGCAAGGCCGTGATGCCGCCGTCGCTGAAACCCAGCACGCTGTAGCGCTCAACGCCCAGGTGCCGCAGCACACCGGCGGCGTCAAGCGCCAGCCGCTGGTAGCTCATCGCCGCCGTCCCCAATGTCGATTTGCCGTGACCGCGGCTGTCCAGGCCTATCACCCTGAAGCGCTTTGCCAGCCGCGGCAGCACGTCGTTGAAATCCCGCAGCGTGCCCAGCCCTCCGTGCAGGAACAGCAGCGGCGGGTCCGCGCTGTCGCCATGGACCTCAAAGTAGATCTTCGCGCTGTCCAGCGCTAGGTGGTCGCCGCTGTGGTGATTGAAATTTTCCACGGTCACTTCTGTTCAGGGCTGTTCAGGATGGCTGTCCCAAACGTGTCCCCACCCCTCAGCGCCCCGTCGTACCCCGGCGCGACTGCAGCTGGTTGCTGCCGCCCACATGCGACTCCCGGTCGCTGCGGCTGTTGGCCGTGCGCTGGCCCTCGTTCTTCTGTGTGGGTTTTTGTTCGCCCATCTGGTTGAAGTCGTTTTCCACCTTGCCGCCGTGGCCTGATGAGGCCTTGGGGTCCGTGCCGGTGCCGGTGTTGGTGTCTTCCTGCTCAATGGTCGGGTCGGCAGCGGTGCCGGTGATGCCCACGCTGCGCTGGATGTTCGGTTTGCCGGGTTTGTTCGCCATGGTGTGTGTCTCCTTGTGAAGGGGTTTAAAAAAAGGGGTTCAGGCGTGTTCAACCGGTGTCGCCGTGCCCGGCTCGGCGATCTTGCGGTGCTGCTCGGCTGAGACTTGCGAGGGCGTGACCTTGGCCATCGCCACCTCCAGCTTGTTCTTCAGGCCCGCCACCACGTCGGCCTCGCCGTCCATCATCGCCTTGAAGCCGATCTTCGCGACCTCGGCCGGGTCCATCTTGCTGTCCGTCGCGACCTTGGTGTCCAGCATGCCGGCGCGGGCAAAGAACGCCGTGTCCGTCGGGCCCGGCATCAAACAGCTCACCGTGATGCCGGTGTCCTTGAGCTCATTGCGCAGCGCCGCCGCGAACGAATCGATAAAGGCCTTGCTGCCGTTGTAGACCGCCTGGAAGCTGCCCGGCGTGAAGCCCGCGATCGAACCCGTCAGCAGGATGCGGCCCCGGCGCTGCAGGCGCATGGCCTGCCCCACCTTTTGCACCAAATAAATCGTGCCTGAGATATTGGTGTTGACCACATGCAGCACCTCGGCAAAATCCTGGTCCAGGAAGCCGTGGCCCAGGCCGTGCCCGGCATTGGCCAGCAGCGCATCCACCGTGCGGCCCCGCACGGCCGCCAGCAAGGCCTCCAGGCCCTCGCGCGTGGCCAGGTCAACCTGCACCGCGTCCACCTGCGCGCCCAGTGCACGAAAGTCCAGCACGGCGGCATCCAGCGGCTGGTCCGCCGCGATCACCAGGTCAAAGCCCTCCTGGGCCGCGCGCTGGGCCAGGTGGTAGCCAATGCCCGAAGAAGCGCCCGTGACAATCGCCAGCGGGCGAAGCGAAGAAGATTCCATGATGGAGGCCTCCAGAAGAAAAGGAAAAGGGTTGAACACACGCCGGCGATGCAAAGCCGGCCCATATCAACCCATTCTGGAAACCCCTAAAACCCGCCGGTGTCAGACAGCGCCCCGTACCCCCGCGCGACAAGGCGAGGCCTGGCGCTTAATCGGTCTGTCAGCCCGCAGCGGACATGTCCGAGAACTGCGCCTCGATCTTGTGCCCATCCAGGTCACGCACAAAACAGCCGTAATACTGCGGCCCATACATCGGCCGCGGCCCCGGCGCGCCATCCCCCTGCCCGCCCAGTTCCAGCGCCTTGGCATAAAAGGCATCGACCTGGGCCCTGGACACGGCCAGGAAGCCAAAGTGCGAGCCATTGCCCACATGCGCCTTGCCCCCGTCATGCGGCACACCCACCCAGAACTCCGGATAAGCGCGCCCGAACGCCACGGCTCCAGGGTGCTCCATGATCACCTTGATCCCCAGCGCGCCCAGCACGGCCGTGTAGAAGGCCTTGGCGCGCTCGTAATCGTTGGTGCCTATGGAGACGTGGGAGATGATGCTTTCGGGGAGGGTGGGGGTGTTGGGCATAGGCTTTGTCCTTGTTGGTTGGGAGGGAAAAGCTTAGCTTCGCAACCTGGGCATTGCAATTCAAAGACCCTCAAGCTCACAAGCCATCGCAAGCGCGGACAGCCTTCTCACGCGTCCGCATACTTAGACATCAACGCCGGCACAGCCGGCTTGGCACACCGCTGCAACGCCAGCAACAAACCATGATCAGGTTTGGCCACCCGGTGCCGGCTGCGCAAGTCATCCTGAATCTCCCCCAACAAGGAAGCTGCCATCTCCGCATCGGCCATGGCCCTGTGGGCGCGGCCGGCTTTGGGCAGGTGGTGGTAGTCGATCAGCACGCCGAGCTTATGGCTGGGCGCCTGGGGGTACAGCCTTCGGGCGACCAGCATGGTGCAGGCAAAGGGCTGGCTTGCTATTTGTTCCCCCGCCAGGCCCAGCTCAGCTTCCCAGAAGCGGCGGTCAAAGGAGGCGTTGTGGGCCACCATGGGAGCGTTAGCGACAAAGCGGCTGGCTTCCCTCATCACGGTATCGGCCGCGGGGGCGGCGGCGACCATGGCGTTGCTGATGCCGGTCAGGCTTTCAATAAAGGACGGGATGTAGCGGCCGGCGTTCATCAGGCTCTGGAAGCTGTCGACGACTTTGCCGCTGGACTGGTCCACCAGCACGATGGCGATCTCAGTGGCGCGGTCGCCCATGGCCGGCGACAGGCCTGTGGTTTCGAAGTCGATGACGGCGATGCAGTTGCTGCTCATGGCTTGTTGTTTTTGCTCTTGCAAAGAAAAACACCATGAACAGACTCTTGTGGGAGTTCTGCTTCATGGTGTTCATCAAGGTCCGATCAGCGAATGCACCGAGCGGGCCAGGCCTTGTTGTTCGCTACCTACTTATTTGTAAAACGACTCGACCTTGCCTTTGAGCTTGATCATGAACGGGTTGCCCTTGCGGTCGACCTTGTTGCCGACAGGGACCTTGATCCAGCCTTCGCTGATGCAGTACTCGGCGACGTCAAAACGTTCCTTGTCGTTAAAGCGTATGCCGACGTCTTGCTCGAAGATGGCCTTGACGAAATGCGGGCTGCGCTCGTCGGTGGACAAATGGTCGGGCAGCGCCGGGCGTTCGGTGGAGGCTGCTGTTGCCGTGGTTGCTGTGGTTTCTTCGGTCATGGGTATCAAAAGACTGGTTGGCGTTCGTTGGCTTAAACGTCGATATTGGCGGCGCGCAGAGCGTTCTGTTCAATGAACTCGCGGCGGGGCTCGACCTCGTCGCCCATCAGCATGGTGAAGACGCGGTCGGCTTCGATGGCGTCGTCGATCTGCACGCGCAGCAGGCGGCGCACGGTCGGGTCCATCGTCGTTTCCCAGAGCTGGGCGGGGTTCATCTCGCCCAGGCCTTTGTAGCGCTGGCGGGCGGTGGCGTTCTCGGCCTGGCCGATGAGCCATGCCATGGCCTGGCGGAAGTCGCTGATCTTTTCTTCCTTCTGGCGTTCGCCTTCGCCGCGCATGACTTTCGCGCCTTCGCTGATCAGGCCGCGGAAGGTGGCGGCGGCTTCAGCGAGGGTGGCGTAGTCGGCGCCGTGCACAAAGTCCTGTGTCAGCACGCTGCTCTTGACGTTGCCGTGGTGGCGGCGGCTGATGCGCAGGATGGGCTTGTCGTTGCGGGTGTCGAACTCGCCGGCCACTTCGGCGGGGGTGCCGGTGGTATTGAGTTCGCGCAGCTTGGCCTGCAGGGCGACGGCGGAGACTTCGGCGTCGGCCACGGTGTCGAGGTTGAGGCTGACGCCGTCGGCGATCGCGCGCAGGGCTTCGGCATCCATAAAGCCGCGCAGGCGGGCAATCACGGATTCAGCGAGCTGGTGTTTGCGGGCCAGTTCGGCCAGGGTGTCGCCGGTGAGCGTGGATTTTTCGTCGGGGCCGGTCTGCACGCTGGCGTCCTTGAGGGCGATGCGCAGCAGGAAGCCGTCGAGGGCGGCCGTGTCCTTGAGGTACTGCTCTTCCTTGCCGGCCTTGACCTTGTAGAGGGGCGGTTGGGCGATGTAGATGTGGCCGCGCTCGACGAGTTCGGGCATCTGGCGGTAGAAGAAGGTCAGCAGCAGGGTGCGGATGTGGGCGCCGTCAACGTCGGCGTCGGTCATGATGATGATGCGGTGGTAGCGCAGTTTGGCGACGTTGAAGTCGTCGGTGCCGGCCGTGCCGCCGACGCCGCCGGCTTTGCCGATGCCGGTGCCCAGGGCGGTGATCAGCGTCAGGATTTCATTGCTGGTCAGCAGCTTTTCATAGCGGGCTTTTTCGACGTTGAGGATCTTGCCGCGCAGGGGCAGGATGGCCTGGAACTTCCGGTCGCGGCCCTGCTTGGCGGAGCCGCCGGCGGAGTCACCCTCGACCAGGTAGATCTCGCACATGGCGGGGTCTTTTTCCTGGCAGTCGGCGAGCTTGCCGGGCAGGCCCATGCCGTCGAGCACGCCTTTGCGGCGCGTCATGTCGCGGGCCTTGCGCGCGGCTTCGCGGGCACGTGCCGCTTCGATGATCTTGCCGACGATGATCTTGGCGTCGTTGGGGCGTTCCTGCAGGTAGTCGTGCAGCAGGCGGCTGACGATGTCTTCGACGGGGCCGCGCACTTCGCTGGAAACCAGCTTGTCCTTGGTCTGGCTGCTGAACTTGGGCTCGGGCACCTTGACGCTGAGCACGCAGCACAGGCCTTCGCGCATGTCGTCGCCGGTGACTTCAACCTTGGCTTTTTTGGCCAGCTCGCTGTCGTCGATGTATTTGTTGATAACGCGGGTCATGGCGGCGCGCAGGCCGGTCAGGTGGGTGCCGCCGTCGCGCTGGGGAATGTTGTTGGTGAAGCACAGCACCTGTTCGCTGTAGCCGCTGTTCCACTGCATGGCGACTTCGACGCCGATGTTGGTGCCCTGGTCGCTCTGGCGATCGCCCATCGCCGCGAAGACGTTGGGATTCAGGACGGTCTTGCCCTTGTTGATGAAATCCACAAAGCCGCGCACACCACCTGCGCCAGAGAAGTCGTCTTCCTTGCCGGTGCGCTCGTCTTTGAGGCGAATGCGCACGCCGTTGTTGAGGAAGCTCAGTTCACGCAGGCGCTTGCTGAGGATTTCGTAGTGGAAATCATTGTTCTCTTTGAAGATGTCGGTGTCGGGCAGGAAGTGGACTTCGGTGCCGCGCTTGTCGGTGGCGTCCATGACCTTCATGGGGGACACGTCGACGCCGTCGACCTGTTCGATGATGCGGTTCTGCACGAAGCCGCGCGAGAACTCCATCACGTGGACCTTGCCGTCGCGGCGGATCGTCAGGCGCAGCATCTTGCTGAGCGCGTTGACGCAGCTCACGCCGACGCCGTGCAGGCCGCCGGAGACCTTGTAGCTGTTCTGGTTGAACTTGCCGCCGGCGTGCAGCTCGGTCAGGGCGATTTCAGCGGCCGAGCGTTTGGGTTCGTGCTTGTCGTCCATCTTGATGCCGGTGGGAATGCCGCGGCCGTTGTCGGTGACGCTGACGGAGTTGTCGGTGTGGATGGTGACGACGATGTCGTCGCAGTGGCCGGCCAGGGCTTCGTCAATGGAGTTGTCTACCACCTCGAAGACCAGGTGGTGCAGGCCGGTGCCGTCGGAGGTGTCGCCGATGTACATGCCGGGGCGCTTGCGCACGGCTTCCAGGCCTTCGAGGATCTGGATCGAGCCTTCACCATAGGCTTCGGACGCGCCGGCCTGGTTGGTGTCGATCTTGGGCTGGAAATTGGAGCTTTCCTCGGTGGCTGCGCCTTCGGACACATGCACCTGTTCGGCTTCGTTCACTTTGTTTTCTTCAGTCATATCCGGCTTCTTTTCCGATCTTTTTATCGATCATTTATCGAATTGCTTCGATTTCTTCAATCTCTTGAATGACCAAACCCGCGGAAGGTCGCGGGTCTGTCTGGGTTCTGGAGGTGTGCTGTGCGCTAGATGCGCATCGGCATCACCACGTATTTGAAGGCCGCATCGTCGGGGATGGTCAGCAGCGCGGAGCTGTTGGAGTCGGCCAGTTCGATCTTGACCATGTCCTGGTCCATATTGGCCAGGGCGTCGATCAGGTAGGTGACGTTGAAGCCGATTTCGATGGCGTCGCCGCCGTAGTCGATGTCGAGCTCGTCGACGGCTTCTTCCTGTTCGGCATTGTTGGAGGCCACGCGCAGGGTGCCAGGCTCGATGTTCAGGCGAACGCCCTTGAACTTCTCGCTGGTCAAAATCGCGGTGCGCTGCAGGCTGGCCAGCAGGGGTACGCGGCCCAGGGTGATGATGTTTTTGTGGTTCTTGGGGATCACGCGGTTGTAGTCGGGGAACTTGCCTTCAACCAGCTTGGTGACGAATTCCATGCCTTCAAAGCTGAACTTGGCTTGGTTGCCGGCGAACTGCATCTCGATGGCGCCCTCTTTGTCGCTGAGCAGGCGCTGCATTTCGAGCACCGTCTTGCGCGGCAGGATGACTTCCTGCTTGGGCACTTCGACGTCGAGCATGGCCGAGGAGAAGGCCAGGCGGTGGCCGTCGGTGGCGACCAGGCTCAGCTGCTTGCCTTCGGCGACGAAGAGGATGCCGTTGAGGTAGTAGCGGATGTCATGGACCGCCATCGCGAAGGAGACCTGGTTGAGCAGCTCCTTGAGCACCTTTTGCGGGACCGAGAAACCGGGGCCGAAGTTGGCGGCTTCCTGGACCAGGGGGAAGTCTTCGGCGGGCAGGGTCTGCAGCGTGAAGCGGCTTTTGCCGCCCTTGAGGATCAGCTTGTTCTGCGAGGACTCGAGCGAGACGGTCTGGTCGCTGGGCATGGAACGCAGGATGTCGATGAGCTTGCGGGCACCCACGGTGGTGGTGAAGTTGCCGGCGTCGCCGTCGAGCTCGGCCGTGGTGCGGATCTGGATTTCGAGGTCGCTGGTGGTGAGCTGCACTTGCGCGCCGGTTTTGCGGATCAGGACGTTGGCCAGAATCGGCAAGGTGTGCCTGCGCTCAACGATGCCGGCGACCGATTGCAGTACCGACAAAACTTTATCCTGGGTTGCTTTCAGAACGATCATGACTTCCTCTGTATATATCTTTAATTCTTTAATTCAAATTAGTAGTAGTAGATAAGGGCAGCGCCAATCTGTGGATAGCGCCATTTTCCCCTTTTTGATCAACCACTTGGCGTTTGTTTAACCATGTGTCCAGATACCGTGGAAGCCTGCTGCCGGATATGAACAACTTTCGATTGTCATCTGCTTCTGTGGATAAACCATGGGTTGTTCAAAAGTTGTCCCCAAACTTGTTGTGAAGGCATTTAAGCCGGGGATTGGGCCTGAAAAACTGAGCGCTAAAGGATTCATTTGCCATATTTGCGATGGGTGCCATATATAGGGAGCGCTTTCAGCCCTTCAGGGTCTGCTCCAGCACGTGCAGCTGCTGGTTGAGCTCAGTCATCTGCTGGCGCTCTGCGGACATCTTGCGGACGGCGTGCAGCACCGTGGTGTGGTCGCGGCCGCCAAAGAGCTCTCCGATCTCGGGCAGGCTCTTCTGGGTCAGTTCCTTGGCCAGATACATGGCGATCTGGCGCGGCCGGGCGATGCTGGCGGGCCGTTTCTTGGAATACATGTCGGCGACCTTGATCTTGTAATAGTCGGCGACCGTCTTCTGGATGTTCTCGACGCTGATCTGCCGGTTCTGGATGGACAGCAGGTCGCGCAGGGCCTCCCTGGCCAGCTGGATGGAGATTTCCTTGAGGTTGAAGCGGGAGTAGGCCAGGATCTTGCGCAACGCGCCTTCGAGCTCGCGCACGTTGGAGCGCACGTTCTTGGCGACGAAAAAGGCGACCTCTTCGGGCATGGAGGCGCCTTCGGCCTCGGCCTTGCGGATCAGGATGGCGACGCGCATTTCGAGTTCGGGCGGCTCGATGGCGACCGTGAGGCCGGAATCGAAGCGTGACACCAGGCGCTCGTGGATATCCGTGAGGCCCTTGGGATAAGTGTCGCTGGTCATGACGATGTGCGACTTTTTGGTCAGCAAGGCCTCGAAAGCGTTAAAAAACTCTTCCTGGGTGCGGTCCTTGTTGGCGAAGAACTGGACGTCGTCGATCAGCAGCAAATCCAGGGAGTGGTAACGCTCCTTGAATTCATCAAAAGTCTTGCGTTGGTAAGCTTTAACCACATCTGAAACAAACTGTTCAGCGTGGATGTAGAGAACTTTGGCGTTGGGGTTGTCGGCCAGCAGTTTATTGCCGATGGCGTGCATCAAGTGGGTCTTGCCCAAACCGACGCCGCCGTAGATAAAAAGCGGGTTGTAAAGCTGGCCCAGGCTGCTGGAAACATGCAGCGCGGCGGCCCGGCCCATGCGGTTGGCCGTGCCTTCAATCAGGGTGTCGAAGGTCAGCGCGCTGTTGAGGCGGTTTTTAAATGGCGCGCCGGCGGCTTCTTCGGGCACGCCCAGGCCGACGGGTTCTGGAATGTTCGAGCCTTCGAAGCTGCGAATCAGAGAAGCTGATTTTACGGGCGCTTCGCGAGGAGCAAGCGCTAACTCAAGCGGTATGCTCTGGCCGGAAATCTTCTCGAGCAGGGCTGAAATACGGCCGGCGTACTGTGCGCGCACCCAGTCGAGTTTGAAGCGATTGCCCACCAGAACGGTGACTTTGGAGAGGTCGGCCGCGACGTTAACCACCAGCGGACGGATCCAGGTGTTGAACTGCTGCTCGGGTAATTCCTGCGCCAGATGGTCGACGCAGCTTTGCCACAAGTCCTGGCTCAGGTTTTGGACGGATGCCTCACTCATGCTGGTTTTTGCCGGGTTGCCGGCCTGGCAGAATAGGCCGGGCGGCGTGTCGCTGCTTGTGGATATTGTTAATTTTGAGCACCGGCAATTGTAGTCCGGACGGGGAGTTATCCACAAAATAATTGCTTCGGGTTTCAACCTATTTTGGGCTCCCCCGGCGGGGATTCCGGCGGGTTCTGGCGGCCCTGCGGCGGCGTCCGGCGGGCCGGCCGGGTGCTTCTCAGCCTTTACCCCCAATGAGCGGGCTAACTTGTTGCCAGCGTTGGGAAATCTGCGATAATCATGGGTTTCCCTGATTCGCAGCGGGTTTGATACCTGTTTGCAGACTTGCAGAGTTGGTTGTGTTGTACGGCCACCAAGATCATTCGAATCGCCGAGGGGAAGCTTTGCAGCTGACCGGCTAACAAGCTAATAGGCTAACAAGCAAACAGGACCAGGACTCATCATGAAACGCACATACCAACCTTCCAAAGTCAAACGCGCACGTACGCACGGCTTCCTGACGCGCATGAAAACGCGCGGCGGCCGCGCAGTGATCGCTGCACGCCGCGCCAAAGGCCGCAAACGCCTGGCTGTCTAAGCCTGTCGTTTTTGCTGGCCATCCGCAGTTTTTCGAACTGACGCCTGGCGCTCGTGCAGCGGCTTCAAACCCGTTCCCAGTTCCAGGCAGTCCTTGCCGGCGCCATTGTTGCAAAAACAATGCACTTCGCATTGCACCGCAATGCGCTCGATGCCCAGCCCGTGCAAGCCGAATCCGGCAGCCTTGTTGATGTCCCCGCGGCAAGGTCGCTGTTCCCCGTCCAGGACGTCTGGCTCGGGGCGATGGTTCCCAAACGCTGGGCCAAACGGGCTGTCACGCGCAACGCCATCAAACGCCAGATCTACACCGTGAGCGCTGATTTTTCGCATCAGTACCCCCAGGCCGCGTATGTGGTCCGCTTGCGGCGTGATTTTTCGCGCAAAGAATTCATCAGCGCCACTTCTGAGCCGCTCAAGCAGGCCGTGCGCGCCGAAGTCCAGGCCTTGATGCAGGCGGCAGGGGCCAAAGCGCCATGAATCCCGTGCTGGCCGCTATCGTCCGCCTGCCGCAAACGCTGTTGATAGGCCTGGTCAAAGGCTATCGCCTGTTGCTCAGCCCCTGGCTGGGCTCGGCCTGCCGCTTCGAGCCCACCTGTTCCGCCTATTCCCTGGAGGCGCTGCAGCAGCATGGCGCTGCCGTCGGCAGCTACCTCACCTTGCATCGGCTGGCCCGTTGCCACCCCTGGTGTGAAGGCGGGCACGACCCGGTGCCGCCGGCCGCCTCCGCGGCGGGCCCTTTCGCCCGCCCCTCTCTCTTTTCCCGCCTGGTCACGCCTGTGGCCCCTACCTCTTCTAAAAAGACGCCGTCATGAACGACATCCGCCGCACCATCTTGTGGGTGATATTTGGTTTCTCCATGGTCCTTCTGTGGGACCAGTGGCAGGTCTATAACGGCCATAAGGCGACCTTCTTCCCCTCGAGCACGCAGTCCGCCAAGGCCCCCGCCGTGGGCGCCTCCGCACCGGTTGCCGGCGCCTCGGCATCTTCGGTGCCCGCGCCACAGGCTTCTTCGAATGCGGCTCCGGCCACGCCCGGTGCCGTGCCCACAGGCGCCCCGAGCACCGCGCCCGCGGCGACCAAAGAGCGCGTGGTGGTGAGCACCGACGTGCTCGCGCTGACCTTTGACAGCGAAGGCGGCACCCTGGTGCACTCGGCCTTTGTCAAATACAAGGACCAGACCCACAAGGACCAGGGTTTTGTGCTGCTGGATGAAAGCGCCAACCGCGTTTACGTGGCGCAGACCGGCCTGATCGGCAGCGGCAGCCTTCCCACGCACAAGACCCTGATGAAGGTCGTCCCCGGCGAGCGTTCGCTCAAGGAAGGCCTGAACGAACTCGAAGTCAAGTTTGAGTCGGCCGACGTCGGCGGCGTCAAGCTGGTCAAGACCTATACGCTCAAACGCGGCGCCTACGACATCGCGGTGCGCCACGACATCGTCAACTCCGGCACGGTGGCTGTTTCGCCGCAGCTGTACCTGCAGCTGGTGCGCGACGGCAACAAGCCGCCCGGAGAGTCCTCTTTCTATTCCACCTTTACCGGCCCGGCGATTTACACCGATGCCAAGAAGTACCAGAAGGTCGAGTTCAAGGACATTGAAAACAACAAGGTCGACGTCGAGAAACAGGCCAGCAACGGCTACGCCGCCATGGTGCAGCATTACTTCGCCTCGGCCTGGATTCTGGGCGACGGCGTCAAGCGCGACCTGTTCTTCCGCAAGGTCGACACCAATCTCTACGCCGTCGGCATGATCACGCCGCTGGACATGATCGCCCCCGGCGCGACCAAGACCATCGATTCGAAGTTCTTCGTCGGCCCGCAGGAAGAAAAAACCCTGGAAGCCATCTCGCCGGGCCTGGAGCTGGTCAAGGATTACGGCTGGCTCACCATCTTGGCCAAGCCGCTGTACTGGCTGCTCGACAAGCTGCACGGCTTCATCCACAACTGGGGCTGGTCCATCGTGGCGCTGGTGCTGCTGCTGAAGGTCGCCTTCTACTGGCTCAATGCCAAGGCTTACGCCAGCATGGCCAAGATGAAGGCCATCAATCCCAAGATCATGGAAATGCGCGAACGCCTGAAAGACAAGCCGCAGGAAATGCAGCAGGCGATGATGAAAATTTACCGCGAGGAAAAGGTCAACCCCATGGGCGGCTGCTTCCCCATCATGATCCAGATCCCGGTGTTCATCGCGCTGTACTGGGTGCTGCTGTCCAGCGTCGAGATGCGCAACGCGCCCTGGATTCTGTGGATCCACGATCTTTCGGCGCCCGATCCTTTCTTCATCCTTCCCGTTGTGATGACGCTGACCACCATGCTGCAGACCGCGCTCAACCCCGCGCCGCCGGACCCGATGCAGGCCAAGCTGATGTGGTTCATGCCCCTGATCTTCAGCGTGATGTTCTTTTTCTTCCCGGCCGGCCTGGTGCTGTACTGGATCACCAACAACATCCTGTCGATCACGCAGCAGTGGGTCATCAACACCCGCATGGGCGTGCCGCCGCAGTTCAACCTGCCGAAATTCAGGTAAGGCGGACAGGGAATAAAAAATCGGGCCGCTTCGCGGCCCTTTTTCTTGGGAAATCGCTTGGGGGGGCGGGCCTTGCCTCCAGGCGGCCCCGCCGGGCGTTTGCCCCTTAATATCTACCTCTACCACCATGCTGGCCCGACACCACGATCCCATTGTTGCCATTGCCACCGCGCCCGGCCGCGGGGCGGTGGGCATCGTGCGTGTGTCGGGCAAACACATCGCGCCCGTCATTGAAGCGATTTGCGGCCGCGCGCTGCAAGCGCGTCAGGCGAGCTACCTGCCCTTTCGGGACGCGCACGGTGCGGCCATAGACCAGGGGCTCGCCCTGCATTTCCCGGCGCCGCATTCCTACACCGGCGAAGACGTGCTGGAGTTGCAGGCGCACGGCGGCCCCGTGGTGCTGCAGCTGCTGCTGGCGCGCTGCCTCGAGGCCGGCGCGGTGCTGGATCCGGCGACAGGCCAGGCGGCGGTGCCGCGGCTGCGCGTGGCGCAACCCGGCGAATTCACCGAACGCGCCTTCCTCAACGACAAGATAGACCTGGCGCAGGCCGAGGCGATCGCCGACCTCATAGACGCGAGCACCGAAACCGCGGCGCGCTCGGCCGCGCGTTCGATGTCGGGCGAGTTTTCGCTGGCGGTCAACACATTGCTCGAGCAGCTGATCCATTTGCGCATGCTGGTCGAAGCCACGCTGGACTTTCCCGAGGAAGACATCGACTTCCTGCAGAAGGCCGACGCGCAGGGCCAACTCGAGCGCCTGCAAACGACGCTGGCCGGCGTGATGCAGCGCGCCGTGCAGGGCGCGCTGCTGCGCGAGGGCATCAAGGTCGTGATCGCCGGCCAGCCCAATGCGGGGAAGAGCTCGCTGCTCAACGCACTGGCCGGCGCCGAACTCGCCATCGTCACGCCGATTGCCGGCACCACGCGCGACAAGGTGTCGCAACTGATCCAGATCGAAGGCGTGCCGCTGCATGTGGTGGACACCGCCGGCCTGCGCGAGGCGCTCGATGAAGTGGAAAAAATCGGCGTGGAACGCGCATGGGCTGAAATCGCCAGCGCCGACGCCGTGCTCTTCCTGCATGACCTGACCCGGCATACCGCCGACTACCTGGCCGCCGACGCGCACATCGCGCAAGTGCTGTCTCGCGAATTGCCGCGCAATACACCCATCATCGATGTCTGGAACAAGTCCGATGCGGCCGGCGCGGAGCTGCTGGGCACGATCAGCGGCGGTGTGTTGATTTCGGCCAAAACCGGCACCGGTCTGCAGGACCTGCGCCGCCGGCTGCTGGAGGTCGCGGGCTGGCAGGCGGTGCCTGAAGGCGTGTTCATGGCGCGCGAGCGCCATGTGCGTGCTTTGAACCAGGTACAAGAGCAACTCGTGAGAGCCGGCGCACAACTTCATGCCGTGCAACCGGCGCTGGATTTGCTCGCCGAGGATTTGCGGCAGGCCCAAATGCATCTCGGCGAAATCACCGGCACGTTCACGCCGGACGACCTTTTGGGCGAAATTTTTTCGAGATTCTGCATCGGAAAGTAATGAACCGGCGACAGGCGGGCGCCGTGCACGGACCAGCGGTCACAGACCCTCGGTAATGGTCAAAAATGGCCTTCTCTCGAGGGGAAATTACAAAATCAGACCCTCCTGTATCAGGTGTAAGCGGGCGTTAGTGGCCCTTGCTGCGCTTGTAATGCGAAGGTATCTTCCGTTGCACTATGAACGCTCCACTCCCCGCCGCCATCCGTTTTGACATCCAGGGCCTTGCCCAGGCCATCCTGCATTGCCACGCCAGCGATGCCTTGCGTTGCCAATTCAACCAGCCGCACTGGGACATCCTGGCCAGCTACCTGCAGCCCTTCGCGCTGAACAGCGGCCAGGTGCTGATGGAGCAAGGCGCGCTGGACCGCACGCTGTACTTTGTCGAAAGCGGCACCTTGAGTGTTCATTACGAGGATGAAAAAGCGCGTGTGCGCATGGCGCTGGTCGGCGCCGGTACCGTGCTCGGCGAAGGCGCGTTTTTCTCGCACATGCCGCGCAGCGCCACGGTGCATGCTTCCACTCCTTGCAAGCTCTGGTGCCTGACGCCCATGCGCTTCCTGGAACTGGCCAACCGCCACAGCCCCATCGCATTGGAGCTGACCATGGCCATGGGTTCGGTGATGGCCAAGCGCCTGTACAACCGACCCAAGCGCGTCGCGGTGACCTGAGCCGGCACCGCTGCACGCTGGTGCGCATTCACGGCGCGCGCAGCAGTTATCAGACAAGGGCCTCTTGCAAACAAAAGGTTTCGGCGACCTGGCGGCAAACCGGCAACGTGCGTGATTTTTTACCGTGCGGTGCTGCGGGCGATTCGATAAAGTGATCCTTAATCAACCGCCAAACAACAGCGTTCCGGATTTGTGGGGATTGCTTACAGACTTAACACCCCGCATTGACGGAAAATTGCCCTATCCATTACAAGAACGCCGCACATGTCTTTTCTACACTGGTTTTCCAGCAAGCCACAGGTCAAACCTTCCGCCTCTGCGGAAGAACACAAGCGCGCCGCCGCAGCGCGCGAGAAATCGCCTCCTTCCATTCCGGGCCGCCTGCCTGTTGAACCCGCCGCGCCCGGCGACGGCTCCAAGCTCAAGCGCCACGCGCGCCGCGAACAGCTGTACACCGCGATCCGCGAGTCCATGACACGTTCGGGCGTTCTGTCGGCCAGCTATAAGTTCAAAGTTCTTTCGCTGGACCAGCGCGGCAATGAATTCCTCGTCATGATGGACCTCGCCAAAGCTTTCGGTCGCTCTTCGGAACAACTCGGCGAAATCGAGACCCTGATCATCCAGAATGCCAGGGCGCGTTTCGAAATCACGGTGCCGGCGGTGTACTGGCGCATCGATGAAACAGCAGTGGTGGTCAAACCCAAGCCCCTTGCCCAGGACGCGCCGCCACAAAGCGCGGCAGTCCCTGCGGCCGCCGCGGCCGATACGGTGGTCAAGCCCGCCAGGCCGGGCGCTCCGCGCTACGAGCCCATCCAGGCCGACGAAGTGGCCGCGTTCAAGCAGGCCCTGCAGGCCGCGTCCGCCCAGGGGCCGGCCGCCGCCGCGCCCGAGAACAACGCCAAGGACGGGGTCAAGGTCAAAAGCGGACCGCGTTCCTATGCATTGCTGACCGGCTTCGAAGACACGGAGATGCCGGAATCGTCGTCTGCGCCGGCGCTCAGCAGCACGCAGTACGGCGACCTGATCTAGGCGCTCTCACCGCGCCGGCCGCACGCCGGCGGCGTTCAGTGCCCGGCGAAATCCACCAGCGTGAACAAGGGCAGGCCTGCGGCCTGCAGCTTCGCCGACCCGCCCAGTTCGGGCAAATCCACAATCGCCGCGCCTTCGGTCACGGTGGCGCCCAATTTCTCGAGCAGCTTTTTGCCGGCCATCATGGTGCCGCCCGTGGCGATCAGGTCGTCGATCAACAGGACCTTGTCACCGGCCTTCACGGCGTCGGTGTGCAGCTCCACCGTGGCACTGCCGTATTCCAGCTCGTAGGTTTCCTGCACCGTGGTGAAGGGCAGCTTGCCCTTCTTGCGGACAGGCACAAAACCGACATTAAGCTCATAGGCCACCACTGCGCCCAGGATGAAGCCGCGAGCGTCCAGTCCGGCCACCACGTCGGGGCGCAGCGCCGGGTCCATGTAGCGGTGCACAAAAGCATCTATCAGGACGCGGAATACTTTGGGGTTTTGCAGCAGCGGCGTGATGTCGCGAAACTGCACCCCCGGCGCGGGCCAGTCCGGCACGGTGCGGATGTGGTTGCGCAAATACTGGCTGACGGATTGGTGCTGAAGGCTGTGGAGGTCGGGCATGGTTCATCGTGCGGGGTGAGTGCGCGTATTTTGCGCTTCGTGGGGACGCAGGTCGCGTCAGCCCGGGGCGCCGGCGGGGCTTGCCTTGGCCGGCCGGCCACGCAGCAGTTTTTCCTCGGCCATGGCCAGCGCCTCCGGCTTGCCTGACAGCACCAGCGTGTCGCCGCCTTCCAGCAGGGTTTCGGCTTGCGCCGCCACGGCCTTGCCGTTGCTGCGGCGCAGGCTCACGACGCGCACACCGGCGGCCTCCAGCGCCATGGCGCCCAGGGGCTTGCCAAGTGATTTGATGCCCAGCGGCAAGGTGACATTGGACAGCCGCTCCTGCTCCAGCTCATTGACCGTGTCGTCGTCGGCGCCGCGGAAGTAGCCGCGCAGCAGGTTGTAGCGCGCGTCGCGCTGGTCCTGCACCACGCGGATCACGCGGCGCATGGGCACCCCCACCAGCGCGAGCGCGTGGCTGGCGAGCATCAGGCTGCCCTCGATGGCTTCAGGCACCACTTCGGTGGCGCCGGCCGCCTGCAGCTTTTCCAGGTCGTGGTCGTCCACCGTCCGCACGATCACCGGCACCGTGGGCGCATGGGCGCGCGTGTTGGCCAGTACCTTGAGGGCACTGGCCGTGTCCAGGTAAGTGACGACCACCGCGCTGGCGCGCGCCAGGCCGGCGGCCATCAAGGCCTGCAGGCGCACGGCGTCGCCGAACACCACGGAGTCGCCGGCGGCGGCGGCCTGCCGCACGCGGTCGGGGTCCAGGTCCAGCGCCATGTACTGGATGCCTTCGCGCTCCAGCATGTGGCCCAGGTTCTGGCCGCAGCGGCCGTAACCGCAGATGATCACGTGCTTGTTGGCGTTGATGGACTTGCGCGCGATGGTGGTCATCTGCAGCGACTGCTGCAGCCATTCGCTGGAGACCAGCTTCATCACGATGCGGTTGCTGTACATGATGATGAAAGGCGTGGCCAGCATGGACAGCACCATGCTGGCCAGGATGGGGTTCAACAGGGCCGGCGGCACCAGGTGGTTCTGCTGGGCCAGCGTGAGCAACACAAAACCGAATTCGCCGGCCTGGGCCAGGTACAGGCCGGTGCGCAGCGACACACCTGCGGTGGCGCCCAGCGCGCGGGCCAGCGCGGTGACCAGCACCAGCTTGAAGACGACGGGCAGCGTCATCAGCAACAGCACCAGCGGCCAGCGCTCCAGCACCAGTCGCCAGTCGAGCAGCATGCCGATGCTGATGAAGAACAGGCCCAGCAGGACATCGTGGAAAGGCCGGATGTCGGTCTCGACCTGGTGCTTGTATTCGGTTTCCGAAATCAGCATGCCGGCGATGAACGCGCCCAGCGCCAGGCTCAGGCCGGCGCGTTCTGTCAGCCAGGCCAGCGCCAGCGTGACCAGCAGCAGGTTGAGCACGAAGAGTTCTTCGCTCTTGCGCCGCGCCACGATGGTGAGCCACCAGCGCATGACGCGTTGCCCGCCCGTCAGCAGCAGCCCCACCAGGACGGCGGCCTTGAGCCCGGCGATGGCCAGCGCCATGAGGAGCGCGTCGGCGGGCGCGCCGAGTGCGGGGATCAGTACCAGCAGCGGCACCACGGCCAGATCCTGGAACAGCAGCACGCCCATGATGCGTTTGCCGTGTTCGGACTCCAGCTCGAGCCGCTCCGACAGCAGCTTGACGACGATGGCGGTGCTGCTCATGGCGATCGCGCCGGACAGCGCCAGCGCGGTCTGCCAGCCCATGGTCCAGAGACTGGGCGCCATGCTGGCGAGGAACAGGGAGCCCACCGTGGCCAGCACGATGGTGAGCGCCACCTGCAGCAGCCCCAGGCCGAACACGTGGCGCCGCATGGAGCGCAGCTTGGGCAGGTTGAATTCGAGCCCGATCACGAACATCAGGAACACCACACCGAACTCGCCGAGGTGCCGCACGCCGTCCGAGTTTTGCGCCAGCGCCAGCGCGTTGGGGCCTATGACCACGCCGACGGCCAGGTAACCCAGCATGGGCGGCAGCTTGAGCGAACGGCACGCGACCACGCCCAGCACGGCGGCCAGCAGGTACAGCAGGGTCAGTTCAAGCGCGCTCATGCGCCGATGGTAGCCGAGGAAGTCCGGGCAGCATGGGCCTTTGTGCGCCTCTATAGAATGCAGCCATGAACCCGGACCCCGTGAAAATTGACGCCGAGCAGGTGCTGGACCTGGCCCGCAAGACCTTTGAGATAGAAGCCGCCGCCGTGCTGGGTCTGGCACAGCGCCTGGGCGGCGAATTTGCCCAGGCGGTTGAATTGGTACTGGCCTGCCCGGGCCGCGTGGTGGTCATGGGCATGGGCAAAAGCGGCCACATAGGCCGCAAGATCGCAGCCACGCTGGCTTCCACCGGCACCCCCGCCATGTTTGTGCACCCGGCCGAAGCCAGCCATGGTGACCTGGGCATGATCACCGCCCAGGACGTGGTGCTGGCGATCTCCAACAGCGGCGAAAGCGAGGAGCTCACGGTGATCCTGCCGGTGCTGAGCCGCCAGGGCGTGCCCATGATCGCCATCACCGGCGGCGCCCAGTCCGCGCTGGCGCGCTACGCGCGCGTCACGCTCGACAGCAGTGTGGCGCTGGAAGCCTGCCCGCTGAACCTGGCGCCGACGGCCAGCACCACCGCCCAGCTCGCCATGGGCGATGCGCTGGCCGTGGCGCTGCTCGACGTGCGCGGCTTCAAGGAAGAGGACTTTGCCCGCTCGCACCCGGGCGGCGCGCTGGGCCGCAAGCTGCTGACGCACGTCAGCGACGTGATGCGCAGCGGCGACGCCGTGCCGCAGGTGCGGCTTGAGACCAGCTTTACCGACCTCATGCGCGAGATGAGCGTCAAGGGCCTTGGGGCCTCCGCCGTGGTCGATGGCGCGCGGCGCGTGCTCGGCATTTTCACCGACGGCGACCTGCGCCGCCTGATCGAAAAAGGCGTGGACCTGCGCAGCAGCAAGGCCGGCGACGTGATGCATGCCGACCCGCGCACCGTGCGGGCGGATTCGCTCGCGGTTGAAGCGGTCGCGTTGATGGAGCAGCATCGCATCACCAGCGTGCTGGTGGTCGACGAAGCCGGTGTGCTGTGCGGCGCGCTCAACACCAACGACCTGATGCGCGCGAAAGTTATTTGATCTTCCCCCCGTATGCCCCTATTGATGCCCACCATGCCCCAAGCCGTCCCCGCCCTGAACTTCGCCCCCGAACTGTTGCTGCGCGCACAGGGGGTCAAGGTGGCTTTTTTTGATGTGGACGGCGTGCTGACCGACGGCGGCCTGTATTTCTCGGAATACCCGCAAGGCCACGAACTGGCACAGCCCACAGGCGGCTACCGTGCGGCCGGTGAAATCATCAAGCGCTTCAACACGCTGGACGGCCACGGCCTGAAGCTGTTGCAACGCGCCGGCATCACGCCCGTGATCATCACCGGGCGTGACAGCCATGTGTTGCGCGCCCGCCTGCAGGCGCTGGGTGTGACGCATGCGTATTTCGACACCGAAGACAAACGCCCCGCGGCAGAGCTCGCCCTGCAGGCGCTGGGCCTTGACTGGAGCGCCGCCGCCGCCATGGGCGACGACTGGCCCGACTTGCCGGTGATGTCCCGCGTAGCCCTGAGCTGCGCGCCGTCCAATGCGCACGCCGAAATCCTTGCGCAGGCCCATCATGTCACGCGGGTGCCGGGAGGCCATGGCGCGGCGCGCGAGTTCTGCGACCTGCTGCTCATTGCCAGTGGGCGCTACGGCGAATTTCTTCAGGAGTATCGCCGGTGACGACGGCGGTGCATCAGGGCGCTGGCCGTGGCGGCGCGTTCCGCACGCTCAAGAGGGCCTGGCGCAGCTTGCTGCGCGTATGGGACAGCATGGCCATCTACATGCCGCTGCTGATGATGGGCGCGCTGGCGCTGGGGACCTACTGGCTGGTGCGCAACACGCCGATTTTCAGCACGCCGGAAGCCGTGCGCGAAGCCAGCCACGACATCGACTATTTCATGCGCAAGTTCACCGTCAAGACTTTTGACGAGGGCGGGCAGCTCAAGAGCGAGATCTACGGCATCGAGGCCAGGCATTTCCCGGACACCGACATTCTTGAGATCGACCAGGCGAGGATCCGCAGCATCAGCCCCGACGGCCGTATCACCGTTGCCACGGCCAACCGCGCTTATTCCAACGGTGACGGCTCGGAAGTGCAGCTGACCGGCAATGCGCGGGTCGTCAGGGAAGCCAGCACGGATGCCAGCGGCAAGGAAACGCCGCGCATGGAGTTTCGCGGCGAGTTCCTGCATGCTTTCCTGAACGACGAGCGTGTGAAATCCCACAAGCCCGTGCTGCTGATCCGCGGCACCGACCAGTTTGTCGGCGACACTTTCGCGTATGACAACCTGGACCAGGTGGCCGACCTCAAGGGCCGCGTCCATGGCATCCTGGTGCCCCGCTCCGCGGCGAGCGCCGCGGGCCTTCCCACCTTGACCTTGCCGACGGCACCATCGGCGCCGGCAAGTCCCACCAGACCGGCCACGCCTTAACGGCCGGCTTTTTTAACGGCCGCCTATGTCCAGACTCGTATTCATCACCGGAGCGTCCAGCGGCATAGGCCAGGCGCTGGCCATGCGGTTTTATTCAGCGGGTTACCGGCTGGCGCTGGCCGCGCGCCGCACGGCGGAGGTCCAGGCCTGGGCCGAGGCTAACGCCCTTGGCGCGGGCCGCTACCAGGTCTACAGCGCCGATGTGGCCGACACCGACAGCATCGTGGCGGCCGGCCTGGCCTGCGTCGCCGCGCAGGGCCTGCCCGATGTCGTGATCGCCAACGCCGGCATCAGCGTCGGCATGGACACCGCCGTGCGAGCTGACCTGGACGTGATGGCGCAGACCTTTGCGACCAACAACATCGGCGTGGCGGCCACTTTTCACCCCTTTATGGCCGGCATGGCGGTGCGCGGAAGCGGCACGCTGGTGGGCATAGGCAGTGTGGCCGGCATACGCGGCCTGCCCGGCCACGGCGCGTATTGCGCCAGCAAGGCGGCGATCATCGCGTATTGCGAAAGCCTGCGCGGTGAGCTGCGCCCCAGCGGCGTGAAAGTGGTGACGATCTGTCCCGGTTATATCGATACGCCCCTGACCCGCGAAAACCGTTACCCCATGCCCTTCCTGATGAAGGTCGACACCTTCGCAGACAAGGCGTTTGCGACCATTCATGCGGGACACAGTTATCGGGTGATTCCCTGGCAGATGGGCATCGTGGCCAAGCTGATGCGCCTGCTGCCCAACGCGCTGTTTGACAAGGCCGTGGCCGGGCGCGCGCGCAAGCATCGCCAGGATGAGCGCTGACCGCGCTTTTCTCAGGCCGGAAAGCAAAAAGGCTTCAAAACCGAAGTCTTGAAGCCTTTTTAGCGCTCTTTCAGCCGGGGCTGAAGAGTGGGGTTCAGCAGGGCTTAGTAGCCGCCGCGTCCACCACCGCCGCCGCCGCCGGAACGGCCACCGCCGCTACCGCCGCCGCCGTAAGGGCTGCGGAAACCGCCGTCGCTGCCGCCGCCTGAGCGACCACCGCCGCCGCCGCCGTAGCCACCACCGCCGGAGCGATCGCCGCCACCGCCGTAGCCGCCACCACCGCCGCCGCCGAAGCCGCCGGTACGGGGAGGACGTGCCTCCATCGGACGGGCTTCGTTCACCACGACGCTGCGGCCGCCCAGAGGCTGGCCGTTCATGCCGTTGATGGCTGCCTGGGCTTCTGCATCGCTGCCCATTTCGACAAAGCCAAAGCCCTTGGAGCGACCGGTGTCGCGTTCCATCATGACTTTAGCGCTGGTGACAGCGCCGAATTGGCCAAAAGATTGTTGCAGGTCTTCGTCGCGAACCGAGTAAGGCAGGTTGCCGACGTAAAGTTTGTTGCCCATGAAGGGACTCCTCTAAAACACAAAAACAAAAGCGATGGGGTCCCGAAAGCACAACAAATCTTGATACGTACCGCTGTAGCGCGCGAAACTGACCGATCACCTAACGTGTGCGAATGCTGGCATTCGCACCGGCATATTATGCTCGACGAAAATAAAACACAATCCTCTAGCGTTACTACCTAGACTGCGCCAGCCCGCATGAACAGGGGCTCTCCGGCCTCTTTTGGTGCCAGCTGGAGCCGGGTTTTCGCGGCCAAAGCGAGTCCATGACGAGCGGCGACGGCAAGCCCAAATGAAGCATAAAGACTTCCATACCTTGCCAAGCTCCAATGGACTTGACTTCTGAAAATTCTTTTTGAAAAACAAGCCGCAACTGATTTACGAGCTAAGTTAGTGCCTACATTGAAAAAATCGACGTCATAAAAACCAGAGCCGTGCTGGTTTATTGGGCTTGCGAAGCCCGGCCGGGTTAAACCCTTGGACCGCCGCGTGTGAAGCTCCACAAAGAGCCGAAATAGAGCACGCTGCGCACGTAGTTTGTTCCAACTCTCAGGAAATAGTTACACAAATTTGCATTCACGAAGAGTGCTGTTCTTGTCTGTGTAGTGCGCTCTCTTTTACGCGCGGCATCGGCCCCCGTCGACCGCGCAACAAGGCGCTATTTCGGTAAATTGTCCGCGGCCCGGCCTGCCGCCGCCTGCTCGGCCGCGCCGGTGTAGTGGCGCCAGCGCTTCATTGCGGCGCGCAGGGTCAGGATCTGGTTCTCGAATCGGGGGCAAGCCTCGCAGGCCATCAAGTGCAGCTTGAGCGCGACGTGGTCCGGCAAGCTGAGCGCGCGGTCCTCGCGCGCGATCAGCAGGGCCGCGGCCTCGCGGCAGGTGCGTCGTAACAGGGTGATCTTGGGTTTCACGTCGGGGAGCGGAAAGGCGTCAGGTGCCGGGTTGGCCGAACCAGTGGATATTCAGGCACTCCTGCAGGCGCAGGCGGGCCCGGTGCAACTGGACATAGAGGTTGGTCGGTGTCAGCGAGAGTTCCTTACAGACTTCCTGTGAGGAAAGCTCCAGCCATTCGCGCATCAGGAACAGCCGGCCCAGCGCCGGCGGCAGGCGCTCCATGCAGGCGTCCAGCACCTGGAAGAACTGCACCTGCTGCAGGGTCTGGTCGGGGTTGCCCCAGTCGTTTGGGGTTTCGGCGAAGTGGCCGTCGGCCTTGAAGGACAGCCGGTCCAGCTCGTCGCCGTCCTCGTCGGCCTGGGCGTCCGGCACGGCCACCAGGCGGGCATTGCTGCGGATCAGGTCTATGACCTTGTGTTTGAGGATGCCGACCAGCCAGGTCTTGAGCTGCGAACGGTTGCCGAAGGACTGGGGCTTGGACAGCGCAGCGAGCAGGGTCTCCGACACCGCGTCTTCCGCCCATTCGTCATTGCGCAGCTGCAGGCGCGCAAAGCGAAGGAGGTAGAGCCGGTGTTCGACCAGCTGCTCTTCAAAAGTAGGCATGGCCGGAAGTCTAGCGGCAGCCGGCCCCGGCCGCTACCAATTGACTTCGCGATCCGGTGTGGCGCCGATGCGGTGGATCGAAAGGTCGGCGCCTTCAAACTCTTCCTCCTGGCTCAGGCGCAGGCCCATCGTGGCCTTGAGCGCGCCATAAACGGCAAAACCCGCCAGCAATGCCCAGCCCACGCCCATCGCGCTGCCGATCAATTGCGCGCCAAAACTCACGCCGCCCAGGCCGCCGAAGGCCTGGCTGCCGAAAATACCGGCCGCGATGCCGCCCCACAGGCCGCACAGGCCGTGCAAGGGCCAGACGCCCAGCACGTCGTCGATCTTCCATTTGTTCTGCGTCAGCGTGAACATCACGACGAACACACCGCCGGCCACGCCGCCCGTCACCAGCGCGCCCAGAGGGTGCATCAGGTCCGAACCGGCGCACACCGCCACCAGCCCGGCCAGCGGACCGTTGTGCACAAAGCCCGGGTCGTTCTTGCCGAAAGCCAGCGCCGCCAGCGTGCCGCCCACCATGGCCATCAGCGAGTTGACGGCAACCAGGCCGGATATCTTGTCAATGGTCTGCGCGCTCATCACGTTGAAGCCGAACCAGCCCACGGTCAGGATCCAGGCGCCCAGCGCCAGAAAAGGGATGTTCGACGGCGGATGGGCCGACACCGCGCCGTCCTTGCGGTAGCGGTTGCTGCGCGCGCCCAGCAGGATCACCGCAGGCAATGCCAGCCAGCCGCCCACGGCGTGGACCACGATGGACCCTGCGAAGTCATGGAACTCCGCGCCGGTCAGCGACTTGATCCAGGCCTGCACGCCGAAGTGCTGGTTCCAGACGATGCCCTCGAAGAAGGGATAGACCAGGCCCACTATGACGGCCGTGGCGATCAGCTGCGGGTAGAAGCGTGCGCGCTCGGCAATGCCGCCCGAAATAATCGCCGGAATCGCCGCGGCAAAGGTCAGCAGGAAGAAGAACTTGACCAGCTCGTAACCGTTCCTGGCGGCCAGCTGTTCGGCGCCGACGAAAAAATGGGTGCCGTAGGCCACGCCATAGCCCACCACAAAATACACCACGGTGGACACCGAGAAGTCCACCAGGATCTTGACCAGCGCATTGACCTGGTTCTTTTTGCGAACCGTGCCCAGTTCCAGAAAGGCAAAACCAGCATGCATGGCCAGCACCATGATGCCGCCCAGCAGGATGAACAAGGCGTCAGAGCCCTGTTTTAGTGCTTCCATATGTCCCTCTTCAGATGAAATGTGATTTATTGGTGCGTAATTCCGTGAATTTCAGGAATCGCACCAAATACAAGCAAGAAATGCGCCGGAACTGTGCGAAATGGCCTGCCGAAGCCCTGGCGAGGGCTCGCGCCCGAGATGAAGCTTCGGAGACTAAGGATAGAATGCAGGCTGTCATTGGGGAGTAGCCAGCCTTTCAATCCTGAAAGGGGCTTGCGTCAACAGACTTGTTCCTGCGGAACATGGCGCAAGCGGTCTTCGGATCACGCGAGACCTTTGACTGCACAGCCTCCGCTTCAGGCCGGGGATGCCGTGCAGTCATGGGTTTCATCCGGCCGGAGTCTTTTTTTGAATGGAAGCTTTCCTCGTCTCCACGGGCATCGTCGCCCTCGCCGAAATGGGCGACAAGACGCAACTCCTCGCGCTCATCCTCGCGGCCCGCTTCAAAAAGCCCTGGCCCATCGTCGCCGGCATCCTTGTCGCCACACTGGCCAACCATGCCCTGGCCGGCGCCGCCGGCGCCTGGGCGACCACGCTGATCGGGCCGCAAATGCTGCGCTGGATCCTGGGCGCCTCTTTCCTCGCCATGGCCGCCTGGATGCTGGTGCCCGACAAGCTCGATGCGGACGAGGACGAAAAACCGCCGCGCCACGGCGTGTTCTTCACCACCGTGCTGGTATTTTTCCTGGCCGAGATGGGCGACAAGACACAGATCGCCACCGTGATGCTGGCCGCGCGCTACGACGCCATCGCCAGCGTGGTCGCGGGCACCACGCTGGGCATGATGCTGGCCAATGCGCCCGTGGTCTGGCTGGGCGAGCGCGTCACGCGCCTGGTGCCGCTGCGCGCCGTGCACATCGTGTCGGCGCTCATCTTTACCGGCTTGGGCCTGGCCGCGCTCTTGATGTGACCCCGGCTTGCTATACTGACCCCAGCGCCGATTTGCTCAGCTTGCGGGCGCTTAAAAAGTACAGCTAAAGACGACCTCCAGAAACCCGGACTCGCTTTAGCGATGCCGGGTTTTTTGTTTTCTGCAGGTGATTTTTTGACACTTATTGCCACCCCACTCAGCATGCATTTTGTCGAGGCGCTGCCGCTGCAGAGCGGTGCGTCGATACGCGCCTACGACCTGAGTTATGAAACCTACGGCGAGCTCAACGCCGACAAGTCCAATGCGGTGCTGATCTGCCACGCGCTCAATGCCTCTCACCATGTGGCGGGTGTCTACCTCGATGCGCAGGGCCAGCCAATCGACAAATCCGAAGGCTGGTGGGACACCATGATCGGCCCCGGCAAGCCGGTCGACACCGACCGCTTCTTCGTGATCGGCGTCAACAACCTGGGCTCCTGCTTCGGCACCACAGGCCCCATGCAGCCCAATCCCGACACGCAGGAACTCTACGGCGCCGACTTCCCAGTCGTCACGGTGCAGGACTGGGTCAGCGCGCAAGCCCGCCTGCTGGACCGCCTGGGCATACAGACCCTGGCCGCCGTGATGGGCGGCAGCCTGGGCGGCATGCAGGCCCTGGCCTGGACGCTGCAGTACCCCGACCGCGTGCGCCACGCCGTGGTGGTGGCCAGCGCGCCCAACCTCACGGCCGAGAACATCGCTTTCAATGAAGTGGCCCGGCGCGCCATCGTGACCGACCCCGACTTCCACGGCGGCCATTTCTACCGCCACGGCGTGCTGCCCAAACGCGGCCTGCGCATCGCCCGCATGATCGGCCACATCACCTATTTGAGCGACGACGTGATGAACGAAAAATTCGGCCGTCAGCTGCGCCAGGCGGTCGCGGAAACCGTAAATGCCGACACACCCTACAAATACACCACGCAGGACATCGAATTTGAAATCGAAAGTTATCTGCGCTACCAGGGCGACAAGTTCAGCGAGTACTTCGATGCCAATACCTACCTGCTGATCACGCGCGCGCTCGACTACTTCGACCCGGCCCGCACTTACGGCGGCAGCCTGACCCAGGCGCTGGCCCACGTGAAGGCCAAATTCCTGCTCGTGAGCTTCACCACCGACTGGCGCTTTTCCCCCGCGCGCAGCCGCGAAATCGTCAAGGCCCTGCTCGACAACCAGCGCGACGTGAGCTACGCCGAAATCGACGCGCCGCACGGCCATGATGCGTTTTTGCTGGAGGACGACCGCTATCTCGGTGTGGTGCGTTCCTACTTCCAGAGCAAGGTGGCCGCATGAACCCGACTGTCGACCTCAATGTGCAGCCATCGGCCGACCTGCTGTCCATCGCCCGCCTGGTGCCGCCCGGCTCCCGCGTGCTGGACCTGGGCTGCGGCACCGGCGAAATGCTGGACTACCTGATCCGCGAACGCGGATGTTCGGGCTACGGCGTCGAGATCAACGACGCCAACGTCCAGGCCTGCGTGGCGCGCGGCGTCAACGTGATACAGCTCAATCTTGAGGAAGGCCTGGCGCTGTTCGGCGACAGTTCATTTGACGTGGTACTGCAGATCGACACCCTGCAACACCTGCGCAACGCCGAAACCATGCTGCGCGAAACCGCGCGCGTGGGCCGCGCCGGCGTCGTCGTGTTCCCGAACTTCGGCCACTGGCCGAATCGCCTGGCTGTTGCGCGCGGCCGCATGCCGGTGACCAAGGTGCTGCCTTACCAGTGGTACGACACGCCCAACATCCGCGTCGGCACGCTGCAGGATTTCGAAGCGCTGGCGCTGCAGAACCAGCTGGAAATCCTGGACTCGTTTGGCCTGCAGGATGGCCGCGAAGTCCGTTTCTGGCCGAATGCCCGCGCCAGCCGCGCGGTGTTCAAGTTCAAGCGTGAGTAGCGCCGGCGCTGTCTGATCTCTGACGACGGCTTCGGCCAAAAGCAGACATAAGCCGCAATTCCGAATGGGTCGGCCGGAATTCTGACCTGGCCCCCCCGCGCCCCCAAGTCGTGCTGGGGCATGTTGCGACGCGTTCGAAAGCTGTCAACAGTACGGTTTCAGCACAAATCTGGCAAATTCTCTTGTAACGTTCATCACTTTATGAGATATTTGCTTCATGAACGACTGGCTAGTCCTTACTGCAACACTGCCGACCACCCCGAGCGGCCTGCGGGTCCGGGTGTGGCGCGCACTCAAGGCTACAGGTGCGGGAACGCTTCGGGAGGGGGTCTATGTCCTCCCGGCCACGGCGCCCTCCGCTGTGGCCCTCCGGGAACTCGCCAAGACGATTACCGACGCTGGCGCTGACGCCTACTTGCTCGAATTGCGCGCGCGCGATGACGCTCAGGAACAGGCGTTCCGCGCCTTGTTCGACCGCTCTGAGCACTATGCAGAGCTCGTGCAGGCCGTGAAGGATGCCCGCAAGGGCATCAAGTCGGCCAGCGAAGCGGAACTTCATAAGACACTGCGCAGCCTTGAGCAGCAACTGCAGCAGGTCCAGGCAAGCGATTTCTTCCCGGGCAAGGAGAGCGCAGGGTGTGTCGAGGCAGTCTCGGCTCTGCGGCGTGAGATTGAACTGCACCTCTCGCCGGACGAGCCATCGCCCACAAGGGCCGTTGTCCCCGCGCTTTCCATCAAGGACTACCAGGGCCGCACCTGGGCCACCCGCAAGCGCCCCTGGGTAGACCGCCTGGCCACAGCCTGGCTGGTCAGTCGCTTCATCGACAAGTCCCCGAACTTCATCTGGCTGGCGGATCCGAAGAAGTGCCCCAAACAGGCTCTCGGCTACGACTTCGACGGAGCGGCTTTCACGCACGTGGGTGAGCTGGTGACCTTCGAGGTCGTCGCCAGGAGTTTCGGCCTTGACGAGAAGCCCGCCCTGGCGCGGCTCGGGCAGCTCGTGCATTACATCGACGTCGGGGGCGTTCCGCTCGACGAAGCGCCGGGCATAGAAATGATCGTCCGGGGCTTGCAAGCGCAGCACGGGGACGACGACCAGCTGCTTGAAGCGGCGTTCGCTTTTTTTGACACCCTGCACACCGCGCTGAAGGCCGCCAGATGACCACCCCTATCGCCGACCAGACAGCGCCCGAACCCATCACCCGCGGGGAAGCGTTCTCCTTCTGGCTGAAGCTTGGCTTCATCAGCTTCGGCGGGCCCGCAGGGCAGATTGCCATCATGCACGAGGAGCTCGTGGAGCGCCGGCGCTGGATTTCCGAGAACCGCTTCCTGCACGCCCTGAACTACTGCATGTTGCTGCCCGGCCCGGAGGCGCAGCAGCTGGCGACCTACATCGGATGGTTGATGCACCGGACCTGGGGCGGCATTGTCGCCGGCGGGCTGTTCGTCCTGCCGTCGCTGTTCATCCTGGTTGCACTGTCCTGGGTCTACATGGCTTTCGGCCATGTCCCGGCCATCGCGGGCCTGTTCTACGGCATCAAGCCCGCGGTCACCGCACTGGTCGTGCATGCCGCCTACCGGGTTGGCTCCCGCGCCCTCAAAAACGGCTGGTTATGGGGCATCGCGGCTGCGGCGTTTATCTCCATCTTTGCATTCAACATACCGTTCCCGATGATTGTGCTCGCGGCGGGCACCATCGGCTACTTCGGCGGGAAGTACGCACCCGACAAGTTCAAGACCGGCGGCCACGGCGCTTCCGCCAAGCAGTTCGGCCCGGCCCTCATCGACGACCATACGCCCACGCCCGCCCATGCGCTCTTCACATGGAAGCGCGTCAGGCAAGTGCTGGTGGTCTGCCTGAGCCTGTGGGTAGCCGCCATCGGCGCTCTCACGGCTGCATACGGGTGGGACGCGGTGCTCACACAGATGGCATGGTTCTTCACCAAGGCAGCGCTGCTGACATTTGGCGGCGCCTATGCGGTGCTGCCCTACGTCTACCAGGGCGCAGTGGACAACTACCAATGGCTCACCGGCCCCCAGATGATCGACGGCCTGGCGCTCGGCGAGACCACGCCCGGTCCGCTGATCATGGTCGTCGCGTTTGTCGGCTTCGTCGGTGGCTGGACCAAGGCCATTTTCGGCCCTGAGTCGCTGTTCCTGGCCGGTGCCGCCGCGGCGACGGTGGTCACCTTCTTCACCTTTTTGCCGTCGTTCTTCTTCATCCTGCTCGGCGGGCCTTTCATCGAGTCCACGCATGGCAACCTGAAGTTCACGGCCCCGCTGACTGGCATCACAGCCGCCGTGGTGGGCGTGATCTTGAATCTCGCGGTGTTCTTTGCCTACCACGTGCTCTGGCCGCAAGGCCTCGCGGGCCGGTTCGAGTGGGCTTCAGCCGTCATCGGAGTAGCGGCCGCCGTAGCGCTGTTTCGCTTCAAGGTTGGTGTCATTCCCGTCGTGCTGGTCTCCGGCATCGTCGGCCTGGCGCTGCGGCTCAGCAACATTATTTAAAGGTGCACCCATGGACGCTCGAATTCACGACCTCTCCTTCGATCCTGCCGGCATGAACGGCCTTTCGGAGAAATTGCTGCGCAGCCATCACCAGAACAACTACAGCGGCGCCGTCAAACGGCTAAATGCCATCCGCGGCCGGTTGCGGGAGATGCCTTTCGCGACTGCGGCCGGCTTCGACCTGAATGGGCTCAAGCGGGAAGAACTGATCGCCACCAACTCGATGCTGTTGCACGAGCTGTACTTCGACTGCCTGGGTGCCACCGGCGAGCCGCTGACACCCGCGGCGGTGCTTGCGCTGCAATCGAATTTCGGCAGCGTTGAACGATGGCGTGAGGAGTTCGTCGCCATGGGCAAGGCCCTGGCCGGCGGCTCCGGCTGGGTGCTGCTGGTATTCCAGCCGCGCGAGGGAACCCTTGTGAACCAGTGGGCCGCGGACCACACGCACGCGGTGGCGGGTGGCATCCCCATCCTGGCGCTCGACATGTACGAGCACGCCTACCACCTGGATTTCGGCGCGGCCGCCGGCCAGTATGTCGACGCCTTCATGGAGAACATCAACTGGGCGCGCGTGTACGAGCGCTACCAGGCCGCGGTGGAGGCTTCAAGCGAGCCGTTCGCCGCCACTGCCGACGACCTCGCCGGCGCCCATGTTCTCGATGTCCGGCGGGCAGGGGTCTTCGACCAGGCGGACTCGCTCATCCCCGGCGCGCAGTGGCGAGACCCTGCCCAGGTGAACGACTGGTCAGCGCAGTTGCCCAAGGACAAGCCCGTGATGGTCTATTGCGTTTACGGGCACGAAGTCGGGCGATCCACCACCATGCGCCTGCGTGCGGCAGGGGTCAATGCAAAGTTCCTGAGCGGCGGCATTGACGGCTGGAAAGCGGCAGGCCGGCCGCTCGCGACAAAGCAAACCTGAGGCGTGCTTCATGGACGTGATCGACTTTCACTGCCACTTCGCCGGAAAGGGCATTCCGGTCGACGCGTCCAGAGGCAACCCACCAGCCCAGAAGGAATTCTGGGACGGCGTCAGCCGGCGGCTGACGCAAGAGGCGGCATTGCTGGCGTCGCTGCAGACGGCAGGCGTGACGAGCCGCGTCATCAACACCTCCCTTGAGTTCGTCTTGGCCCCAGGTGAGGAGGCGGACCTCGACACCATCCGCAGAATCAATGATTCGATGGCAGAAGTCACACACCGCCACAGTGGTGTGTTGCACGGGCTTGCCACCGTGGACGCCTACCGTGGCGAAGCGTCAGGCCGCGAATTGACGCGAGCAGTCAAGGAGCTGGGCCTGAAAGGTGTGTTTATCGAGAGTGCAAAGGGGGATCTGCTGCCCGATGCACCAGAAGCCAGGGCGACCTTTCTTGCCGCATCGGAGCTGAACGTCCCTGTGTTCCTGCATCCGGTGCCGGACGTGGCTCTGCGCCAGAAGTTCAGGCGCACAGGAAAGTTTAGCGAGCGTCTTTCGCGTAGCGCGATCAACAGCGCCGCCCTGCTGGCCATGGTGCACGCCGGCATGTTCGAGGAGATGCCCCATCTGAACGTGGTCGTCACCGCGCTTGCGCTGGGTGGCTTGATGGTCGGGGAATGCCTGGCGGATGGCGCGCGGATCGGCAAACACGCGTCGCCGCGGCGCAATGTCTACATCGACACGACAGGCACGCACCCGGTCATGCTGCGTGCGGCCATCGACCTCGTAGGGGCGGACCATGTCGTCACCGGCACGGATTGGCCCGTGGTCACTGAAACGGATCTGCCGGCCCGGCTCACCAGCCTGTTCGACCAGTGCGGCCTGGGCGAAGCCGACCGGGAGCTGATCGCCAACGGGAATGCGCGGCGCCTGCTGCACGCCTAAGCCTTTAAGGAGCTGATCATGCCCAGACCTTCCGTCGCATTGCTCTACCCAGGCGATCGCGCCATGCGGGATCGCGCGGATCCGGCGGAAAGCCGCTTTGCCGCCTTGTTCGACGCGTTTGCAAGCGCTGGCGTAACCGCCGTCCCGGCTGTGTACAACGATGCTTTTGCCGAGGAAGTGGAGGCGCAGTTGCGCGACTGCCGCCTTGTGCTGACCTGGTGCAACCCCATCGAAGGCGGACGAAGACGGGACGTCCTGGACGCCATGCTGCGGCGGATTGCCGACGCGGGGGTTGTGGTCAGCGCACACCCGGAGACCATCCTGAAGCTGGGAACCAAGGACGTTTTGTTCCACACGCGCGATCTCCCGTTCGGCAGCGACGTTTGCCGAATCGAAAGCCTCAAACAGCTCGAGGAGGAATTACCGGAACGACTCCGCCAGGGCCCACGGGTGCTCAAGCAATACCGGGGGCATAGCGGGATCGGTATCTGGCGAGTGGAACTGGCGGGCCCCATTGGCACGCCCGCGTGCCTGCGTGTGCGCCACGCCCAGCGTGGCAGCGACGAAGAGCTGATGGAGCTTCCGGCGCTCCTGGCAAGGCTGGCTCCGTACTTCGAGCCGGTGAATGGCGGGCACATGATCGACCAGGCATGGCAAGCGCGCTTGGTGGAAGGCATGGTGCGCGCCTACCTGGTGGAGGATCGCGTCGAGGGCTTCGGGCACCAGGCCGTGAACGCGCTCTACCCGGCCAAGCCTGGGGAGCCGGCACCGCCATCCGGCCCGAGGCTGTACCATGCCGCCGATTTGCCGCAGTTCCAGTTCTTGAAGGAACGGCTTGAGACCGAGTGGGTCGACTTGCTCCGCGCAAGAGTCGGTCTTTCGCGCGAGCAGCTTCCCTTCCTCTGGGATTGCGACTTCATGTTCGGTGAGCCCCTGGTCGATGGCTCTGAGCGCTATGTGCTTTGCGAGATTAACGTCAGCAGCGTAGCGCCGTTCCCGGACTCCGCAATCCAGCCACTGGTGTTGGCTGTGCAACGTCGTCTGGAGCAGATTTGATCGCTTCGCCGGTGGATGACCGGGGCCTGGGCGCGGTATGCTCAAGCCTTCGTGATGGAACCCTCAGCCGCCCACGCACCCCGGTCATCGATTCCACTCCTGGAACGCCTTTTCGGCGACTGGGTGCGCGAGGTCTCGCCCGCCACCGTGCGTGCAGACGCGATGGCCGGCCTGTTGGGCGCGGTGCTGGTGCTGCCGCAAGGCATCGCCTTCGCGACGCTGGCCGGCCTGCCGCCGGCCTACGGCCTTTACACCGCCGTGATTCCCTGCATCATCGCCGCGCTGTTCGGCTCCAGCCGGCACGTCATGTCGGGCCCCACCAACGCCAACTCACTGGCCCTGTTCGCCATGCTCTCGCCGCTGGCCATGGCCTTCAGCCCGCTCTACATCCAGCTCGCGCTGGCCGTCACTGTGATGGTCGGCGTCATGCAGTGGCTGATAGGCGCGCTGCGCCTGGGCGTGCTGGCCAACTTCATTTCTCCGGCCGTGCTTTTCGGTTTTACGTCCGGCGCCGCGCTGCTGATCGCCGTGCACGCGCTGCCCGACCTGCTGGGCCTGGCGCCCGCGCCCGAGCACAGTGCGGCGGCTGTGCTGGGGCATGTGCTCACGCACCTCGGCGCCGCCCAGCCGCTGGCGCTGGGCGTTGCCGCCATCACGCTGGCCGTGGCGCTGTTGCTGCGCCGCCTGCGCCGCAACTGGCCTTACATGCTGATCGGCCTGGTGGTGGCCACCGCGCTGGCCTGGGTTTGGAGCCGTTTCCTGCACCCGGAGGCCACGCCGTCGGCCTCGCTGCGCACTGTGGGGCAGATTCCCGTGCCCTGGCCGCGCTTTGAAGTGCCGCGCATCAGCTGGGCGCAGGCGGCCGACCTTGCCGGCCTGGCCTTCGCGCTGACCATCGTGGCGTTGGGCCAGGCGATTTCGATCGCCAAGACGGTGGCGCTGCGTTCGGGCCAGCGCATAGACGCCAACCGCGAATTCCGCGGCCAGGGACTGTCCAACATCGTCGGTGGTTTCTTCTCGAGCTATGTCTCCTGCGGCTCCATGAACCGCTCCATGCCCAACCTGGAAGCCGGCGCGCGCACGCCGCTGGCCTCGGTATTTTCGGCCCTGCTGCTGCTGGCGCTGGTGGCGGTCAGCGCGCCGCTGCTGGCAGAGATCCCGATGGCCGCTTTGGCGGCGTTGCTGGTGCTGGTGGCCTTCGCGCTGCTCGACGCCGCGCGCTGGCGCCAGCTGTTCACCTTGAGCCGCAGCGACTTCGGTGTGGCGCTGGCCACCGTGGCGGCCACGGTCACCATACGGCTGGAAATCGCGATCCTGCTGGGCATGATTTTGTCGCTGATGTCTTTCCTCTATCGCACGTCCAGGCCCGCGATGCGCAGCATGGGCTTTGACAGCCGGGGGCTGGATCGCCAGTTCGTGGTGATAGACAACTCGCCCGACGCGGGGCTGGAAGCCAAAAAAAATACGGGCCCTGACGGGCCCGAAGAAGCGCCACGCCAGGTGCTGCCGGAATGCCCACAACTGAAGCTCTTGCGCATGGAAGGCGAGGTTTACTTTGGCGCAACGCAGCACGTGGCCGACATCCTGCACGCGTTGCGCACCCAGCCGCAGCCGCAAAAACACCTGTTGGTCATGGGCAAGAGCATGAACTTCATCGACCTGGCCGGCGCCGAGCTGTGGGAGGCCGAACTCGCCGCGCGCCGCGCCATGGGCGGCGACCTGTACTTTCACCGGCCGCGGCCCGAAGTCATCCGCATGTGGCGCAAAACCGGTTTCACCAGCGTGCTCGGGCCTGAACACCAGTTCCCCGACAAGTTCACCGCGATCGCCACCATCTTCAACAAGCTGGACCCGGAAATTTGCCGGCGCTGCACGGCGCGGATATTCTGGGAATGCAAAACCGCGCCGAGCCCCGACACACCCGCCGCCTGAAATCCCATGCCCCAATTCGCCGCCAACCTCAGCTGGATGTACACCGAGCTTCCCGTGGCGCAGCGTTTTGCCGCGGCCGCGCGCGACGGCTTCACGGCCGTGGAAATCCTCTCGCCCTACGCCTGGGCGCCGCAGGAGCTCAAGGCCATCTTGCAGCGGCACGGCCAGCAGCTGGTGCTGTTCAACGCGCCGCCGGGCGGCGTGGATGTGGCCAGCATCGAGAAGGCCTGGGCCTCCGCGCAAAAAGGCACGGCCTGCCTGCCCGGCCATGAGGCCGAGTTTCGCGCCGGCATTGCCATCGCACTGGACTATGCACGGGCTCTGGGCTGCCCGCGCATCCACGTGATGGCCGGCGTGTTGCCCGCGGGCCTGGAACGCGAGGCTGTGCAGTCCACCTATGTGAACAACCTGCGCGAGGCGGCCGTGCTGGCCGCCAGGGTGGGTGTGGACCTGCTGATAGAACCCATCAACACACGCGACATTCCGCGCTTCTTTTTGAACCGGCAAGACCACGCGCACGAAATCATCCGCGAAGTGGGCGCGGCCAACGTCAAGGTGCAAATGGACCTTTACCACTGCCAGGTGGTGGAGGGTGACCTGGCCATGAAGCTGCGTAAATACCTGCCCACGGGCCAGGTCGGCCACCTGCAGATCGCGGGTGCGCCCGGCCGCAATGAGCCGGACGTCGGCGAAATCAACTATCCCTATCTGCTGGCGCTGATCGACGAGCTTGGCTACAGTGGCTGGGTCGGTTGCGAATACCGGCCGCTGCGCGGCGCCGAGGCCGGCGCTACACCGGACGGGCTGGGCTGGCTGAAAAAATTTCGCGAACGCGCCTGAGCGCGTTCGGCAGATTCAGCGCGCGCGGCGAAACGTCAGATTGATGCGCTGCCGGCACAGGCGCGCATGTTCGCCGTCGGCCAGTGGCGCCACGCCGTGATAGGCCAGCCGCGACGGGCCGCCCCACACGGCCACGTCGCCATGCTGCAGGCGGTAGCGCGCGGGCCTGTCGCCCCGGTTCAAGCCGCCGAACAGAAACACGGCCGGCAGGCCCAGTGACACGGAAACGATGGGCGCGTCCATCGTGCCCTCGTCCTTGTCCTGGTGCAGCGAAAGCCGCGCACCGGGTTCATAGCGGTTGATCAGGCAGGCGTCGGGATGGAAATTTTCAAAGCCAGCCTCCTCCGCGGCGCGCAACGCCAGTTCGGCAAAGCAAGTGGGCATGGCTGGCCAAGGCTTCCCGGAGAGCGGGTCCTTCGCGTCATAACGGTAGCCGCTGCGGTCGGACACCCAGCCCAGCGCGCCGCAATTGCTCATCGCGACCGACATGGTGTAGCCGCCCGGTGTGACCAGGTGGCGCAGCGGGGCGACCGCGATCACATCCTCCACGGCTTGCAGCAAGGCTTCATCTACATCAAGGACAAAACCGCGCAGCAACACCGCGCCCGGCGCGATCGCCTCGGGTGCGGCGTAGGGCGGCAGCACGTCATCAAAAAGCCCCAGGGTCAAACCATCTCCTTTGCGGCGCGCGCGGCAAGCTCACTGCGCGTCATGAAAAATAATCCCCAGCGTGTGCCGATGCCCGCTGCGCACGGTGC
This sequence comes from Polaromonas sp. P1_F2, assembly GCF_056405735.1. Taxonomy (NCBI): domain Bacteria; kingdom Pseudomonadati; phylum Pseudomonadota; class Betaproteobacteria; order Burkholderiales; family Comamonadaceae; genus Polaromonas; species Polaromonas sp. P1_F2. The sequence goes on along the minus strand of NZ_JBFUBN010000017.1, from coordinate 50,789 downwards.
TCACACCATGCCGCATGTTGACCCGGTAAAAACCCCGGCTGCCCTGCACCGGCCGATGGTGTACGGCAAACACCACGGCATCGCCCTGCTTCAAGGGCACCACCTCGGGCCGCGACTGCATGCGCGGGCGCTGCTCGGTCAGCACAAACTCGCCGCCGCTGAAGTCTTCGCCCGGGCGCGACAGCAGCACCGCGATCTGGAGGGGAAACACATGCTCGCCGTACAGGTCCTGGTGCAGGCAGTTGTAGTCGCCGGGCCCGTATTGCAAGAGCAGCGGCGTGGGCCGCTGCTGGCCGGCTTCATGGCAGCGTGCCAGGAAATCGGCATGGTCGGCCGGATAGCGCACATCTATTCCCATGGCTTCGTTCCACGTGTTGGCTATACCGACCAGGCGTGGGTAAAGCGTGGCGCGCAGCCGCGCGACGATGTCCGGCAACGGGTAGCTGAAGTACTGGTATTCGCCCTGGCCGAAGCCGTGGCGCTGCATCACCACGCGGCTGCGGAAATGGCGCGCATCGGCATACAGCCCCGCCACGGTTTTGCATTCCCACGCACTCAACAGTTGCGGGAGCACGGCGTTGCCGCGGAGGTCCAGTGCGGCGGTGGTGGCCGCCCAGTCGTCCGTGTCGGCTGGCAAGAGAGAAAGTGTTCTGGAAAGGGGTGGCATGCAGCAGTCCGTGGGGCGATGGGGTGCCATCAACACCCTCAGGATAAATTCGGCGGCTCGCTTGCGCTCGCCGGAATCGGACATTTCATTCAGGCCGCCAACTCAGTCAAGATGGGGCAGTCGGGCCGGCTGTTGCCCTGGCAGCAGTGGGCCAGATGGCCCAGGGTCTGCTTCATGGCCTGCATCTCGGCGATGCGGCGCTCCAGGTCGGCCACATGGGCCAAGGCGATGCGCTTGACGTCCGCGCTGGCGCGGCGCTTGTTCTGCCACAGCTTGAGCAGTTCGGTGATCTCGGCCATGCTGAAGCCCAGCGCGCGGGCGCGGCGTATGAAGCGCAGCGTGTGCACCTCTTTCTCGCCGTACTGGCGGTAGCCCGCCTCGGTGCGGTGCACCGTGGGCAACAGCCCCAGCGACTCGTAGTGGCGGACCATCTTGGCCGACACGCCCGACCGCGCGGCGGCTTGGCCGATGTTGAGCGGGCCGATGTTAATGGCGTCAAGGGTGTCGGTGGCTTCAGTCATGGGTGTTTCCTTTCCAGCGGCGGAGCAGCAAGGCGTTCATCACCACGCTGGCGCTACTCAGCGCCATGGCGGCGCCGGCGATGACGGGGCTCAAAAACCCCAGCGCGGCCAGCGGGATGCCGACCACGTTGTAAACAAAAGCCCAGAACAGATTCTGGCGAATCTTGGCGTAAGTGCGGCGTGAAATATCAATGGCGTCGGCCACCAGGGAAGGGTCGCCGCGCATCAACGTGATGCCGGCCGCGTGCATGGCCACGTCGGTGCCGGTGGACATCGCGATGCCGACGTCGGCAGCCGCCAGCGCCGGCGCGTCGTTGATGCCGTCGCCGACCATGGCCACGCGCCCACCCTTTGACTGGATGCCGGCCTTGAGCTGCCCGATGATGGCGGCCTTGTTTTCCGGCAACACCTGGCTGTGCACGATGTCGATGCCGAGTTGCCGCGCCACGGTTTCGGCGCTGCCGCGGTTGTCGCCGGTCACCAGGGCGGTCTGTATGCCCAGCGCGTGCAGGCGGGCAATAGCAGGCCCTGCGCTGGTTTTGAGCGTGTCCCCGAAGGCCATCAATCCCAGCAAGCGGGGTGTTTTGCCGGCTTCGGCCAGCCACGAGACCGTGCGGCCCTGGGCTTCAAGCTCTTTGGCGCGCGCGTTCAGCGCCGCAAAAGTATTGAGGTCCAGTCCCAGCTCCTGCATGAAGCGCGGACTGCCTAGCCGCAGTTCGCGGCCGGCCACCACGGCAGCCATGCCGCGCCCGGCGACAGCCCGCAGCTGCGCGGCCGCGGGGATTTCAAGCTGTTGTTCCATCGCGCGCCGCGTCACCGCGCGGGCCAGCGGATGTTCGCTGCCTGACTGGATCGCTGCGGCCCAGGCCAGCAGTTCCTGGTCTGATATGCCGTGGGACTCAAGTGCCACCAGTTCGGGCTTGCCTTCGGTCAGCGTGCCGGTCTTGTCGAAGGCCACGACCTTGACGCTGTGCGCCACTTCCAGCGCCTCGGCATCCTTGATCAGGATGCCCTGGCGGGCGGCGGCGCCGGTGCCCACCATGATGGCGGTCGGTGTGGCCAGGCCCAACGCGCAAGGGCAGGCGATCACCAGCACCGCGACGGCGTTCAGGATGGCGGCTTCCCAGTCCTGGGTCGCCAGGCCCCAGCCCAGCAGGGTCACCAGGGCAATGCCTATGACCACCGGCACGAAGACGGCACTGACCTGGTCGACCAGCCGCTGGATCGGCGCTTTTTTGGCTTGCGCGGATTCCACCATGCGCACGATGCGGGCCAGCGTGGATTCCGCGCCGATGGCGGTGGTGCGGACCACGACCAAACCTTCGGCATTGACCGCCCCGCCGGTCACGCGGTCACCCGCGTGCTTGGCCACAGGCAGGCTTTCGCCGGTGATCAGCGATTCGTCGACCTGGGTGGCGCCTTCGACGACCTCGCCGTCCACCGCAATGTGCTCACCGGGGCGCACCACGACCAGGTCGCCGAGCTGTATCTCCTGCAGGGCGACGTCTTCATCTTTCCCGTCACGGCGTCGGCGCGCGGTGTCGGGTCGCAGCGCCTGCAGCGCGCGTATCGCGGCAGTGGTCTGGCGCTTGGCGCGTGTTTCCATCCACTTGCCCAGCAGCACCAGCGTGATGACGACGGCCGAGGCCTCGAAGTACAGGTGGGCCATGCCGTGGTCGCCATGGCGCAGCAACTGGTAGACGCTCAGGCCGTAGGCCGCCGAGGTGCCCAGGGCCACCAGCAGGTCCATATTGCCGGTGCGGGCGCGTAAGGCCTTCCAGCCGGCGCGGTAAAAGCGCGCGCCCAGCCAGAACTGCACCGGCGTGGCCAGCAGCCACTGCAGCCAGCCGTCGAGCATCCAGTCCTTGGCGAAGAGCGTGCCCACCATGGGCAAGGCCAGCGGCGCCGACAGGACGGCCGCCAGCGCGATGGGCCACCAGGGGGCGGCGGGTTTGTTCACGGCGCCTTCACCGACGGCCGGGATTTCCCGCGCCTGGTATCCAGCCCTGGCCACCGCCGCTATCAACGTGGGCAGCATGGCGGCGCTGCCGGCCACGCCGACTTCGGCGGTTTCAGTCGCCAGGTTGACGCTGGCCGAGAGCACGCCCGGCACCTGCCTGAGCGCTTTTTCCACGCGCGAGACGCAGGAAGCGCAGGTCATGCCGTCTATCCTGAGTTGCAGGGATTGCTCAGCCACGCTGTAGCCGGCTTTGGCGACGGCGGCCTTCAGCGTGTCCATGCCGACATCGGCGCGCGCCTTCACGCTGGCCTGTTCGGTCGCGAAATTGACGCTGACGTCCTGGACGCCGGGGACATCGGCCAGCGAGCGTTCCACACGCGCCACGCAGGAGGCGCAGCTCATGCCCTGGACGGGAAACTGCCACTCGGCCAGCGCGGCTGCGGCGGAAGGTGTTTTGAAGGAGGCGCTTGTGTTCATGGGGGCAGTCTGAACCTTACCACCATGGGAGGGTCAAGCCCGCAGGACAATAGCCACGGGCGCGGGGCGGATTTGGCCGGACTGGCTTGACCCTGCCCCCATGGGAAGGTTCAGACTGCTGTTCAAACCCTTTATTTCACAACCCAAGGAATCCTCGATGGAATTCACCATCCCCGCCATGAGCTGCGGCCACTGCGCCGGGGCCATCACCCAGGCCGTCAAGTCGCTGGACCCGGCCGCGCAGGTCCGCGTGGACCTGGCGGCCAAAAAAGTCGTGGTGCAGTCCTCGCAAGACCGGCCGGCCGTGGCGGCGGCGCTCGCCGAGGCGGGTTATCCCGCACAGTAAGTCACCTTGGGGACGACGGCGGTGGCGTTTGGGCCTCGATAGAATGGCCCTTCCTCCATCCTTCAAGCCGCCTAGTGTCCGACCGATTCGCCGTCCTTCCCCAATACCTGTTTCCCAAGCAGGCGCTGACTTCCTTTGCCGGTTTCGTGGCTTCGCGCGAGCGCGGCTGGGTCACCACGGAAATCATCCGCCGCTTTGTCGCCAAGTACCAGGTCAACATGGACGAGGCGCTCAATTCGGACATCGCCAGCTACCTCACCTTCAACGACTTCTTCACGCGCGCGCTCAAGCCCGGCGCGCGGCCGCTCGCCGCGGCCGAGCTGGTATCGCCGGTGGACGGCGCGATCAGCCAGTTCGGCGTGATCGAGAAGGACCAGATCTTCCAGGCCAAGGGCCACAGCTATTCAACCACCGCGCTGGTGGGCGGTGACGCGGCGCTGGCTGCGCACTACCAGGACGGCCACTTCGCCACCTTGTACCTGAGCCCGCGCGACTACCATCGCATTCACATGCCTTGTGACGGCCGGCTGGCGCGCATGGTGTATGTGCCGGGCGAGCTGTTTTCCGTCAATCCGGTCACCGCGCGCGGCGTGCCCGGGCTGTTCGCGCGCAACGAGCGCGTGGTCTGCGTCTTCGAATCGGCGCGCGGGCCTTTTGTGCTGGTGCTGGTCGGCGCGACGATTGTCGGCAGCATGGCCACGGTGTGGCACGGCGTGGTCAACCCGCCGCGCGGCAAGGTGGTGCGGCAATGGGACTATCCTGATGAGCCGACTTCCGCGATCCGCCTGAAGCAGGGCGAAGAAATGGGCCGCTTCCTGCTGGGCTCCACCGTCGTCATGCTGTTTCCCAAGGGGCCGCTGCGCTTCAACCCGGAGTGGACGCCCGGCCGCGAGGTGCGGCTCGGCGAGGCCATGGCTGTCTACAACTAGGCAGAGGGCGTAAAGCCCAGGCGGCTTAAAAACGCCATGGCCGCGGCCGGCGCCCTCTCCTTGGCGCCGTTGATGAAATACACAAACACGTCGCGCGGTTTGCCTTGCGATGGCGCGTCCTCCAGCATTGGCAGGTCGGCAGGCGCATCGCCTGTAGCCCATTGGCGCGCGCGCTCGGCCCAGGCATCCAGTGCACCTTCCTCATAGCCGGTCTCCAGCCCTGCTTCGCTCATCATCAGGCGGGCATAGGCGAAGTCGCCCGTGAGGTCGGCGAAGGACGGGAATTTGTCAGCGTCGGTAAATACCGTGGCGACCCTGTAACGGCGCGCCAACGCCAGGTAGTCGGGCGACATAAAGCTTTCGTGGCGCACGTCGACCACATGGCGCAGGGCCCGGCCGTCCACCTGCTTGGGCAGCAGCGCCAGGAAAGCCTCGAAATCCCCGGCCTCAAACACCTTGCCGGGCATGAATTGCCAGACGATGGGGCCCAGCTTGTCGCCCAGTTCGCTGATGCCGCTTTCGATGAACCGCTGGATGGACTCGCCGGCCTCGGCCAGCACGCGGCGGTTGGTCGCGTAGCGCGAGGCCTTGAGGGAGAACACGAAGCCGTCGGGGGTCTCGTCATGCCACTTTTTGAAACTGGCCGGCTTGAGCGTGCCGTAATAAGTGCCGTTGACCTCGATGGCGCTCAGCTGACGGCTCGCGTATTCGAGCTCGCGGCTGTGTGGCAGGCCTGGCGGGAAGAAGTTGCCGCGCCAGGGCTCAAAAGTCCAGCCGCCCACGCCCGCGCGGATGCGGGAATGGGCCGGCGCGGAAGGGCTTGCTGGGGTGCGGCTGGCTGGTGTCATGGCGGCTCCGTGGCGTGCTGGTCACTGGTTTGTTCTCCCGTCCAATCTCGTCCAGATCTCGTCCAGATGGGGGGAGAAATGCAGAAGTTATCTTTGCCCCCGCCGGCCGCGGGCGCTGTAGGTTGAATTCTCCAATTGCGGGTCTTCCCTTGGCCGGTGGCGCGGTCTGTGTCGGAAGCGTACAGTAGCATCTGCCGCAGCCAAAAGCTGCCCTGAAAAGCCGACAATTTCCCTCGGAGCCCTTCCATGAACGCCCCCCTGCACCGCGAAATCCCCGCCAGCATCCTCAACGCCGCCCAGGCCCTCTCCCAGGTGACCGCCCAGTGGGACGGCGACATCGTCAAACAGATCACCGATTACATCTCCATTCCCGCCAAGTCCCCCACCTTCGACAGCGACTGGGCGCAGCACGGTTTCATCGACACCGTCATGCGCAATGCGGCGGCCTGGGTCGAGGCGCAAAAGGTCGAAGGCCTCACACTGGAAGTCGTGCGCCTCGAAGGCCGCACCCCGGTGCTGTTTTTTGAGATCCCGGCCACGCGCGCCGACTCGACGCAAACCGTGCTGATGTACGGCCACCTCGACAAGCAGCCCGAATTCACCGGCTGGCGCAATGACCTGAGCCCCTGGGCGGCGAAGTACGAGGACGGCAAGCTCTACGGCCGCGGCGCCGCCGACGACGGCTACGCCGTCTACGCCAGCATCGCCGCAGTGCAGGCGCTCAAAGCCCAGAACGTGCCTCACCCGCGCATCGTCGGCCTGATCGAGACCTGCGAGGAAAGCGGCTCCTATGATCTGCTGCCCTATGTCAATGCGCTGCGCGAGCGTCTCGGCGAGGTCGCGCTGGTGGTCTGCCTGGACTCCGGCGCAGGCAATTACGACCAGCTGTGGCTGACCACCAGCCTGCGCGGCAACGCGGCCGGCGTGCTCAAGGTCGAAATCCTCACCGAAGGCGTGCACTCCGGCGACGCCAGCGGCCTGGTGCCCTCGAGCTTTCGCATCATGCGCCAGGTGCTGGACCGCCTTGAGGACAGCAAGACCGGGCGCTTGCTGCCGCAGAGCTTTCATTGCGAAATCCCGGCCGACCGCCTGGCCCAGGCGCAGGCCACCGCCAAAATCCTCGGCGAAGAAATCTACAAGCGCTTTCCATGGGCTCATTACGACTGCGAAGGCTCCAGCAGCTTCGCCTTGCCCACCACCACCGACCCGGTCGAAGCCCTGCTCAACCGCACCTGGCGCCCCACGCTGAGCGTGACCGGCGCCGAGGGCTTTCCGGCGCTCAAGGACGCCGGCAACGTGCTGCGGCCTTACACCGCCTTCAAGCTGTCGCTGCGTTTCCCGCCGCTGATCGACGCCGGCGCGGCGGTGCAGGAACTCAAGACGCTGCTGGAAGACAACGCGCCCTACCAGGCCAAAGTGACATTCGAAAGCAACGGCGGCGCGACCGGCTGGAATGCGCCCGGCACCGTGCCCTGGTTTGAGAACGCGCTCAACGACGCGTCGCAGAGCTTTTTCGGCGCGCCTTGCGGCACCATAGGCCAGGGCGGCACCATTCCGCTGATGAGCATGCTGAGCAAGGGCTTTCCCAAGGCGCAGATGATGGTCTGCGGCGTGCTGGGCCCGAAGAGCAATGCCCACGGACCCAACGAGTTCCTGAACGTGCCCTATGCCAAGAAGCTGACCGCCGCGGTCGCGCATGTGATGGCCCGCGTTCCCGGTTGACTCGGGTGCTCCCCCCTTCTTCCCCGCATCGCGGCCTTCCGCGCGCGCTTGCCCCAGGCCAGGCTTAAGCCGCCGCATGCATTCGACCATCCTAGCCCCCTTCACCGCCCGCGACGGCGAGAACCTGGCCCTGTACGAGTGGCCGCTGGACGCCTGGGCCGACGAAATGGGCCCGCACGCGCCGCCGCCGCGCGCCGTCGTGCTGCTGGTGCACGGACTGGGAGAACACGCCCTGCGCTACGACCATGTCGCGCGCCAATTGATGGAATGGGGTTTCGCCGTGCGCGCTTACGACCAGCGCGGCCACGGCGAGTCCGGCGGCGCGCGCGGCGTGCTGCCGCAAGACAGCACCTTGCTCGACGACCTGGCCGAAGTGGTCGATGACACGCGGCTGCGCTGCATGCGCATGCTGCGGGAATCCGCGGCGCCGGAATCCGCCCAGCTACCGATCGTGCTGCTGGGCCACAGCCTGGGCGGCCTGGTGGCCAGCCGTTTTGTCTCGCTGGGCATACGTCCCGTCGACGGCCTGGTGATGTCCTCGCCGGCACTGGATGCCGGCCTCGGCCCGCTGCAGAAGCTGCTGCTGGCCTTCATGCCGAAACTGGCGCCCAACCTGTGCGTGGGCAACGGCCTGGACCCGAACTACCTCTCGCACGACCCGGAGGTGGTCAGGAAATACGTCGCCGACAGGCTGGTGCACAACAGGATTTCGCCCCGGCTGGGCAAGTTCATCGCGACGGCCGGCCCGGCGACGATAGCCGCCGCCGCCCGCTGGCGCACGCCGACGCTGCTGATGTATGCGGGTGCGGACCGCCTCGTCGACCCGGCGGGCAGCCGTGCCTTTGCGGAAAGCGCCGCGAATTCACGGGACGTCATGCCCGGCACGGTGACCACGCGCTGTTTTGAGGGCCTCTACCACGAGATCTTCAACGAAACCGACTCGGCGCCGGTATTCGATAGGCTCAAATCCTGGCTGGACGCGCGCTTCTAGTCCTGAATATGAGGTCGGCTCCGGCCCCAAAAAAATCAGCGAGCCTGCTGCAGCAGGCCGCCCAGCATGCCCATCAGGTCTTCGCCGTTGCCCAAGCCTTGCGCGGGTGCCTGGCCTTCGGGCGTCAGGTGGTTGATGAGGCCCGGCAGCATCTGGGAAAGCTGGCTGGCGGCGTCACCGGGATCCACGCCCAGTCTGGCGGCGATGTCGGACACGGTGCCGGCGCCCAGCGCGCTGGTGACCTGGTCGCCCGAAACGGGCTGGTTGGGCCCGCCGCCTATCCATGACTGGATGGCGTCGCCCAGGCCGGCCTCTTCAAACTTGCTGACCAGGCCGCCCAAGCCGCCTTGCCCGCCGTTGTTGGCCAGCATGCCCGTGACGATCTGGATCAGCTGGGGATTGCTGGCCAGCATGCCGATGAGGCCGCCCAGGCCGCCGGCCGCGCCCGCCGAATCCTGCCGGCCGTTGCTATTGTTGAGGACGCTGCCCAGGACGGAATCGAGTAAACCCATGACGAACTCCCCAAGTGATGAAGGACGCGAGCCGAAAGGCTCTCAGGCATTCTGTGCCTTGCGACGGCCCAGTGCAAGCCAGGCCAGCGCCGCGCCGGTCAGGCCCAGCGGCAGCAGCGAACCGAGGTTCAGCAGGGCCCAGCCCTGCGTGGTGACGAGCACGCCCGACGCCAGCGAGGAAATCGCCAGCACGGCAAAAATGCAGAAATTGAGCGCGCCCTGCGCCTTGTCCTTTTCCTCGGGACGGTAGGCCGTCAAGGCCAGCGTGGTGGCACCTGTGAACAGGAAATTCCAGCCCAGCCCCAGCAAAAACAGCGCCGCCAGGAACTGCTTCAGGTCCACGCCCGAAAGCGCGATCAGCACACACAGCACGTTCAACGCCACGCCCACCGCCATGATGGGCAGGGCGCCGAAGCGGCGTATCAGGTGGCCGGTGAAAAAACCGGGCGCGAACATGCCGATCACATGCCACTCCAGCACCAGCGCGACGCTGGAAAACGGCAGGCCGCAGACCTGCATGGCGATCGGCGTGGCGGCCATCAGGAGGTTCATCACGCCAAAACCCAGGGCGCCGGCGGCCGCGGCCACGATGAAGACCGGCTGCCGCATGATTTCGCCGAGCGGCCTTCCGCCGCGCGCCGCGTGCGCCTCGGGCGGCGGCGGAAACTGGATGAAGGCCAGCAGCGCCATGGACAGCAGCGCCACGCCGGCCAGCGCCAGGTAGGCGCCGGCAAAAGGCACGTCGGTCAGTTCCCGCGTGTGGGCCGCGAGATTGGGCCCGGCGACGGCGCCCAGCAGGCCGCCGGCCATGACCAGCGAAATGGCCTTTTCACGAAAGGCCGGCAGGGCCAGTTCGGCCGCGGCGAAGCGGTAGAGCTGCGCGTTGGCGTTGTAGTAACCGGCCACCACCGTGGCCGCCACCAGCAGCCAGAAATTCCTGCCGTAGGCCGCGTAACAGCACAGCAGGGCCGAGGCCACGGCCACCAGCAGGCCGAGCTGGAAGGAGGCCTTGCGCCCGAAGCGCGCCTGCGTGCGCGCCACCACCGAGGTCGACAGCGCTCCGCCCACCACATAGCCCATGACGGGCAGGGTCGCCATCCAGCCCAGCGGCGCCAGGTTCAGCCCGACCAGGCCGTTGATGGCGATGAAGGTGACGTTGTTGGTCAGGAACAGGCCTTGGCAAACGGCCAGCAGCCAGAGGTTGCGGTTCATGCGGCACCGCCCAGCGTCAGCAGGGACAGGCAGGCCAGCGGCGCGGTTTCGGCTCGCAGCACGCGCGGGCCCAGCGTGACGGCGCTGAAGCCGCGGGCAATGGCGGCGGCTTCTTCGGCGGGGCTGAGGCCGCCCTCGGGGCCGCTTAAAAATGTCAGCGCACCGCTGCCCGGAACCGCCTGGGCCAGCGGCCGGCTGCCTTCGCGCAGCGACAGCAGAAGCCGGCTTCCGTCGGCGGCCGCATCTTCCAGGCCTTTGAGCCAGTCGGCCAGGCTGGCGACGTCGTGGATCAGCGGCACGCGGCTGCGGCCGCACTGCTCACAAGCGGCGACGGCCACGCCGTGCCAGTGCGAGATTTTTTTGTCGGCGCGTTCGCCCTTGATGCGCAGCACGCTGCGCTCGCTCATCAGGGGCTGGATGCTGGCCGCGCCCAGTTCGGCGGCTTTCTCGACCAGCCAGTCCATGCGCTCGTTGGCGGGCATGCCGACCGCCAGGTGGATGGCGCGGCCGGCCTCGCGCGCCGTGGGGGCGTAGGCGCCGACGATCACCTCGACCTCGCTGCGGCCCATGCGCGCAACCGTGGCGTCGAATTCCCCTTCGCTGCCGGGCTGGCCGTCGCCCCTGCCGTTGAACAGCGAAAGCGCGTCCCCGGGCTGCAGCCGCAGGACCTGGACGTGGCGGGCGGCGGCCGGCGGCAACTGGACCGTCGTGCCCGGCACCAGCGCCATGTCGGCATAGAAACGCGCGCTCACGGCACGGCCCTGGCGGCGGGAGGGCGGTGGAGGAAGTGCTTCATGCGTTCAGAACGTGTAGCCCACACGGGTTTCGTTGCCTTCGATCTCGTCGAGCAAGACCATCAGCGGGCCCAGCTGGCGGTAGCGCGCGGCGGTGTTGCGGGCGTAGCGGATGAAGCGCGGCGTGTCGGCCAGGTATTTGGGCTTGCCGTCGCGCAGCGTGAGGCGCGCAAAAATACCCAGAATCTTGAGGTGGCGCTGCAGGCCCATCCATTCGACGGCCCGGTAGAACTCGCCGAAATCGTCGCCGACCGGCAGGCCCGCCTTGCGGGCCTTCTGCCAGTAGCGCACGGTGATGTCGAGCACAAAATCCTCTTCCCAGCTCAGAAACGCATCGCGCATCAGGCTGGCGATGTCATAGCTGATGGGGCCGTAGACCGCATCCTGGAAATCAAGAACCCCCAGCGGTGGCGCGTCTGTGAGGGCCGCTGGTGAGCCGCTTGGGATCATCAGATTGCGCGCCATGAAGTCGCGATGCACGAATACGCGCGCGCCGTCCAGCGAATTCAGGTTGCTGGCCTTGATCTGTTCAAAGAGAACGTTCAGTTTTTCCTGCAGGCCCGTGTCCAGCGGCAGCTTGCGGTGTCTGGCGACATACCAGTCGGGGAACAGCGAGAGTTCGCGCGACAACAGCGCCTCGTCATAGGGGGGCAGCACGCCTGGTTTCGAGGCGAGCTGCCAGCGCACCAGGGCGTCCACCGCATGGGTATACAGCTCGTAGTGGGCGGAGGTGGGGCTGGCAATCGCGTCAACCGCGGCGGGAGGGGCGATCACCTCCATCATGGTTTGCGCGCCCAGGTCGCTCAGCAGCATGAAGCCCAAAGGCTCGTCCCATGCCAGCACGCGCGGCGCGTTGAGGCCCGCCTCCGCCATCAGGCCGGCGACCTTGACGAAGGGTTTGCAGTCTTCCTGCGCGGGCGGCGCATCCATGATGATGCAGCTGCCCTCGCCCGATGCGGCGTCGACCCTGAAATAGCGGCGAAAGCTGGCGTCGGCCGATGCCGGCCTCAGCGTGCCGGTCTGCAAACGATGCTGGCGGGCCAGGTCGGCCAGCCAGTTGTCGAAGGCGGCGGCGCGTGCCGGGTCGGCCCAGGCGATGGATGGCGCGGTCATGCTTGCGCGGCCTTCGCCGGGCTCGGCTTCTTTATTCTGGGGATGGGCTGGAGGGTCATGGATAATCGGGCCTGATTTTACAAACGGGTTTATCTCACATAAACGATGCGCCGCGCATCCCCCTCGCCTTTTATTCTCTCTCCGGTGGCTCTTGCTGTCTCCAGGCTGGTCGTGTTTTGCGCCACGCTGGGGATGACTGTTGCAGGGACGGCCCACGCCCAGGCGGTGCCCGCGGCGCCGGCAGCGGCGCGTGGCGCGTCAGCTCCCACGCCGGCGGAGATGGCGGAGTCCGAGGGCGCCCTGAAGCTCAAGCCCACCCCCATGCTGGCCGAGGAAGTCTCCAGCGACCCGCAGGACCGGGGGCCGACGTTTGTCTTCGGCGACCGTGTGTCGGGACGCCCGGACCTGGAAACCGTGATCGACGGCAATGCGGAACTGCGCCGCGGGGCCACCTCCATACGCGCCGATCGCATCGAGTATTACCAGCCCGACGACCAGCTCAAAAGCCGCGGCAATGTTCGCATCAACCGCGCCGGCAACCGCTTTGAAGGCCCCGAGCTGGAGCTCAAGCTGGACCGGTTCGAGGGTTTTTTCACCACGCCTGATTACCGTTTCCTGAGCAACGGCGGCAACGGCCGGGCGCAGCGGGTCGATTTCCTCGACGAGAACCACCTGACGGCCGAGCGCGCCACCTACACCACCTGCGAGCGCGATGACGAGGCGAGCTGGCAGCCCGCCTGGGTGCTGCGCGCCAGCCGCTTCGAGTTCGACCTGGAGACCGAGGTCGGCGTGGCCCACAATGCCGTCGTCCGCTTCAAGAGCGTGCCCATCCTGGCTTTTCCCAAGGTGAGCTTTCCGCTGAGCGACAAGCGCAAGTCCGGCCTGTTGCCGCCCACCATCAGCATGGGCTCGACAAACGGGTTTGAGTTTCGCCAGCCTTATTACTTCGACATCGCACCCAACCGGGACGCCACCTTTTCACCGGCGATCCTGAGCAAGCGCGGCGTCGACCTCGCCGGCGAGTTCCGTTACCTGGAACCCAGTTACCGGGGCGAGCTGCGTGCCAATTACCTGCCCAGCGACAAGCTGCGCGACCGGGACCGCTGGTCCTACGGCTACCAGCACACCGGCACCATTGCCACCGGCCTGGCTTCGGTTGGCAATCTCGGCCTCAACCTCAACCTGAATCGTGTCAGCGACAACGATTACTGGAAGGATTTCCCGGCACGCTCCGGTTACACCACCCAGCGCCTGCTGTCCCAGGACGCCACCCTGACCTGGGGCCGGGGATTCTTTTCCAGCAGCCTGCGAACCCTGAAGTGGCAGACTTTGCAGGACGTGACCTCGCCCATCGTCCCTCCCTATGACCGGCTTCCGCAGCTCACGGCCGCGTACACCCGGGTGGACGCCCCCCTGGGAGGGCTGGGCAACGGCTTCGACTGGTCGATCGAGGGCGATTACACCCGCTTCTCCGCGGACCGCACGCTGACGAACCAGCCCAACAGCAACCGGGCCTTCACCAAGCTGCAGATCAGCCGTCCCTGGCTGTCGTCGGCTGGTTTCATCACGCCCAAGGTGCAGCTGCACGCCACCAGCTACCAGTTCGACGCGCCGCTGGTGGGCGGGGCGAAGACGGCCTCGCGTGTGGTTCCGACCTTCAGCCTGGACAGCGGCCTGCAGTTCGAGCGCGAGGCCAGCTTCCTGGGCCGCAATTTCACCCAGACGCTGGAGCCGCGGGCTTTTTATGTCCGCACGCCCTACCGCGACCAGAGCCTGTTGCCCAACTATGACTCCGGTATCAACGACTTCAACTTCGCGACCGTCTTTACCGAGAACGCTTTTGTCGGCAATGACCGCATTTCCGACGCGAACCTGCTGACACTGGGCGTGACCTCCCGCTTGCTGGATCCCGCGACCGGCGCCGAAGCCGTGCGCGTCGGTATCGCACAGCGCCTGCGCTTTGAAGACCAGCGGGTGACCCTGCCCGGCGCACTGCCGGTTACCGACCGCATCAGCGACATACTGGTCGGCGCGTCCGTCAACTGGGTGCCACAGTGGTCTTTCGACAGCACGGTGCAGTACAACCCCAAGACCCGGCAGTCCGAGCGCGCCTCTTTCGGCGTGCGTTACAACCCGGGCAATTACCGCGTCATCAGCGCCGCATTCCGGCGCCAGCGCAATGTCAGCGAGCAGATCGATGTGGGCTGGCAGTGGCCGATCAACGACCTGTGGGGCGACAAAGGCAAGGACCTGGGCGCCGGGCAGGGCCAGGGGCCGGGGCGCTATTACGCGGTCGGCCGGCTGAACTACAGCGTGCTGGACAAGCGCTTGGTCGATTCCATCATCGGCGTCGAATACGACGGCTGCTGCTGGATCAGCCGCGTCGTGCTGCAGCGCTCGCAGACCAGTACGGGCACTTCCGACACCCGGATCATGTTCCAGCTGGAGCTGGTGGGCTTTTCCCGCATTGGCGGGAACCCCCTGGAAACCCTCAAGTCAAATGTCCCGCGCTACCAGTACCTGCGTGAGAAAATCGAGGCTCCAAGCCGCTTTACCACTTATGACTAATATCCGTTTTTTTCCTGAACTCTCCCCAAGCCTGCCGCGCGCCGCCGCCCTCACGCTGGCGCTTTCGGCCTTGCTGGCGGTTCAGGTGCAGGCCCAGGGGCTCAAGCCGTCCAATCCCCTGCGCCTGTCCGACCCGGCCGCCGCCGCGCGGACCCCGGCTCAGGGTGGCGGCGGGCAACGCCAGGCCGATTTCATCGTCGCGGTGGTGAATTCCGAACCGATCACCAACAGCGAGGTTCGCCTCAAACTGATACGCACCGAGCAGCAGATCCTCCAGCAGGGCACGGCCTTGCCGCCGCGCAGTGAACTGGTGCCGCAGATCCTGGAGCGCATGATCAGCGACAAGGCGCAGCTGCAGCTGGCACGCACCTCGGGTATCCGGATCGATGAAAACACCATCGAAAACGCGGTCCAGACCGTGGCTAGCCAGAACCAGATCTCGGTGGACCAGCTGCGCAGCCGCCTGAAGGGGGACGGCATCGACTACACCCAGTTCCGCTCCGAAGTGCGCGATGAGCTTCTGGTGGGCCGCTTGCGCCAACGCGAGCTGGAGTCGCGCGTCACCATCACCGAGCAGGAGATAGACCAGTTCCTGCGCGACCAGGAAGGCGGCGGCGCCGAGCCTTCCGCTTTGGCCCTCAACCTGGGCGAGATTCTGGTGGCGGTGCCGGAGAACGCCACGCCCGACCAGGTCGCGGCGCTGCAGGCCAGGGCTCAGCAGGTGGTTGACCGTGCCAAGGCCGGCGGCGATTTCGCGGCGCTGGCCGCGGAGTTCTCCGCATCCGCCACACGCGCCACCGGCGGGCAGATGGGCATACGCACGGCGGACCGCTATCCCCCCCTCTTTGTCGAAGCAACCAAAAACCTGCAGACCGGCGGACTGGCCGGCCCGGTGCGAAGCGGCGCGGGCTTTCACATTCTCAAGGTGATCGAAAAGCGCCAGGGCGGCATGCCCGGCGCCACCGTGACGCAGACCCATGCCCGGCACATCCTGCTGCGCTTGAACCCCAAACAGACGGAAGCCACCGCGACGGAAAAACTCGCCGAGCTCAAGAAACGTGTCCAGGCTGGGCAAGCCGATTTTGCCGACCTCGCCCGCGAAAACAGCGAGGACGGCTCCGCCAAGGAAGGCGGCGACCTGGGTTGGGCTAGCCCCGGCATGTTTGTGCCTGAGTTTGAGAAGGCCATGAACAGCCTGGCACCCAACCAGGTCTCCGATCCGCTGGTGTCCCGATACGGCGTGCACATCATCCAGGTGCTGGAGCGCCGCGACACGCAGCTCTCGCAGCGCGACCAGCGCGAGATTGCGCGCAACGTGCTGCGCGAGAAGAAACAAAACGAAGCCTACGCACTCTGGGCCCAGGAGGTCCGCGGCCGCGCGTATGTGGAGTACCGTGATCCGCCGCAGTGAATGTGGCCCCCACGGTCGCTCACTTCGTGTAGCTCCCTGCCCCCCGAGGGGGCTGCTGCGCCTGCGGTCTGGCGAAGCCAGTCCCGCAGCCCCTGCTTGTAAAGAAAAATGCCCTCGGTCGTTTACTCGGCCTGCGGCCCGGTTCCGCGGCCCGTGCTGGTTTAAGGCTGCGATATCGTGAAGCACATCCCGCGCAAGCGCTTCGGCCAGCATTTTCTGACTGACCAGGGCATCATCGAAGGCATCGTCCAGGCGATCGCGCCGCGGCCTGGCCAGGCTGTGGTGGAGATCGGCCCCGGCCTGGCCGCGCTGACACAGCCGCTCGTCGAGCGCCTTGGGAACCTGACTGTCATCGAGCTGGACCGCGATCTGGCCCGGCAGCTGCGGGCCCATCCCCAGCTCAGCGTGGTCGAATCCGACATCCTCAAGGTGGACATCCGTGAGCTGGCGCGCACCGCCTGCACGCAGGGGCAAAAGCTTCGGGTCGTCGGCAACCTGCCGTACAACATCTCCACGCCCATCCTGTTTCACCTGCTGGATGCGGTCGACGTGATTGAAGACCAGCACTTCATGTTGCAAAAGGAGGTCATAGACCGCATGGTGGCCGCACCGGCCACCAGCGACTACGGCCGGCTCAGCGTGATGCTGCAGTGGCGCTACGCCATGGAAAACGTGCTGTTCGTGCCGCCGCACAGCTTTGACCCGCCGCCGCGCGTGGACAGCGCGGTGGTGCGCATGGTGCCGCATGCCGCGCCGGCGGCGCTGGACGTCAAGCTGCTCAGCGAACTGGTGCAAGTGGCCTTCAGCCAGCGCCGCAAGCTGCTGCGCCACACGCTGGGGCAATGGCTCACCGCGCGGGGCTTTGGCGGGATTTTTGACGTGCAGCGCCGTGCGGAGGAAGTGCCGGTGGCTGAGTACGTCGCGCTGGTGCAGGCGCTTTAAGCCGACCGGCAGTGTCCCGGCATAAAAAAAGCCCGTCAGAGACGGGCTTTTTTGCGGGCGCCTGCGGCGCCCACGATGTCGTTTTTGCTTTAAGCAGCGGCGAGCCAGTAACCCGCGTTAAACGGGCTGCTCATGCGCAACGCCAGAGGTGACACGTCTACCAGTTTGTCGGTAGGCATGACTTCTTCACCTTCTGCAACTGCTTGCTGGGCCTCATTCGCCCGATCCCCTTGGCCGATGTCTGGGGAGCGGGCTACAGAAAAGAATAGAAACATCTGAACGGTATCTTGCGATCCGCCCAGTAGTCCGAGGCATCCCGGAAGATGTCGAGCAGCTGCTCGCGCGCTTCCTTGTCGAATTTGGCGTTGGCCGGAATCTGCTCGAGCACGACGATGAAGCCGGGCTGCGGGCCTGATTTGTGGACCAGGTCCGTCATGCAGTCGTACAGCGCGTCGAAATTCTTGCCGAAGTGGGCCGGGAAGGTGTATTGCGCCGCAATCATGTCCAGCACGTCCTGCTTGCTCTGGGCATTGCCCAGGTTGGCGTACAGGAAATGCTGGTTCAGCTGTGTCGCTGCGTCCTGCAGATCCTGCACCCGGAAGGCACGTATGGATTGAACGATATTGGGCCGCACGCCGCGCAAGGGCGTTTCGCCGTCCTTGCGCACCGGCGTCTCGTTGTCCCGACGAAGTGGTGTATCCATCTCCGCTACTCTTTCTCTGAAGTCAAAAACTTGAAATAACAACCACAGTTCATTTACTGAACGATTCTGCGAAAACTCGCATAGTGGTCGTCGGTGTAATAACAGGCATCCGGAGCGGTGGGTTTCAAGCCGCCACAAACAATGCGCCGGGCTCCCCGGCTGCGTTCATTGGGCGTCCTGACGGTGTATTCGCGGTAGTAACCGCGACGGTTGGCCGGAAGAAGTCGCTCCCGGTTGCCAAACACCACGCCGTCCTTGTCATGCCTGAACGGCCCACCCTGGTAAATCAGCGTCATCATGTCGCGCCCTTGCGGAGGCAATTGGGCCGTTGCGATGGTACCGGCCGCTGCCGGTGTATCCGCACCCTTGGCCTGCACCACGCTGGGGATCAGCCCGCTCAGGCTGGTTGTCAAGACCAGCAGGCTGACCATTCTGGCCGCCTGCCAACGTCCCCACCCATTGCGCAACATGAAAAAGAAGCCTTTCCTGGAACCTAAGGCCAGCCCGCCGATTTCGGGTTAACCCTTAAATTTCAAGAGAGGTAGTTTGCCGCATATGGCCAAAAAACGCAAGTGGCTGCTGAAAATTTAGGCAGTAAAGACTGGGTGTATTGTCTAAATAAGTTAGTGCTGGCTATCTAATTTCGGCTTATCGGCCGGCGTTTGCATCCGCGACCGTCAGGGCTGTCATGTTGACGATGCGGCGCACCGTGGCGGTGGCGGTCAGGATGTGCATGGGTTTGTTCGCACCCAGCAGCACGGGGCCGATGGCGATGTTGCCGCCGGCCGCCGTCTTGAGCAGGTTGTACGAAATATTGGCCGCATCAATATTGGGCAGCACCAGCAGGTTGGCCTCGCCCGTTAGCGTGCTATTGGGCATGATCAGTGCGCGCGCGTCGGCGTCCAGCGCCATGTCGCCGTGCATTTCACCGTCGACTTCCAGCCAGGGCGCCTTTTCGCGCAGCAGTTCCAGCGTGCGGCGCATCTTCAGCGCGCTGGGCAGGTTTGACGAG
The DNA here is from genome assembly GCF_056405735.1 of Polaromonas sp. P1_F2. Lineage (NCBI taxonomy): Bacteria > Pseudomonadati > Pseudomonadota > Betaproteobacteria > Burkholderiales > Comamonadaceae > Polaromonas > Polaromonas sp. P1_F2. The sequence continues at coordinate 32,061 of NZ_JBFUBN010000017.1, read as the reverse complement.
CCGAAGTTCGAATGCGACAGCAGGGCCGCCTTGGGCTTGATGCCGAAGCGCATCATTTCCTCGGCCGCCATGGTGGTGATCTCGGCGAGCTGGTCGGCCGTCGGGTCGCAGTTGACGTGCGTGTCGAGCAGGAACACCTGGCGGTTCGGCAGCAGCAGGCCGTTCATGCAGGCATAGGTGTTGACGCCTTCGCGCTTGCCGATGACCTGGTCCAGGTAGTCCAGATGGTGGGCGGTCGTGCCCCAGGTGCCGCAGATCAGGCCGTCGACGTCGCCCTTGTGCAGCAGCATGCCGGCGATCAGCGTGAGGCGGCGGCGCATCTCGATCTTGGCGATCTGCACCGTGACGCCGCGGCGCTCCATCATGCGGTGGTAGGTCTGCCAGAAGTCGCGGTAGCGGTGGTCCTGCTCGACGTTGACCACGTCGTAGTCGAGCTCTTCTTTCAGGCGCAGGCCGAATTTTTCGATGCGCTGGGCAATGATGGCGGGTCGGCCGATCAGGGTCGGCCGTGCCAGGCCTTCGTCCACCACGATCTGGCAGGCGCGCAGCACGCGTTCTTCCTCGCCCTCGGCGTAAGCCACGCGCTTGCGGCTTGCGGCCTTGGCGGCCGCGAAAATCGGCTTCATGACCGTGCCCGAGGCGTAGACGAAGCTCTGCAGCTTGTCGCGGTAGGCGTTCATGTCCTGGATGGGCCGCAAGGCCACGCCGCTGTCGGCCGCCGCCTGCGCCACCGCGGGCGCGATCTTCATCATGAGGCGCGGATCAAAGGGCTTGGGAATCAGGTACTCGGGACCGAAGGCGAGCTTCTCGCCCACATAGGCGGCCGCCACGACTTCACTTTGTTCGGCCTGCGCCAGTTCGGCGATCGCATGCACGGCCGCGATTTCCATCTCGATGGTGATGGTGGAGGCGCCGGCATCCAGCGCACCGCGGAAGATGTAGGGAAAGCACAGGACGTTGTTGACCTGGTTGGGGTAGTCGGTGCGGCCGGTCGCCATGATGGCGTCGTCGCGCACGGACTTGACGTCCTCGGGCGTGATCTCTGGGTTCGGGTTGGCCAGCGCCAGGATGATGGGCTTGGCGGCCATCTTGGCGACCATGTCCTTCTTGAGCACACCGCCGGCCGACAGGCCCAGGAAGATGTCCGCGCCGGCGATCACGTCGCTGAGGGTGCGCGCGTCGGTCTTCTGCGCGAACTGGATCTTGTCCTCGTCCATCAGCTCGGTGCGGCCTTCATAGACCACGCCGGCGAGGTCGGTCACGAACACGTTTTCGCGCTGGATGCCCAGCTTGAGCAGCAGGTTCAGGCAGGCCAGGGCCGCAGCGCCTGCACCCGAGGTCACCAGCTTGACCTGGCCGGGGCCTTTGCCGACCACCTTGAGCGCGTTCAGCACCGCCGCACCCACGGTGATGGCCGTGCCGTGCTGGTCGTCGTGGAACACCGGGATCTTCATGCGCTTGCGCAGCTCGCGCTCGACGTAGAAGCAATCGGGCGCCTTGATGTCTTCGAGGTTGATGGCGCCGAAGGTCGGTTCCAGCGAGGCAATGATGTCGACCAGCTTGGCCGGGTCTTTTTCGTCGATCTCGATGTCGAACACGTCGACGCCGGCGAACTTCTTGAACAGCACGCCCTTGCCTTCCATGACCGGCTTGGAAGCCAGCGGGCCGATGTCGCCCAGGCCCAGCACGGCGGTGCCGTTGGTGATCACGGCCACCAGGTTGCCGCGGCTGGTGTACTTGAAGGCGTTGTTGGGGTCCTTGACGATCTCTTCGCAGGGCGCCGCGACGCCGGGGGAATAGGCCAGGGCCAGGTCGCGCTGGTTGGTCAGCTGCTTGGTTGCTGCGATGGCCACCTTGCCGGGGGTCGGAAACTCGTGGTACTCAAGTGCGGCGCGGCGCAGTTCGGCGCGTTTTTCTTCGCGGTCAGTGGGCGTCGCGGCGGGTGGTGTCGGCATCTGCAAGGTCTCCAGCGGGAACGGTCGGTTGACCGTCAATTTCTTGTAAGGTCTGCGATTGTAGGCCGTTGGACGGGAAAACCCTAGTAAGTGAATCTACGCAAAAAGGTGGATCGCTTTTGACTTTTCGGCATGGAAAGCCGCTTTGCCGCGAAGCTTGTTCACGATAGCGGCGCGTAGCCGTTTTTTGCGCGCTTTAAGCGCGAAATACAGAACGGGTGGCAGGGCCGGCGGCCCGGCCGCTCAGCGCGCCACGCCCAGCAAATGGTCCAGGCGCTCGGGCTGCTCGCGCAGTGCCTGGGCTGTTCCCGTGTGCACCACCGTGCCGCGGTCCAGCACCACGGCGCTGTCGGAAATCGCCAGGATGGCCTGCGGGTGCTGCTCCACGATGATGGCGCTCAGGCCCTCTTCGCGCGTGATGCGGCGTATGGCGCGCAGCAGCTCCTCCACGATGATGGGCGCCAGGCCTTCCAGCGGCTCATCCAGCAGCAGCAGCTTGGGATTGAGCACCAGCGCCCGGCCCACGGCCAGCATCTGCTGCTCGCCGCCCGACAGCTGCGTGCCGAGGTTGCCCTTGCGCTCGGCCAGGCGCGGGAACATCGCATACACGCCGTCCGGGTTCCATTTGCCGGGGCGCGCCACCGCGCTCAGGTTCTCGTGCACCGTCAGCGACTTGAAGATGTTGCGCTCCTGCGGCACCCAGCCTATGCCGGCCGCCGCGCGCTCGTGTGAGGGCAGCTGGTGCAGCGCGACCGTGGCCGCGCCCGCGCCGAAGGAAATGGCGCCCCCGTGCTGCCGCGTCGCGCCCGCCAGCGTGTTGATCAGCGTGGTCTTGCCGGTGCCGTTGCGGCCCAGCAGCGCGAGCGTCTGGCCTTCACCGAGCGTGAACGACACCTCGTGCAGCACCACGGCCTCGCCGTAGCCGGCGCGCAGTTTGTCAACCTTGAGCAGCTCAGCCATGGGCCACCTCCTCCCCATGTTGCTCCCCATGTTCCTCGCCATGGCCCAGGTAGACCGCCTTGACCTGCGGGTCGGCCGCGATCTGTTCAGGCGTGCCTTCCGTCAGCAGCGTGCCGTTGACCAGCACCGTCATGGTGGTGGCGAAGCTGAACACCAGGTCCATGTCGTGCTCGATCAGCAGCACCGACACGTCGGCCGGCAGCGCGGCCACGGTTTGCAGCAGTTCCTCGCGCTCGCCGGCCGGCACGCCGGCCACGGGTTCGTCCAGCAGCAGCACGCGCGGCTCGCAGGCCAGCGCCACGGCGATCTCCAGCAGGCGGCGCTTGCCATAGGCCAGCACGCGGGTCGGCTGGTCCATCACTTCGGTGAGGTGAAACTGTTCCAGCAATTGTTCGCAGCGTTCGGCCACGGCCCGGTTGCGGCCCAGCGGCTGCCACCATTTCGCGCCCAGGCCTGTTTGCTGCGACACGGTCAGCGCCAGCGTCTGCAGCGGCGTGAGCGAGTCGAACAGCTGGTTGATCTGGAAGGTGCGCACCATGCCGCGCTTGACGCGCTGGTGCGGCGCCAGCCGTGTGATGTCCTCGCCTTCGAGCAGGATGCGGCCCTCGGTCGGCTGCAGCACGCCCGTCAGCAGGTTGACCAGCGTGGTCTTGCCCGCGCCGTTAGGCCCGATCAAGGCATGGCGCGCGCCGCGCCGCAGGTTCAGGCTCACGTTGTTGGTGGCGGTGATGCCGCCGAAGCGCATCACCAGGCCTTGCGCGGACAGCACCGCGTCGCCCTGCGGCGCCGCGCTCATGGCCGACCTCCGTGCCGGCGCTGCGGCAGCCAGGTCCAGGGCCGGACCAGCCGTTCGCGGCCCACCAGCACCAGCACCACCAGGAAGAGGCCTATCCAGAAGGTCCAGTACTGCGGCGTGATGGACGAGAGCGCATCCTGCATCAGCTTGAACACAATTGCCCCGGCCACGCCGCCGTAGAGCCAGCCCACTCCGCCCACCACCAGGATCAGCAGCACGTCGGCCGAGCGGTGGAACTCGAACAGATCCAGCGAAGCGAAACCGGTGGTCTGCGTCAGCAGCGCGCCAGCCGCGCCGGCCACACCGGCCGCCACCGTATAGACAACCGCCAGCCGTGACGCCACCGGAATGCCGATGGCCATGGCGCGCAGGCGGTTGTCGCGTATTGCTTTGAGCGTCGCACCCAGCGGCGAATGCACCAGGCGGCGCATCAGCACGAACAGCACCAGCAGCACCGCCAGCGAATACCAGGCGGCGGTGCGGCCCGCGAGGTCGAACTCGAAGCTGCCCAGCAGCGGCCCCATGACCACGCCCTGCAGGCCGTCGGCGCCGCCGGTCAGCCAGTCGAGTTTGTTGGCCAGCTCCAGCAGGATCAGCGCCACACCCAGCGTCACCATCAGCCGCGTCAGGTCGCTGCCGCGCTGGATGGTGAGCGAGCATAGGGCGCCCAGCAGTGTCGCGGTGGTGATGCCCACGGCCAGGCCCACCAGCGGGTCGGGCATGACCAGCTTGGCGAACAGCGCCGCCGCGTAGCCGCCTATGCCGAAGAAAGCCGCATGGCCCAGCGAGACAATGCCGGTGTAGCCCAGCACCAGGTCCAGCGACACCGCGAACAGCGCGACGATGGCGATCTCGTTGATGAGGGACGCATGGCTGGGCATCAGCACCGGCGCGGCGAAGGCGAGGAGCCAGAGCACCGGCTCCCAGGGCCTCCAGCGGCTGCTTTTGAGCAGCGATGTCTGGGTGTTCATCTATTTGCCTCCCTTGCGCACAAAGAGGCCCTGCGGCCGCCAGATCAGGATCACGATCATCAGGCTGTAGACGATGAAGGCGCCCAGCTTGGGGATGTAGTACTTGCCCGCCACGTCGGCGATGCCCAGCAGCAGGGCGGCCAGCAGCGGCCCGGTAATCGACGTGGTGCCGCCCACGGCCACCACGATCAGGAAATAAATCATGAACTTGAGCGGAAAGCTCGGGTCCAGGCCCAGCACCTCGGCGCCCAGCGCGCCGCCCAGGCCGGCCAGGCCCGAGCCCACGGCGAAGGTCGAGAGGAACACCAGGTTGACGTTGATGCCCAGGCCGGCCGCCACGCGCTGGTCGTCCACCGACGCGCGCAGCCGGCTGCCGAAGCGCGTGCGCGCCAGCAGGTACTGCAGGCCTACCGTCAGTCCAGCGCACACCGCGATGATGAACAGCCGGTAGTGGCCCATGCCCAGCATCCAGGCGCCGCTGCCGATTTCGGTGCGGCCTTTGAGCCACGCGGGCAGCTGCACGATCTGCTGCGTCGAGCCCACGAAATAATCCACACTGGCCACCGCCATGAACACCAGGCCGATGGAAAACAGCACCTGGTCCAGGTGCGGCTTGTTGTAGAGCGGCCGGTACAGCGTGCGCTCCAGCACCGCGCCCAGCAGCGCCGAGCCGATGAAGGCCAGCGGCAGGCACAGCAAAAAGGGCACGCCGAAATGCTGCATCAGCAGCACGGTGATGTAGCCGCCGGCCATCGCGAAGGCGCCGTGCGCGAGGTTGATGAAATTCATCAAGCCCATGGTCACCGCCAAGCCCACCGCCAGGATGAACAGCAGCATGCCGTAAGCGATACCGTCAAAAAGAAGGGTCAGCATGGATTGGTTTGGGTGTTTGCTACCTCCCCCGCTGGGGGAGGGTTGGGGTGGGGGCTGGACGGCGCTTGCATCCTGGCTTCCCCTCGCGAAGGAGCGTGCCGCTTACTTGGCTTTGCCTGGGTCTTTGACGTCCTTGATCACGTCAAATTCCACGTTGTAAAGCTGGCCGTCCTTCTTCTCGACCTTGCGCAGGTAGACGTCCTGCACGATGTCGCGCGTCTGCGCGTCGATGAAGATCTTGCCGCGCGGGCTTTCAAACAGCTGGCCCTTCATGGCCGCGAGCAGCGCGTCGCCGCCGCCCTGGCCCTTGCTGGTTTTGAGCGCTTCGTAAATCACCCGCATGCCGTCATAGCCGCCCACGGCCATGAAGTTGGGTCGCAGGCCCTTGTTGGCCTTGGAAAAAGCTTCCACGAACTTTTTGTTCATGGCCGAGGGATGCGCCGCCGAGTAGTGGTGCGAGGTCACCACGCCCAGTGCGCCGTCGCCCATGTCGTTGAGCTGGTCGTCGTCCGTCACGTCGCCGGTGGCGATCAGCCGTATGCCGGCCTTGTCCAGGCCGCGCTCGAGGAACTGCTTCATCACCGCGGCGCCCGCGCCGGAAGGCACAAAGACGAACAGCGCGTCGGGCTTGTTGTCCCGCACCTTCTGCAGGAATGGCGCGAAGTCGGGGTTGCGCAGCGGCACGCGCAGCGCGTCGGTCACCTGGCCGCCGTTGAAGGTCAGGCGGTCCTTGAAGAATTTTTCGGCGTCGATGCCGGGGCCGTAGTCGGACACCAGCGTGACCACCGTCTTGATCCCGTTCTTGGGCGCCCAGTCGGCCAGCGCGACCGAGACCTGCGGCAAGGTGAAGCTGGTGCGCACGATGTAGGGCGAGGACTGCGTGATGCTGGAGGTCGCCGCCGCCATCACCACCATGGGTGTCTTGGACTGCGTCGCTATGGGCGCGGTGGCCAGGGCCGAGGGCGTGATGCCGAAGCCCGCCAGCACGTTGACCTTGTCGTTGACCACCAGCTCCTGCGCCAGGCGGCGCGTGGTGTCCGGCAGCGAGGTGTCGTCCTTCACGATCAGCTGGATCTTCTTGCCCGCCACGGTGTCGCCGTTCTGCGCCATGTAAAGCCGCGCGGCCGCCTCGATCTGCCGACCGGTGGTGGCCTGCTGGCCCGTCATCGGCAGGATCAGGCCTATCTTGAAGGTGTTGTCCTGGGCCAGTGCGGAGGCGGCTGAGGCCAACGTGGCGACGGCAAGGGCTGCGGCGGTAAAGAGGCGTCTTTTCATGGGTTGTCTCCAGTGGTCGATTTTGAATTTATGAGGCGGGGTGTTGGCGCTAGTTTACTGAGCGTTCGTGATAAGCACCAATGTTCTGTATGCGAACTTTTGGGGTCTATGCACCCGCGGTGCGGGGGTGCTCAACGGTCGGGCCGGTAGGACGAGTCCAGCGTCACCGAGCCGACCACGCGTGAGACACAGGCGCACAGCCGCGTGTTCTGCTGCTTCTCGTGCTCGCTCAGAAAGACGTCGCGGTGGTCGATCTCGCCGTCCAGCGCGAGCACGTCCAGCGTGCACAAGCCGCATTCACCGCGCTTGCAATCGGACACCGCTTCCACGCCCGCCTGCTCCAGTGCGTCCAGCAGGCTGCAGCCGGGCGGCACGGTGATGTCCAGCGCGTGGCGCGGAATCAGCACCCTGAAGGCCTGCGGCGAAAAGCGCCCGCTGTTGCCGAAGGTCTCGTAACGCAGGTCGGTCGCCGGCCGGCCCGAGGCCTCCCAGGCGTGGCGCGCGGCGTCCAGCATGGGCACCGGGCCGCAGACATACATTTGCGCGCCCGGCGGCAGCGCCGCGATCTCGGCGGCGAAGTCGATGCGCGCGTCGACGGCTGCCCGCAACCGCCCGCCCAGGCAGGCCTGCAGCGTTTCGCCGTAAGCCAGTTCAGATTCGCTGCGCACGCCATACAGCATGCGCAGCGACCGGCCCGACTGCGCACAGCGGCCGGCCAGCGCCTGGGCCATGCCCAGCAGCGGCGTGATGCCTATGCCGCCGGCCACCAGCAGGTAGGCCGGCGCGTTGAAGTCCAGCGGGAAATGGTTGCGCGGCCCGCTGACCTGCAGGCGATCGCCGGCGGCCAGCCGCCACATCGCGCGCGAACCGCCGCGGCCATCGTCCAGCCGTTTCACAGCGATGCGCCATGCTTGCCCGTCAGGTTCGCCGACCAGCGAATAGGAGCGCAGTTCCGGCTTGCCGTCCACCAGCAACTGCACCTGCAGGTGGCTGCCGGGTTCGTGGCGCTGCACAGCGACCGCGTCACCCGCGGGCCGGATGCGGAACTCGCGCACGGTGGGCGTGAGGTCCTCAAAAGATTCAATGACCGCATCGGTCCAGCTGGCATTGGCTTTCATTATTTTTTCCGTATTAAACGCACGCCCGGCATCTGGTCCAGGTTGTGGCTGGCCACGGCGGCGCGCAGGTTGCGCTGGGCCAGGCGCGAATGCTCGCGCATGATGGCCTCGGCGCGTGAGCCCTCGCGCTGCTCGATGGCGTCCAGCACCTGGCGGTGCTGGTCCTGCGCCACGATCAGCATGTCGCGCGCGCGCGGCGAGTTGGCCTGCACCACCACGAATCCCGAGGCCGAGGCAAAGGGCAGGCTGGACACGCGGTCCAGCTCTTTGGCGATCACCTCGCTGCCCGCCATTTCGCTGAGCAGCGCGTGAAAGCGCTCGTTGAGCGCCACATAGCTTGAGAACGCCTCGTCGTTGAGGGCCGGCTGGCTCAGCACTTCGTCGATGCGGTTCAGGCATTCGCGCGCTTCGCCGAGTACCACGGTGGGCGCGCCGCGCTCGGCCGCCAGCCGCGCCGACAGTCCTTCAATGGTGCCGCGCAGCTCGATCGCCTCGGACACGTCGCGCTCCGAAAACGTGCGCACCGCGAAGCCGCCGTTGGGTAGCGATTCGAGCAGGCCCTCCTGCTCCAGCCGCATCAGCGCCGCGCGTATCGGCGTGCGCGAGACGCCCAGCTTTTCAACGATGGACAGCTCGGCGATGCGCGCGCCGCCGGGCAGCTCGCCGGCCAGGATCATTTCGCGCAGCTGCAGCTGCGCCCTCACCTGCGCGCTCTCCAGGCTGTTGGGGGCGGCTGAAGGGTTTGTCGTGGCCATGGGGATAATTTTTGTCATGGGGGTTCAGGCTGCGAGGCGTATCGGAATTACGGTCGCAGTCGGCGCTTCCTGCGCGATCAGCCGGTCTATCAGGCGCCGCGCCCACATGGAGCCGGCGTCGATGTTGAGGTTGTAGAACTGGTGGTCCGGATGTTCATCGATGGCGATTTGCTGGGCCTCGAGCACAAGTTCGTCTTCGCGGAAGATGCCGGCCACGCCCTCGCGCAGTTGATGCGTCAGGCGCTGCTCACCCAGGCAATAGTTGCGCGCAAAGGCCCAGAAGTAGTGGCAGCTGCCGTCGGTCTCGGGTGTCACCGTGTTCAGCACAAAACCGTTGACGCCCTTGCTGCGGTCGCCCGGTGCGCCGTCGTTGGGCGGCGCGCCCGATCCGGCCTCGGCCACGCCGACGTCGATGTTCACGGTGCAGGGTGCTTCGAATTTGATGATCTGCCAGCGGTCCACCTTGCCGGTGTAGCCGCGCGCATGTTCGATCTGCCCGGCCCAGAAAGGCGGTGCGTCTATGTTTTCCATCCAGCGCGTCACGGTGGCCGTGCGGTCGCCATGCGTTGCCACAAAGGGCGCCTCGGCCACGGCGCGCTGGCCTATGCTTGAGCCGTGCACAAAGGTCTCGTGGGTCAGGTCCATCAGGTTGTCCACCACGAGGCGGTAGTCGCACTTCACGGTGATCAGCTTGCCGTCGCCGGCCCATTCGGCGTCGTCGTTCCAGTGCATGTCGGGCACCAGCGCCGGGTCCGCCTTGGCCGGGTCGCCGGGCCAGACCCAGATGAAGCGGTGCTTTTCGACCACCGGGAAGGCGCGCACGCAGGCCGAGGGATTCAACGTTTCCTGGCTGGGCATATGGGTGCAGCGGCCCTGCGCGTTGTAGACCAGGCCGTGGTAGCCGCAGGTCACTTCGTCGCCGTCCAGCGTGCCCATGGACAGCGGCAGCAGCCGGTGCCAGCAGGCGTCCTCCAGCACGGCGACCTGGCCGTCGGTGCGGCGGAACATTACCAGCTTCTGCTTGCACACCGTGCGCGCCAGCAGCTTGCGGCCGAGCTCGACGTCATAGGCGGCGGCATACCAGGCGTTGAGCGGAAAAGTGGGTTTTTTGGCTTCCATGGATACGCAATGTATACATAAACCGCCAAAAATCCAAGAAAAATAGGGAAATTCAGGGTAAATACCGAATCATTGTATTCAATGAGGGGCTTTTTAGCTGGAATACCATGAGGCCCTGTATCTGCAAACTATGGAGACTTTCCCATGAGCGCCAAACTACCCGCCCGCTACGACCACGTCGGCAGCTTTCTGCGTCCCCAGTACCTGCTCGAGGCCCGCGAGCAAAAAGCCAAGGGCCAGATCACGCCTGAACAACTGCGCAAGGTCGAAGACCAGGCCATCACCGAGATCGTGAAGTTCCAGGAAGACGTGGGCCTTAAAAGCATCACCGACGGCGAATTCCGCCGCACTTATTTCCACATCGATTTCCTCGAACAGATCGGCGGCGTGAAGACCGACATCCCGGTCACCATCCAGCGGCCCGACGGCAGCATGGAACTGGCGCCACCCGTGATGCGCGTCATCGACAAGGTGCGCCACGTCAAGGACATCCAGCTCGCCGACTTCCAGTACCTCAAAAGCCAGGTCAGTGCCGGCAACACGCCCAAGGTCACGATCCCCTCGCCCACCATGCTGCACTTTCGCGGCGGCCGCGCCGGCATCAGCAAGGAGGCCTATCCCGAGCTCGACCCGGCCTTTTACGACGACGTGGCCAAGGCTTACGGCGACGAGTTGCGCAGCCTGGCCGCGGCCGGCTGCACCTATGTGCAGATGGACGACACCAACCTGGCCTACCTCTGCGACGAAAAAATGCGCGAAGCGGCGCGCCAGCGCGGCGACGACCCCAACGAGCTGCCGCACCGCTACGCCAAGTTCATCAACAAGGTGGTGGCGCAAAAGCCCGCCGGCATGACCCTGGCCATGCACCTGTGCCGCGGCAACTTCAAGAGCACCCACGCCGCGGCCGGCAATTACGAGCCGGTGGCCGAGGCGCTGCTCAAGGAAATGGACCTGGACGCCTACTTCCTCGAATACGACGACAGCCGCAGCGGTGACTTCAAACCGCTGCGCTACCTGCCCAAGGGCAAGACCGTGGTGCTGGGCCTGGTCACCACCAAGTTCGGCGAGATGGAAAGCAAGGACGACCTGAAGCGCCGCATCGAAGATGCCGCGAAATACGCGCCGCTGGAGCAGCTCGCGCTGTCACCGCAGTGCGGCTTCAGCAGCACGGTGCACGGCAACAACATTGCCGTCGAAGCGCAGCGCAACAAGCTGCGCCTGGTGGTAGAGACCGCCCGCGAAGTCTGGGGCTCCTGAGCCGCCCACAAACCCCTCCTGGCGTTGTTGCGCCGCCTTGCCGTGCCAGGGCCTGTGAGCCCTGTGTTTGCAAATGCGAATGGGGTGAAAACGGCGCCAATCAAGGCGCGCGACGAATCCCAGACCGGGAGTCTGGGTGAGGAGCGCAACGCTGAGTGGCGTCGTTTTCACCCCATTCCCTCCGGGTTGCGATCAAAAAGGCCTTGCGCGGCGTTGCAAAGCCTTGACGGGGTCTACCCCGCCTGCGTTTTGCGCCTTGCTCAAGGCCTTTTTGACTCGCAACGCATCTTGCAAACACAGGGCTCACAGGCCCTTAGCACTGTCTGCGGCGTCGCGCCTAGCCAGGATCGCTTCGCTGGGCTTTGTGAGCGGCTCAGCTCTTAGGCGCTAGGCGCGGGCCGTGGACAAGCCCGCCTGCGCCTTCGCAGGCGTGGCCGCGCGCTGGCCGCCCCAGCGCTGCCAGGCTTTTTCGTGGAAGAAAAAGGCAAAAGCCTGCACGGTCGGCTCGAGCAGGCTCAGCGTGATCGCCAGCAGGAAGTTGCCGGTCACCGCATAGGCCACCAGCGCCGCCACCGTCACGTGCACCACGTAATAGCTGGCGGTTTTCTTCAAGGTGGGCAGGTTGGCGCGTACCAATTTGCTCATCAGCTTCTCCTTCAAATAGCTAAAAGCGATTGATTCCTATCCAATGGTAGGGATTGCCTAAGCTTCAGGCCAATTGATTCGGCCTAAGCGATCCATAGGGCCGCGAGCCGTAAATAGCGCACACGGCCGCTTTTTTACAAATTGCAACATTTAAGGGAGGCCTCTTACGCTTGTAGCGCTTGGCATCAAAAAAGTGTGAAAAAACAAACAGATACGAGCTAAACCTGCGTCCCGAACGGGGAAAGCGTTGGACAGAATGAATGCAAAAGGCTACAACCGGATTGCAACACTTTGTTGCATTCTGGCTTGAAAGGTCTGTCCTTGCTCCGTCCTCCTGTTCTGGTGCTCCGGCCTCTGGCCTGGGCTGTACTGGCTGCCGTCGCCGCCGGGAGCGCGCCTGCGTTCGCCCAGGTGCGGCCGGATGCCGGCACCTTGCTGGAGTCGCCAGGCCCGCTGCCCCTGCTGCCGCCCCGCGGCGGCCCGCCGGTGGAACTGCGCCAACCCCAGCCGGCGGCGCCCGCTGCCGGCACCGCCCGCATCACACCGGCCGCCTTCAGCTTTACCGGCAACACGGTGTTTTCCGGCGAACTGCTGGCAGCGCTGCTCGCGTCCCGCCTGCAGCAACCCACCAACCTCGCCGGCCTGACCGACGCGGCCAACACCATCAGCGCCTACTATCGGCAAAAAGGCTACCTGCTCACACAGGCCTACCTGCCCGAGCAGGCTTTCCCCGTTGAGGGCGGCACCGTCACCATCGCCGTGCTGGAAGCGCGGGTAGGCCGTGTCACGGTGCGGGTCGACGGCACGGGCATTTCACAGTCCTTTGCCGAAGCCCTGGTGGCCGGCCAGCTGAAGCCGGGCGATGCCGTCACCGATTACGCGCTCGACAAGCCCGTGCTGCTGCTGCGCGACCTGGCCGGCTACGATGCCGCCGCGACCGTCCAGCCCGGCGCGAACCCGGGCCAGGCCGACGTGCTGGTCACCGTGCAGGCCAAGGGCCCGCGCTTCGATGGCTCCGTGAGCGTCGACAACCACGGCGCGCGCGCCGCCGGCGCCGTACGCGCCGCACTCAACGCCAATGTCAACAACCTGCTGGGACGCGGCGACGTGCTCGCCCTGAGCGCGCAGCAAAACGACCAGGCCGGCTCGGCCCTGTACCGCATCGGCTACACCGTGCCGGTGGGCGCGCAGGGCACGCGGCTGGGCCTGAGCCTGGCGCGGCTGGATTACGCGCTGGGCAAGCAGTTCCAGGCGCTGGGCGCCAGCGGCCGGGCGGACATCGCCGGCATCAGCGTTTCCCAGCCCCTGCTGCGCGGGCGCGGCACCAACCTCTACGGCTTCGTCAGCGCAGAGCAAAAAAAGCTGGTCGACGAGACCCGCACGCCGGCGCTCGCCAGCAAGCGCGACATCAGCGCGCTCAGGCTCGGTCTGGCCGGCAACTTCATTGACGATGCGGCGGGCGGCAGCGGCCTGAACAGCTACGCCGTCAACCTCACCTTCGGCCGCCTGGCGCTCTCCGCGGCCGACCTGGCGTTCGACGACGGCCTGGGCGGCCTGCGCACCGCCGGCGGCTTCAGCAAGCTGAACCTGGAATTCCAGCGCTCCCAGCTCTTTGACGCGCCCTACAGCTTTCACCTCGCGGCGCAGGCCCAGCTTGCATCCAAAAACCTCAGTTCGGCCGAAAAAATGGTGCTCGGCGGGCCCAACGGCGTGCGCGGCTATCCGGTGGGCGAAGGCGTGGGCGACGCCGGTTTCCTGCTGAACCTGGAGTCGCGTTACCAGTTCCCGCAGGCGCCCTGGGGCGAGCCGCTGACCTTGCTGGCCTTTTACGACTTCGGCCGCGTGCGCTTCAACCAGAACGGCGCCACCGTGCCCGGCAATAGCAACACCTTGAGCCTGGGCTCCTTCGGCGTGGGCGCCACGCTGGGCCGGCCCGGCAAGTTCCTCATCAAAACCTACCTGGCCTGGCGCACCACGCCGGCACAGCCCTCCACCGGTGACCCCGACCGCGCGCCGCGCGCCTGGCTGTCGGCCCAGACCTGGTTCTAGTTAGCCCTTAGCTCCGAATGCCCACCATGACCACCACCTCCAATTCCCACGCCGCTTACCGCCCCTGGTCCGTGCGCACGGTGGTGGTCCGCCTCTCGCGCAAGCTCTCGGCCACCTACCGCATCCGCAGCGGCCGCCGCCTTTCGCAGTTGCTTGCGACGCTGCTGGCGGCGGTGTCGCCCTGGGCCACCGCCCTGCCCGAAGGCGCGCAGGTGGTGGCCGGCCAGGCCAGCGTCAGCACACCCTCGGCCAATGCCATGGTGGTCAACCAGGCCAGCGACAAGGCCGTGCTCAACTGGCAAAGCTTCAACATCGGCGCCGGCCAGTCCATGCAGTTCGTGCAGCCCGGCGCCGCCTCCGTCGCGCTGAACCGCGTCATCGGCAACGGTGCCTCGTCCATCTTCGGCTCGCTGAGCGCCAACGGCCAGGTCTTCCTGGTCAATCCCTCGGGCGTGATGTTCGCGCCCGGCGCCCAGGTCAATGTGGGCGGCCTGGTCGCCTCCAGCCTGGACATCAGCAACGGCGACTTCATGGCCGGCCGCTACAACTTCAGCGGCAGCGGCACGGGCGCCGTCAGCAACCACGGCAGCATCACCGTCGCGCGGGGCGGCTACGTGCTGCTGGCCGCGCCCCAGGTCAGCAACACCGGCGCCATCAGCGCCGAAGCCGGCTCGGTCGGCCTGCTCGCGGGCTCGCGTGTGTCGGTCGACACCTCGGGTGTGGGCCTGGTGAGTTTCTCGGTGGACGCCGCGGCCGCGCAGGCAGCGATCGACAACAGCGGCAGCATCACGGCTTCGGGCGGCCAGGTCGCCGTGCTGGCCAGCGCCATGGGCGACGCGATGGCGACCGTCATCAACCAGTCGGGCATCATCCGCGCCAACTCGGCGGTGGAGCGCAACGGCACCATCGTGCTGAGCGGTGGCGCCACGGGCATCGTGAACGTCAGCGGGGAGTTGAGCGCGGCCGGCACCGCGGCGGGGCAGACGGGCGGCACGGTCAAGGTGCTGGGCGACAAGGTCGCGCTGACCGGCGGCGCGTTGATCGACGTTTCCGGTGAAGCCGGCGGAGGCACGGCGCTGATTGGCGGTGACTACCAGGGCCTCAATGCGGCCGTGCAGAACGCCAACCGCAGCTACATAGGCGCCGACGCCAGCATCAAGGCCGATGCCCTCGGCAGCGGCAACGGCGGCAAGGTCATCGTCTGGGCGGATGACGTCACACAGTTCCACGGCAGCATCACGGCCAGGGGCGGAGCGCAAGGCGGTGACGGCGGCTTTGTTGAAACCAGCGGCAAGGCGGTTCTGCAGGCGCTGGGCAGCGTCGACGCCTCGGCGCAGAACGGGGCGGCGGGGCAATGGCTGCTCGATCCGAACAACATCACGATTCAAACCACGGGGCCCAACACCAACGTCTCGGCAACGCCCAATTTCACCAGCACGAACGACGCCGCCATCGTGACCACGGCGAGCATCCAGACGGCCTTGAACGGCGGGACCTCCGTCAACGTCACGACCGCAAGCGCCGGCACCAACGGCCAGGCCGGTGACATCAGCGTCAACAATGCCATCGCCAAGACGGCCGGCGGTGCAGCGACCTTGACCCTCAATGCCTCCAACAACATCACCTTCGGCGTGGGTGCGAATGTCACCTCCACCGTTGGCGCCCTTGGCGTCACGCTCAACGCGGCCGGCGCGATCACTTCGCCAGCAAATTTCAGCCTCAATGGGGGCACGCTGAATTACAACGCCGCCGGCAACGTCACACAATCGGGGCTTGTCCAGGGGACAACAGCGGTCGTGAAAAATGGCGCGGGCACCTTGACCCTGTCGGGCGCGAACACCTACAGCGGCGGCACGACGGTCAAGGCGGGAACCCTGTCGGGCACGACCAGCGCCACCGCCTTCGGCACCGGCGCGATCACGCTGGGCGACAGCAGCGGCAGCGCCAATACAACACTCAACGGCGGCTTTGCCGGCACGCACAGCAACGCGATCAGCGTGGCGGCCGGCAACACCGGTGTGGCCAGCATCACCTCCAGCGCCGTCAGTACCTTTAGCGGCGTGGTCACACTCAACAGCCACGACTTGCGGCTCGCGTCGGCGGCCAGCAACCTCACCTTGCTCGGTTCGGTCACGGGCACGGGCAACCTGGCACTCAACACCACGGGAGCCGGAGCCGTCGGGCTGGCAGGCGCGGGAACATTGAACAACACCGGCACTGTGACCAACAGCGGCACGGGTGCGGGCGGCGGCATCATCAACAGGGTCATCGGCACCAATGTCACAGGCATCGTGCAGAACAGCGCCACCTCGCAATTGACCCTATCGGGTGCGAACACCTACAGCAGCGGTACGACGGTCAAGGCGGGAACAGTGTCCGGCACCGTGGCGTCCGCCTTCGGCACGGGCGCGATCACGCTGGGCGACAGCAGCGGCAGCGCCAACACCACGCTCAATGGCGGCTTTGCCGGCACGCATACCAATGCGATCAACGTGGCGGCGGGTAACACCGGCACGGCCAGCATCACCTCCAGCGCCAACAGCACCTTCAGCGGCGCGGTCACACTCAGCAGCCACGACCTCAGGCTGGCCCCGGCCGGCGGTAATACCCTCACCTTGAGCGGAGGTGTCACGGGTACCGGCAACCTGGCACTCAATACCACGGGAAGCGGAACGATCACGCTGTCGGGTGCCAGTGGGGTGAACAACATTGGCACGATCAGCAACACCGGCACCGGCAGCGGTGCGGCGGCCATCAGCGCAGCCGTGGGCGCCAACGTCACAGCCATTACAGAGGCCAGCGCCACTTCGGCACTCACCGTCAGCGGCGCACTCACCGTCAATAGCGGCGGCACGACCCTGACCAACAGCAATACAGGCGGCCCGGCGCTCACGGTTTCGGGCGGCGTAAGTGGTGCAGGCGACCTGGTGCTTAACAACAACAGCACAGGCGGCGCCATCATGTTGTCGAGCGCCGCCGTCAACAACAGCGGCACGATCACCAATAGCGGCACAGGTACAGGCACTGTCTTTATCAGTGCGGCGGTGGGCGCCAACGTCACGGCCATCACCGAAAACAGCGCCACTTCGGCCTTGTTCGTCAACGGCGCGGTCACCGTCAATGGCGCGGGCACGACATTCACGAACAACAATGCCAGCGGTAGCGCGCTGCTCACGGTCGGGGGCGCGGTGAGCGGAACCGGCAACCTGGTGCTCAACAACAACAGCGCGATCGCCAACGGCATTACGCTGTCAGCCGGCGGAACCTTGAACAACACCGGCACGGTCACCAATGCCGGCACGGGTGCAGGCGCAACGAGCATCAGCAGGGCGATCGGCACCAACGTGACCGGCGTCGTGCAGAACAGCGCCACCTCGCAGCTCACGCTCGCGGGCTCAAACACCTACAGCAGCGGTACAAGCATCAAGGCGGGCACGGCCACCGCCGTCACGGGGGCCTCGTTCGGCACCGGCGCGATCACGCTGGGCGACAGCACCGGCAGCGCCGACGCCACGCTTAACGTCGGCGCTGCCGTTGCGTACTCCAACGCCATCAACGTGGCGGCCGGCAATACCGGCGTGGCCAGCGTCACCTCCAGCGCCAGCAGCGGCAACAGCACCTTCAACGGCGCCGTCACGCTCAACAACCATGACCTGAGGCTCGCGCCGGCCGCCAGCAACCTCATCTTGACCGGTGCGGTCACAGGCACCGGCAACCTGGCACTCAACACGACGGGAGCCGGAACCATCACGCTGTCGAGCGCCGGGGCGCTGAACAACACCGGTACCGTGACCAACAGCGGAACGGGCGCCGGTGCAACGACGATCAGCGCGGCGGTGGGTTCCAACGTCACGGCCATTACCGAAAACAGTGCCACCTCGGCACTCACCGTCAGCGGCGCACTTACCGTCAACGGCGCGGGCACAACGCTGACCAACAGCAACGCCAGCGGCACCTCGGTGCTCGCCGTCACAGGCGCGGTGGGCGGCACCGGCAACCTGGTGCTCAACAACAACAGCGCGATTGCCAACGGCATCACGCTGTCGGGCGCCGCGATATTGAACAACACGGGCACGGTCAGCAACACCGGAATCGGCACCGGCACGACCGTCATCAGCAAGGTCATCAGCACCGGCGTGACCGGCGTAGTGCAAAACAGCGCCACTTCACAGCTGACGCTTTCCGGCGCGAATACCTACACCAGCGGCACGGTGATCAAGGCCGGCACGACATCGGGCACCGTGGCGGCAGCCTTCGGCACGGGCGCAATCACGCTGGGCGACAGCGCGGGCAGCGCCAACGCGATGCTCAACGGCGGCGGTGCCGTGACGCACAGCAACGCGGTCAACGTGGCGGCGGGCAACACCGGCGTGGCCAGCATCACCTCCAGCGCGAACAGCGTCTTCAGCGGCGCGGTCACGCTCAACAACCACGACCTGCAGCTCGCGTCGGCAACCAGCACCCTCACCCTGAGCGGCGGCGTCACGGGTACGGGCAACCTGGCACTCAGCACAACCGGAGCCGGGACAATCACGCTCTCGGGCGCCAGTGCGGTGAACAACAGCGGCACCATCAGCAACACCGGAACGGGTGCCGGTGCAACGACGATCAGCGCGGCGGTGGGTTCCAACGTCACGGCCATTACCGAAAACAGTGCCACCTCGGCACTCACCGTCAGCGGCGCACTTACCGTCAATGGCGCTGGCACGACCCTGACCAACAGCAACGCCAGCGGTACCAGGCTGCTCACGGTCTCCGGGGGCGTGAACGGCACCGGCAACCTGGTGCTCAACAACAACAGCGCGATTGCCAACGGCATCATGCTGTCGGGTACGGCGGCCAACAACGCCGGCACGATTACCAACGGCGGAACCGGCGCCGGTGCAACGCTGATCAGCAACGTCATCGGCACCAACGTCACAGGCGTGGTGCAGAACAGCGCCAGCTCGCAGCTGACGTTGTCGGGCATCAACACCTACAGCAGCGGCACGACCATCAAAGCCGGCACGGTATCGGGCACCGTGGCTGCCGCTTTCGGCACGGGCGCAATCACGCTGGGCGACAGCAGCGGAAGCGCCAACGCGACGCTCAACGGCGGCGGCGCCGTGACGCACACCAACGCGATCAACGTGGCGGCCGGCAATACCGGCATAGCCAGCATCACCTCCAGCGCCAACAGCATCTTCAACGGCGCCATCACCCTCAACAACCATGACCTGATGCTCGCGCCGGCGGCCAGCCCCCTCACCTTGACCGGTGCGATTACGGGCACCGGCAACCTGAACACCTCGGGGGGCGGAACCGTCAACCTGTCGGGCGCCGGAACATTGAACATTACCGGCACGGTGACCAACAGCGGCACGGGAACGGGCGGCACCGTCATCAACAAGGTGATTGGCACCAACGTCACGGGCGTCGTGCAGAACAGCGCCACTTCGCTGCTGACCCTGAACGGTGCGAACACCTACAGCGGCGGCACGACGATCAAGGCCGGCACGGTATCAGGCCTCGTGGCGGCCGCCTTCGGCACCGGTGTGATCACGCTGGGCGACAGCAGCGGCAGCGCCAACGCCACGCTCAACGGCGGCGGCGCCGTGACGCACGCCAACGCGATCAACGTGGCGGCGGGCAACACCGGCGTGGCCAGCATCACCTCCAGCGCCAACAGCACCTTCAGCGGCGCCGTCACGCTCAACAACCATGACCTGATGCTCGCGCCGGCGGCCAGTACCCTCACTTTGACCGGTGCGGTTACGGGCACCGGCAACCTGGCACTCAACACCACGGGCGCCGGCGCCATCACGCTGTCGGGTGCCGGAACATTGAACAACACCGGCACGCTGACCAACAGCGGCACGGGCACGGGCGGCAGTACCATCAGCAAAGTGATAGGCAGCAACGTCACGGGCGTGGTGCAGAACAGCGGCACCTCGCAGCTGACGCTTTCCGGTGCGAACACCTACAGCGGCGGAACGGCGATCAAGGCCGGCACGGTGTCGGGAACCGTGGCGGCCGCCTTCAGCACCGGCGCCATCACGCTCGGCGACAGCAGCGGCAGCGCCAACACCACGCTCAGCGGCGGCGCTGCGCACACCAACGCGATCAATGTGGCCTCCGGCAACACCGGCGTGGCCAGCATCACCTCCAGCGCGGCAAGCACCTTCAGTGGCGCGGTCACGCTCAACAACCACGCCTTGCGGCTGGCCCCGGCGGGCAGCAACCTCACCCTGAGCGGCGGCATCACCGGCACCGGCAACCTTGCGCTGAATTCAACCGGTACCGGCGCGGTCACGCTATCGACCGCCGGCGTCAATAACGTTGGCACGATCAGCAACACAGGCACCGGCACGGGCGCCACCGCCATCAGTGCGGTAATAGGCAGCAACGTCACTGGCGTGGTGCAAAACAGCGCCACCTCACAGCTGACCCTGTCGGGCGCCAACACCTACAGTGGCGGTACGACGATCAAGGCCGGCACGGTGTCAGGAACCGTGGCGGCCGCCTTCGGCACGGGCGCGATCACGCTGGGCGACATCAGCGGCAGCGCCAACACCACGCTCAGCGGCGGCGCTGCGCACACCAACGCGGTCAACGTGGCCGCCGGTAACACCGGCGTGGCCAGCATCACCGCCAGCGCGGCAAGCACCTTCAGCGGCGCCGTCACACTCAACAACCATGATCTGAGGCTTGCTCCGGTGGCCGGCAACCTCACCTTGAGCGGTGCCGTCGCAGGCGCCGGCAACCTGGCACTCAACACGACGGGAGCCGGAACCATCACGCTGTCGGGCGCCGGGGCATTGAACAACGTCGGGACCGTGACCAATAGCGGCACGGGCACGGGCGGCAGCACCATCAGCAAGGTGATAGGCACCGGCGTGACCGGCGTGGTGCAAAACAGCGCCACCTCGCAGCTGACGCTGTCCGGCGTGAACACCTATACGGGAGCCACCGCCGTCAACGCCGGCACACTGAGGCTCGGCGTTGCCAATGCGATCGGCGCCGCGTCGGCCGTCAACGTCCTGTCCGGTGCCACGCTCGACTTCAACAGCTTCAGCGATACCGTCGCCTCGGTGTCGAGCGCGGGCCTGGTCGCCTTTGGTACAGGCAACACGCTGACCACCAGCGGCGCGCAGATCTACACCGGCCAGGTGACCGGAAACAACGTCAAGCTGGCCAGCAACGGCGGCGGGGCGATCACCGCCAGCAACACATCGAACAACTTTACCGGCAACCTTACCATCCTGACGGCCGGGGCGGCCAGTGTCGTCAACGCCGGCGCCCTGGCCCTTGGTCAGGTGTCTGCAGACAGCCTGAGCGCGCGGGCGCTCGGTGGCAATCTCACGCTCAACAACTTCATCAGCACAAGCGGCAGCGGCGACGCCATTGTGCTGACGACGAGCGGCAACTTCATCAACAACGTGGGCGCCGGGGCGCTGGCGACGCCGTCCGGGCGCTGGCTGGTCTATTCGACCAGTCCCGTCTCGGATGTCAAAGGTGGGCTGACCGCCGCGTTCAAGCAGTACAACGCAACGTATGGCAGCGCCCTCCTGGGCACCGGCAACGGCTTTGTCCATTCCGTGGCGCCAACCATTTCCGCCGGACTCACCGGAACGGTGAGCAAGGTGTATGACGGGACCGCAAGCGCCACGCTGGCGGCCGGCAACTTCACCAGTTCCGGGGCCATCGACGGCGACGTGATCACCCTTAACAACCCGGCTGCCGGCAGCTACGACAACAAGAACGCCGGCACAGGCAAGACGGTCAGCGTATCCGGCGTTACCACCACCGCTTCCAATGGCGCCACCACGGTGTACGGCTACCAGGTGTCGGGCGGCGGTACCCTCACCGGCAACATCGGCACCGTCACGGCACGCAGCCTGACGGTCAGTGCCGCCGGGACCAACAAGGTTTACGACGGCAACGCCACCGCCGGCGTGACCTTGGCAGACAACCGCGTCGCGGGCGACGTGCTGACCGCCAGCAACACGGCCGCCAGCTTCATCGACAAGAACGCCGGCACGGGCAAGACGGTGAACGTCAGCGGCATCGCCATTACCGGCACCGACGCCGGCAATTACTCGGTCAACACCACGGCGGCCACCACGGCCAACATCACCCAGCGTGCCCTCACGGTCAGCGCCACCGGGACCAACAAAGTTTACGACGGCAACACCACCGCCGGCGTGACCTTGGCCGACAACCGCGTCGCGGGCGACGTGCTGACCGCCAGCAACACGGCCGCCAGCTTCATCGACAAGAATGCCGGCACCGGCAAGACAGTGAACGTCAGCGGCATCGGCATTGCCGGCACCGACGCCGGCAATTACTCGGTCAACACCACGGCGGCCACCACGGCCGACATCACGCAGCGGGCCCTCACGGTCAGCGCCACCGGGACCAACAAGGTTTACGACGGCAACACCACCGCCGGCGTGACCTTGGCCGACAACCGCGTCGCGGGCGACGTGCTGACCGCCAGCAACACGGCCGCCAGCTTCATCGACAAGAACGCCGGCACCGGCAAGACCGTGAACGTCAGCGGCATCGCCGTCGCCGGCACTGACGCCGGCAATTACTCGGTCAACACCACGGCGGCCACCACGGCCGACATCACGCAGCGGGCCCTCACGGTCAGCGCCACGGGAAGCAACAAGGTCTACGACGGCAACACCACCGCCGGTGTGACCCTGGCGGACAACCGCGTCGCCGGCGATGTGCTGACGGCCACCAACACGGCGGCCAGCTTTGGCGACAAAAACGTCGGCACCGGCAAGACAGTGAACGTCAGCGGCATCGGCATTACCGGCACTGACGCCGGCAATTACTCGGTCAACACCACGGCGGCCACCACGGCCGACATCACGCAACGCGCCCTCACCGTCAGCGCCACCGGCCAGAACCGGGTGTATGACGGCGGCACCATCGCCACAGTGACGCTCCTCGATAACCGGGTTGCCGGTGACGTGCTCACCGCCAGCAACACGGCGGCCAGCTTTGGCGACAAGAACGTCGGTACCGGCAAGGCCGTCAGCGTCAGCGGCATTGGTATCAGCGGCACCGACGCCGGCAACTACACGGTCAACAGCACGGCAGCCACTACCGCCAACATCACACAGCGCGCCCTCACGGTCAGCGCTGCCGGGAGCAACAAGGTCTACGACGGCGGTACGACGGCCGGCGTGACCCTGGCCGACAACCGGGTCGCCGGTGATGTGCTCACCGCCAGCAACACGGCCGCCAGCTTCGCTGACAAAAACGTTGGTACCGGTAAGACAGTAAACGTCAGCGGCATCGGCATTGCCGGCACTGACGCCGGCAATTACTCGGTCAACAGCACGGCGGCCACCACGGCCAACATTACCCAGCGCGCCCTCACGGTCAGCGCCACGGGAAGCAACAAGGTCTACGACGGCGGCACCACCGCCGGCGTGACCCTGGCCGACAACCGCGTCGCGGGCGATGTGCTGACGGCCAGCAACACGGCGGCCAGCTTTGGCGACAAGAACGTGGGCACCGGCAAGGCCGTCAGCGTCAGCGGCATCGCCCTCACCGGCACTGACGCCGGCAACTACAGCGTCAACACCACCGCCGCCACCACGGCCGACATCACGCAGCGCGCCCTCACGGTCAGCGCCGCCGGCCAGAACCGGGTTTACGACGGCGGCACCGTTGCCACCGTCACCTTGTCCGACAACCGTGTTGCGGGTGATGTGCTCAGCGCCAGCAACACCGCTGCCAGCTTTGCCGACAAGAACGTGGGTACCGGCAAGGCCGTCAGCGTCAGCGGCATCGGCATCACCGGCACCGATGCCGGCAACTACAGCGTGAACACCACGGCGGCCACCACCGCCAACATCACACAGCGCGCCCTCACGGTCAGTGCCACGGGAAGCAACAAGGTCTACGACGGCGGTACGACGGCCGGCGTGACCCTGGCGGACAACCGGGTCGCCGGCGATGTGCTCACCGCCAGCAACACGGCCGCGAACTTCGCCGACAAGAACGTCGGTACCGGCAAGGCCGTCAGCGTCAGCGGCATCGGCATCAGCGGCACCGACGCCGGCAACTACAGCGTCAACACCACGGCGGCCACCACGGCCAACATCACGCAGCGCGCGCTCACGGTCAATGCCACGGGAAACAACAAGGTCTACGACGGCGGCACCGCCGCCGGCGTGACCCTGACGGACAACCGCGTCGCGGGCGACGTGCTCAGCGCCAGCAATACCGCTGCCAGCTTCGCCGACAAGAATGTGGGCATCGGCAAGGCTGTGAGCGTGGCCGGCATCGCCATCACCGGCACCGATGCCGGCAACTACAGCGCCAACACCACGGCGGCGACCACCGCCGACATCACGCAGCGCGCCCTCACCGTTGGCGCCGCGGCACAAAACAAGGTGTACGACGGCGGCACGGCCGCGACGGTGACGCTCAACGACAACCGGGTTGCCGGCGACGTGCTCGCCGCCAGCAACACGTCGGCGGCCTTCACCGACAAGAATGCCGGCATCGGCAAGACGGTCAACGTCGGCGGCATCGCCATCACGGGCACCGACGCCGGTAATTACAGCGTCAACACCACGACCACCACCACGGCGACCATCACGCCGGCCTCCATCGCCAATGTCAGCGGCATCACCGCCGCCGACAAGGTGCAGGACGCCACCACGGCCGCCACGCTGGCGACCGGCGCCGCGGCCTTTACCGGCCGCATAGGCGCGGACGCGCTGACGGTGGGCGCCGCGACCGGCAACTTCGACACACCCGCCGTCGGCACCGGCAAGCCCGTCAGCATCACCGGCATCACGCTGTCGGGTGCGGACGCCGGCAATTACGTGCTGCTCAACACCACGGCCGCCACCACGGCCAACATCACGCCGGCGCCGGCCAATATGGCCGAGCGGACCGGGGATTTGCGTGTTGTCAACGGCACCGCGCTGCCGGTGCTGGAAGCCGACGACCGGCGTGAACAGGCCTTCCGCCGTGCGGCCGGCATACGGAGCACGCAGGAACTGGCCGAGACGACGGAGGCACCGCCTTTCCGCCTGGCGGGCTTTCCTGAGACGCCCGACGCCGCCAATCCGGCGCAGGGCGACTGCACCGTCGGGGCCGGCATCGTGAATTGCCTGGCTGGCGTGCCGCAGGCGGGCCAGGGGCAGTAAGCGGCGGCCCCCGCCTGTCTGTGTTTGCGGACGACATTTAGCCGACCTGGTGACGTTTTCGCCGGGTATCATGTGGCCGACAACTCACTTCATAGCATAGGGGAGCGCGCCATGGCACTAATGGACTTCATCAAGAAACAGTTCATCGACATCATCCAGTGGACCGAGGACGGCGACGGCACATTGGCCTGGCGTTTCCCGATGGCCGACATGGAGATCCAGTACGGCGCCTCGCTCACCGTGCGCGAGTCGCAGATGGCGGTGTTCGTCAACGAGGGCAAGGTCGCCGACGTCTTCGGCCCCGGCATGCACAAGCTGACCACGCAGACCATCCCGGTCCTGACCTACCTCAAGAACTGGGACAAGCTGTTCGAATCGCCCTTCAAGAGCGACGTTTACTTCTTCAGCACGCGCCAGCAGATCGACCAGAAGTGGGGCACGCCCCAGCCCATCACCATTCGCGACAAAGACTTCGGCGCCGTTCGCCTGCGCGCCTTCGGTAACTACAACTTCCGCATCGCCGACCCCAAGCTTTTCCACACCGAAATCTCGGGCACGCGCGAGCGCTACAGCACGGCCGACCTCGACGGCCAGCTGCGCGGCCTGGTGCTGCAGAATATTTCCAACGCCATCGCCTCCAGTGAAATCGCCTTCCTGGACCTGGCCGCCAACCAGCTGGCCTTCGCGCAGGCGCTGGTCACGCAGCTCACCCCCGAGTTCGCCAAGATAGGCCTCAAGCTCGAGGGCATGACGGTGCAGAACGTCTCACTGCCCGAAGAGCTGCAGAAAATCCTGGACCAGAAAATCGGCATGGGCATGGTCGGCAACGACATGGGCAAGTTCATGCAGTACCAGACGGCGCAGGCGATTCCAAAGTTCGCCGAGGGCGTAGGCGGTGGCGGCGGCATTGCCGGCGACGCCATGGGCCTGGGCGCCGGCGTGGCGCTGGGCCAGGTGCTGGCGCAAAACCTGCAGCAAGGCCTGCAGGGCAATCCTGCGCAGGCCGCCGCGGCGGCTGCCGCCGCCGTCAAGCCCGACGACGTGATGGCCACGCTTGAGAAGCTCGGCGAACTCAAGGCCAAGGGCATCCTCACGCAGGAAGAGTTCGACGCCAAGAAGGCCGAGCTGCTCAAGAAGCTGGTCTGATGCCGGCCCCGCCGCGCATCGTTCACTGACCGCCCACCTTGGCATCCGAGCCCCAGCAACGCGCCTACCGCGCGCCGTGTCCCGGCTGCGGCGCGCCCGTTGAATTTCGCAGCGCGCAGTCCACGCACGCGGTTTGCGGCTATTGCCAGAGCACGGTCGTGCGCGACGGCGACACGCTGTCGCGCATCGGCAAGATGGCCGAGCTGTTCAATGACTTCAGCCCGCTGCAATTGCAGGCCTCGGGGGTCTGGCAGGGCCGTAACTTCACGCTGGTCGGCCGCCTGCAATACCGGTACGCGCAAGGCACCTGGACCGAGTGGTACGCCGTGCTGGACGACGGCAAGCCGGCCTTCCTGAGCGAAGACAACGGCGCTTACGTTTTCAGCCTGCCCACCAGCCTGAAGCGCGAGGTGCCGCCGGCCCAGAGCTTCCGCGTCGGCGCCACCACCGCCATCAACGCCAAGCCCTTCAGCGTGGCCTCGAACGAGGGCGTGTCGCTGCTGTCGGCCCAGGGCGAGCTGCCGCGCCTGCCGGCACTGGGCGCGCCTTTTGTCATGGTGGAACTGCGCAGCGCCGACGGCGATGTGCTCAGCATCGACTACGGCACGGTGGCCGGCGGCGGGGCGCCCGCGCTGTCGCTGGGCCGTGCCGTGCTGCTGGACGAGCTCAAGCTCAGCGGCCTGAAAGACGAATCCGCCAAGGACGAAAAAGGCAAGCAGTTCAGCTGCCCCAACTGCGGCGCGCCGGTCGAGGTCACGCTGGCCGGCAGCAAAAGCATCACCTGCCGCTCCTGCAACAGCATCATCGACCTCACGCAGGGGACGGGCGCCGCGCTCAAACATGCGATCCAGGACGAACCCGTCAGCCCGCTGATCGCGCTGGGGACTGTCGGCCAGCTGTCGGGCGCGCAATGGCAGGTCGTGGGTTTCCAGCACCGCATGGGCTACGAGGCCGACGACCCGGACGAGCATTTCGGCTGGGACGAATACCTGCTCTACAACCAGAAGCGCGGGTTTACGTTTCTGGTCGACGCCGAAGACGGCTGGAGCCTGGTCAAGCCGATCACCGGCGCGCCCATTTTCAAGCCCGGCGAAAACAGCGCCGTTTACCTCAAGACGAACTACCCGCTGCAAAGCAGCTACCAGGCCGAAACCAGCTATGTCGCCGGCGAGTTCTACTGGCAGGTCCAGCGCGGGCAAAAGACGTATAACCGGGACTTCCGCAGCGGCAGCGCCTTGCTGTCGCAGGAAGAAGCGCCCCATGAAATCACCTGGTCCAGCGGCAGCAAGCTGGACGGCGAACTGGTCGCCAAGGCCTTCAAGCTCGACGGCAAGAAGGATTTGTTCAAGCGCGAAGACGCCAAGCCGCTGAGCGGCGCCGCCGGCATGGGCTGCGGCACCATCATCGTGGTGGTGCTGCTGATTTTGCTGTTCCTCTTTCTGATAGGCCGCTGCTCAAGCTGCGACCCGAAGATTGAAAATTGTTCCTCCTCCAGCAGCTCGCGCAGTTCAGGCGGCTCGTTCGGCGGTTTTTCCGGCGGGGGCGGCCACAAATGACCGCCGCCTCTTTTTGTTTCTTCTGTTCAACCTGGCAGACTTTTTCTGGAGACCATCATGGGACTTGAATGGCTTAAACCCGCCGCTTTCCTCGGCTCTATCCTGTTCGCGCTGATCGGCGTGATCATCTTCTGGCTGAGTTTTGTCATCATCGACAAGATCACGCCTTACGACTTGTGGCTGGAAATTGTCGAGAAGCAGAATGTGGCGCTGGCGCTGGTCGTCGCTGCGATGGCGCTGGGCATTTGCATCATCGTAGCCGCCGCCATCCACGGCTAGTTCTTTCGGGGCTACTGCGCGGACCGGGGGCGGCGTTGGTCCGGTGCTCGGAATCCTCACGTACCTGAAGTACGCTCCGGTTCCTGTGCTCCGTCCGCCTTGCCCGCGGCCCGCTCGCTACGCCCTGGGCGCTGCCGTATTGCTAGCTCGCTTCGCATCGCGTTTCTCTCGTCATCTCCATCGGCATTTCTGTTTTGAACACTGAATCCTCCACCATCCCGACCCCGCGCCCTCTCGAAGTCGCGCTGCTGGCCAGCGTCTTTGTCGTGGCTGCGTGCGGGCTGGTGTATGAGCTGGCGGCGGGGGCTCTGGCTTCTTACCTGCTCGGTGATTCGGTGTTGCAGTTTTCCACCATCATCGGCAGCTACCTGTTCGCCATGGGCATCGGGTCCTGGCTGTCGCGGTTTTTCGAGCGGCAGCTGCCGGCCCATTTTTTGCGCATTGAGTTGATGGTGGCGCTGGTCGGTGGGGCCTTGCCGGCCGTGCTGTTCCTGGCGAATGCTTATGTCCCCGGCGCGTTCCGCTTTCTGCTGTATGCCATGGTGCTGCTGGTCGGCACGCTGGTGGGGCTGGAGATTCCGCTGGTGATGCGCATCCTGCGGCGCAACGTCGCGCTCAAGGAACTGGTCTCGCAGGTGCTGACCTTCGACTACCTGGGCGCGTTGGCCGTGTCGCTGGCGTTTCCCCTGGTGCTGGTGCCGCAGCTGGGCCTGATTCGCACCGGCATGCTGTTTGGCCTCATGAACGCGGCCGTCGCACTGTGGGCGCTGTGGCTGTTCCGCCATGAGCTGCGGCACGTCAGGGCGCACGCCATGGCCTGCCTGGCGGTGTTGTGCGCACTGGGCGCCGGCTTTGTGGGCGCGAACCAGATCACCACGCTGGCCGAAGACCATTTTTACCAGGACCGCGTGGTCTTCACCGCCACCACGCCTTACCAGCGCATCGTGGTGACCAACGGCCGCGGCGGCCACCGGCTGTTCCTCAACGGCAACCTGCAGTTCGCCGAGCGCGACGAATACCGTTACCACGAAGCGCTGGTGCACCCGGTGATGAGCGCGCACGGCGCCCCCAAAAAAATCGCCGTGCTGGGCGGCGGCG
Organism: Polaromonas sp. P1_F2; assembly: GCF_056405735.1. NCBI lineage: Bacteria > Pseudomonadati > Pseudomonadota > Betaproteobacteria > Burkholderiales > Comamonadaceae > Polaromonas > Polaromonas sp. P1_F2. The sequence goes on along the minus strand of NZ_JBFUBN010000017.1, from coordinate 3,047 downwards.
ACGGCATGGCGGTGCGCGAGATCCTCAAGTACCCCGGCGTGGAAAGCATCACGCTGGTCGAGCTGGACCCGGCCATGACCGATCTCTTCAGCCAGCAGCCGGCCTTGAAGCGCCTCAACGGCGACGCACTGCTGTCGCCCAAGGTGAAGGTGGTGAATGCCGACGCCTTCCAGTGGCTGGACAAGAGCGCGGATATGTTCGACATCATCGTGGTCGACTTCCCCGACCCCACCAATTTTTCGATCGGCAAGCTTTACACCAACTCGTTCTACGCGCTGCTCGACAGCCACCTTTCGGCCAGCGGCTATGCGGTGATCCAGACCACCTCGCCGCTGGTGGCGCGCCGCAGCTTCTGGACGGTGGTGAGCACGCTGGAAGCCGTGGGCCTGAAGACCGCGCCTTACCATGCCAATGTGCCCAGCTTCGGCGAATGGGGTTTTGTGGTCGCCAGCCGCCGGCCTTTCAGCCCCGCGACACAAGCCGGCGCCCTGCCCTCCGGCCTGCGTTTTCTGGATCCTCAAACCCTGCCGCTGCTGTTCGATTTCCCGGTCGACATGGCGCGCGTGCCGGCGCCCGTCAACCGGCTCTCCAACCAGGAGCTGGTGCACAGCTACGAGCAGGAATGGGGCAAGGTGCTGCGGTGAATCCGTATTCTGGGTTTCACTCCCTCCCCCTCTGGGGGAGGGCAGGGGTGGGGGCTGGCGGCCGTGTTGGTGCACGCAGCCCCCATCCCAGCCTTCCCCCAGCGGGGGAAGGAGCCGGAGGAACGGCGCGGTGTTTCGGGTTTAACTCCCTCTCCCCCTGGGAGAGGGCAGGGGCTGAGCGCTGCGGCTCCAGATGCGCCTGCGCGCATCTGGACAGCGCGAAGAGGCCCAGGCTCAGCCGGGGCTGCGGTCTGCAAGACAGGGCCGACGGCGTCACCATCGCCGCAGGCCCCCATCCCAACCTTCCCCCAGCGGGGGAAGGAGCAAGAGCATGAAGCGGCGTGATTTTTTGGCAGCGTCCGCGTTGCCATTGGCGCTGGCCGGCTGCAAAGAGGCTCGGCACATCGACGGCGGCTTTATCGGCGTGAACCACGAACGCGGCCACACGCTGCGCCCGTCCGCCGCCGGCGAAACGCGCTCATGGCCCGCCCCGTCCGTCACCCGTCGCACCCGCGTGTTGATTGCCGGCGGCGGTGTCGCCGGCCTGGCGGCGGCGCGCGCGCTGCGTCTGCGCGGCATGAATGATTTCGCGATGCTGGAACTTGAGGACAGCGCCGGCGGCAACAGCCGCGGCGGCGTGGTCGGCGGCCTGCCTTGTCCGCTGGGCGCGCACTACCTGCCGGTACCCGGCGACGGTGCACGCGAGGTGCAGGATTTTCTCGAAGAGCTGTCGCTGCGCCGGCGCGTGGCCGGCCGCTGGGAATATGACGAGCGCCACCTGTGCCACAGCCCGCAGGAGCGCCTCTTCATGAACGGCCAGTGGCAGGAGGGCCTGCTGCCCCAGCAGGACATGGACGCCGCGCTGCTGGCCGACTACCAGCGCTTTGCGCGGCTGGTGCGGCAGGCCGCGGAAGCCGCGCCCTTTTCGATTCCGCTTTCCGGCGTCGCACCGCCGCCGCATCGTGTGCTGGACAGCCTGAGCTTTGAAGCCTGGCTGGACCAGCAGCAGCTCACGCGCGCGCCGCTGCGCTGGTACCTCGACTACTGCTGCCGCGACGACTACGGCGCCGGCCTGGACACGGTCTCGGCCTGGGCAGGCATCCATTATTTCGCGAGCCGCCACGGCTTCCAGGCGCCCGGCGAGCCGCCTTCGGCCGAGCGCGACGCCGGCGTGCTGACCTGGCCCGAAGGCAACGGCTGGCTCACGCGGCAACTGGCCGCGCCGCTGGGCGAGCGCCTGCATACCGGCCGTGTGGTCGTCCGCGTCGCCGCGGGCCGGCACGGCGTGGAGATCGATGCCTTCAACGCGGCCACACAGGCCGTGGAACGCTGGCAGGCCGAGCACTGCATCGTCGCCCTGCCCTTGTTCATCGCCGCCCGCGTCGTGGAAAGCCCCCCGCCCGCGCTGCGCGAAGCCGCCGGCCAGCTGCGTTACGCCCCCTGGCTGGTCGCCAACCTGCACATTGATTCAGCCCTGCACGACCGGCCCGGCGCCGCGCCCAGCTGGGACAACGTGGTCTACGGCGACAACCCCGGCCTGGGGTACGTCGACGCCACGCATCAGAGCCTGCAGGCCGTACCCGGCGCGACGGTGCTGACTTACTACCGCGCCTTCGGCATTGGGGCGGCTGGTCGCAAGGCCCTGTATGAGCAACCCTGGACGCACTGGCGCGATAGCGTGCTGGCCGAACTCTCGGTGCCGCATCCCGACCTGCCCGGCAAGGTCACGCGCATGGAGGTTATGCGGTACGGGCATGCGATGAGTACGCCCGTGCCGGGTGTGCGCGGCAGTTCGGCACTGCGGGCCTTGCAAGCTGCTTTGCCTTTGCCTTGGCGGCGGCTGCATTTTGCGCATGGTGATTTATCTGGGTATTCGGTTTTTGAGGAGGCGTTTACTCAGGGGCATCGGCGAGGGATGTCCTTGGGATTGGCTTGAGGGGTTTCCGACGGGATGGTCTTCTCTTGGTTCTGCTGGCCGGGGTTGCCGGCAGCAAGTAACTTTCTTTTGCTTCGCCAAAAGAAAGTCACCAAAGAAAAGGCGACCCGCAGTCTGGGTCCCTACGCTTCGCTGCGGGCAACCTGCGGTGCTCGAGCCAAGCGGGGTCTGGCTAAACTCGCTACGCTGCGCTTCGCTCAAACAACGCCAGCCCTGATCCGCTTGTCTCTGCGCTCCTCGGCCCAGCCAGGACGGGGCAATCGGGAACGGGGACAGAAGACAAATACCAAAGAACAAACCAAGACAAACAAGGACTCGCCACGGCGAGTCCTTGTTTCTTCAGGTATTCAGTATTTGGATTTCTTCTCCCCGCTCCCACCCCTTGTGGATGCGCCGAGGAGCGCAGGGCCAGACGGATCAGGGATCGCGTTGTTTGAGCCGAAGGCGAGTTTAGCGAGACCCCGTCT
>NZ_JBFUBN010000016.1:0-109557 GCF_056405735.1 Polaromonas sp. P1_F2 | reverse complement strand
GGCGACCCTGGTTGCTGCGTCCCTCCGCTTCGCTGCGGGCAACCTGCGGTGCTCGGTCCAGACGGGGTCTCGCTAAACTCGCCTTCGGCTCAAACAACGCGATCCCTGATCCGTCTGGACCTGCGCTCCTCGGCGCATCCACAAGGGGTGGGGATAGGAATACCCAATACTTGAAGAAACAAGGACACGCCGTGGCGTGTCCTTGTTTGTCTTGGTTTGTTCTTTGGTATTTTTTTCTTCTGTTCCCGTTCCCGATTGCCCCGTCCTGGCTGGGCCGAGGAGCGCAGAGACAAGCGGATCAGGGCCGGCGTTGTCTGAGCGAAGCGAGTTTAGCCGGACCCCGCTTGGCTCGAGCACCGCAGGTTGCCCGTAGCGAAGCGTAGGGACCCAGACTGCGGGTCGCCTTTTCTTTGGTGACTTTCTTTTGGCGAAGCAAAAGAAAGTTACTTGCTGCCGGGCAACCCCCGGCCAGCCGGACTCCGCGAAGGGCGCGTTGCCGGAGCAAGACCCGGCCAATCGCTGCAAGGCCAATCAGCCTCAATTGGCCACAGTAAACCGCTGTCGCACATGCCGAGGCGCCTCAACCTCATCCACGATGGCCACGGCCAGGTCAGCCACAGAGATACCAGCCGGCTTATCCCCCTGACCGGCCAGCAGTTCGTCGCCGCCGAGCCGGTATTTACCGCTGCGCTCGCCGGGCGCCAAGCCGATGGGAGGCGAAACAAAACTCCAGTCCAGCGAGCTTTCAAGCTTGAGCTGGTTCAGCGCCTCGCGCGCGGCCAGCGCGCCTTGTTTGTACTCGGCGGGAAACTCCGGCGTGTCCACCAGTTGAAGGCCGGGCGCCACATACAGGCTGCCGGCGCCGCCCACCACCAGTAGGCGCTTCAGGCCGGCCTGCTTGACGCCCTTCACGATGGCCTGGCTGGCCTGCAGGTGCAGGTCATAAATCTTCGGCTCGCCCCAGCCGGGGTTGTAGGCGCTGATGAGGGCGTCATGGCCGGCCACGGCCTTGGCGACCTGGTCGGCGTCGAGTGCGTCGGCGGCCACGACTTTGAGGCCGGTTTGCGGCGCGACTTTGCCGGGGTTGCGGGCCAGCACGGTGACCTTGTGGCCGCGGCCCAGCAGCTCGGAAAGAATCGGTGCGCCAATAAAACCGGTGGCGCCTATGAGTGCGATGTTCATGGAAATTCCCCTGTTGATGAAAGAAGCCACTAGTTTGATTGCTTCACAAGTAACTGAATAGTTGGCAAAATTCGCCAACACTCTTAAGTATTGCTAATCAATGAGCGACAAATCCCTGGACCAACTCAAACGCATGGCCGTCTTTGCCGAGGTCGTGGCGGCGGGGTCGCTGACGGCGGCGGCGCGCCGGCTGGGCATGACGCCGTCGGCCGTGAGCCAGCATTTGCGCCAGCTCGAGCAGGCACTGGGCCTGGCCCTGCTGCACCGCTCGACCCGGCGCCTGACGCTGACCGAGGCTGGCGAGCGCTACCACGCGGGTTGCGCCGCCATGGTGGGCGCCGCGCGCCAGGCCGAACAGGCGCTGGTGCGCCTGCGCGATGAGCCCGAGGGCGAGTTGCGGCTGGCTGCGCCCATAGGCTTCGGCGGCCTGCTGGCATCGGCGCTGGCGCCGCTGCGCGGCCATCCCAAGCTCAGCCTGCGGCTGCTGCTGGACGACACCGTCATCGACCTGATCGAGCAGCGGGTGGACATCGCCCTGCGAGTGGGGCATCTGGCCGACTCATCGCTGGTGGCGCGCAAGCTGGGCAGCATGACGCGCGTGCTGTGCGCCTCACCGGCCTACCTGGGCGAGCGCGGCTGGCCCGCGCACCCACAGGATTTGCTGCAGCACGACTGGCTGGCCAGCCGGCCGCAAAACACGGGGGCGGAGATGCTCGAGCTGGAAGGCCCCGGCGGCGAGCGTGAAACCTTGCGGCTGGAGGCGCGTGTGCAGGCCTCGCAGGTCACGGCCGTGCATGCGCTGTGCGTGGCAGGCTGGGGCATCAGCATGGCGGTGAGTGAAGACGACCGCCAGGCGCTGGCCGACGGCAGGCTGCTGCCGGTGCTGCCCGGCTGGCGGATGACGGACATGCCGCTTTATGCCGTGACACCGCGGCGCGGGGAGCAGCCGGCCAAAGTGCGGCATACGCTGGATTTACTGGCAGCCTGGTTTGCCGCCCGACAGGACAACGGCGGCATAGCTGCCGCCGCCCGAAGCGCTAACGCCGCTTGACCAGCCCGCCCAGCATCACACACGCCAGCGCGGCCACCACAAAGGCGACGCCGGCCCACTGCCAGGGCGTGACGACCTCGCCCAGCACCAGCATGCCGGTGGCCAGGCCCACGACAGGCACGCCCAGGCTGAAGGGTGCAACGCGGTTCGCGGGGTGGCGTTTGAGCAGATTCGTCCACAAGCCGTAGCCCAGGATGGTGGCGGCCCAGCCCAGGTAGGCCACCGCCGCCCAACTGGAGGCGCGCGCCTCCAGCCAGTGCCAGCGCAGGGCTTCGGGATCGAAAGCCCAGGACAGCGCCGCAAAAGGCAGCACGGCCACCAGGCTGCTCCACACCACAAAAGCCAGCGGCGAATAGTCCTTGTAGGTCTGCTGCACACGCCGCGCCACGATGTTGGACATGGCCCACATGGCTGCCGCGCACAGCGTAAGCACAAAGCCCAGCGGCGTGGTCGCGCCGCCGCCGTCCGTGCCCATGTAGTTGAGCGCGAAGCAGACCAGGCCCAGCGCCGCGAGCACCAGGCCCATCTGCAGCGGGCGGCTGGCGCGTTCATGCAGCAGCACAAAACCGAACAGCGCGGTCCAGAACACCTGGGTCTGCTGCAGCACCGAGGCTAACGCTGCCGTCATGCCGACCTTGAGCGCGAAAAACAAGATACCGAACTGCCCCACGCCCTGCAGCAGGCCGTAGCCGGCGACCCACTTCCAGGCCACCTTGGGCGGGCGGACCAGCAGCACCAGCGGCAGCACCGCGAATACGTAGCGGGCGGTGCCCAACTGGAAAGGCGTGAAGTCGCGCAGCCCGAATTTCATCACCACAAAGTTGACGCCCCACAGCATGACGACCATGAGGGCGGCCGCGAGGTCGCGGCCCGTCAGGGCATTGTTCTGCATCGGGATTGGGAGTGGGGCGCGGCTCAGCCCAGTTGCATGTTGCGCGCGGCGTCCAGGTGCGCCTTGACGCGCTGGGCCAGCGCAACGTCGCCGGGCGTCTCGGGCCGCCATTCCTGGGCGGGCAAGGCCTTGCCGTCCAGGTCCACCGCGACAAACACCACCAGGCACTCGGTGATGACCTGCATCTGGCCGACCTTCATGTCGCCGGCGCGCACCTCCACCGAGATGTTCATGCTGGTCGTGCCGGTGTAGGCCAGGCGGGCTTCGACTTCGACCAGGTCGCCGATCATGATGGGACGCTGGAAGCGGATGCTGCCCACCGAGACGGTGACGCAGTAGCGCTTGGCCCAGCTGGTGGCGCAGGCATAACCTGCCTCGTCGATCCATTTCATGACGGTGCCGCCGTGCACCTTGCCGCCGAAGTTGACGGTGCTGGGTTCGGCCAGGAAGCGGAGGGTGATGGAGGACATGGGGGCTGCCGGTGGGTTGCGGGATGTTCAGTCGTGCCAGACGGTGGCGGCGACACGCATCATATTGTCGCCCATCACGCCTTCGATCCCGGCCTCGTCCAGTCCCACTTGGCGCAGCGCGTCAGGCAGCAGCTGCCAGGTCTCGACAGGCGTATATACCGTGCGCTGCACGGCGCGGTTGTAGCCGGCCGACTTGGGCCACCAGTAGGTGGGGTCGTAGTCACCGGGCGGGTTGTCGTTGAGCTCGTCCTGCCGGAAGCTGATGTCCAGGCCTATGCCCACATGCTGCGCGCCAACCAGGCCGGCCACATAGGCCACGTGCCGCGCCATGTCGTCGGCGGTGGGCGTGCGTGTGCCCAGGAAGGCCGAGACGCCCGAGACGCAGACCACACCGCCGGTCGCGGCGCAGGCGCGTATCTGCTCGTCGCTGATGTTGCGGCCGTGCTCGACCAGCGCCAGCGGGTTGGCGTGGCTGAAGATCACCGGCTTTGACGAGGCCGCCATGATGTCCAGGCTGCAGCGGCGGCCGGTGTGCGAGCAGTCCATCAACATCCCGGCCTCGTTGACGGCCCGCACCATGCGCACGCCCAGCGGCGTGAGGCCGCGCGCCTCGTCGTGGCAGCCATCGGCCACGCTGTTGTTGCGGTTGTAGGCGAAGTGGATTTGCCGCACGCCCAGGTCGCGGTACAGCGCCACCATCTCGGGATGCTCCTGCAGCGGCATCGCGCCTTCGAGGTCAAAACCGATGGCAAGCCGCCCCGCCGCCGCGGCCTCGCGGATTTCTTCCACGCTGGACACCAGCTGGTAGCGTTCGGGGTTGGCCGCGATCTTCGCGCGAAAGGCGGCGATCACCGCCATGATCTGCGCCACCGGGTTCATGTCCATGCCGACGTTGATGGAGACGTAGTTGACGCCCGCCGCGCGCAGCGAATCGAGGGGCGAAAAATCGGCCGCCGGGTGCAGCGGCAGGCAGGCATGGGCTTCCCAGTGGATCATGGCGGCGGCGTTTGTTATTAAAGAGGATGAGAAGAAATTAAAGCACGCGGCCAGCCGGCGCGCCAGCGGGGCGCGGTAACGATTTACACGGCGGCTGTCGCCTCGGCCGTGTGACGCTTGAAGCCGGTGGAAGCCTCCATCAGGCTCAGCGTGTAGGCGTTGCTGGCCTTGTGCGCCGCGAGGTCGGCCGAGGCCAGCATTTCCACCGTCTGGCCGCGCTGCATCACCATAAGCCGCTCGCACAGGTGGGTGACGACGGCCAGGTCATGGCTCACCATGATGAAGGTCAGGCCGCGTCGGCGGCGCAGTTCCTCAAGCAGATTCAGCACCTCGGCCTGCACCGAGGCATCGAGCGCCGAAGTGGGTTCGTCCAGCAGCAGGATTTGCGGTTCCAGGATCAGGGCCCGCGCGATCGCGATGCGCTGGCGCTGCCCGCCCGAGAGCTGGTGCGGGTAGCGAAAACGAAAGCCCGTGCCCAGGCCGACCTCCTCGAGCGCGCGCTCAATGCGCGCTTCCGCATCGGTGATGCCGTGGATGGCCAGCGGCTCGGCCAGGATGCGGTCCACCGTGTGGCGCGGGTGCAGCGAACCATAGGGATCCTGGAACACCATTTGCACCTGCCGCCTGAAGGCCTTGCTGCCGGGTGCGCTGTCCTGGCCGAGCAACCGGACCGTGCCGGCCGTGCGCGGCGCCAGCCCGCAAATGGCGCGCAGCACCGTGGACTTGCCCGAGCCCGATTCGCCGACGATGCCGAAGCTTTCGCCGGGGGCCACGGTAAACGAGGTGTCGGCAACCGCGACAAAACCGTCGTAGACCACGCGCAGGCCGCTGGCTTCCAGGCCCAGCGCGCTGGATGCGGCCGGGCTCACAGCGCCCACTCCGGTTTGCGGTCCAGCGTGGCCAGCGGATGCGTCGATTTGCCCAGCTGCGGCAGGCAAGCCATCAGGCCGCGCGTGTAGGGGTGCTGCGCGTTCGCCAGGCCGCCGGCAGCCAACTCTTCCACCACCCGGCCGGCATACATCACCAGGATGCGGTCGCAGAAGGTGGAGACCAGCCGCAGGTCGTGCGACACCAGGATCAAACCCATGCCGCGCTCGGCCACCAGGGCGTCGAGGATGGACAACACCTGCAACTGCACCGTCACATCCAGGGCCGAGGTCGGCTCGTCCGCGATCAGCAGGTCGGGGTCGGCGATCAGCATCATGGCAATCATCGCGCGCTGGCCCATGCCGCCCGACACCTCATGCGGATAGAGCTTGCAGACGCGCGCCGGGTCGTCGATGCGCACCGACTCCAGCGCGGCGAGCGCGCGTTTTTTCGCTTCCGCCGTTGAAACACGGGTATGCGCCTGCAGCGTCTCCACGATCTGCGCGCCTATGGTCATGACCGGGTTCAGCGAAAACTTCGGGTCCTGCAGCACCATGGCGATACGGCCGCCGCGCAACTCGCGGCGCTGGGCCGGTGCGCAGCGGAGCAGGTCCACGCCGGCAAATTCAAGGCGTTTGGCGCTGATACGGCCTTCCGGTGCGGTCAGCCCCATGATGGCGCGGCCGGTCTGCGACTTGCCGGATCCCGACTCGCCGACGATGCCCAGGCGCTCGCGGCCCAAGGTGAAAGAGACACCGCGCACCGCTTCCGTCATGCCGCCGTCGCGGCGCGGGAAGCTGACGCGCAGGTCGTCTACGACCAGCAGGGGTGTTGCGGAGTTCGTCGTCATTTCGCGGCCTTGGGATCCAGCGCGTCGCGCAGGCCGTCTCCCAGCAGGTTGAAGGCCAGGCTCACGACAAAAATCGCGGCGCCGGGCGCGGCCGCTACCCACCATTGATCCAGCACATAGAGCCGGCCGTTGGCGATCATCGCGCCCCATTCCGGCATGGGCGGCTGCGCGCCCAGGCCCAGGAAACCCAGGCCCGCGGCCGTCAGGATGATGCCGGCCATGTCGAGCGTGACACGCACGATCACCGAGGACAGGCACAGCGGCATGATGTGGCCCAGCACGATGCGCCAGGGCGAGGCGCCCAGCAACTGCACAGCGGCGATGTAGTCGGTCTGGCGTATCGTCAGCGTCTCGGCCCGCGCCATGCGGGCGTAAGGCGGCCAGGAAGTGATGGCGATGGCGATCACCGCGTTCTGTATGCCGGGGCCCAGCGCCGCGACAAAGGCCAGCGCCAGGATCAGGCGCGGGAACGCCAGAAAGATGTCGGTGATGCGCATCAGCACCGCATCGACCCAGCCGCCGGCATAACCGGCCACGGTGCCGACAATCAGGCCCAGCGGCGCAGCCAGCACCGCCACCAGGATCACCACCATCAGCGTGATGCGCGAGCCGATGATGATGCGCGATAGGATGTCGCGCCCCTGGTCGTCGGTGCCGAACCAGTGCGCCCAAGAGGGCGGCAACAGCCGCGTGGTGCGCAGGTCGCCGGTATAGGCTGAATAAGGCGCCAGCAGGTCGGCAAAGATCGCCACCCCGACCAGGCCCAGCACGATGAGCAGGCCCAGCATCGCCAGCCGGTTGCGCGAAAAATCTCGGCACCCGTGGTACACCCGGCCCATAAAGGCCTGGCGGCGTGAGCCCGGCCTGTCGGTGGCGAGCCAGTCGCGCAGGAAAGCAACCTTCGAGCTCATCGGATTCGCGTCCTTGGATCGAGAAGCTTGTACAAGACGTCAGAGAGCAAATTCAGCCCCACAAAAATCGAGCCCACGATGATGGTGCCGCCCAGCACCGCGTTCATGTCGGCGTTCTGCAGCGAGTTGGTGATGTACAGGCCCAGGCCCGGCCAGGCAAACACGGTTTCGGTCAGCACCGAGCCCTCAAGCAGGCCCGCATACGACAGCGCAATCACCGTCACCAGCGGAACCATGGCATTGCGCAGCGCGTGGCGCCAGATGATGCGCGACTCCGACAGGCCCTTGGCGCGCGCGGCGATCACGTATTCCTGCGCGAGCTCGTTGAGCATGAAGGAGCGCGTCATGCGGCTGATGTAGGCCAGCGCGAAGTACCCGAGCAGCGAGGCCGGCAGTATCAGGTGCGAAAACACATTGCGGAAAGCCTCCCACTCGCCGGCCATGGCGGTGTCGAGCAAAAGCAGGCCGGTGACGGGCGTGAGCGTGTATTCATAGGTGACGTCGATGCGTCCCGGCCCCGACACCCAGCCCAGGCGCGCATAAAACACCACCAGCGCCATCAGCCCGAGCCAGAAGATGGGCACTGAATAACCGACCAGGCCGATCACGCGCACCACCTGGTCCACCAGCTTGCCGCGCCGCACAGCCGCCCACACGCCCAGAGGAACGCCCAGGCCCGCGCCTATCAATATGCCCAGGCTGGCGAGCTCCAGCGTGGCCGGAAAGGCGCGCTTGATGTCCGTCATCACGGGGTTGGCGGTCAGCACCGAGACACCGAAGTCGCCCTTGAGCACCTTGCCGAGGTAGATGTAGAACTGCTGGTAAAGCGGTTTGTCCAGCCCCAGTTCCTGGCGTGCACGTTCGATCACATGGGCCGGCGCCCGGTCGCCCACGATGGCCAGCACCGGGTCTATGGGAATCACCCGGCCTATGAAGAAGGTCACGGCGAGCAGGCCCAGGTAGGTGAGCAAAATCACCACCAGGAAATTACCGAAGCTCTTGGCGTGCGGCGTCAGGCGTTGCCCCGCAGTGCGCGCGCTCACCGCGGTGAGCGGCGCCATGCCGGCAGCTGTGGGGTCGGGGATGGCCAAAGTCGGTGGAGCTAACAGCTGTCAGCGCTTGGACGCGTTGAACATATAGTTGCTGTCGAAGGTCGGGCCCAGCTTCAGGCCGTCCACGTTGTTGCGGAAGGCCGCCACCTCGGTTTGCTGGTACAGCATGATGAAGGGGCTGGTCTTGCGGAACTCGGCCTGCAGCTCTTCATACATCTTCTTGCGCTTGCCGGCGTCGCGTTCGAGCACGGCGGCGTCCGATTGCTTGGTCAGCTCGGGAATTGCCCAGGCATTGCGCCAGGCCAGCGGCTTGGCCTTGGCGTCGTCGGCGTTGTCGGGGTTGCGCGTGAAGGTGTCGGCATTCGAATGCGGATCCCAGTAGTCAGCGCCCCACTGGCCGATGTACATGTCGTGGGTGCGCGCGCGGTACTTGGTCAAGGTCTGCTTGCCGTCGCCGGGAATGATCTCGATGTCAATGCCGGCCTGCTTGGCAGTCTGCTGGAAGGCCTCGGTGATGCCTTGCACCGGCTGGATGGTGCGCATGTCTATGGTGACCTTGAAGCCGTTGGGCAGGCCGGCTTTGGCCAGCAGCTGCTTGGCCTTGGCCACGTCGAGCTTGTAGGGTTTGTCGGTGCTGGCACCCAGTAGTCCTTGCGGAAGGAAGTTCTGGTTGATCACGCCGATGTTCTTGACCAGCGTATCGCCGATCGCGCCGTAGTCGACCAGGTACTTCATGGCCTCGCGCACTTCGGGCTTGGCCAGGTTGGGGTTCTTCTGGTTCAGGCTGATGTAGTAGACAGTGCCCTTGGGCGTGGAGGTGAGCTTCACGTCCTTGTTGGCCGAGAGTGCCGCGATGTCCTGCGGACTCAGGTTGCGGGCGATGTCGATGTCGCCTTTTTCCAGCAGCAGGCGCTGCGTGGCCGACTCCTTCACGTGGCGGTAGATCACCCGGGCCAGTTTGGGCTTGGGGCCGTAGTAGTTGTCGTTGCGCTCCAGCGCCACGATTTCATTGGCGCGCCATTCGCGCAGCTTGAGCGGCCCGGAACCGGCGTAATTGGTCTTGAGCCAGGCATAACCCCAGTCGCCATTGACCTCCTTGGACTGCACCAGCTTCATGTCGACAATGCCGGCCACATTGGCCGTCAGGCAGTTGAAGACGAAGGTCGGCGCATAGGCTTTGTCGGTCTCCATGGTCAGCACGGTCGGGCTGGTGGCCTTGATCTTGTCCTTGACGTTGGTCTTGGAAAAACCGAACTGCGTCAGGATGAAGGCCGGGGATTTGTCCAGCATCACGGCGCGCTGCAATGAGTAGGCCACTTCCTCGGCCGTCAGCGGGTTGCCCGAGGCGAACTTGATGCCGGGCTTGATCTCGAAGGTGTAGGTCTTGCCGTCGGCCGAGACGTTCCAGGACTTGGCCACGTCACCGACCAGTTTGGAGGGATCGTTGACGTCCAGGCGCAGCAGGCGGTCGTAGGTGTTGCCCATGATTTCGCCGGCGGACAGCTCGAAGGCCTCGGCCGGGTCCATGGTGATGATGTCGTCAAAACCGAAGGCCAGCACCAGCGTGTCCTTGGGCGTGGCGGCCAGGGCGGCACCAGCGCCGCAGGCCAGCATGGCGGCCGCTGCTGTGGCGCAAAGCACCCGGCGGCTGAGGAGGGGAAGCATGTGGTTCAAGATGATTTCCTTCGGTTGGACGGTTCAAAAAAATACGCTGCACCGCTTGTGGCGACTGCGCACGGAGCCCTGGAGGTGAGCACGAACCGTGCCCACACCCCGCTTGTTGCTGCCTGTAACTTGTACATACAAGCTGGCAGGCTGATGCATTCTGCGCCGCTGCGGGGTCTCGTCAAGACCCGGGTTTTCCGCGATTGCCGAGTGACCCAAAAAGGGGCGTCGGGTTTTCCTGCGCAGATTTCACGAGGCTGGGCTCCGGCTTTCCAAACGGTTCGAAAACACCCGTTTACGGAGGAAAACACCTATCAAAACCCCGTCTCCCCGGCTTGACTGGGAATTTAGTGTAACGATACAGTAAATCGTTCTACAACGAACCCGACAGCACGCCGAGATGCCCAGCGCATCGCAAAACACCTCAGGAGACAAAAATGACTTCACTCTCACGCCGCCGCTTCGTCCAGACCACGTCCGCCGCCTCCGTTGCCATGGCGACGGGGTTTTCGGGCCTGGCAAAAGCCCAGTCCACCGTCGCGCTGCGCCTGTCGTCCGCGCATCTGCCCGACCTCAATTCCTCGCACTTCGCCTGGCAGCAGCTCATGGAGGCCAACCTCAAGAAGGCCGTAGGCGACAAGATCCGCATCGACTACTTCCCCAACAACCAGCTCGGCAAGGAAAGCGACGTGGTGCAGCAGGTCAAGGTCGGCTCCATCGACATGATGCTGACCGGCTCGTCCATCTGGGCCACGGTGACGCCGCAGCTCGGCATGCTGGACCTCGGCTACCTGTTCGACAGCTACGAGCACGTGGCCAAGGCGCTGGACAGCGGCGTGGGCGCAAAACTCAACGAGATGCTGCAGAAAAGCACGGGCTGCCAGGTCATCACCTGGAGCGCCCATTACGGTGCGCGCAACGTCTACACCAAGCAGCCGGTCAAGTCGCTGGCCGACATCAAGAACGTCAAGCTGCGCGTGCTGCCGACGCCGGCCTTTATCGAGACCTTCAAGATCATGGGCGCGATTCCCACGCCGATTTCCTTCGGCGAGCTCTACATGGCCGCGCAGACCGGCGTGGTCGACGGCTTCGAGCATGACTCGGGCACGGTGCTGGCGAGCAAGCTCAACGAGGTCGTCAAGCACTGCTGGATGACCGAGCACCTGTTCAGCCCCATGGTCTGCATCATGGGCAAGCGCGGCGTTGACAGGATCCCGGCCGAGCTGCGCCCGGCTTTCATGAAGGCCGCCGCCGATTCGACCGTCCAGCTGCGCAAGACCGGCACCGACAAAGGCCTGCAGGGCATCGAAGACCTCAAGAAGCTCGGCATCACGTTCACGCCCATGGCCAAAAACGAGCGCGACCAAGTCCGCAAGGAAATGGAAACCAAACTCTGGGCAGGTTTTGCCAAGCAATACCCTGAAACCGCGCCGCTGTTCACGGCGATCAGCGCGGCGCGGAGCTGAGCATGGAAGCCAGCATGTCCGCGGCCCTGCCCGAAGCCCTCTCGCATAACCCGGCGCACGCGTCCGCACCGGGCTTCAGCGTCGGCCATTCGCCCGGCCGCTGGCTGGCCTGGCTGATGCGCATGACCGAATACGCCGCGGGCGTGGTGCTGGCCGTCGACGTGCTGGTGGTGTTCGTCTCGGTGGTGTTCCGCTACTTCCTGCACGAGCCCTTTGACTGGGCCGAGGAGGTGGCGCGCGCGCTGATGATCGTGCTGGTGTTCTTCGGCGCGGCCACGGTGCTGGCGCGCAGCCAGCACGTGGGTGTGGACATCTTCCGCGGCCTGCTGCCCGCGCGCTGGCAACCGGCGCTGATGCAGTTCGCGAGCTGGATCATCGTGGCCGTGTCGGCCTGCCTTTTCGTTTCCTCCGTCGGCCTGCTGGTGGACTCCTGGTCCAGCACCACGCCCATAGGCTTGCCGCAGTGGATCTACACCTTCCCGGTGGTCATCGGCAGCCTGTTCATGACGATGTTCGGCCTGGCCAACGCGGTCAACGGCCCTTCGCGCGTGGTGTGGTCGACGCTGGGCGTCGGCATCGCCATGGTGGCGGCGGTGGTGGGCTGGAACATGCTGCTGCCCGGCATAGCCATCAAGCCCTGGATGCTGCTGACCGTGGGTTTCGTCGGCGGCCTGCTGCTGGGCGTGCCGATCGCCTTTGTGCTGGGGCTGTCGTCGCTGGTCTTCTTCATGGCCGACCCGTCCCTGCCCATGCTGGTGTATTCGCAGCAGGTGATGGCCGGCACCGACCATTACGTGTTGCTGGCGATTCCCTTCTTCGTGCTGGCCGGGCTGCTGATGGAGTCCAACGGCATGTCATCCCGCCTTATCGAGCTGCTGCTGCGCATGTTCGGCCGGGTGCGCGGGGGGCTGGGGCTGATCACCATCACCGCGACCGCTTTCTTCTCGGGCGTCTCGGGCTCCAAGCTGGCCGACATCGCGGCGGTGGGCGGCATCATCATGCCGGCCGTGCGCAAGACCAAACAGGACCCGAACGAAACTGCCGGCCTCCTGGCTTGCACCGCCGTGATGGCCGAGACGATTCCGCCCTGCATCAACATGATCATCATGGGTTTTGTCGCCAACATCTCGATTGCCGGCCTCTTCATGGCCGGGCTGGTGCCCGCCGCGGTGCTGGCGCTGTCGCTGGCGGCCGTGACGATTTATGTGGGCACGCGCATCAACCCCGACGAAGCCTTCGATGTGCGCACACCGATGTTTCGCCTGCTGGGCGGCGCCATGGTGGCGCTGGTGATGGTAGCCATGATAGGCAAGGGCGTGACCTCCGGCGTCGCGACCTCCACCGAGGTCTCGGCCTTCGCCGTGGTCTATGCGCTGGTGGTGGGCTGGCTGGCGTTCCGCGAGCTCACGGTCAAGTCGGTGGCGCAGCTCTTTGTGCGCTCGGCCTCCATGGCCGGCGGCATCCTGTTCATCGTCGCGGCGGCGTCCAGCGTGTCGTTTGCGCTGACCATCCAGCAGATACCGCAATACCTGTCGACCTTCATGATCGGCTTTGCGCATTCCTACGGCAGCACCATGTTCGTGCTGCTCTCGGTGCTCATCATGATCGTCTTCGGTGCCGTGCTGGAGGGCGCGCCCGCGCTAATCATTTTCGGGCCCCTGCTGACGCCGATTGCCTCCCAGCTGGGTGTCAATCCATTACATTTTGGGACCGTCATGGTGATTGCCATGGGATTGGGGCTGTTCGCGCCGCCGGTCGGGCTGGGCTTGTTCGCCACCTGCGCCATCACCGGCACGCACGTCAAGGACGTGGCCCGGCCCATGATGAAATACCTGGCGGTGCTGTTCGTCACGCTTATCCTGCTGGTGCTGGTGCCGCAATTCTCGCTGTGGCTGCCGACCCGCATGGGCCTGTGAAAATGCCAGCAGACGCATTCAAAAAGACAGGACAAAAAACGTGAGCAAGATCCGAGATGTCGCCAGCCTGGCCGGGGTTTCCACCAGCACCGTGTCCAACGTGCTCAACGGCCGCGCCAACCGCATGGCCGCCGAGACGCTGGCGCGCGTGGAGGCCGCCATCGCCGAGCTCAAGTACCGGCCCAACTCCACGGCGCGCCAGCTGAAGACCGGCTACACGCCGCTGATAGGGCTGCTGGTGCCGTCCATGGCCAACCCGATGTACGGCTTCATCGCGCGCGAGATCGAGACCCTGGCACAGGAGCGCTACGGCTTTCGCATCATGATCGGCAACACCTACCGCGACAGGGACAAGGAGACGCGCTTCTTCGACGACCTGCTGGCGCACGGCGTGCGCGGCGTGATCATCATTTCCTCGCTGATCGACGAGCAGCACGTGGAGGCCGCGGCCGAACGCGGAATGGTGATGGTGAGCTACGACAGGCGCGCCACGCCGAATATGCGTTCCATCGTCGACCACGTCACGGTGGACAGCTTCGAGTCGGCGCGCATCGCCACGCAGCACCTCATAGACCTGGGCCACCGCCGCCTGGCTTTTGTCACGCCGGCCGGCCGCACCATGAGCCGTAACGAGAAGATTGCCGGCTTCCTGTCGGCCGCCAAAACCGCGGGCTTGGAAGCCAGCGCCCGCGTCGTCGAGGGCACGCCGGTCGACGAGTATGGCGATTCGATGATGAGCGAAGTGGGCCGCGCCCAGGCCAGCCTGCTGGCCAAATTGCCGGATAGGCCCACCGGCGTGATAGGCGTCAACGACCTGATGGCCTTCGGCCTGATGGCGGGTTTTCGCGACGCGGGCCTGGCCGTGCCCGAAGACGTCTCGGTCATCGGCATCGACAACGTCTTCCTCTCCACGCTGATGCACCCGGCCATGACCAGCGTGCGCCTGCCGGTGCCCGAGATGGCGCAGGTCATGGTCGAACGCGTGATGAGCCGGCTGGCCGACCCGTCCATAGAGACACAGGAATTCATTTTCCAGCCCACGCTCGTGGCGCGCGACTCGGTTGCCGAATACCGCGCGGGCAAGCGCTGACTTTTTTTGACTTTGAGACAGACAGAACACAAGGTTTTTGAATGACAACGGTTTTTGTCAGCCATCCCCAGAGCAAGCTCGCACACTACTTCGGCGACCGCGCCATCGCCGCGCTCAAGGCCATTGCCGACGTGCGCTTCAATCCAGGCGACACCGACCTCTCCTCCTCCGAGCTGGCCGCGCTGGCCGGCGATTGCGAGGTCATCATCTCCTACCGCCAGACGGTGGGCGACGAGGCCCTGTTCGCCGGCCTGCCACGGCTGCTGGCCTTTGTGCGCTGCGCCATCGACATCCGCAACATCGACGTGGCGGCCGCCAGCCGCCACGGCGTGCTGGTCACCCAGGCCAGCGCGGGGTTTATCGCCTCGGTCAGCGAATGGGTCATCGGCGCGATGATCGATCTGAGCCGCCACATCAGCAGGGCCGCGGCCGACTACCACGCCGGCCGGCCCGTGATACCCGCCATGGGCCGAGAGCTGCGCGGCGCGACGCTGGGTGTCATCGGTTATGGGCAGATCAGCCACTACCTGTGCGACGTGGCGCTCGCGCTGGGCATGCGCATCGTGGTGTACGACCCCTACACGCCCACAAACCGCAAGGAACTCGAGCAGGCCGAGCTGCTGCCGCTGCTGCAGCGCTCCGACTACGTGGTCTGCCTGGCCGCCGCGACCGAGGCCACCGAGAACATGATGAATGCCGCCACCTTCGCGGCCATGAAGCCCGGTGCGTTTTTTATCAACGCCTCGCGCGGCAACTTGGTCGATGACGAAGCGCTGCTGGCGGCGCTCGATGCCGGCACATTGGCAGGCTGCGCGGTGGACGTGGGCCGCGCGCCCGACCAGATGCCCTCGCCGCGTGTGGCCGCGCACCCGCGCGTGATCGCTTCGCCGCACATAGGTGGCCTCACGCCGCCGGCGGTGGAACACCAGGCGCTGGAGACGGTGGCCCAGGTGGCCGAACTGCTTCAGGGCCGCGCGCCCAAAGGTGCTGTGAACGCCGCGCAGGCCGCGCGCTGGCAACAGGCCACCCAGGCGCCGCAAACAGCCTGAACTACGCCGTCACTTCCACTTTTTTGCGAAAGCTTTTTTCATGCAAGCCACCCAGAACACCATGTACGCCGGCGCCTGCGACTGCCACGTGCACATCTACGAAGACAAATACCCCATGGTCCCCAATGTGGCCTGGGTGCCACCGCATCTGCCGGTGTCGACCTACCGCGAAGTGCAAAAGGCCCTGGGCCTGAGCCGCGCGGTCATCGTCCAGCCCTCGGCTTACGGCTTTGACAACAGCTGCACGCTGGACGCCGTGGCGCAGCTCGGCGAGTCGGGCCGCGGCATCGCGCTGGTGGCGCCCGAGGTGACGGATGCCGAACTGCGACGCCTGCATGACGGCGGCATCTGCGGCGTGCGTTACATGATGATCAATCCGGTGCTGGAGTGGCGTTCGCTGGAACCCATGGCCGCGCGGCTGGCCGCGATGGACTGGATGGTCAACCTGCAACTGGACGGCCGCGATTTTCCCGAGCATGAAGAGGTACTCAAGCGCCTGCCCTGCAAGCTGGTGATAGACCACAACGGCAAATTCCTCGAACCGGTCAAGCCGGGCCATCCTTCATTCCAGTCGCTGCTGCGTGTGCTGGACACCGGCAAGGTGTGGATCAAGTTGTCGGCGCCTTATGAAACCTCCAAGGTTGGCGCGCCCGGCTATGACGATGTCAGCCTGATCGCGCGCACGCTGGCCGAGAAATTTCCGGAACGCTGCCTCTGGGCGAGTAACTGGCCGCATCCGGGACGGGATCCGGCGCCGTCGGAAGTGGATTTGTATGATTTGCTGTTTTCTTGGACCAGCAGCGATGCAACGCGACAAAAAATCCTGGTGGATAACCCGGCGCAGTTGTACGGCTTCAGGTGATTGGATTGTTCTTACGACTGGGTATTCTGCTGAATCCTGCTGGCCGGGGGTAGCCCGGCAGCTACTCACTTTTCTTTTGCTTCGCCAAAAGAAAAGTAAGCAAAAGAAAAGGCGACCCTGGTTGCTGCGTCCCTTCGCTTCGCTGCGGGCAACCTGCGGTGCTCGGTCCAGACGGGGTCTCGCTAAACTCGCTTCGCTCAAACAACGCGATCCCTGATCCGTCTGGCCCTGCGCTCCTCGGCGCATCCACAAGGGGTGGGGAGTGAATACCAATACCTAAGAAACAAGGACTCGCCACGGCGAGTCCTTGTTTGTCTTGGTTTGTTCTTTGGTATTTGTCTTCTGTCTCCGCTCCCGATTGCCCCGTCCTGGCTGGGCCGAGGAGCGCAGAGACAAGCGGATCAGGGCCGGCGTTGTCTGAGCCGAAGGCGAGTTTAGCCGGACCCCGCTTGGCTCGAGCACCGCAGGTTGCCCGTAGCGAAGCGCAGGGACCCAGACTGCGGGTCGCCTTTTTTTGCTTACTTTTTTTGGCGAAGCAAAAAAAGTGAGTCGCATGCCGGGCGACTCCCGGCCAGCAACCCTATGCAGAGGGCGCACCGCCGGAGCAAGACCCGGCCTATTTCGAAGCCTCCCCGCGAGCCGCCTCCAGGACATCGCGAGTCCTCACAGCTTCCCGCCGAGCGGCCTCAGCAAAATCATCCCCACTGGACGCATACAAAATAGCCCGAGAAGAATTCACGATGATGGGCGCCCCGGCCCGCCAGCCGGCTTTGACGGTGGCCACCGCATCCCCACCTTGCGCCCCCACACCAGGAATCAGCAAGGGCAGGACAGGCGCAACAGCACGCACACGCTCAATTTCCGCCGGGTAAGTCGCCCCCACCACCAGGCCCAACTGGCCGTTGAGGTTCCACGGCCCCTGCGCCAGGCGCGCCACGTGTTCATACAGCAGCGGCTGGCCTTCGATGGAAGCAAAACGCTGGTTCTGCAGATCGTCACCGCCGGGATTGGAGGTGCGGCACAGCAAAAACGCGCCCTTGCCTTCGTATTTCAAATACGGCGCGACCGAGTCAAAGCCCATGAAGGGCGAGAGCGTCACCGCGTCGGCACCGTAGCGCTCAAACGCTTCTTTCGCGTACTGCTCGGCGGTGGAGCCAATGTCGCCACGCTTGGCGTCCAGGATGATGGGCACTTGCGGCGCGACGCGGCGCATGTGTTCCATCAGGCGTTCGAGCTGGCCTTCGGCGCGATGGGCGGCGAAGTAGGCGATCTGCGGCTTGAAGGAAATCACCAGGTCGGCGGTGGCGTCGACAATCGCAGCGCAGAAATCGTAAATCTTGTTGGCGTCACCCTTGAGCTTGCCGGGGAATTTGGTCGGCTCCGGGTCCAGGCCGACGCAGAGCATGGAATGGTTCTGGCGTTCTGCGGCGCCCAGCATGTCGAGGAAATTCATAGTGGTATTTTAGGCCCCCACGCTTTTCACTTCGTGTAATGCGCTGCCCCCCGAGGGGGCCGCTGCGCCTGCGGCCTGGCAAAGCCAGTTCCGCGGCCCCGGCTGGTAGAGAAAGGGGGCCATACACGCCCGCAGCAAGATTTCCTTGCTGCCCGGACAATAGCGGCACTCTTCATCGTCCGCCGCACCCACCCATGCAACTCTCCCAACGCCAACTCGTCCTGCTGGTCCTGCTCACCCTGGTCTGGGGTTTGAACTGGCCGGTGATGAAGATGGGCATCGCGGACTATCCGCCGCTGACTTTCCGGGCGATTTCAATCTGGCTGGGGATTCCGGTGCTGGGGCTGGCGATGGTGCGGCTCAAGGTGCCGTTCTTCGTGCCGCGTGACAAGTGGCGCGAGCTGTTCTGGCTGGCGGCGGCGAATATGTTTGTCTGGCATGCGCTGATCATTCTGGCGGTGAAAAACCTCAGCAGCGGGCGCGCCGCCATCCTGGGCTACACCATGCCGATTTTTTCGGCGCTGCTCGGAGCCTGGTTTTTCGGCGCGAAGCTGAAAGCCCGCAACTGGCTGGGTGTTGCGGCCGCAGCGCTCGGTGTTGCCCTGCTGCTCTGGTATGAACTGACCAACCTGTCGGGCCGGCCGCTGGGCGTGCTGTGCGCGCTGGTGGCGGCCGCCGTGTGGGCGCTGGGCACACAGATGTTGCGCAAGACCACGATACAGGCCGCGACCTTGACGCTGTCCTTCTGGATGACGGTGATGACGGCTGTCATATTGACCGTGCTGGGCATCGTCTTTGAACGGCCGCAGTGGAAGGCGCCCTCGCCCACGGCCTGGGCGGCGATTCTCTACAACGCGGTGCTGATCTTCGGTTTTGCCCACGCGGCCTGGTTCACGCTGGCGCGCGCGCTGCCGCCTGTGGCCTCGACGCTGAGCGTGATGATGATTCCCATCCTGGGCGTGTTCTCAGGCGCGCTGGGCCTGGGCGAAGTGCTGCACTGGCAGGACTGGGCGGCGGTGGTGTTGATGGTGGCGGCGATCGCCTCGGTGCTGGCGCCCAGCCGGGACGCCGCCAAGGCCTGAAGCGGTCTCAGCCGACGGCAGGCCCGGCCACACGGCTCATGGCCAGGCACAGGTCGTCCCAGGCCTTGGCCTTGTCGGAGGGGTTGCGCAGCAAATAAGTGGCGTCGTAAGTCACCACCGTGTGAGCGCCGTGCAGGCCGTGCACCTGGCCGCGCAGCTTGCCGAAGGGCTCGCTGGACTGCAGCAAAGCCTGTGCGGCCAGGCGGCCCATGACCAGCACCACGTCGGGCTGCGCGCTGGCCAGCAGGGCCGGCAAGGCCTCGGGCAGGGCGGCGCCCACACCGGCGGCCGCGCCGCGCACCAGCGGTGCCAGCAGCACCACGCCGGCCTTGTGCAAACGGGCGGCGCGCAGCATGTTGTCGAGCAGCTTGCCGGCCTCGCCCTCAAACGGATTGAAAGGTTCACGCTGCAGCGCGGCCGCCGGCGTTTCGGCCAGCACCAGCCAGCGCGCGCCCTCGGCATGGGCGGCGTCGGCGTACAGCGCCTGCGCGGCACCCATGCTCCAGGCGCCGGCGGCTGGTGCGGAGGCTTCGCGCGCCTCGGCTGGCGGCGCGGCCACCACCGGTGGGCGGGGAGGCGGGGTGCGCACAGGCGGCGGGGCTTCACGCACGGCGGGAGCCGGCGCCGGCCTGGTTTCCTGCGGGGCAAGCGCTGCCTCCACCACTGCCTCGGCAGCGGTAACAGCAGCAGGTTCCGACACAGGCAGCCACACGCGCACGCCCATCTCGCGCAGCATGGCGCGATGGCGTTTGTCGAGGTCCAGGCTCATAGGGCCAGGCTCATGACGACGGCGTCTTCGCGCGCCGATGCGCCGTTCGGGTAGTAATTGCGGCGCGTGCCGACGTGGCGGAAGCCGTAGCGCTCGTAGATCGCCTTGGCGCGCACATTGCTCACGCGCACCTCCAGCCACAGCCATTGCGCGCCCTGCGCGCGCGACCAGATGGCCAGCGCATCGAGCATGATGCGGGCCCAGCCCTGGCGCTGGTGCTGGGGCGCGACCGTGATGTTGAGCAGGTGCACCTCGTCCACGCCTTTCATGGCCACGAAGTAGCCCAGCAGTTCGGCATTGGGCGGGTTGCCGCCGGTGAGCAGCTGCGCCTGGTAACCGGCATTGAGCGAGTCGGTGAAGTTGCCTTGGGTCCAGGGGTGGTCGTAAGCGCCCTGTTCCACGCGCACCACCGCGTCCAGCCATGCGGGTGTCATGGCTTCGAACTGGGCTTCGAGGGGCTTGAGGATGGCGTTCATGGTGAAAGAGAGGGCGCGCCGGCGAGTTTGGCGGCCTTGACCCGCTCGCGCTCTTCGGTGGTGAGCGCTACTTTATCCCGAACGTAGAGCGGCAGGGCGAGGTCGGCGCTGACACACTGCCCGGCGGCGGCCAGTACGGGCGCCAGGCGCAGCAGGGCGGCGGCCGTGGGCAGGGCCTCGGCCTGCGCCGGCATGCCGGCCGGCAGGCGATCCGCGTAGACCGAAAACACATTGCCGGCGAGCAGGTCGACGGCGGCATCGGGCACAAAGTCCTCGGGCCGGACCAGTTCGCATTCGCCCAGCGCGCGGCACTGCCCGCCGCTGAATTCAAAGCGCTGGACATACATCTCGTCCATGCGCGCATCCAGCAGCGCCGTGATGCCGAACGGCCGTTCGGCGGCCGGCGCGCCGGCCTGCTGAAAGCGCGCTTCCTCGGCCACGGCCATCAGCGTGTCTATGGGCAGCACCGGCATGCCCGCGCCGTCCCGTGCACCCAGCGCCAGGCCCTGCGCCACGGCGCAGGCGGTGCGCAGGCCGGTGAAGGAGCCCGGCCCGCGCCCGAAGGCGATGGCGTCCAGCTCGCCGAGTGCCAGCCCGGCCTCGGCCAGCAGCGCGAGGATGGCCGGGATCAGCGTGGTCGAGGCCTGCGCGCCGCCGGGGCCGCTGTGCTGCCAGCTGCGCACGCCGTCGGTCACCGCCACCGACATGCGGTCGGTGCTGGTGTCAAAGGCGAGGAATTTGAGGAATTGCGGCATTCGGTCGGAGCGGGTCTACCAGGGGCCGGCAGCGCTTGAATCAAGGACTACCGGGCATATGCACCCGATTATCCCCGCCAATGGCCGGTGGGCTGCCGCGATAATCCTCGCATGACCCAAGACCCGCCGCGCCCGCGCACGCCGCACCCTGTTGCGCTGCGCCTGCTGGCCGCCGCGCTGATCGCCGCCCTGCCCTTCGTCCCCCGAGCCGCCCTGGCGCAAGCCCCGCGCCTGCCCGCCCCGGTTGAAAAAGCCCTGGCGCGCGCCAAGGTACCGCGCGACGCGGTGTCCATGCTGGTGGTCGAAGCGGCCAGCGGCAAGCCGGTGCCGCGCCTGAGCTGGCGCATCGACACGCCGATGAACCCGGCTTCGGTCATGAAGCTGGTGACGACCTATTCAACGCTGGACGCCCTGGGCCGCGACTTCACCTGGAAAACCACGGTGCTGCTGGACGGCAGCCTCTCGGGCGGCCTCCTCAATGGCAACATGGTGGTGCGCGGAGGCGGCGACCCCAAGCTGGTGGTCGAGCGCCTGCAGGCCCTGCTGGCCGAAGTGCAGGCCGGCGGCGCGCGGGCGATACGCGGCGACATCGTGCTGGACCGCAGCGCCTTCAGCGTGCCCGCCGTCGACCCGGGCGAGTTCGACGGCGAGCCGCTGCGGCCCTACAACGCGCGGCCCGATGCCTTGCTGATCAATTTCAAGACCCTGGTGATGACCTTCACGCCGGACATCCCGAACAAGCGCGCGCTGGTGCGCTATGAGCCGCCGCTGGCGGGCGTGGAAGTGGCCGGCAGCGTGCCCATGGTGCGCGTGGGCCGCTGCGGCGACTGGCGCAGCGAGCTGCGCGCCAGCGTCGAGAACCCCGCCACGATTGAATTCCTGGGCACCTACCCCTCGGCCTGCGGCGAAAAAATCTGGCCTAGCGCCTATGCCGACCCCAACAGCTTCGCGGCGCGCGCCATTGAAGGCTCATGGCGGCAGCTGGGCGGGCTGCTGACCGGCACGGTGCGCGACGCCACGCCTCCCGAACTGGCCATGCTGCGCAGCAGCGGGACGCTGTCGGGCCAGAAGGCGCCCGCGCGCTTTGACTATGCCTCGGCGCCGCTGGTGGAGATGGTGCGCGACGTCAACAAGTACTCGAACAACATCATGGCGCAGCACCTGTTCCTGACGCTGGGCCTGCATGCGAGCCTGGGCCAGCCCAAAAGCGGCACGCTGGAATCGGCGCATGCCGCGCTGGCCGCCTGGTGGCGCAAAACCCTGCCGGGCACCACACCCCCCGTGATGGACAACGGCTCGGGCCTGAGCCGCAGCGAACGCATCAGCGCGGCCGGCCTGGCCGCACTGCTGCAGCACGCCGCCAAAAGCCCGCTGGCCGCCGACCTGGCCGATTCGCTGCCCGTGGCTGGCGTGGACGGCACGCTACGCGAGCGAGGCAAAAGTGTCGCGGGACAGGCTTTTTTGAAGACCGGATCGCTGCGCGACGTGACCGCCATCGCCGGCTATGCCAACGGCAGCAGCGGCACGCGTTACATCATCGTGGGCATGGTCAACCACCCGAACGCCGGCGCCGCGCGGCCCGCGCTGGATGCGCTGCTGGAATGGACCGTGAAAGAGGTCGCACGCTAGGCCCGAAGGCCCGAGTTATCCCTGCCGCCTGTGGACAAGTCTGTTGATGACGCCGGGGCTGGAAGACGAGAGCGCCATTTGGCGCGGCCTGCGTCACAATGCCTGAAATTTGGGCACTTTCCGCGCTTCCCGCAGTTTCTGTCTGTCTATACCGACAACCCACCGGAGCTCACGGCATGTCAAGCTTCAACGAACCCGGCTATTGCCTGGTCCTGACCACGGTTTCCACGGCGCAGCAAGCCGAGGCACTGGCCCGCCGGATCGTCGAGGCCGGGCTGGGCGCCTGCGTTCAGATAGAGGCCATCCGCAGTATTTATCGCTGGCAAGGCGTGCTGCGCGACGAGCCCGAGCAGCGCCTGTCCGTCAAGACGCGGACCGCGCGCTTCAGGGCGGTGGAGTCTTTTATCCGGGCGCACCACAGCTATGAGACGCCCGAAATCGTGCAGATCCCGATCATCGCGGGTTCAAGCTCTTACCTGCAGTGGATTGACGAGGGAAGCCGGGGCGGGCCGGATGAGCCGGAGGGCCCTGAGCCCGAGGGACAATTCGCGCTGCCCTGAGCGCCGTTTCTAGGAACGCGCCTCGCGCAAAGATGCCGCCAGCAGCCCGAGGCCCAGCGCGCCCACGGCAACCGAAGCGATGCGGTTGGCCGCGACGCGCGCGCCGGAATATGCGAGCCGCACGCGTTCACGCGAGAACAGATAAGCCAGCAGCATGTGCCAGCACAGCGCGTTGGCAATGATCATGGCCACGGCTGCCGCTTGAAGGCCCGCGCTGGGCGCCGCCGGGAAAGACGCCGCGAACACGCTCCCGAAAAACAGCGCCGACTTGGGGTTGGTGATGTTGGTCAGGAAACCCAACCGGAAGGCCGCCGCCGAGGACACCGCCGGGCCGCTGCTATCCAGCGCCACGCCGCCGGAGCGCCAGAGCCGGCTCGCGACATAAAGCAGGTAAAGCCCACCGGCCACTTGCAGCGCCAGGCGCAGCCCCGGAAAAACCTGGAACACCGCATTGACGCCCAGCACCGCGCACAGCGACCAGATGGCGGCCCCCGCCGTCACGCCCAGGGCCGCGAAGACCGCGCTGCGCGCGCGATCACTGGCGGCCAGCTGCGACACCAGCAGCACGTTGGCCCCGGGACTCATCATGGCCGCGACGTGGAGGAACCAGATGGTGACGAGAATGGAAAGCATGGTGCGTCCTGGAATGGTCGTTCTGCCAGAGCGTGTCCCGGGTCAAGGCGCAGGCGGAGGCAGGTCGCTTCTTTGCAGCAATATGGCTCGATGATCCATGGCCCGGACGGTCCAGCGCCCGCCGGTCCAGCTTGGCAGCTTTATCAGGGACTGGAAATCCTGCCAGTTGAGCAGCATATAGCGAACATCGTAATCTTTCACGAACTCCCTGAGCAGCGCGTCGTCGCGAAACAGGCGCGCGTTCAGCAAGGTATAGGCACCCCCATAGGAGTCGATGCGTGAGTCGATCGAGGGGCGAAGCCGCGGATAGGCCCGGTAGACCAGTTCCGCCCCGAGGTCATAGGAATTGATCACGTTGCCCTTCATGTCGGGCGCATTCAACTTCTTGACCATGGCACTGGTGTAGCTGGGATTCATCGGTCCCCACGCCTGATGCGGAAAGGCGCCGAAGGCGTTGCCGAATTGGGAGGCCAAGCCCAACACCAGGGCAGCCGCAGCTGTGCAAATCGCATAACCCCGGATCCGTGTCCCGGCGCCCTGCTCCCCGCTGGGCACCAGTGCGGAAAGCACAAATGCCGAGACCATGCCCACATATACGAGAAACCGGACTGTCGTGAGCGCCAGGATCAGGAACATCAGGAACATCAGCGCATCCACGGCACCGAGCTTGCGCCATTGAAACAACATCACCGCCCCGGTCACGACAACACACCCAGCCCCAATCCATACACCGGGCAGCCCTTCCCAACCTGGGGCAAAAGTCGGCAACCATTCATTGACCATCACCTTCGTATCGCTGTGGCCGAAGTCAACCACAAACCGCAGGAGTTCCGGGCCGGCGGGGTTGACCAGGGTCGCGGCCAGGGCGGCAATGGCGAAGATTGCGAATGCTTTCGGAAGCTGTTTCTGGCGTAAATCCCCCGAGGCCGCCGCCTTGCGCCCATCCACCCACAGGCCCACCGCATAGATCGCCGCGATAATCGGCGCGAAGATAAAAGAGCCATGGGTATTGGCCCAAAGAACGACCACCAGCAAGGCGCCCATCCACGCCAGCACCTGCGGCTTCCGGCGGCACGCCTCCAGCAAAAGCCAATAGAACCCAAGAAGGAATAGCGAAACCAGTTCAGGGCGCAGGAAATGGCGCTGGTTTTCCACCCCAACAGCCAAAAACCCCAACAGCAGGGCGATCGGCAAGTTTTTGTCACTGCGTCGATAGGCAAGCCAGGCCATGAGGGAGAACAGCGCGAGTCCGGCGACGCCCATGACCAGGGGCAGCCCATCCTCGCCAACGAGATTGATAAGCCAGTAGAACATCAGCGACGGCAACCATTCGTGCGCGTTAAAACGCGCATCGCGTATTTCCGTAAAGGGAAACAAAATGGTTTTCGGAATGACGTGATCCCGGGCAATGATCTCCCCCACCTTTGCCTGCAGCCAGAAGTCATTGGACACCTGGGGCGCGACGCTGATGAAGGCCACCGCGGCGAAGATGACCACCAAGGCTGCCATGCGCCAGAATTTTGGCCACAGATCCGCTTGCGAAGCATTCGCGGTCACGATGCCCAAAGGGGGCTGCGAAGCTGGTTGTTTCAAGATACCGACTTTCTATGATTGTTCAGGCAAACTTGAATCGTCTCAGCTCGCGGCAGCGCGACCCAGCCGGTCGCGCACGCCGTCCCATTCAGCATCCGGCGGCGGATTCTCCACCCAGATCAGCTTGACGCCTTTGGCGTCGAAATCGCGCAGCACGGCGAACAGCTGCTGGGCAGTGGCCAGCGCGTCGTCGGGCATGCGGCGGTACAGCACCTGCTCGGACTTGATGCGCACGATGCTGCGGGCATAGACCGCGATGTGGGCGGCTTCGGCGCCCAGCAAATCGAGTGCGGTCTGGATCGGCCCGGCGTCCATCAGGCGCAGCTTGGCGTCAGGGGCGTAATGCGCCTCCAGCGTGCCGGAGGCGCGCGGCGCATCGCCAACCAGGCCCAGGGCCTCCTGCTCGAACTCGTCCTTGCCCAGCACGGCTTCGCCGCAGGCAGCCTCAAGCTGCGCGCGCGTGAGCACGCCCGGACGCAACAACACGGGCCGGCCGCGCGTGCAGTCGACGATGCTGGACTCGATGCCGACGTCGCAGGGCCCGCCGTCCAGCACCAGCAGGCTGTCACCGAATTCCTGCTGCACATGCTGCGCGGTGGTGGGGCTGACGCGGCCGAAACGGTTGGCGCTGGGGCCGGCGACGCCGGTGTTGCAGGCCTTGAGGAAAGCCAGCGCGACCGGGTGCGAGGGGCAGCGCAGGCCGATGGAATCCTGGCCGCCGGCCGCGGCGGCGGCCACGCCGGGCTTGCGCGGCAGGATCACGGTGAGCGGCCCGGGCCAGAATGCCTTGATCAGCTTCGCGGCAAACGGCGGCACGCCGGTGGCGTAATCATTCACTTGCGCGGCGTCGGCCACATGCACGATGAGCGGGTGGTCGGCGGGCCGGCCCTTGGCCGCAAAAATCCCGGCGACGGCGGCGTCGCTGGACGCGTCGGCGCCCAGGCCGTACACCGTTTCGGTCGGGAAGCCGACAAGCTCTCCGGCCTGGATGCGGCGGGCGGCCTCAGCAAGGGCCTGCGGGTCGGTGCCGGACAAAATCATTGGCGTCGATCAGATGTCTTCAAGCCCGGGCAGCCCCAGGATGGCCGCCGCCTGGCGTGCCGTGGCCTTGACGGCGGCGACGTCGGCACCGGTGATGTTGAGGTGGCCCATCTTTCGGCCGGCGCGTGCTTCGGTTTTGCCGTAAAGGTGCAGGTGCGTGCCGGGCAGGGCCAGCACGGCCTGCCAGTCGGGTGTGCGGGCCTGGCCTTGCGCGTCCAGCCACACGTCCCCCAGCAGGTTCAGCATGATGGACGGCGAATGCTGGCGCGGCTGCGGCAACGGCAGGCCGGCCATGGCATGCACCTGCAGGTCGAACTGCGAGACGTCGCAGGCGTCCATCGTGTAGTGGCCGCTGTTGTGCGGGCGCGGCGCCATTTCATTGACGACCAGCGCGCCGTCGGCACTGCCGTCGTCAACCAGGAAGAACTCGACGCAAAGCACGCCGACGTAGCCGACGTGGTAGGCGATGGTGTGGGTGGCCGCCAGCGCGCGTTGCGCCAGGGCCGCGGGCATATTGCCCTCGTACGCCTGGGTGACGGCCAGGATGCCGGCTACGTGCACATTGCGCTGGGGCGCGAAGCCCACAACGCGGCCGTCCCAGCCGCGCGCCACGATGACCGAGCACTCGGCCTTGAGCGGCAGCATTTTTTCGAGCACGCAAGGAGCCTGATTCAGGCCGGCCCAGGCGGCGGCGAGTTCGGCCGCATTTTTGACGCGGACCTGGCCCTTGCCGTCGTAGCCCATGCGCGCGGTTTTCAGGATGCCGGGCAGCAGGTCCGCGGGAACAGCTTCGAGTTGCACCTGCGTTTCAATTACCGCATAAGGCGCGCAGCTGACGCCGGCCAGCACGCCGGATTCGGCGGCGCTGGCGGTGAAGTGCGATTTTTCCTCGATGCGGTTCTGCGCAATGGCGACGGCGGCGGCGCCCGGCGCCACGGGGCGGCTGGCGGCCAGCGCCTGCAACGCGGCGGCAGGCACGTTTTCAAATTCGGTGGTGATGGCGGCGCACAGCGCGGCCAGTTGCTTGAGCCCCTGTTCGTCGCCGTAGCCGGTCTGGATGTGGTGGTGGCTCACCAGGCCCGCGGGGCTTTGCGCGTCGGGGTCCAGCACCGCGGTGAAATAGCCCAGGCGCTGCGCGGCGTGCACAAACATGCGGCCCAGCTGGCCGCCGCCCATCACGCCCAGCGTGGCGGGCTGGCCGGAAGCGGAAACGGTGCCGGGGAAAACGGGGAGACCGGAAGGAAGGCTCATGCGGGCGGCAGGGTCATGGCATGCGCGGCGGCGGTCTGCTCTGCGCGGAAGGCCTGCAGCTTGGCGGCCAGCGCCTTGTCGTGCAGGGCCAGCACGGCGACGGCGAACAGGGCCGCATTGGCCGCGCCAGCGTTGCCGATGGCGAAAGTCGCGACGGGAATGCCTTTGGGCATCTGCACGATGCTGTGCAGCGAATCGACTCCCTGCAGGTACTTGCTGGCCACCGGCACGCCCAGCACGGGCACGGCCGTTTTGGCGGCCAGCATGCCAGGCAGGTGGGCTGCGCCGCCGGCGCCGGCGATGATGGCCTGCAGGCCGCGTCCCTGGGCGCCTTCGGCATAGGCAAAGAGTTCGTCGGGCATGCGGTGGGCCGATACCACGCGGGCTTCATGCGCCACACCGAACTGGGTGAGGATCTGCACCGCGTGCTGCATGGTCTCCCAGTCGCTGCTGGAGCCCATCACCACGCCAACCAGGGGGGCGGCCGTATTATTTGTCGTCGTCATTGGGACCTTCTGGGTCTTGGGGTTTGCAGGCCGTTCGCCCGTAACCCCTGATTTTAAGGGTCAGGCGGGCGGACGGCGGCAAAGGGGCCTGCATGCTATCGTTTGGGCCTGCTCCCGGGCGACACCGGCCGCGCCGCGGCGGTTGAAACCCCTTATTCCAGCCCCATTTTTCACTGAATCATGATAGACGTCACCATTGCCAATTTCGAAGCGGAAGTCGTTGCCGCTTCCATGACCACCCCCGTGCTGATCGACTTCTGGGCGCCGTGGTGCGGCCCCTGCAAGTCGCTGGGCCCGATTCTGGAAAAAGTCGAAGTGGAATACGCCGGGCGCTTCAAGCTCGTGAAGATAGATTCCGACCAGGAGCAGCAGCTGGGCGCGGCCTTCGGCATCCGCAGCATCCCGACCTGCATCCTGATGATGAACGGCCAGCCGGTGGACGGCTTTGCCGGCGCCCTGCCCGAAGGCAAGGTCAAGGAATTCCTCGACAAGCACCTGCCGCCGGCGGACGAACTGGCCGGGGAGCAGGAACTGGCGCTCGAGGAAGAAAGCACCGATCCTGCCGCCGTACTCGAAAAATTGCAGCACGCGGTGGCCGCCAACCCGGCCGACGACAACGCACGTTTCGACTACGTGAAGCTGCTGCTGCAGATGGGCCGCGAGGACGACGCCAAGGTGGCGTTTGCACCGGTGATCGCGCAAACCACGGTGGTGCGCCGTTTTGACTCACTCAAGCGCTGGATGGATGCGATGGACTTTGCCGCCGCCCAGGGCGCGGGCGCCGCGGCAGGCCTGGACGCCAGGATCGCCGCCAACAAGCGCGATTTCGAAGCGCGTTTTGACAAGGCCCGCGGGCTGATGGCGCAGCAGCGCTGGACCGACGCGCTCGACGAACTGCTGGAAATCCTGATGCGCGATAAGGCCTGGAACGAGGACCTCGCCCGCAAGACCTATATCGCCGTCCTCGACGTCATGGAAGCACCCAAACCCAAGGTCGCCGACGGGCAGATTCCTCCTGAAGACCCCACCGTGGCCACCTACCGCCGCCGCCTGAGCAGCGTGATCCTGAGCTAAGCCCGGCTCATGAGCCAAAAAACCAGCGGGTCAGGGCGAAGGCAAAACCAAACAGCGCTGCGTAGCCGGCTACTTCAACGCTGAATTCGCGGCGCGACTCGCGCCAGGCGCGCAGCCGTTCGACCAGCAGGCCCGCCACCACGGGCGCCAGCAGCAGGTTGAGGATCTGCAGCCAGTGCAGGCGTATCGCCAGGTGAGGCACGACCAGTACCGTCAACACGCCGGCGGCAATGCCGGTCATGACGGACCAGCCGGCTTCCTGCGTCGCGGTCAGCTCATGGTCGCGGCCGCGCAGCTTATACCAGACGGTCTTGAAAACGCCGCCGAACATCTCGCCAAAGAGCTGCAGAAACAGCTCACCGAAAAACTCGAACAGCAGTTCCAGCAGGAATTCCATCGCGGCGCCGGGCCAGGCCTGCGCTTCAGGCGGTCAGCCGGGTCAGCGCTTCCTGGTACTTGGCGGCGGTCTTGGCGACCACGTCGGCGGGCAGGTGCGGCGAGGGCGGGGTCTTGTCCCAGGGCTTGCCGTTGATGCGCACGGCTTCCAGCCAGTCGCGCACGAACTGCTTGTCGTAGCTGGGCGGGTTCTGGCCGGCCGCGTAGGCGGCTTCATAGCCTTCGATGGGCCAGTAGCGGGAGGAATCGGGCGTCAGCACCTCGTCCATCAGCGTCAGCGTGCCGTCCTCGTCGAGGCCGAATTCGAATTTCGTGTCGGCAATGATGATGCCCTTGGTCAGCGCGAAGGCGGCAGCGGTGCTGTAGATCTCTATGCTGATTTTTTTGATCCGCGCGGCAAGCTCGGGGCCGACCACCTTGACCACCTGCTCGTAGCTGATGTTCTCGTCGTGTTCGCCGGCTTCGGCCTTGGCGGCCGGCGTGAAGATGGGCTCGGGCAGCTTGCCGGCGTTTTTCAGGCCCGCGGGCAGGGGTACGCCGCAGACCGCCTGGCTCTCCTGGTATTCCTTCCAGCCGCTGCCGGCCAGGTAGCCGCGCACCACGGCCTCGACCGGGATGGGCTTCAGGCGCTTGACCAGCATGGAGCGGTTCACCACCTGGGGGACTTCGGCCGGCGTGACCACGCTTTCGGGCGATTCGCCGGTCAGGTGGTTGGGGCAGATGTGGCCCAGCTTGCCGAACCAGAACAGCGCCATCTGCGTGAGCAGCGCGCCCTTGCCGGGAATCGGCTCGCCGAGGATGACGTCGAAGGCGCTGAGCCGGTCGCTGGCCACCATCAGCAGCCTGTCCTTGCCCACGGCATAGTTATCGCGCACCTTGCCGCGCGCAAGCAGTGGCAGGGAAGTCAGGGCGGAGGTATGGAGTGCTTGGGTCATGGTGGGAGGCATGGGAGAGGTATCAAAGTAAAAAGCCCGCGACTCGCAAGAGTCCGCGGGCTTTGAATTATCGCCAATCCGCGCGGGTGGTTGGCGGGTTTATTCACGCCGTCTTAATGGACGACCTGGGCCAATTCGCCCTTGGCGTATTTGGCGGCCACGACCTGCAGGGTGTCGCCCTTAATCTTGGCGCCCTGGCCTTCGCAGCCGAACTGGATGTAGCGCTGCTTGCAGACCTGCTTGGCGGCTTCGCGCGCGGGCTTGAGCCATTCGCGGGCGTCGAACTTTTCAGGGTTCTCGGCCAGGAACTTGCGCACGGCGGCGGTCATGGCCAAGCGGATGTCGGTGTCGATGTTGATCTTGCGCACACCGTGCTTGATGGCTTCCTGGATTTCCTCGACCGGCACGCCGTAGGTTTCCTTCATGTTGCCGCCGTACTGGCGGATCAGGGCCAGCAATTCCTGCGGCACCGAGGAGGAGCCGTGCATCACCAGGTGGGTGCTCGGAATGCGCTTGTGGATTTCCTTGATGCGGTCGATGGCCAGGATGTCGCCGGTGGGCTTGCGGGTGAATTTGTAGGCGCCGTGGCTGGTGCCGATGGCAATGGCCAGCGCGTCGATCTGCGTGCGCTTGACGAAGTCGGCGGCTTGCTCGGGGTCGGTCAGCAGCTGCTCGCGCGTCATGGTCGCATCGGTGCCGTGGCCGTCTTCCTTGTCGCCCTTCATGGTTTCCAGGGAACCGAGGCAGCCGAGTTCGCCTTCCACGGTGACGCCGTATTTGTGGGCCAGCTGCGAGACCTTTTTTGTCACTTCGACGTTGTAGTCGTAGCTGGCGATGGTCTTGCCATCGGCTTCCAGCGAGCCGTCCATCATCACCGACGAAAAACCGAGGTCGATAGCGCCCTGGCAGACGTCGGGGTTCTGGCCGTGGTCCTGGTGCATGACCAGCGGGATGTTGGGGTACATCTCGATGGCCGCCTGGATCAGGTGCTTGATGAAGGGTTCGCCGGCATATTTGCGCGCGCCGGCGCTGGCTTGCAGGATCACCGGTGCGCCGGTTTCCTTGGCCGCTTCCATGACGGCTTGCACCTGCTCGAGGTTGTTGACGTTAAAAGCCGGAATGCCGTAGCCGTTGACTGCCGCATGGTCCAGCAGCTCGCGCATCGAAACGAGTGCCATGATCAAAATCCCCAGAAAGTTAAAAACGCTGCCAGAAAAAGGCGGGTTCCCAACGGAGGCCGCACAGCACGAGGGCTGCCTGGACGGGCCGTAACCGCGAAGTAACCGAGGCCCTCATTCTAACGGCTGCGTAAAGACCGTTTATTCAAGGAGTTAGCGGCAGAACCATGCGGTAACACCGTGTAAAAGACGCAGGCGCGGGTGTCTGCGCAAACCGGCCACCGTGCACGTCCATCACGCGACTCACGATTTTGTGGCCCAGGCCCAGCCTTTCGCCGGAAGGCGCCGCGGCACTCGGACGAGCCTGGCCGTCATCGCAGACCTGCAGCCACGCGCCGCTGCCGTCACGGCCCCACTGGACACAGACGGCCGTGCCCCGGGCCGTGTGCTGCAGCGCGTTATCGACGAGGTTGCGCAGGGCCAGCTCCAGCAAGAGCGGATGGGCCTGCACCTCGAGCCCGTCCTCGCCCTGCACGCTGAGCGTGTGCCCGCTTTCCCAGGAGGCCTGCGCGTAGCCGGCGACTACCTGCCCGGCCAGGGCACCCAGGTCCAGGCGCTGCATTTGCTGCTGCAGGTCGCCGCGGCTGGCCCGCGCCAGCGAAAGCAGCTGGGCGATGACGTGCCCGGCGCGCATCGCGTCGGTGCCTATCTGCGCCAGCGCCTGCTCCCGCGCGGGGGGCGGGAGCTCGCCTCGCAGCGAGGCCGCCTGCAGGGCGATGGAAGCCAACGGCGTGCGCAACTCGTGCGCCACCTCGCTGGCGAGTTGGCGCTCGCGCTCCAGCGAATCCTGTTGCTGGCCCACCAGCGTGTTGATGGAACGCACGACCGAGTTGAACTCGCGGTAGGGATGGCGGGCCTCGAGCCGCTCGGCCTTGTCCACCTCAAGCTCAGCCACGTCGCGTGACAACGCCTGCAGCGGCCGCAGGCCGCGCCAGATGGCCGCGCCCAGCGCAAGCGCCACCACCGGCAGCAGCCACAAGCCGGGCTCGGCCAGCTGGCCGGCGACGTCGGCGGCCATTTCATCGCGCTCGTCGGCACGCACCAACACCATCACCTGCCGCGTGTGCGAGGCATCCCACTGCGAAAAACTGCGCCAGGTGGCCGGCGGCGTGCCGAGCTCCAGGTCGGCGAAACCGGCCTGCCCACTGAACGGCGGCAGGGGTGCATCGCCCGAGCGGGCCAGCAGCCGGCCACCGGCGTCGCGCACCAGCACGCTGAGCGAAGGCTGGTAGTCGTGGCTCTTGAGCGCGGGAAGGACGGGGCGGGCGGTTTCCCGCGCGGCATCCACAAAAGGCGGCAGGTCCAGGTTGAGCATGAGCGTCGCCGTGCCGGCCAGGTGTCCGTCGGTCAGTTCGCCCGCCTCATGAACGCCTGTCCTGTAACCCACTGCCACGAAACCGGCCCACACCAGCAGCAAGGCCGCCAGCACCCACAGCAGAAGGCGGCGCGTGAGCGAAGCCTGCGGACGCACAACCGGCTTCACGCGCCGCCCTCCCGCGGAATGAAATAACCGACGCCGCGCATGGTCTGGATCAGGCCCTCGCCCAGCTTGCGCCGCAGGTGGTGCACATGCACCTCGACCGCGTTGCTGCCGACGGCGTCCTGCCAGTTGTAAAGGCGCGCTTCGAGCTGCTGGCGCGACAGCACCCGGCCGCGCGACTCCAGCAGCAGGAGCAGCAGGGCGAACTCACGCGGCGCCAGCTCAACGGCGGCACCCGCGCGCAGCACGGTGCGGGCCGCCGGGTCTATCACCAGCTCGCCGTGGACCAGCAGCGGGTGGGCGCGGCCCGCCGCGCGCCGTAGCAGCGCGCGCATGCGCGCCTCGAGTTCATCCAGGTCGAAGGGCTTGACCAAGTAGTCGTCGGCGCCGAGATTGAGGCCCGAAATGCGGTCGGCGACCTGGTCGCGCGCGGTCATGATGAGCACCGGCGTCAGCGGGTCGGGCAGCGCCCCGGGCGCGCCCGCGCGGGCATGCCGAAGCTGCAGCAGCAGGTCGCCGCCGTCGCCATCCACCAGGCCCAGGTCCAGCAGAACCAGGTCAAAGGGCTCACTGGACAGAGCCGTCCATGCCGAGGTCATGCTGGCGCAGGCATCGACCGCATAGCCCCGCTGCTGCAGGTTGGTCCGCAGGCCCAGGGCGATGCCGGCGTCGTCTTCCACCACCAGGATTCGCATGAAGCCATTGTCGGCGCTTCGGACGGCAGCGGGAGCTTTCGCAGCCACCTGCAAGGCCTTAAGGATGAGTTAAGACACCCCCGATATCTTGCGGCTTCCCCTGCCCGCGCCACTCCCGCAAGACTCCCATGACCGCCTTCCCTTCCGCTGGCGACAGCACCTCTCTTATATCCCGGATTTTCCTGGCGACGCTGTTCAGCCTCGCGTTCCTGCTGGCCTGGGATCATTCAGGCCTGGATCTGGGAATGGCGCGCTGGTTCGGCTCCGCTACCGGCTTTGCCATGCAAGACCACTGGTTCTGGCGCGGCACGCTGCACGACGACATCCGCTGGCTGCCCTGGGGAGCGGAGCTGGCGCTGCTGGCGGCCGTCGCGCGGCCTTTCGGCGCCCTGCGCCTGCTGGCCGTGGAGCGGCGTGTGCAATTGGCGCTGACCACACTGGTGTCGCTGCTGGTGGTCACCACCCTCAAGCTGCACAGCCTGACGAGCTGCCCCTGGGAACTGCATGAGTTCGGGGGCACGGTGGCCTATGTATCGCACTGGGCCTGGGGCGTGCACGACGGCGGCAGCGGCGGCTGCTTTCCGGCCGGCCACGCTTCGGCGGGCTTTGCTTTTATCGGTGGATTTTTTGCGTTCCGCCACACCCTGCCCCGGACGGCGCAACGCTGGCTGGCCGGTGCATTGCTGGCAGGTCTGGTGCTGGGCCTGGCACAGCAGGTGCGCGGCGCCCACTATATGAGCCACACGCTCTGGACCGCCTGGCTGTGCTGGGCCTCGGCCGCCCTGGTGGACAACATCGTCAGCCAGATGCTTTCACAAAGGCCGTCACCGGCTCAGGCACAGGCGCCCGCCCTCGCAACACTGAAGCCGTAGATCCCTGGCGCGGGGCTCTTAACCCAGCAGGGGCCGCGGGACCGGCTTTGCCGGACCGCAGGCGCAGCGGCCCCCGAGGGGCTGGAGCCTGCGGCTCCAAACCTGCTTGAGCAGGTTTGGACAGGCGACAGAGGCGAGCGTCTCGCGAGCCGCGGCCTGCAAGGCCTCGGGAGCTACACGAAGTGAGCGACCGTGGGGGCCATATTTTTAGGCCACTCTGCAGATTTTGAGCATATTGGTGCCACCCGGCGCGCCCATGGGCTCGCCGCAGGTGATGGCGTACACGTCGCCGCTTTGCACGATGTTGCGGCGCAAGAGATGGCCTTCGGCCTGTTCGAGGGCGGTGTCGCGGTCGGCGCTGGTGTCCATCAGCAACGGGCGCACATTGCGGTATAGCGCCATCTTGCGCTGCGTGGCCAGGCGCGGCGTGAGCGCGTAAATCGGCACGCGGATGTCGTGGCGGCTCATCCACAGCGGGGTGGAGCCGCTGTCGGTCAGCGCGACGATGGCCTTGGCGCCCAAGTGGTGCGCGGTGAACAGCGCGCCCATGGCGATGGACTGGTCGATGCGGCTGAAGGTCTTGCCCGAGAAATCGCCTTCGAGTTCTTTGTATTCGGCTTTTTCGGCTTCCTCGCAGATCTTGGCCATTTCCTCGACGGTCTCCAGCGGGTACTTGCCGGCGGCGGTTTCGGCGCTGAGCATCACCGCGTCGGTGCCGTCCAGCACCGCGTTGGCGACGTCGCTGACCTCGGCACGCGTGGGCACCGGGTTGACGATCATGGACTCCATCATCTGCGTGGCGGTGATGACGACCTTGTCGCCGGCGCGCGCCATCTTGATCATGCGTTTTTGCAACGCCGGCACGGCGGCATTGCCGACTTCCACGGCCAGGTCGCCGCGGGCCACCATGATGCCGTCGCTGACGCGCAGGATTTCCTCGAGCTTGGGAATGGCTTCGGCGCGTTCGATCTTGGCGATCAGGCCGGGCTTGTGTTTGTAGGGCGCGGCGGCCACGTTGCAGAGCTGGCGCGCCATTTCCATGTCGGTGGCGTTTTTGGGGAAGCTCACGGCGACGTAGTCGGCCTGGAAACTCATGGCCGTCTTGATGTCTTCCATGTCCTTGGCGGTCAGCGCCGGGGCTGTCAGGCCGCCGCCCTGCTTGTTGATGCCCTTGTTGTTGGACAGCTCGCCGCCCAGCTTGACGGTGGTGTGCACTTCTTCGCCGCGCACCACGTCGACGGTGAGCACGATCAGGCCGTCGTTGAGCAGCAGCACATCGCCGGCTTTGACGTCGCGCGGCAGTTCCTTGTAGTCCAGGCCGACGCCCCTCAGGTCGCCGGGCTCGGTGCGGGAGGCGTCGAGCACAAATTTCTCGCCGGGCTCCAGCTGGACCTTGCCTTCGGCGAACTTGCCGACGCGGATCTTGGGGCCCTGCAGGTCGGCCATGATGGCGACTTCACGGCCGGCGCGCTGGGCGGCTTCGCGCACCAGCTTGGCCCGGTCCACATGGTCCTGGGCGGTGCCGTGGCTGAAGTTCAGGCGCACCACGTTGACGCCGGCGCGGATCATTTTCTCCAGCAGTGCGGGGTCGCTGGAGGCGGGTCCGAGGGTGGCAACGATCTTGGTGGCGCGACGCGGCATAGGGAATGTCTCCATGTAATTTAGTTTCCGATTTTCACACGGAAACAGTTACGGAGGCGTTACCAATTTGGCCGCCGGGGCCATTACAGCCCCTGTCGCAGACAGCGAAAGCGCTCAGCCCGCAGCGCGTTTCTGCAGAATCTCGAAGGCCGGCAGGGTCTTGCCTTCCAGCACTTCGAGGAAAGCGCCGCCGCCGGTGGAGATATAGCCCACCTGCTTTTCGATGCCGTACTTGGCAATCGCGGCCAGCGTGTCGCCACCGCCGGCGATCGAGAACGCGCTGCTTTCGGCGATGGCGCGCGCGATGCCTTCGGTGCCTTTGGCGAAGGCGTCGAACTCGAAGACGCCGACAGGGCCGTTCCAGACAATGGTGCCGGCGGCCTTGAGCTGCGCGGCCAGCCGTGCGGTGGTTTGCGGGCCGATGTCGAGGATCAGGTCGTCGTCGGCGACTTCGGTGGCGGCCTTGACGGTGGCCAGCGCGTCGGCGGCAAAGGCCTTGGCGGTGACCACGTCGGTCGGGATGGGCACTTCGGCGCCGCGCGCCTTCATGGCCTCGATCACAGCCTTGGCTTCAGCCAGCAGGTCGGCTTCGGCCAGGCTTTTGCCGATGTTCAGGCCGGCGGCCAGCATGAAGGTGTTGGCGATGCCGCCGCCCACGATGAGCTGGTCGACATTGGCGGCCAGCGATTTGAGGATGGTGAGCTTGGTCGACACCTTGCTGCCGGCCACGATGGCCACCAGCGGCCGGCGCGGGCTGGACAGCGCCTTGGAAATCGCGTCCATTTCAGCCGCCAGCAGCGGGCCGGCGCTGGCTATGGGAGCGTACTGCGCGATGCCGTAGGTGGAGGCTTCGGCGCGGTGCGCGGTGCCGAAAGCATCGTGCACAAAAATATCGCAGAGCGCGGCCATCTTGCGCGCCAGCTCTTCGCTGTTCTTCTTCTCGCCCTTGTTGAGGCGGCAGTTCTCAAGCAGCACCAGCTGGCCGGGTTTGACGTCCACGCCGTCGACCCAGTTGGATACCACGGGCACTTCGCGCTTCATCAACTCACCCAGACGCTTGCCCACGGGCGCCAGCGAGTCGGCCGGCTTGAATTCGCCTTCCACCGGCCGCCCGAGGTGGGAGGTCACCATGACGGCAGCGCCGGCGTCCAGCGCCATCTGGATGCAGGGGATGGAGGCGCGCACGCGCGTGTCTTCGGTGATGTTGCCGGCGTCGTCCTGCGGCACATTGAGGTCGGCACGGATGAACACGCGCTTGCCGGCAACTTTGCCGCTGGCGCACAGGTCGGAGAAACGGATGAAATTCATGGAAACGGCTCGCAAGGGAAGTGGATCTTCAGGCCGGTGCCGGCCTGAGCTGCCGCAATTGTAGGCGGGCGCTTTTCCTGGAAACCCGGTCGCGAGGCGCCTTTGCGTTTGCTTACCTACCAGCCGAGGGCTATGTGCAGCGGCAGGTAGACCGCCATGCCGGCCAGGATGGTGCCCAGCACGCCGTGGCGCCAGTAGTACCAGGCCGTGCCCGCGACGACGGCAAACAGGCGCGCGTCCTTCCAGGTGGCGATCAGGTGGCCCTGGGTCATCACCATTTCCGGCACGATGACCGCGGCCAGCGCGGCGATAGGCGCGTAGTGCAGGCCGCGCTGGGCCCAGGCCGGCAGGGTCCAGGGTTTGTCCGACAGGAAAAAGAAACAGCGCGTGAGGACGGTGATCGCCGTCATGCCGAGGATGGTGGCCACGGTCCAGAGGTCGGTCTGGTTCATGCGGCATCTCCGGTTCCGGGGGCGGGTGCGGGCGCGGCGGGCTTGGCCGGCACCGGTTTTTCCAGCAGCAGGCAGACGGCCACCGCTGCGGCGATGCCCACCAGGATGTTGAGCTTGAGCGGCAGGGCAAAGGTGGCCACGGCGGCCGCGCCGGCGATGCCGGCCGACACCACGCGCAACCGGGTGGTGGCCAGCGAGCACATGATGCCCAGCAAGGCCAGGATGCCGGCGAAGCCCAGCCCCCAGGACAGCGGGATGGAATTGGCCAGCGCGATGCCGAGCAGGCTGGCGCCGACCCAGCTGACCCAGCTGACCCCGCAACTGCCCGCCCAGTAGGCCTCTTGCCCCCGGATGACCAGCGGATCGGTGGAAGGGTGCGGAAAGCGCTTGGTGAACAGCACGTAGTTGAGGTCCGCCATGCCGTAGCCATAGACCAGGCGCCGCCACAGGCTCTGGTGCATCACATAGGGACGCAGGTGGGCGCTGAAAACCATGAAACGCAGGTTGACGCAAAACGAGGTCGCCAGGATCACCCACATGGGGGCGCCGGCCACAATGAGCGGAAGGGCCGCCAGCTGCGAGCTGCCGGCGAACACCAGGATGGCCATGAGCAGCACCTCGATCAGGCTCATGCCCGACTTGGCCATGGCCACGCCCGTCATCAGGCCCCAGGCGGCAATGCCGGGCGCCACGGCCGCGAGTTCGCTGGCGCCCACCCGGAACTCCGGATGCTTGAACAATGTCTTCACAAAACCCTCATTCCTGTTGGCCTGCCGCCGCCTGGCTGAACACCATGCCGGGCCGGATGTCGAAACCGCGCAAAAAATCGGCCGCATCCAGGGCCTTGCCGCCGGCTTTTTGCAGCCGGCTCACGCGTAATACGCCGTCCACGGCGGCGATGTCTATACCCTCTGCGCCGGCGGCCAGCACCTGGCCGGCCTCTGCACCGGCGGGCCGGGCCGCGCCGGCAAGGATTTCGGCGCGCCAGAACTTGAGGGTCTGACCCGCCAGCACGCCGGCAGCAGCGGGAAAGGGATTGAAGGCGCGGATGCGGCGCTCCAGCACGGTGGCGCCTTGCGCCCAGTCCATCATGGCCTCGTGCTTTTCTATCTTGTGGGCGTAGGTGATGCCCTCGGTTGGCTGGGGCGTGGGCTTCAGGCCGCCGCAGGCCGCGAGCTCCAGCGCCTCCACAATAAGCCGCCCGCCCAAATCCGCCAGCCTGTCGTGCAGGGAAGCGGTGGTGTCCTGTGGGGTGATCGGCAGCCTGTCGACCAGCAGCATGTCGCCGGTGTCCAGCCCGGCATCCATTTGCATGATGGTGATGCCGGTTTCGGCATCGCCGGCCTCGATGGCGCGGTGGATGGGGGCGGCGCCGCGCCAGCGCGGCAGCAA
The DNA here is from genome assembly GCF_056405735.1 of Polaromonas sp. P1_F2. Taxonomy (NCBI): domain Bacteria; kingdom Pseudomonadati; phylum Pseudomonadota; class Betaproteobacteria; order Burkholderiales; family Comamonadaceae; genus Polaromonas; species Polaromonas sp. P1_F2. The sequence goes on along the minus strand of NZ_JBFUBN010000016.1, from coordinate 70,067 downwards.
GGAAGCATGGATATTGAGGCAGCCCAGCCTGGGCGTATCCAGTACCCATTGCGGAAGGATCAGGCCGTAGGCCGCGACCACCATGAGGTCCGCGCGCGCGGCGGCGATGGCCTCACGGGCGCTGGCGGCATCATCGGGGAATTTGCCGTCCAGGCGCAGGCTGCGGGGCTGGGCGACCGTGATATGGGCAGTTTCAGCCCACTGCTTGACGGGAGAGGCCTGCAATTTCATGCCGCGGCCGGCGGGGCGGTCGGGCTGGGTCAGGACCAGGGGGATTTCAAAACCGGCTGCGTGCAATCTTTCGACGGCCACACGGGCGAACTCAGGGGTACCGGCAAAAATGACGCGCATGGCGCCTGATTCTAAAGAGTCCTAGGGAAATCCCGGACTGCGGGCGGCAAAGCCCCGCGTGTCCCGCTGCGGCCGGCGGAGCGCTCAGCGGGTGGCTTCGCGGTCCTCGTCCTTTTTCTGCTTGATCATCTTGGTCTTGATGCGGTTGCGCTTCAAAGGAGAGAGGTATTCGACAAACACCTTGCCCAGCAGGTGGTCCATCTCATGCTGGATACAGACCGCCAGCATGCCTTCGGCTTCATACACCTGGGGCTTGCCGTCCAGGTCCAGGGCCTGGACCTTGATCGCCGTGGAGCGCTCCACACCGTCATAAATACCGGGCACCGACAGGCAACCTTCGTCGCCGACGCGCGTTTCCTCGCTGGCCCAGACGATTTCGGGGTTGATGAGCACCATGGGCTGGTTGCGGTCTTCGCTCACATCGATGACGATCAGGCGCTCGTGAACGTCCACCTGGGTGGCGGCAAGCCCTATGCCCGCCGCCTCATACATGGTTTCAAACATGTCATCGGCCAGCTTGCGCAGGCGGGCGTCCACGGCCGCCACGGGTTTGGCCACCGTGTGCAGGCGGGGATCGGGGTAACGAAGAATGGTCAGCTGGCTCATGAGGGAAGGCAAGGGAAAAGGAGGGGCGAAGGGGAGATGTCGCTATTTTCGCCACTTTTCTCGGTTTTTCAGCATCCTGATATTCCCAGAATCGTGTATTCGTTGCTTAATCAAGGGCTTAGGTACAAAATCGTTAGTAATTTATCAAGATATGACACGCTCTTTTTCGCCCGCATCCATTGCGGATCGTGCCGTGCCAGTCCTCTAAAAGCGCCGAAGGCCTACAAAGATGCAAACAATTTTTGGTCGTTTCAGTCAAATTTCAATAGCCGCCACCGCCCTTCTGGGCATTGCCGGCGGCCTGCATGCCCAGAATTTCCCCATCACACCGGGCCAAAAAGCAACAGCCACCCAGGTCGCCCAGGCGGGTGTCCCGCTCAGCGAGCTGGCGCCCAACGCCCCGGACGAATACACCGTCAAGCGCGGCGACACGCTGTGGGCCATCTCCGGCATGTTCCTCAAAAGCCCCTGGCGCTGGCCGGAACTGTGGGGCATGAACCTGCAGGACATCCGCAACCCCCACCGCATTTACCCCGGGCAGCACCTTTACCTGGACAAGACCGGTGGCCGCGCCACCCTGCGCACGCGCCAGGCCTCAAGCGACGGCCCGCCGACGGACACGGTGCGCGTGTCGCCCCGCACCCGCTACGAATCTCTGGCCGACAACTCCATTCCCACACTGGCGTCCAACGTCATCGAACCCTTCCTCTCGGAAGCCGTCCTGGTTGACGATGCGACCTTTTCAAGGGCTCCCCGCATCGTCGCCGCCCAGGAAGGGCGTGTGCTGCTAAGCCGTGGCGACCGCGCCTATGCGCGCGGCGAGTACGTGGGCGGCGTTGCCACCGGCACTCCCCTGAGCGACGCAAAAGGCCAGCCTCTGGATTACCGCGTCTACCGCAATGCCACGGCCCTGAAAGACCCGACCACCAAGCAGATCCTGGGCTACGAGGCGCAATACATCGGCAAGGCCGAACTCATGCGCGGCGAATCCGTCACCGAGGTTCCAGGCAAGGACGGCAAGCCCCAGCCGGAAATCGTGCCCGCCACCATCGACATCGTGTCTACCAAGGAAGAAATGCGCGTCGGCGACCGCCTGCTCCCCGACCCTCCCCGGGAGTTGGTCAGCTATGTGCCGCACGCGCCCGCCACTCCTATTACGGGCCAGATCGTCTCCATTTACGGCAGCGCCGTGGCAAACGCGGCTGAAAACCAGGTCGTGGTGATCAACCGGGGTGCTGCGGACGGGCTTGAACGCGGCCATGTCATGGCCATCCTCAAGGACGGCGAGCGCCTGGCCGACAAGACCGACAGCGCGCGGCCGCAGATCAAGCTGCCGAACGAGCGCAACGGCTTGATGATGGTGTTCCGCACGTTTGACAAGCTCTCCTACGCGTTGATCCTGCAGATCACCGACGGCGTCAAGGTCGGCGACCGCTTCGTCAACCCGAATTAAGCGCGATGCCTGCGTCCGGGCCCGCCACGGTGCGGCCTGCGGACGCAGCGCTTGCGCGCCCGCCAAACGCCGGCCCTCTCCCAAAGCCAGACTGACGTGGACACGCAAGAGCTTCAAGCCTGGCTGCGCTTGACCCTTTCCCCCGGCGTGGGAAACGACACCGCGCGCAAGCTCCTGGCGGCTTTTGGGTCGGCCCAGGCTGTCTTCAACCAGAGCGCAGCAGTCCTCACACAACTCGGCACCACCAAGCTGGCCAAAGCCATCCTGGCGGAACCGCCGGCGTTGGCGGCCCAGTTGCAGATCACCCTCGAATGGCTGCAGGCCGGCGAGGACAGGCAGGTAGCCACGCTGGGCGACGCCGCATACCCCAAAGCCCTGCTCGACATCGAGGACCCGCCCCTGATGCTCTACATGCTGGGCACGCTGGCCGGGCGGCCAACAGCGGCGCCGCTGATCGCCATCGTCGGCAGCCGCAACCCGACGCCGCAAGGCGAGGCCAATGCCCGGCAGTTCGCCAAGGCCTTCGGCGGCGCCGGGCTCTGCGTGGTCTCGGGGCTGGCCCTGGGCATTGACGGCGCGGCGCATGACGGCGCCCTGCTGGGCGGCGGCGAAACGATTGCCGTGGTGGGCACCGGACTGGACAGGGTCTATCCCAAGAAGCACCTCGCGCTGGCACACCGGATCGTGCAACAGGGCATGATCGTCAGCGAATTTCCCCTCGGCACGCCGCCGCTGGCGGCGAATTTCCCGCGGCGCAACCGCATCATCTCGGGCCTGTCCCGCGGCACCCTGGTGGTGGAAGCGGCGCTGCAATCGGGCTCGCTGATCACGGCGCGGCTGGCGGCGGAGCAGGGCAAGGAAGTCTTTGCCATTCCCGGCTCCATCCACTCACCCCAGTCCCGCGGCTGCCACGCGCTGATCAAGCAGGGGGCCAAGCTCGTGGAAGTGGCGCAGGACGTGCTGGAAGAGCTGAACCTTTCTACCGTCCCCCGCGCAACCGGCAACGATGAGACGGCGGCCGGCCCGGACGCAGGCGATCCGCTGATCGCGGCCCTGGGGTTTGATCCCGTCAGCCTGGACGCCTTGCAGGCGCGCACCGGGCTGGACACCGCGCGGCTGCAGGCCAGTCTGCTGGAACTCGAACTGTGCGGGCAGGTGGTGCGCCTGCCGGGCGGGCTGTTCCAGCGCCTCGCAGCCGGTTGACGAGGCGAATTCCGATGCGCCTCAAGCGCCTGGCCGGAGGATCGACACGGCCGGCTGCATCTGCGTTATATTGGGTGCATGTTTGAAGTACTGGTGTACGTCTACGAGAATTACTGGCAAGGTGACGCTTGCCCCGAACTCCACCGACTGAGCCGCAAACTCACCGCGGCGGGCTTCGATGCCGAGGAAATCCAGGCAGCCCTTGTCTGGCTCGACGGCCTGAACACCGCGGCCCAGGGCACGCAAATCAGCCTGCCGGCCAAAACCCCGCAGGATAACGGCGACTCCTCTGCAACCGCCCCCGCCATTCAGCCGCAATCCGCCGGCAGCCTGCGTGTGTACTCCGTCGCCGAGCAGGTGCACCTGGGCGCGCAGAGCCTGGGTTTTGTGAGCTTCCTCGAGTCCTCCGGCGTATTGCCGCCGCACATGCGCGAGATCGTCATCGACCGCGCCATGGCGGCCCCGGGCGACCCGGTGACGCTGGACGACCTGAAAATCATCGTCCTCATGGTGTACTGGAGTTTTGGCGAAGAGCCCGATGCGCTGGTGCTCGACGAGCTGTGCGACGACTCGGAATTCCGCCTGGCCCACTGAACTGAACGCCGGGCGCCGGCGGCTTGGCCCCGTGCGCCAGGGCGCTCTTCCAATGCGTAATTTAAAGACCTAGCCCAGCAGGCGCTCGGGATTGGCGTCGAGCTTGGCCAGCGCATCGCGCGTGGCGCGCACCGTCAGCGCCTCCTCTTCCGTCGGCACCAGCAAGCCCGCCTGCAGGTAGGCGGCCAGGCGGCGCGCCTGAATCAGGAAATTGCGGCCGTCAGCGGAAGCAAACAGGTGCAGCTGCTTGCGGTCGCTGCACCAGGCGAACTGCACATGGCTGACCTTTCCGTTGTGGTCCAGGCTGAACCACGAGCCCAGCTGCAGTTCCTTGGCCCAGGCGCGCATGGCCTCTGTGGGATGGCTGCCGCCGTCGGCAATCACCTCGATGTCGGTGGCGTCTATGCCTATCATGGTCACCAGGCTGTCGGTATCCAGCGGCAAATCCCCGACGTCCTCGTCGGAGAGGTAATCCTCGAGGTTGGTCAGGCGCTTGGCCATGGCCTCCACCTTCTCCACGGGAATCGCGTCGGTCTTGGACATGAAGGCATCGGCCAGCGTGTCGCTGATGATTTTCAGGTGCCCGTCCTGGTCGGCTACGCCCAGCCCCAGCATGGACATGCCCAGGCGCAGCAGCTGCAGCAGCTTGGGCAGGTCGGCGATCACGCGGGCGCGGTCGTTGCGGTTGGGCTTGGCGCTCGCCGCCCACACCAGGTCGGCGGCGGCCCGCTTGAGCGTGAGGGTCTCCTCATGCTGCGGGCCGTTCCTCATGGCGGCGATCGCCAGCACTTCGGCCCAGACCTTGAACAGGAACTCGCGGATTTCATCGCGGACCGGCATGTCATTGAGCATGTTGCGCATCTCAATGGTGTACTGGATGGTCATGGTCTCTTTTTGCTCGACCTGCTGGGCCACGCTCACCACGCGGGCAGCGCTGCCGTGTTCTGACAGAAACCTGGACAGGAATTTGTCGAATTCATCGTAAACGAGCTGGAACACCCGGCGCCCGGTTTCAGGGTATTGCTCGATCACCTGCACGACGCGCTTGATCTCCGCTTCCAGCACGCCGCCCGCCACCGTGACGTCGAAACCGAGCACGCAGGAACCCATGCGGTCTATCAGGCGGCGCGCGGGATGCTGCAGGGACTCGAAGAACTCGGGCTCGGAGATCGCCACGCGCAGCACCGGCATCTGCAGGCGCGCGAACCAGACGCGGATCACGGCGGGAATACGGTCTTCCGCCAGGATGCTCTGGAACATCAGGGCCACGATTTCAATCGTCGCTTTTTCGGAGGAGGTGGAAGCAGCCTCCTTGAGCTTGGTGGTGCGCTCACGCAGAACGCCCGCGGCATGGTCCACCTGCGCCTGGCCGTAGACCTGGCCTTGCGCATCCGCGAGCAGGGTGCGTTCCGCGCCGGTTTCTTCCGCGCGTTCCACGCTGGCCATGGCCTGCGCCAGCGGCGGCGAGGCCTGGCTGGGGCGCGTGTCGTCGAAACCCGCCGCCTGGTTCGACAGCAGGCGCTTGAGTTGCCCCATCACGCCCTGGGCGCGCATGCGTGCCCTGGCCAGGGGTGTGGTGGCGGTCTGCATGCGGGTTTCTTCGTGCACCCCCTGGCCCGGCCCGGTGTTCGCTTCGGGGCCTTTTGCCGCATTGGGCTTGCCGGCATTCTCAATGCCGTTGCCTGCGTTGCCGGGACGGCCCGCAGCGCCGGGAGCGGCCGCGCCACCACCCGAAATACGGCCCGCCGGCGGCCCGCCAGAAACGCCGCCGGCCGCGCCGCTTGCGCCTCGCGCGCCACCGCCTGTCACACCGTTGCCGGTCCCGCCGTAGGGAGAGCCGGCGCCGCCTCTGGATGATGAAGATGAAGCTGCGCCGGAACCGCCTCCTCGGGCACTGCCCGCGGAAGCCGGGCCCCGGCCGCCGGGGTCACTATAGGAAGATGAGGCATTGTTCCCACCGGGGCCGCCGTAAGCCGCACCACCGCCTGAAGCACCGCCGCCGCCCATGCCGGACCCGGCCCGGTTGTCACCGCCCTGCGGGGCTTTGTCTCTCTGCGCTTCAGCTGCCGTTTTGGCGGCGGTGCCAGAGCCGGCACCGGCGGCCGAAGGCGTGCGCTTGACCAACGGCCTCAGGTCGATTTCGGCCATGACGCCGTGCTGCACAAGGAATTCGTTGGTGGCGTGGTAGGTTTCGAGCAGGTGCTCGCCCATGTCCTTCTGGATGGAACTCTGGACCGCAACCAAGACTTCGCGGGGCAGGGAAGCAATGCTCCACTGCTCGACCAGATGCTGGGCGAGCACTTCAGGGCGCAGGATGTCCTGCTTGTGAAGCTCGGAAATCCCCTCCAGGTTCTGGATGCGCAAGCGAAGGTCGTTGAGTTCCCAGCTGGTGAAATCGAGCAGGCGCAGGGCCAGGCGTGAGGCGAGGATTTTGTCCTCCATCACGTCGTTACCCATCAGTTCGAATTTTCCGCTGTCCAGGAAACGGGCGGGCGAGTTGGCGGCGGGAACGGCCTGCGCGTTGGCCCAGGCCGCGGCGGTGCCGCGGACCCATGCATCGCCGCTTTTCTGGAAAGCCAGCCAGCCATCGCGCCTTTCCTGCATGTCGCGGGCGCTGCCCGGCTGGTCGACCAGCGCGGACAGTTTGTCCTTAATGGTTTTGGCGAGTGCGGGCAATATCCGAGCGGCACGCTCCGTAAACAGCGCGCGAGCCTGCTCGACCAGAAGACTGTTATTTTTGTTGCTTGGAGCCACGACCGCCCTGGATGATTAGCCTATAGCTTACACCGTGGCCCCTGCGTTGGGGTCATTGGGATCCTCGCCTTTTTTGGCCGGCGCCTTGACCAGGTCTTCCCGCTTGATGCCCAGCCACATCGCAATCGCGGCCGCCACAAAAACCGAGGAATAAATGCCGAACAGGATGCCGATGGTCAGGGCCAGAGCAAAGTAAAAAAGTGTAGGGCCACCGAATAACAACATCGACAAAACCATGATCTGGGTCGAGCCGTGGGTGATGATGGTCCGGCTGATGGTGGAGGTGATCGCGTTGTCGATGATCTCCACGGTGTTCATCTTGCGGTAGCGGCGGAAGTTCTCGCGGATCCGGTCGAAGATCACCACCGATTCATTCACGGAATAACCGAGTACCGCCAGCACCGCCGCCAGAACAGCCAGCGAAAACTCCCACTGGAAGAACGCAAAGAAGCCCAGGATGATGACGACGTCGTGCAGATTGGCGATGATGGCCGCCACCGCGTACTTCCACTCAAAGCGAAAGGCCAGGTAGACCATGATGCCAAAGACCACCATGGCGAGCGCTTTCAACCCGTCATGGGCCAGCTCCTCACCGACCTGCGGGCCCACAAATTCCGTGCGGCGCAGCGTCACGTCGGGGCTGGCCGCCTTCAGGGCTCCCAGCACCTTGTCGCTTTGCTGGGCGGTGCTCACGCCCTTCTGGGCGGGCAGGCGGATCATCACGTCGCGCGAGGTGCCGAAGTTCTGCACCTGCACGTCGGCGAATCCGAGGCCGGCCACGGTGTCGCGGATCTTTCCAACGTCGGCGGCCTGGGTGTAGTTCACCTCCATCAGGGTGCCGCCGGTGAACTCCACCGACAGGTGCAGGCCGCGCGTGATCAGGAAGAAAACGGCCAGCGCAAAAGTCGCAAAACTGATGATGTTAAAAATCAGGGCATGCCGCATAAACGGAATGTCGCGCCGGATTTTGAAGAATTCCATCTGGGGTCCTTGGGAAACTCAGGAAAAAGAGGCCGGGATTACTTGGTCGCCACGGCGCCGGACGCGGCGGGCCGCCACACGGTGCCGATGGAAACCGACTTGAGCTTTTTCTGGCGGCCGTACCAGAGGTTGACCAAGCCGCGCGAGAAAAACACCGCCGAGAACATGCTGGTCAGGATGCCGATGCAGTGCACCACCGCAAAACCGCGGACCGGGCCTGAACCAAAGGCCAGCAAGGCCAAGCCGGCGATCAGCGTCGAGATGTTGGAGTCCAGGATGGTGGCCCAGGCCCGTTCATAACCCGCGTGGATGGCCGCCTGCGGCGATGCCCCGCTGCGCAGTTCTTCACGCACGCGCTCGTTGATCAGCACGTTGGAGTCGATGGCCATACCCAGCGCCAGCGCCATGGCCGCCATGCCGGGCAGGGTCAAGGTTGCCTGCAGCATGGACAGCACCGCCACCAGCAACAGCAGGTTGACGGCCAGTGCCAGGCCGGAGAACAGGCCGAAGAGCATGTAATACGCCGCCATGAAGGCCACGATCACGACAAAACCCCAGGACACGCTGTGAAAGCCCTTGGAGATGTTGTCGGCGCCCAGGGTCGGGCCTATGGTGCGCTCTTCTATGATTTCCATGGGCGCGGCCAGCGAGCCGGCGCGCAGCAGCAGCGCCAGGTCGTTGGCTTCAGTGACGCTCATGGAGCCGGAAATCTGGAAGCGGTTGCCGAGTTCACCCTGGATGACGGGCGCCGTCAGGACCTCGCCCTTGCCTTTTTCGAACAGCAGGATGGCCATGCGCTTCTTGAGGTTTTCGCGGCTGGTGTCGCGCATGATGCGCCCGCCCTTGGCATCGACCGTGAGGTCCACCTTGGGCTGCTGGTTCTGCGAGTCGAAGCCGGGCTGGGCATCCGTCAGGCTCTCGCCGGTCAGGATCACCTGCTTTTTGACGATCACCGCCTGGCCGTTGCGTTCGAAGAAGCGCTCGTCACCGAAAGGGACCGCGCCGGTATTGCCCGCAGCGGCCCGGGCCTCGGCGCTGTCGTCCACCAGGCGCATTTCCAGCGTGGCGGTGCGGCCCAGGATGTCCTTGGCCTTGGCCGTGTCCTGCACGCCGGGCAGTTGTACCACGATGCGGTCTATGCCCTGCTGCTGAATCACCGGCTCGGCCACGCCCAGCTCGTTGATGCGATTGTGCAGGGTCACGATGTTCTGTTTGAGCGCCTGGTCCTGGATACGGCGCGCGGCTTCGGGCTTGATGCTGGCCGTCAGCTTGTATTCGGTGCCGTCCGGCGCATCGGCGGTCTGCAGGTCGGCAAACTGGTCCTGGATCAGCCCTTTGGCGGAGGCCAGGGTGGCGGAGTCGCGCACCTTGATTTCAATGGCCTGTCCATTGCGGCTGATGCCGCCGTGCCGGATGTTCTTCTCGCGCAGCGACAGGCGGATGTCGCCGGCCAGCGATTCGGCACGCTTGGTCAGCGCCGCCTGCATGTCCACCTGCAGCATGAAATGGACGCCGCCGCGCAAGTCCAGCCCGAGGTACATCGGGAAGGCATGCAGCGAAGTCAGCCAGGCGGGCGAACGCGACAGCAGGTTGAGCGCGACCACATAGGATTGATCGTTCGCATCGGGCGCCAAGGCTTTCTGGATGGCATCCTTGGCCTTGAGCTGCGTGTCGGTGTCGCCGAAACGCGCCTTGATGGAATTGCCTTCGAGCGTAATGGCGTCGGCCGCGATACCGGCGTCCTTGAGGGACTGCTCGACCTTGGCGAGGGTCGTGCTGTCGACCTTGACGATGGATTTGCTGCTGGACACCTGCACCGCAGGCGCTTCACCGAAGAAATTGGGCAGTGTGTACAGAGCCGCGATCAGCAGCGCGACCACGATGATGGCGTACTTCCAGGCCGGATAACGATTCATGGGAGGGCTGTTCCTGGTGGACAAATGAACAAAAGGGGCGCCCGCATCAAGCAGCAGCCCCGATATACCGCAAGCCCCTGTGGATCCTCACAAGGGGCCTGATGCCTTACTTGGCCGTGCCGATCGCGCCCTTGGGCAGGACCTGGATGATGGCGCTGCGCTGCATCTGCACTTCAACGCCGGGGGCCAGCTCAAGGGTCAGGTAAACGTCGCCCAGCTTGCTCACCTTGCCGAGCAGGCCGCCGGCCGTCGCGACTTCATCGCCCTTGGCCAGCGCGTCGATCATGGCGCGATGCTCCTTCTGCTTTTTCATCTGCGGGCGGATCATGACGAAATACAGCACCACAAACATCAACACCAGGGGCAGCATGCCCTGAAGCGAAGACAGCGACATCATGTCGCCACCGGCGGCTGCGGCTGGAGCGGTTTGGGCAAAGGCGGAAGAAATGAACACGGCTAACTCCACAACATATTAAAGACACACTGGCGCGCGCGCCGTCCAGCACGGACGGCGCGCGGAGTCCACGATTGTATGCGGCAGGGCAGCCGCACAAAGGGGTAACTGGCGCGCCCCAGGGGCTTTTCAAGCCGGGTTTACGCGCAGCGGGCCGCCGCGGGCTTTGCCGCGGGGCCGGCTTGTCAAGGAAAGCCCGGGGCCGAGGCGGCCCCGGGCTCAGGCGGCTTTCCGCTGGACGGTAGATCCGGGGGTACGAAAGGACTGCATCAACGCGGTCCACTGCGGCCGCGCGGCGGCCAGGTGGCGCGCCTTGACGTGGCCATAGCCCTTGATCATTTCGGGAATCCGGGCGATTTCCAGCGCCGTGGCGTGGTTTTCGGCCGTCAGGCCCGCCAGCACTTCTTCCAGGCTGGTTTTGTACTCCTCGATCAGGGCCCGCTCCGTGCGCCGCTCTTCGGTACGGCCAAAGACGTCCAGCGGGGTGCCGCGCAGACCTTTCAGGCGGGCCAGCATCTTGAACGCACCCAGCATCCAGGGGCCGAACTGCTTCTTCTGCAATTCGCCCTTGTCGTTTTTCGGCGCAATGAGCGGCGGCGCCAGGTGGTAATGAAGCTTGAAGTCGCCTTCAAACATGGCATTCACTTTGCCCAGGAAGGCCGTGTCGGTGTGCAGGCGCGCCACCTCGTACTCGTCCTTGTAAGCCATCAGCTTGAACAGGTAACGCGCCACGGCTTCGGTCAACGTCGTTTTGCCGAGCGGCGCCTCGCCGGCCCGCACCTTCTCGACAAACGCCTGGTAGGCCTGGGCATAGGCCGCGTTCTGGTAGGCCGTGAGGAAGTCCACCCGCTTGGCCAGCATTTCGGCCAGCGCCGGCTTCTTCACGAATTCGATGACCTGCGCGGCCTTGAACAGCGCCTGCACCGATGCCAGGTCGTGCGCGCAGCGACGGCCCCATTCAAAAGCCGCCTTGTTGTTGTCGACCTGCACGGCATTGAGTTCAATCGCCCGCATCAACGCGGCATGCGACAGCGGCACCCGCCCTTTTTGCCAGGCAAAGCCCAGCATCAACGGGTTGGTGTAAATCGAGTCGCCCACCAGTTGCACCGCCACTTGCTCGGCATCGAAGCTGCCCAACAAGTCAGCACCCACTGCGGCGGTCACGGCACTCTCGCAATTGCCGCCCGGGAATTGCCAGCCGGGGTTGGTCACAAAAGCCGCCGTCGGCGTGCCATGCGAATTCATGGCCACATAGGTGCGGCCCGGTTGCATGACGGTGAGCGTGTATTTGCTGGCGGCCACGATGGGGTCGCAGCCAATCACCAGATCAGCCTTGGCGGTGTCGACCTTGGTGGTGTAAATCGCTTCGGGCCGGTTGGCGATCTGGATGTGGCTCCAGGTGGCGCCGCCCTTTTGCGCCAGGCCGCCGGCGTCCTGGGTGACCACGCCCTTGCCTTCAATGTGCGCGGCCATGCCCAGCAGCTGGCCGATGGTGATAACGCCGGTGCCGCCCACGCCGCCCACCACGATGCCCCAGGCGTTTTCGGCCACGGGCAAGATGGGTTCTGGAACCGGCGGCAGGCTGCTGGGCGCGCCCTTCTTTTCTTTCTTCGGTTTCTTCAACTGGCCGCCCTCGACGGTGATGAAGCTGGGGCAGAAGCCCTTCACGCAGGAATAATCCTTGTTGCAGGTGTTCTGGTTGATGCGGCGCTTGCGGCCGAATTCGGTCTCCAGCGGCTCCACCGACAGGCAGTTGGACTGCACCGAGCAGTCGCCGCAGCCTTCGCAGACCAGTTCGTTGATCACCACGCGTTTTTCCGGGTCCACCAGGGTTCCCCGTTTGCGGCGGCGGCGTTTTTCCGTCGCGCAAGTCTGGTCGTAAATGATGGCGGTCGTGCCCTTCAGTTCGCGAAACTCGCGCTGGATGCGGTCCAGTTCGTCGCGGTGGTGCACCGTCACGCCCTCGAGCAGCGGCGCGCTGTCGTATTTTTGCGGCTCGTCGGTCACGATCACCAGTTTGGCCACGCCCTCGGCGCGCAGGCTTTGCATGATCTGCAGCACCGAGTGGCCTTCGGGCCGTTCGCCGACCTGCTGGCCGCCGGTCATCGCGACCGCGTCGTTGTAAAGAATCTTGTAGGTGATGTTCACGCCCGAGGCGATGGCCTGGCGTATCGCCAGCAGCCCGCTGTGGAAGTAGGTGCCGTCGCCGAGGTTGGCAAAAATGTGCGCGTCGGTCGTGAAGGCCGCCTGGCCCACCCAGGTCACGCCCTCGCCGCCCATCTGGGTGAAGGTGGAGGTGGAGCGGTCCATCCAGGTCGCCATGTAGTGGCAACCTATGCCGGCCACGGCGCGTGAGCCCTCGGGCACGCGTGTGCTGGTGTTGTGCGGGCAGCCGCTGCAGAACCAGGGCGCGCGCTCGCCGGTGTCGGCCTTGCCTTCAGCCAGGGCGCGCTCTCGCCCTTCAATCACGGCCAGGCGCTCGTCCATGCGCGAGATCACATCGGCCGGCACGCCGAGTTTTTTCAGGCGCTTGGCAATCGCCTTGGCGATGATGGCCGGCGTCAAGTCGGCCTTGGCGCGCAACAGCCAGTTGTCGCTCGGGTTGGAGCGGCCCCATTCGCCGCCAGAGGCATCGCCCTCGGGCTCGTCGAACTTGCCCAGCACGTTGGGCCGCACGTCGGCGCGCCAGTTGTAGAGTTCTTCCTTGATCTGGTATTCGATGACCTGGCGTTTTTCTTCCACCACCAGGATTTCCTGCAGGCCTTCGGCGAAGTCCCGCGTGATGGTGGCCTCCAGCGGCCAGACCACGTTGACCTTGTGCAGGCGTATGCCCAGCTGGTGGCAGGTCTCTTCATCGAGCCCCAGGTCGGCCAACGCCTGCCGCGTGTCGTTGAAGGCCTTGCCGCTGGCGATCAGGCCGAAGCGGTCCTTGGGACCGGCGATGACGTTGTAGTTGAGCTTGTTGGCACGGATGTAGGCCAGCGCGGCATACCATTTGTAGTCCATCAGCCGCGCTTCCTGCTCCAGCGGCGCGTCGGGCCAGCGGATGTGCAGCCCGCCGGGCGGCATTTCGAAGTCTTCAGGGATGATGATCTTCACGCGGTCCGGGTCGACCAGGATGGAGCTCGAGGATTCCACGACTTCCTGGATGGTTTTCATGCCCGACCAGACACCCGAAAAACGGCTCATGGCGAAGGCGTGCAGCCCCATGTCCAGGATGTCCTGCACATTCGACGGGAAGAACACAGGCAGGCCGCAAGCCTTGAAAATGTGGTCGCTCTGGTGGGCGGCCGTAGAGCTCTTGGAGACGTGGTCGTCGCCGGCGATGGCGATCACGCCGCCGTGTTTGGCGGTGCCGGCCATGTTGGCGTGCTTGAAGACGTCCGAACAGCGATCCACACCCGGGCCCTTGCCGTACCAGATGCCGAATACGCCGTCGAATTTCTTGCTTTGCGGGTACAGGTCCAGTTGCTGCGTGCCCCAGACCGCGGTGGCGCCCAGCTCTTCATTGACGCCAGGCTGGAACACGATGTTCTGCGCGGCCAGGTGTTTTTTCGCGGCCCACAGCGCCTGGTCATAGCCGCCCAGCGGCGAGCCGCGGTAGCCGCTGACAAAACCCGCCGTGTTCAGGCCTTCGATGGCATCGCGCGTGCGCTGCAGCATGGGCAGGCGGACCAGCGCCTGGACTCCGCTCATGAAAGCACGGCCGTGGCCTAAAGAATATTTATCGTCGAGAGTGACGGTTTCCAGGGCTTTGCGGATGTGTTCAGGTAGGGGCGCGTTCATGTTCGTGGGTCTCCAGGACTGTTTTTGGTACCGCCTTGTGGGCAGGCTGGCAAAGGGTCCGCCCGGCTAGGGCCGGCCCTCTATATGCATGCAAAGTGTATGCCGCCGGCCCTGATATGTCTTTGCTTTGTTTGCCTGATTTAGGGTGGTTTCAGAAAGAATCTTGCTGCAAAATGGCGAGCATGGAAAGATTAGATAAGTTTGACATCGCCATCCTGAATGAGTTGCAGCTTGACGCTCGCCTGACCAACACCGAATTGGCCTCGCGCGTGGGCTTGTCGGCCGCGCCCTGCTGGCGGCGTGTGCGGGCACTGGAAGAAAGCGGCTTTATCACCGGCTACCGGGCCGAGATCAACCGCCACAAGATCGGGCTGGGCGTGCTGGCTTTTGTGCGGCTGGACGCCGACCGCAACAGCGGCGACGCCACGCGCCAGCTCGAGGAGGCCATCAAGAAGCTGCCGGAGATCGTCTCCTGCCACTACATCAGCGGCACCGGCACCTTTGAATTGCAGGTGGTGGCGCAGGACCTGGAGGCCTTCAGCAAGTTCGCGCTGCAAAACCTGATCAACCTGCCCAATGTGAAGGACCTGCACACCAGTTTTTCACTGGGCGAGGTCAAAGCCAGCAGCGCGCTGCCGCTCGGGCATTTAAGCTAGTTCGCAGGCCGGCAGCGCTCTCCAAGGCAGCCCCGAGAAAGCTGGAAATGCCTGAACCCGCGCTCAGGCCTTCACCTTCATTTCGAGGGCGGTTTTTCGGCGTTCACCAGGTTGCCGCTGGGCAGAACTATCCACTTGTCCGTGTTCACCATATTGCCGTCAACATTGATTTGCCACCTGCCGAGGTCCACATAGGCAATGATGGAATGGCAGTCAGCCGAAGAGGTGCAAAGTAAAAACTGGGCCCACCCGTCCGAGGCGCTGTTTCTGAAATACCAGGAAGACCACCATTTAAAGTGAATCGGCTTGTTGGCTTCAGGTGACTTCGTGGCAACCAGGTACGCCGCCAGGCCGTTCTTCGCCAGCGGAAACATATCCGCTGAAGCGATGCGATAAGCACCGAGGCCAACGCTGGCGGCGTACGCGGCAACAATGCCAAAAATCCAGGCGATAACTTTTGTTTTTGGGCTCATGGGAACACGGATTTAATCACGGCGCTCACACCCTCTGAGGCGTGAGCCGGTGTGAGACGGCGGGCGGGCAACTGACTTCAGTACCATGTTAGCTTGCCTTGACCGGAACAAGCACTTTATATGGGGGGCTGCACTCTGCTCTCCCCCTTGGTTCGCCTGCCCTGGAGATCTCCATGACGAAATTCCGAAATGCCGTGTGCGCCCTGTGCCTGCTGCCATCCATGTTTGCTCCCGCCTGGCTCATGGCGCAGCCATCGCCCGGCTCAAGCCCCGGCGCCGAAGCGCTGCCCATGCGCAACCTGCAAATTGAAGTGCGGCAGGCCGGCAGCAGCCTGCGCTCCCAGAGCGCCTTGGGCGCGCAGGGCGGTATCGTGTTGCAACCGGGACGTTCGGGCGCCAACGCCCACATCACAGCCCAGGACAGCCAGCGCAGCGACACACGCGACCTGGTGCAGCGGGTGCTGGTGCTCAACGGCCGACCCGCCAACATCAACCTGGGCAACAGCCAGCCGCTGCGGCTGGTGCAGGGGCGCCAGGCCGCCACCGTGTTCATCGATGCCAACAGCGGCTTTTCGGCACGCCCGCTCTGGTACGGCGGCGACAGCGTGGAGCTCGAACTGGCCGCCGGACAAGCCAGCCGCGCAGGCTCGTCGCCGATGGCACCCTTGTCCTCATCGTCCACCAGCACCTCGCTGAGCGTGCGCCTCGGGGAATGGGTCACCGTGGCCGAGTCCGACGACGCGAGCGCCGGCAACAGCAGCGGCATTGCCGATAGCCGGCAATCGACGCGGCGGGATGGCATGCGCGTCGAGGTTCGTCTTTCGGTACGTTAGTCGCGCACGCAACGTGCTACCAGCGGTAGCTGCGGATAGCGCAGCACCGCCTCGCGCCCACTGGCACCCAGGCCGAATTCGGCGCGCATGCGCGGGTTGCTGTACACCGTCTGCTGCGGCCCTTCGCCGCCGGCGTCGCGCTGGAGCAGGTCACGTCCGCCGGAGCCTTCCAGCACTGCTGTGTCATCGATGAATCTGGCGCGAAACTCGATGCCCTGCTCGCAGCGGTACAGCGGGCCGGCATCCTGCCAGTTGCCGCCGGCGCAGCCGCCCAACGCCGCCATTGCCAGCAGCGCCGCGAAGGTATTCCTTGCCTTGTTCATGATGACTCCTGAAGAAGGGTTCAGCGCGGCCAGAGCACCCACAGCCGCAGCGGCTGGTTCATGCGCGCGGCGAACTGGCCGGCCTCGGGCCCGGTGCCGGCGAAATAATCGGCCCGCACCGCGCCCACGATGGCGCTGCCGGTGTCCTGCGCCAGCACCAGTTTTTGCAGGCTGCCCGCCGCGCCGCGAGAGGCCAGCCACACCGGTGTGCCGTAGGGAATGCTGCCCGGGTCGACCGCGATGGAGCGTCCCGGCGTGAGCGCCACGCCTTGCGCGCCCTTGGGGCCGAAGGCTGTGTCGAGTTCGCTCAGGGGCTGCTCCTGGAAGAATGTATAGCGCGGGTTGCTCCATAGCATCTGCTGCACGCGTTGTGGCGTATTTTTCGCGGCCCAGGCCTTGGTGGACTCGATCCAGGGCGCGGTCATGCGGCCTTCGCCCTGCTCCAGCAGCCATTGGGTGACGCTGCGAAAGGGCTGCTCATTGGAGCCGGCATAAGCCACACGCACCATGCGCTGCGAGCCGTCGGGCTCGGTCAGGCTGAGCCGGCCCGAACCCTGGATGTGCAGAGACATCGCCTCGACCGGGTCGGCCAGCCAGGCGATCTCGCGGCCGCGCAGCGCAGCCCTGGCTTCGGGCGAGGTGTCGATCTCCTGCCGCGAGAACCAGGGCTTGCGGCTGGCCAGCGAGGCCGGCGGTCGGTACAGCGGCACCTCGTAGCCCGCGCCGGCCTGGCGGCTGGCCTTGAGCAAAGGTTCGTAATAACTGGTCAGCAACCCGTCGGCCGCGCCCTGCAGGCTTTCGACGCGATAGGGCTGCAGCCGGCTCACCATCCAGTTGCGCTGCGCGTCGGGCGAGGCGATGCTCAGGCGCCGCACTTCGGCGCACAAGGGTGCGAAGACCGGACCCGGCCGCTCACAGCTCTTGAGCCAGGCGTTCCAGGCCTCGAACAGCGCGTCTTCTTCAAAGCCCGGCAGCTCGGCCCAGCGGACCGCCACCCAGCGGCTTTTGCCCTGCACCAAGGGCGCGGGCAAAGGACCCGAATCGCCGGGCCGGCTGCCGGCCGCGGTGGGTCCTCCCGCCGGCACTGATGAGGGCGGCAGCGGCGGGCTGGCGCAGGAAGCCAGCAAGGCCGTGATGGCGATAATCGTGCCAAGCCGCATGGAGCGTTTTTCATGCACGGCGCGTATCGACGGTATCCAAGGAAATGTCATGGCCTTACTTTTGCTGGAAGCCCTGGGGGCATTGCTGCTGCTGGTGTTCATTGTGTGGTGGACGATGTTCTCGGGCCGCAAGAACGGTGAACTGAAGGAGCCGGAACCGCCGGCGCCCGGCCTGGAATCCGACAAGAAGTAAGCGGCCTCCGGCGCTACAGGTTGCGCAGCAGGTTGGCGAGTTCCACCGCCGATTTGACACCCATTTTGTCAAACACCCGCGCCCGATGAACCTCCACCGTGCGCACGCTGATATCCAGCTGGTCCGCGACCAGCTTGTTGGGCAGGCCGCCCACCACCAGGCGCATCACGTCGCGCTCGCGGTCGGTGAGGCCGTCGATGCGCGCCTGCAGGCCGGTGGACTGGCTGTGCTGCGCCAGCGCCGCGGCGGAATGGTTGAGCGCCTGCTCGATGCGGTCCACCAGCGCGTTGTCCGAAAACGGTTTTTCGCAAAAGTCAAAGGCACCTCGCTTGACGGCATCGACGGCGGTGGGAACGTCGGCATGGCCGGTGAGGAAAATCACCGGCAGCGTCGGCAACAAGCCGTAACCAATGAGCTTTTCAAACATGGCCAAGCCGCTCAGGCCCGCCATGCGCACGTCCAGCAGCACGCACGACGGCGAGCGCACTTCGAAGCGCGTTGACACCCGGGCGTCGAAGGCCTCGGCGCTGTCAAAGGTCTCGCTCAGCAGGCGGCGCGAGCGCAGCAGCCAGGCCAGTGCGTCACGCACGCTGGCGTCGTCGTCGACGATGTAGACGGTGGCATTGTGAATCGGTTCCATGGCTGTCCTTCAGGCTTGCGGTGATTCGCCGTCCCGGGCCGGCGCCGCGGGCAGGGTGAAACTGAAAATCGTACCCTGCGGTTCGGCCGCTTCAAATCCGAGGAAACCGCCGTGCTGTTCTATCACGGTGCGGCACAGGCTGAGCCCCAGGCCCATGCCCTCCTCCTTGGTGGTGAAAAAAGGCGTGAAGAGGCGCTCCGCGACATCCCCGGCGATACCCTCGCCGCGGTCGATCACCGCGAACTCGACCCAGCGGCTGTGCGCATTGGAAGCGGCGGGGCGTATGCGCAGGGTCAGCACCTTTTCGGCGAGCGCCCCGCCACCGGGCTGCGCGCCCTCCGGCTGCCCCTGCATGGCCTGCATGCCGTTGCGCGAGAGGTTGAGCAGCACTTGCTCGACCATGGTGCGGTCGCACAGCACGGGCTCGCAGGCCGGGTCGACCTCGATCACGACACGCACGCCGAGCTTGCGGGCCTGCAGGCTCACCAGCGGCATGATGGCGTCGAGCAGCGCGCGCGGCTGCACCGCCTCGCGCACCTGGTCGCGCCGGCGCACGAAGTCGTGCACGCTCTTGATGACCTTGCCAGCGCGCTCGGCCTGCTCGGCGATGCGGCGCATCGCCAGCTGCAGGTCTTCGGACAAAGGCGCCGGCGTCGGGGCGGCCGCGCGCGCCCGCTCGGCGCCGGTTTCCTCCTGCAGCAGGTTGAGCGAGCCGGTCGCGTAGCTGGAAATCGCCGCCAGCGGCTGGTTGAGCTCGTGGCTCAGCAGCGAGGCCATTTCACCCACCATGGCCAGCCTGGCCGTGGCCTGCAGGCGGTCCTGGCTGGCGCGCGAGAGTTCCTCGACACGGCGCTGCTCGCTCACGTCGAGGATGGCGCTCATCCAGCCGGTGTGCTTGCCCACCGCGTTGATCAACGGCGCTTCCATGATCAGCACCGGAAAGCGCGTGCCGTCGCGCCGCATGAACACCGACTCATGGCCTTCGCGCGGCAGGTTGCTGCCCGCCAGCCGGATTTCCTGGCGCTGCTGGTAGACGCCGGCGAGTTCCGGCGGCCAGTAGGGCGAAGGAAAACTCTGGTTCAGCAAATCCTTGGCCTCCACGCCCACCATCTTGCAAAAAGCCGGGTTCACATAGGTGATGCGGCCCTGCAGGTCGCGCGCGCGCAGGCCCGTGAGCACCGAGTCTTCCATGGCCTTGCGAAAGGCCAGCGCCTCGCCCAGGTCGTGCTCGACCTTGAGCCGGCGCCGCATGTCCCTGGCCAGCAGGAAGAGCACCGCCATCAGCGCCAGCGACATGGCGGTCACCAGCGCCGTCAGCACGTTGGGGAACAGGGCCGGCGTGCCCAGCCGGCTTTCCATCCGGACCACCAGCGTGTTGCCCGGCAAATCGAGCAGTTGCTGCGCGATGTAGATGCGGTTGCCGCGCGAGGGCACGCCGTGCAGCGCCAGCCGCGTGCCGTCGGCCTCGGTGAAGGACAGGCCGACGCCGCGCGCCAGCTGCCGGCCCACCAGTTCGCCCAGGATGTCCTGCAGAGAATAGGTGGCGACCGTGTAGCCCGTGAGGCGGCCGGACACCACGATGGGCAGGCACATGTCCAGCACCTCCAGGCCCAGGCCGTCGCGCTGCGGCATGAAATAGCTGGTGGAGTAGGCCGCGCCGCTCAGCCGCCGGGCGGTGGTGCAGGTCAAGCCCACGTCGGCTTGCATGCCGGCCCGGCCGAGCCGTTCGAACACCGAACTGCGGTAGGGCGTTTCGACAAAGGCCAGCACATCCAGCGACTCGCCGCGCCACTCGAGCCGCATGATCTCGCGGTGCTCGCGCAGCACTTCGGCGGCCGGCGCATGCCATGCGCCGGGGGAGCGTTCGCCGGACTGCAGCGCCTGGAAGGTCTGGATGTTGCGCGTCAGGCCCGAACGGATGTCGGTGACGGTTTCGGCGGCGTCGTGCTCGAGCCGGCTTTGCACCATGCTGGATTCGTAACGCCCCGCCAGCCAGACCAGGATGCCCAGCAAAGCCGCGACCAGCACCAGCAACAGGGCCCACAGCGCCCAGCGCCGGCTGGCCCGGCTCACATTGACGCGCGGAAACTTCACGCCCTGCCGCTCCTCACAGGACGCAGTGGCGCAAGGCCGGCAGGCGGTCGCGCACGCCCTGCAGGTTGGTGGCCAGAACTTCGGCCATCACCACTCCCGCACCCTCCTCGCGCCCGGCCAGGATCTGGCCCCAGGGATCGATGGCCATGGTGTGGCCCCAGGTGTGGCGCCCGTTTTCGTGGATGCCGCCCTGGGCCGCCGCCAGCACATAGGCCTGGTTCTCGATGGCCCGCGCGCGCAGCAGCACTTCCCAGTGCGCCTGGCCGGTGGTGTAAGTAAAGGCGCTGGGCACCAGCAGCACGTCGGCCTTCAGGGCGCGGTAGAGCTCGGGAAAGCGCAGGTCGTAGCAGACGCTCATGCCTATGGTGTAGACATGGCCGTCGCGCGATGCCAGCTCGAAACGCACGGGCTGCGTGCCGGGCTCCAGCACGCGCCTCTCGTCGTAGTCTTCCTGGCCCTGGGCGAAGCGAAACAGGTGGATCTTGTCGTAGCGGGCCGCGCATTCACCTGAAGGCGCATAGGCCAGCGAGCAGTTGCGGGCGCGGCCGGGGTCGGCCGTGGCCATGGGCAAGGTGCCGCCGACAATCCAGAGCCCGAGTTCGCGCGCCGACCGGCTCAGGAAATCCTGGAGAGGTCCCTGGCCGGGCGTCTCCTGGAACTGCAGCTTGTCGGTGTCCTTGCGGCCCATGATGCAGAAATACTCGGGCAGCACGGCCAGCTCGGCGCCCTGCGCCGCGGCCTGCCCGAGCAGCTGGTGCGCCACTTCGAGGTTGTCCTCGATGCCGGTGCCCGACACCATTTGGATAGCGGCTACTTTCATGGTCAGCGTGTCTCCGTGGAAGCCTGGCTGGGCTTGTTGTCGGCCTGGGCCTTGCGGTCCAGCTTGGTGACCCGGGGGTCGGACCAGGTGCCGTCGATGTGGAACTCCTGGGTCGCCGCCTGCATCAGGGGCCGGCGCAAAAACATCTGCGCCAGGAAGCTGCCCAGGCCGATGGCGGGATTAATGGCGGTGGCGATCAGCGAGGCCGTGCCGGCGTTGATTTCCGGCACCACCACGACCTTGATGTCCTGCGTCTCCTTGGCGATATCAGCCGAGCCTTCCATGAGCACGGCGGCGTTGACGCCGCGCATCTGCAGGTTGTTGGTGTAGGCCACGCCCTGGTTGATATTGACGTCGCCGCGGACGAAGTCGAAGGCGAAGCCCTCGGAAAAAACATCACGGAAATCCAGCGCCAGCCGCCGGGGCAGGGACTGCAGGCTCAGCACACCCAGCAGCTTGGCGATGCCCGGGTCGGCCTTGACGAACTGCCCCGACTCGACATTGACGTTGAACTGCCCGCTCATGGACGGGTAGTCAAAGCTCAGGGGCGATCCCACCCAGGCCACCTGGCCTTCGAGCTTGCCCTTGCCGCGGCGGATCACCTCGCCCATGCCGAAGCGCTTGAGCAGCGCCCCCGAGTCGGAGATCTCCAGCTTGAAGTTCATCACCGTGCGGCGGCGTTCGGCGGCCGTGCGCGCGGCGGCACGGTTGGCGCCTGCCGCGGCGGCGGCCTGCGCATTCAGCGCCACCCAGTTGCCGTTGGCCGTCAGCACGGCTTCGGGAAGGATCACGTTGAGCTTGTTTAGCCGCCATTCGCGCACACCCTCGCGCGCCGCGGCCGATGCGCCGCGATTGACAGCCTCGATCTCGACCCGGCCCAGCTTCTTGCCGCGCAGCTCCAGGTCTTCCACCACGATGTCCAGGGCCGGGATGCTGGCGGGCTGCTCGTTCAGGATGGCCTCTACGTCGCTGGCCGTGCCGGGCTCGAGACTCAGGCGCGAGAGCCGCGCGTAGACGCGCCCGGCGCCGATGCCGCCGGGTTGGCGGAATTCCACATAGCCGTTGAGTTCGGTCGCGTCGATGTTGGCGCGCCAGGTCAGCCCCTCGCGCGAGCCGCCCACCACCACGTTGTTGAGTTTGCGGCCTTCGACTACCAGCTCTTTGGCGCGTATGGCCATGGTGGTCGGCAGGTAGCTCATGGCGGCGTTCGCGGCGGCGCGGTTGAGCGCGGCGGACGCCGCCGGCGGAGCCGCCTGCAGCGTGCCGCCGACCGTCGAGTCGCCCAGCAGCTTCTGCCAGGCGTCGAGGTCCACATGGGCCAGGTTGATGTTGGCCGCCACGCCGGCCTCCTGCAGCGGCACGGTCTCGCCCGGCTCCAGCCCCACGGCGATGCCGCCGCGCAGCACGCGCGGTTCGGCGCCGCTGAGGTCGCGCACATAGACGATGGAGGCCGTGCGCCCTACCGAGACCGACATCTGGTCTTCCAGCTTTTGCCCGGGGGCCATGGAGCCCTGCAGCAGGACGTTTTCAAAACGCAGCGGCAAGGCCGCATCGGCGGTTTTGCTCAGGGGCGCGGGCAGGCTCAGCGCCATACCCTGCAGGTTGCTGGCGACGGTCAGCTCCGGCATGCCGCGGCGAAACCCGAGCGTCGCCGTGTAGGCCGTGCTGCCGCTGGCGTTTTGCGCCATGCGCGCGAGCGGGCCCAGTTCCCTGGCCTGGCGCAGGCCTTCCGCGGTGACGCTGCCTTGCGCCTTGAAGGTCGTGACGGTTTCGGTCTCGCCGCCGCCCGTGGCACGCGGTTGCGAGCGCAGGCCGCCGTCAAACCGCACATCGCCGCCCAGCAGTTTTGCCTGGCCGCCGGCGACGGAAAAGCCCTTTTCGCTCACGTTGATCACGCCCTTGAGCTTAGACAACATGGGCGCGGCCGCCGAGAACTGCACGTCGTTGCCGGGCAGCGTGACAGTCCCTTCCACGCGGGACTTGTCGATCGAATGGATGGGCAATTCCAGGCGGAAGCGGTAGTCGCCCGTACCGGTGGCGGTAGCCGCAGCCAGCGCGTGGCTGGTCATGCCGCCCACCGGCGACTGGTTGACGAAACCCACGGCGTCGGCCAGCGCGCCCTTGAGGTCGACGTTCACATTGACCGTCGAGTTGTGGGTCAGGTCCGGAATGCGCGCCTCGCCCTTGACCAGTTGCAGGCCCGGCAGGCCCGCAACCTTGCCGCTGGCGCCGTTCACTTCAAGCGCCGCGCGATTGAAGACCAGTTCGCCGCCGAGCTCGGTCAGGGCTGGCCATGGCGCCGCGCCGGTCGGCTGTATGGTCTTGGGCACATAGGCGAAGTGGCCGTTGCGGATTTTGGCGGACACCCGGAAGTCCCCTTGCGCCGGGTTGGTAAAGGGCAGGTGCTCGAGCGGGCCCTTGACCTTGAACTTCACGTCGCTGACCTGGCCCTGCACCACCGCATCGCGCACATAGTGGCGGACGGGGTCGGGCAGCACCAGCGGCAGGTAGCGGTGCACGCGCGTGCCGTCGCCCCGGCTCAGGCTGCCCTGCAGATCGAGCACACCGGGGAAGCGGTGGTCGGGCGCGCCCGCGGCGGGCGCCGGGCCGGCCGCGTCCTGGGTGCGCCAGCTGACCTGCGCCTCGCCCTGGGCATCCGCGTTGGCGAACTGCAGGTTGCGCAGCTGCGCCTCGACTTTCCGGCCCGAGAATTTCCATTGGGCATCGACTGCCAATTGGTCGAAGGGCACCAGCGAGTCTTCAAAGACCCCGGGCAGGTCGAGCGCGCCATTGGCGATCCTCACCTTGGCCTGCCCGCCGTCCTGCGTGAGGTCGAAGTCGATCGCGGCGCCGCTGATGCCCGGCCTGCCGGGCTTCGGATGCGCCGGGGCACCTCCCGCGGGCGCCGAAGCCGCGGCTGCCGGCGCCGGCAGCGCGGCAACGCTCAAGCCCGCGACCCGGCCTTTCGCGGCATAGCTGCTGGGCGCGGCCATGGGCCCCTGCCAGCGCGCCTCGACGGCCTCTACCAGCCCCTTGGGCGCGAAGGAGGTGATGAAGCCGTGCGTGGCGGCATCCAGCGGCAGGCGGTTGGCGATCTGCGCGAGCGCGGCCAGGTCAAGCTTGTCGGCCTTGAGTTCCGTGTGCTGCGGCGCGCCGGCTTCGTCGCCGGTGTGCACCAGGGTCACGTTGCCGCCGGGCCACTGCAGGCCGTCACGGGTGCGAAAACGCAGACCCTCGGTGTTGAAGTCAAAACCGTTGGCGCGCTGGCTCCCGCCTATGCGCCCCGCAACGGATTCGAAAGCCAGCGGCTGGAGCTTGGCGCCGAAACGGGCATCCACGTCCTGCAGCGCCACGTCGGCCGTCCCGCCGGTGATCCGGCCTTTGCTCACGTCGGCCCAGGCGCGCAGCGCGCCGTTGCCGCGCGCCAGCTCCACGCCCAGTGTGTCCATGTTGACGTATTGCCGCACGCGGGAGGCATCGACGCGGCCGAACTCGGCGAACAGCTGCCCGGTCCAGGTGTCGAAGTCGCCGGCGCCGCCCGACAGCAGCGATTGGCGGAACATGCCCCTGACGCTGAAGCGGTCACCCCATTCCGCGGGCGGCGTGGCATCCAGGCGCAGCAGGTGCCGGCGGTGCGCGTTGCGCATGACCCAATCGACCTGCGTGAGCGCCAGTGGCGGCGCGCCTTGCAATTCGTCGGTCCAGCGCACGGTACCGCCGCGCATGACAAATTCGGTTTGCGAGAAGAACCAGTCGGCCGCGGCGCTCTCGCCGCCCGCCCGGTCCTGCGAGACGTCCAGGCCGCCCACATAGATTTTTCCGTTCGCGGCGCGGCGGATGTCCAGCTCGGGCTTGTCGATGGAGATCTGCTCGAAACCCAGCCCCCAGATGGAAGAAGGCGACAGGGCGCCGAGCACGCGCGGCAGCCTCAGGGCCTCGCGGCCCTGCGCGTCCAGCAGGGTGACGTCGCGCAACTCGAAGGACGGGATCATCCCCTGGGTGTGCGCGGTGATTTCACCGATGCGCACAGGCACCCCCAGGGCCTTGCTGGCCTCTATTTCCAGGCGCGGACGGAATTCGCCGATTCGCGGCACAATCCAGCCATGCAGCACGAACCAGCTCAGGCCGAAGAGCAGCCAGGCCGCGGCGACAAGCCACAACAGGACGCGCAGGATGAGGGCAAGCCAATGCAGGCGGCGCGGCGGCAGGGTGGACAGGCTGGGAATCGTTGGCTCCATTGACTTGAGAATTATGACCGCCGGGGCCGGTATGCGCCCGGCGGGGGACCATGAAGTTTTGTGAAGTAGTGTGATGACCGTTGCTCTGACCGCCAGCCCTGACTCTCCTTCCGCCGCCGGACCGGCTGCACCGGGCGCGTCGGGCTATTCCCGCTTCGTCCAGCGCGTTCGCCGCCGCTATGCCGAATGGCTCGCACTGTTGCCTCCCGGTGCGCCGGTGCGCGCGGGCATGCAGCTCGCCCTGGACGCACTGCTGGCGCAGGGCCTGGAAACCGGCGCCGCCTTGCGCGTGCTGCGCCAGCTGGTCATGGAGAGGCTGGTGGTGCTCGATTGCGACGGCCCCTGCGAAGATCAGGCGCCATTGAAGGTCGTGACCTGCGCCATGACCGAACTGGCGGAACTCGCCCTCGATGTCGCGATGCGGGATTCAGCCCGCATGCTCGATGCGCAGCACGGCGCCCCGCAAGGCCCCGGCGAGGAGCGCGCCCGGATGTGGGTCGTCGGCATGGGCAAGCTGGGGGCGCGCGAACTCAATGTCTCCAGCGACATCGACCTGATCTACGTCTACGACCACGACGGTGAAACCGCCGGGCGCGCCGACGGGCGCGGCCAGATATCGAACCACGAATATTTCGCGCACCAGGTCAAGGCGGTCTTCAGCCTGATCGGCGACGCCACCGAGCATGGCTTTGTGTTCCGGGTGGACCTGGCGCTCAGGCCCAACGGCAATTCCGGGCCGGCCGCCGTCTCGCTCAGCGCGCTGGAAGAATACTTCCAGGCGCAGGGCCGCGAATGGGAGCGTTTTGCCTGGCTCAAGAGCCGGGTGGTGGCGCCGCTGGAATGCATACAGAGCGGCTCCGCCCAGGCCCTGCGCGGCTCGGTACTGCCCTTCGTGTTCCGGCGCTATCTCGACTACAACGTGTTCGACGCGCTGCGCACTCTGCACCGGCAGATCCGCGAGCACGCGGCCAAGCGCTGCGCCGGCCATCCCGAGCGCGCCAATGACGTCAAGATGTCGCGCGGCGGCATACGCGAAATTGAATTCACCGTGCAGCTGCTGCAGGTGGTGCGCGGCGGCCAGTTTCCGGAATTGCGCACCCGCCCCACCGTCGACGCCCTGCAGCGCGTGGCCCGCGCGGGCCTGATGCCGCAGGAAACGGCCGACGCGCTGGCGCGGGCCTACGATTTCCTGCGCCGGGTGGAGCACCGCATCCAGTACCTGGATGACCAGCAGACCCATGTGCTGCCGACGCGCGACGACGACCTGGCCTGGATCGCGGACACGCTGGGCTACGGCAACTGCTGCCCCTTCCTCAGCGAACTCGACGCACACCGCGAACTGGTGGCCGGCGAGTTCGACAAGCTGCTGGGCGGCAAACCCGACTGCAAAGGCTGCGGCGGCAAGGCCAAGGCCCCGCCCCAGCAACTCGACGACCTGCTGGAGCAGCTTTCCGAACAATGGCCCGAGCAGTTCCGCGCCCGCCTGGCGCTGTGGCGCCAGCATCCCCGGGTGTTGGCCCTGCGTGAGGATTCGCGCGCGCGCCTGACGCGGCTGGTGCAGCGCACCGCGGCCTGGCTGGCCGAGGGCGCGGTGACCGAAGAAGCGGCGGTGCGCATCATCGACTGGATAGAGCCCCTGCTCAGGCGGGAGAGCTACCTGGCGCTTCTGCTGGAACGCCCGGCCGTGCATGAGCGCCTGCTGCGCCTGCTGGGCGCGGCCAAGTGGCCCGCGCGCTATTTGCTGCAGCACCCCGGCGTGATCGACGAGCTGGCCAGCGACGAGCTGCTCAAGGAACGATTTGACGGCGCGGCCTTCGCCCGCGACGTGGAACAGCGGCTGGCGGCCCTGCGCAGCACCGGCGAGGACGACGAGGAAACCTGCCTGAACCTGCTGCGCCGCGCCCATCACGCGGAGGTCTTCCGCACGCTGGCGCGCGACCTCGAAGGCGTGCTCACGGTCGAGCAGGTGGCCGACGACCTGAGCGCGCTGGCCGAAGCCGTGCTGGACATCACCACCCGCTGGTGCTGGCAGCGCCTGAAAAACCGGCACCGCGAGACGCCGCAGTTCGCCATCATTGCCTACGGCAAGCTGGGCGGCAAGGAACTGGGCTACGGCAGCGACCTGGACATCGTCTTCGTCTACGAGGACGAGGATGAGCGCGCCCCGGAGGTCTATGCGGCCTTCGTGCGCAAGCTGATCAACTGGCTGACCATCAAGACCGGCGAAGGCGACCTGTTCGAAATCGACACGGCCCTGCGCCCCAACGGCAATTCGGGCTTGCTGGTCACCAGCTTCGAGGCCTATACCCGCTACCAGCAGCAGCGCGGCAGCAACACCGCTTGGACCTGGGAACACCAGGCCATGACGCGCGCGCGCTGCGTACTCGGCGGCGATGCGCTGCGGCAGCGCTTCGACCAGGTGCGCGAAACCGTCATCACGGCCCCGCGCGACACCGTGGCGCTGCGCGGCGAAATTGTCGCCATGCGCGAGAAGGTGCGCAGCGCGCGCCCGGTGCGGGGCGACAAATTCGACGTGAAGCACAGCCCCGGCGGCATGGTGGACGCCGAGTTCGCGGTGCAGTTCCTGGTGCTGTCCGAGTCCGCGCGGCATCCGGAGCTGATCTCCAACGTGGGCAACATTTCCCTGCTGCAGCGCGCCGAGGCCGCTGGCCTGCTGCCGGCCGGCGTGGGCCAGCGCGCCGCCGCCGCGTACCGCGAACTGCGCCGCGTCCAGCACCACGCGCGCCTCAACGAGGAGCCGACCCAGGTCAGCCCACCGGCGCTCCAGGCCGAGTGCGACGCCATCCGGCAACTGTGGATTTCCACCTTCAAATCAAACGACTGATTTAATTCAATCATTTGTTTGATTCATGTGCTTTAATGCGGGCACATGAATGCCGTTCCTCGCCCCAAAACAACCTCGCGCGCCGCCGGCCCTGAAGGCGAAGCCCGCAAGCAGCGCTCGGACGGTGCCCACGCCAGGACACACCTGCTGCACACGGCGTTGCGCCTGTTCTCCGAAAAGGGCTTTGCCAAGACCTCGATACGCGACATCGCCCAGGCCGCGGGCGCCAACGTGGCGGCCGTCAGCTATTACTTCGGCGACAAGGCCGGGCTCTACCGCGCCGTGTTCACCGAGCCGCTGGGCAGCGCGCGCGACGACATCGCGCTGTACAACCAGCCACATTTCACGCTGCGCCAGTCGCTGGAGGGATTTTTCTCGGGTTTCCTTGAGCCCTTGCGCCAGGGGGAACTGGTGCAGCTGTCGACGCGGCTGCACTTTCGCGAGATGCTGGAGCCCACCGGGCTCTGGGCCGAAGAAATCGACAAGGGCATCAAGCCCGCGCACGCGGCCCTAGTGACGGTGCTGTGCCGCCACCTGGGGCTCACCAAAGCCGACGACGAGGTGCACCGGCTGGCGTTTTCCATCACCGGCCTGGCGATCCACATGTTCATCAGCCGCGAGGTGGTGGACGCGATCCGGCCCCAGCTGTTCGGCGCACCCGACGCGGTGGGGCAATGGGCCGAAAGCCTGGTGGCTTACGCTGAAGCCATGGTCGCCGTCGAAACAGCGCGCCGAAAACACCTTCCCGACCATCCCGCGGCCGGCACGCCGCGCCTGAAAACCGCAAGCCATGAAAAAACCTGATTTCCGGCGCAAGCCATCCCGCCTGCCGGCGCTGGGGCTTCTGGCCGCCTGCGCGCTGCTGCTGGCCGGGTGCGCCACCGACCTTTCCCCCTACCGCATGCCGGCCGCGCCCATTCCCACGCAGTGGCAGGCGCCCCTGCCCGCCGCGGCGCCGGGCACCACCGCGGCCTTGCCCCATGACGGCACCCTGGCCGGGCTGTCCCGGTGGTGGGGGCAGCAGAACGACCCCTTGCTTGTCGAGTTGATCATGGCGGCGGAAGCGGTCAGCCCCAGCGTGTCGACGGCGCGCTCCAATATCGAGCAGGCGCGGGCTTCACGCGTGGCCTCGGATGCGGCGATGCTGCCCACTCTGGATGCCGTGGCCAGTGCGAGCCGCGGACGCTCGGCACCGGTGAACCGTGCGGTACCGCCGATTGCCACGACCCTGGAGGCGGGCCTGCAGGCATCCTGGGAAATCGACCTGTTCGGCCAGTACGCGGCCAGCCGCGATGCCGACCAGCACCGCTTTGAAGGCGCCCAGGCGACCTGGCATGCCGCGCGCGTGTCCATGGCCGCCGAAGTCGCGACGCAGTACTACAGCCTGCGCGCCTGCGAAAAACTGCTGGAGGTCGCGCGCGCCGACGCCGCCTCGCGGGCCGAAACCTCGCGGCTCGCGGACCTGAGCACCAAGGCCGGCTTCCAGGCGCCCGCCACTGCGGCCTTGGCCCGGGCCAGCGCCGCGGAAGGGCATGGCAACGCCATCCAGCAGCGCACGCTTTGCGACCTGGACATCAAGGCGCTGGTGGCGCTCACCGCGATCGACGAGCCCGCGCTGCGGCAAAAGCTGGCCGGCGCGCCCGTCGACCTGACGCAGGAGTCCATGGCGCCGGTGATCAGCGTGCCCGCCGAGGTGCTGGCCCAGCGGCCCGACATCTTCAATGCGGCGCGCGAGGTGGATGCGGCCCACCTGGAAGTGGGCAGCGCCCGCGCGCAACGCTTTCCGCGGCTGAGCCTCAGCGGCTCGGTCTTCACTACCAAGTCCCGCACCAGCGCCTCGACGCAACGTTTCGACACCTGGACGGTCGGGCCGCTGCAGCTGACGGTACCGCTGTTTGACGGCGGCGCCAGCGAAGCCAACGTCGAAGCCGCCAAGGCGCGCTACGAGGACGCCGCGGCCCAGTACCGCGCCAGCGTGCGCAAAGCCGTGCAGGAGGTGGAGGAAGCGCTGGTCAAGCTGCAGAGCACCGCCGAACGCAACGAGGATGCGCGGGTCGCCGCGCAGGGCTATCGCGCCTCCTTCACCGGCACCGAAGCCCGCTACAAGAGCGGGCTGGCCAGCCTGGTCGAACTCGAGGACGCGCGCCGCACGCTGCTGGCCGCGCAAAGCAATGTGGTGACGCTGCAGCGCGAGCGACGCAGCGCCTGGGTCGCGCTGTACCGCGCACTGGGCGGCGGCTGGACCACCACCGAGCCGCCGGTGCCGCCCCTGGCCTCGGAGGTCTCCGCTCCCTTCACGCCCGCCGCCATCACCGCGCCCTGAGGCCGCCATCCGATCATCCGACACCATGACTGAGCCCCTGCACACCATGCCAAAACTCAAGCCCACTCCCTTTGCCATCGCCGTGATCGCCGCTGCCGTGCTGCTTGCGGGAGGCGCCGCCTTCTTCCTCTCCAGATCGGAAGCCAAAGGCGATGTCAACCCCGAGGCCAAGCCGGCCCTGACCGTCGCCACGGCGCTGCCGCAACAAATGACCTTGCCGGTCAAGCTCAGCGCCAACGGCAACATCACGGCCTGGCAGGAAGCCGTGATCGGCTCGGAATCCAACGGTCTGCGGCTTGTGCAGGTGCAGGCCAACGTCGGGGACCAGGTCAAGGCCGGGCAGGTGCTGGCCGTGTTCTCGGGCGACAGCGTGCTGGCCGACACCGCGCAGGCACGGGCCAGCCTGATCGAGGCACAGGCCACCGCGGCCGACGCCGCTGACAACGCGGCGCGCGCGCGCACCCTGGCCAGCTCCGGCGCGCTGAGCGACCAGCAGATCAACCAGTACAACACCGCCGAGCAGACCGCCAAGGCGCGTGTAGAGGCGGCCAGGGCCGTGCTCGACGCGCAGCAGCTGCGCGGCAAAAACACCCAGGTGCTGGCGCCCGACAGCGGTGTGATCTCCGCCCGCACCGCGACCGTCGGCTCGGTGGTGCCCCAGGGCACCGAGCTGTTCCGCCTGATACGCGGCGGCCGCCTCGAGTGGCGCGCGGAAGTCACCTCGGCCGAGCTGGGCCGCATCAAGGCCGGCACGACGGCCAGGGTGCTGGCCGCCAGCGGGGCCGAGCTCAAGGGCCGGGTGCGCATGATCGCCCCCAGCGTGGACCCGCAGACCCGCGCGGCGCTGGTCTACGTGGACTTGCCGGTTTCCGCCGGCATGGTGTCGCCGGCCAAGGCCGGCATGTTTGCCCGTGGAGAATTCGAGCTGGGCGAGACGCCCGCACTGACCGTACCGCAGCCGGCGCTGGTGGTGCGCGACGGTTTCAACTACCTGTTCCGGCTCAATGCCGACAACCGCATCAGCCAGCTCAAGGTGCAGACCGGCCGGCTGGCCGGAGACCGGATCGAGATCACGTCCGGCCTGGCCGCGGACGCGCGCATCATCATCAGCGGCGCGGGTTTCCTGAACGACGGCGACCTGGTCAGGGTGAGCGATGCCGTCCCGGCCTCGGCCCCCGCCAAGCCGGCGCCGGCCGCCAGCAAGTAAGGAGCAGGCCATGAATGTCTCCTCCTGGTCGATCAAGAACCCGATTCCGGCGGTCATGCTGTTTGTACTGCTGACCTTTGCCGGCATGCTGTCCTTCAAGGCGATGAAGGTGCAGAACTTTCCCGACATCGACCTGCCAACGGTATCCGTGACGGCCTCACTGCCGGGCGCGGCGCCCGCGCAGCTTGAAACCGAAGTGGCGCGAAAGCTTGAGAACTCCATCGCCACGGTGCAAGGCCTCAAGCACATCTATACCAAGGTACAGGACGGCGGGGCGACGATCACCGCCGAATTCCGGCTCGAGAAACCCGTGCAGGAAGCCGTGGATGACGTGCGCGCCGCAGTGTCCAAGGTACGCGGCGACCTGCCCGCCGACGTGCGCGAGCCGGTGGTCTCCAAGATCGACATTGCCGGCCAGCCGGTGCTGGCCTTCACCATCCGCTCGCCGCGCATGGACGACGAAGCGCTGTCCTGGTTTGTCGACAACGACATCTCGCGCAAGCTGTTGGCGGTGCGCGGCGTGGGCGCGGTCAACCGCGTGGGCGGCGTGTCGCGCGAAGTGCGCGTCGCGCTGGACCCGTCGCGGCTGCAGGCGCTGGGCGCCACGGCATCCGACATCTCGCGCCAGTTGCGCCAGGTGCAGACGGAAAGCGCCGGCGGGCGCGCCGACCTGGGCGGCAGCGAACAACCCATGCGCACCCTGGCGACAGTGAAATCGGCTGCGGAACTGGCCAGCATCGAGCTGGCACTGAGCGACGGCCGGCGCATACGCCTGGACCAGGTCGCCACCGTGACCGACACCACCGCCGAACCGCGCGCGGCGGCGCTGCTGGACGGCAAGCCCGTGGTCGGCTTTGAGGTTGCGCGCAGCCGCGGCGAAAGTGAAGTAGCGGTGGGCGCGGCCGTGCAGGCGGCGCTGGCTGAGTTGAAACAGCAGCATCCCGACGTGGAACTGGTCGAGGCCTTCAATTTCGTCAAGCCGGTGCAGGAGGAGTACGACGGCTCCATGCACCTGCTCTACGAGGGCGGCATCCTGGCGGTGCTGGTGGTGTGGCTGTTCCTGCGCGACTGGCGCGCCACCTTCGTCTCCGCGGTGGCGCTGCCGCTGTCGGTGATCCCGGCCTTCATCGGCATGCATATGCTGGGTTTTTCCATCAACGTGATCACGCTGCTGGCGCTCTCGCTGGTGATAGGCATCCTGGTGGACGATGCGATCGTCGAGGTGGAAAACATCGTGCGCCACCTGCGCATGGGGAAAACGCCCTACGAAGCCGCCATGGAAGCCGCCGATGAGATCGGCCTGGCCGTCGTGGCCACCACCTTCACGCTGATAGCGGTGTTCCTGCCGACCGCCTTCATGAGCGGCGTGGCCGGCAAGTTCTTCAAGCAGTTCGGCTGGACGGCCTCGCTGGCCGTATTCGCCTCGCTGGTGGTGGCGCGGGTGCTGACGCCGATGATGGCGGCCTACATCCTCAAGCCCGTCGTGGGCACGCACACCGACCCGGGATGGATGAAGTGGTACATGCGCGCCGCCTCCTGGTGCCTGCATCACCGCCTGAAGACCATGATCCTGGCCACGTTGTTCTTCTTCGGCTCGGTGGCCTTGATCCCGCTGCTGTCCAAGGGCTTCATTCCGCCCGACGACAACTCGCAGACCCAGGTTTACCTGGAACTGCCGCCCGGCGCGACCCTGGCCCAGACCAAGGCCTCGGCCGAGCATGCGCGCCAGCTCATCGGCAAGGTCGAGCATGTCAAGAACGTCTACACCACCATAGGCGGCGGCACCGCTGGCGGCGACCCCTTCGCCATGCAGGGCGCGGCCGAAACCCGCAAGGCCACGCTGACCGTGCTGCTCGACGAGCGCAATGACCGCCCGCGCAAGCAGGGCATCGAAAGCAAGATGCGCACGGCGCTGGAGTCCTTGCCCGGCGTGCGCAGCAAGGTCGGCCTGGGCGGCTCCGGCGAAGCCTACATGCTGGTGCTCACAGCGGAGGATGCCAATGCCCTGCAGACCGCCGCGATGGCGGTGGAAAAAGACCTGCGCACCATCCCCGGCCTGGGCAATATTTCGTCGAGCGCCAGCCTGGTGCGGCCCGAGATCGCCATCAAGCCGGACTTCGCCCGCGCCGCCGACCTGGGCGTGACCAGCGCCGCCATGGGCGAGACGCTGCGCATCGCCACGGTGGGCGACTACGAAGAATCGCTGCCCAAGCTCAACCTCTCGCAGCGCCAGGTGCCCATCGTCGTGAAACTCGACGACGCGGCGCGCAAGGACCTCAGCGTGCTCGAGCGCCTGGCTGTGCCCAGCGTCAAACCCGGCGTCGGCCCGGTCATGCTGGGGCAGGTGGCCACGCTGGAAGTCACCGGCGGGCCGGCCGTCATAGACCGCTACGACCGCTCGCGCAACGTCAAATTCGAGATCGAACTGTCGGGCCGGGCCCTGGGTGACATCACCGAAGCCGTGAAGCTGCTACCGGCCATCAAGAACCTGCCGGCGGGCGTCAAGGTAGTGGAAATCGGCGATGCCGAAGTGATGGGCGAACTGTTCGGCAGCTTTATCCTGGCCATGGCGACCGGCGTGCTCTGCATCTACATCGTGCTGGTGCTGCTGTTCAAGGACTTCCTGCATCCGGTGACCATCCTGGCGGCCCTGCCGTTGTCCCTGGGCGGCGCCTTCGTCGGCCTGCTGATCGCGCAAAAGAGTTTTTCCATGCCCTCGCTGATCGGCCTTGTCATGCTCATGGGCATCGCCACCAAGAACTCCATCCTGCTGGTGGAATACGCCATCGTGGCGCGGCGGGACCACAATATGTCGCGCTGGGACGCGCTGCTGGACGCTTGCCACAAGCGCGCGCGGCCCATCATCATGACCACACTGGCCATGGGCGCCGGCATGATGCCGATCGCCCTGGGCTTCGGCGCGGCCGACCCGAGCTTTCGCTCGCCGATGTCGATTGCCGTGATCGGCGGCCTGATCACCTCCACCGTGCTCAGCCTGCTGGTGGTGCCGGCGGTGTTCACCTATATCGACGACCTGGAGCACTTCATCCGGCGCACCACCAGGCGGCTGCGCGGCGAGCATGGCGATGCGGCCAAGCCGGACACCCCCGCACCGGCCGGCGAATAAAAACAACAGCGGGGCCCGGGGACACCGCAAAAGCCCGGCTAGCGTGCGATTTTGCGGATTTAGACAGTTTTACCCAATGGGGTTTTATGGCCCTGTCATTTGGGCTGGCTTATACTTACGGGCTTAGCTTTACATTTCTTCACATGTCTAAACGCGTACTGCTTTCGGGCGCAACCGGCCTGATTGGCGGCGAGTTAATGCTTCTTCTGGCCGCGCGCGGCGTCTACAGCACCGCAGTGGTGCGCGCCGCCGATTCGAACCAAGCCCGTGACCGCCTCCTGGAGCGCCTGAAAAAGAGCGTTCTGTGGAAACCCGAGTTCGCCGACATGGTATCCGCCGAGGCGGGCGATGTCATCGAGCCCAATTTTGGCCTGAGCACCGCCGTGCTTCAGTCCGCCGACGTGATCCTGCACTCGGCAGCCAGCACATCCTTCAAGCCCGGGGCAGGGGTTTACCCTATCAATCTCAAGGCGGCCGAGCATTTTTCCGCCATCCTTAAAAACCTGAACCCCTCGCAGCGCGGTTTTTTCGTGGGCACGGCCGCAGTCACCACCGAACCACGCGGCGTGATCACCGAAGACATGCCTTTCGCCGGCTATGCCAACGACTACATCCGCTCCAAGCGCGATGCCGAAACCCTGTTACGCGCCAGCGGCAACCCCTTCGTCAGCCTGCGCCCCGGCATTGTGCTGTCGCGCGGCATTGACGACGCCAAGCTCTCGCGCAACATGCTGTGGTCGATCCCCGTGATGGCCGAACTCGGGGACGTTCCTCTCGACCCGCTGGCCAGGCTCGATTTTGCGCCCGTGGACTACATTGCCGGCGCTTTCGCCGAGATGCTGCTCAAGGACGAACTTGCGCATGACTGCTATCACGTGTCAACCGGCGAAGACTCCATGACGTTCAAGGCACTGGCCGATGAACTGACGGCCACCATGCCGGGCATAGGCAAGCTGGTGATGCGGGGGCGCGATTATGTGCCGACACCCAAATTCGCCCGCCAACGCTGGATGTTCGATGCACTGCAACCCTACCTGCCTTTTTTGACAGCCGATGCGGTGTTCAGCAACGCCCGTTTGCGCGCCGAAATCGGCGCGGCGGCCATTGCGCCGGCACCCGTCAGTTATTTAGGGGAGCTCCTGGGAACGTTCAGCCTGTCGGATGCAGTCCGGCAGATGTACACCCCCTGAAGCACAAAAACAACGCCACCGCTTTTGTAAAATAACCGTGAGGCATTGAACAATGTTCAGCTGTCACGGCGATGGTGGGACAATGACGCTTTGCATACATACGTACTGGTTGGGTGATGAATTCTGATTTGATCAATCTTTTTGCCGAGACATTTGGCATCAGCGAAGAAAAACTGCTGCCCGATGCCACGCTGGAAAGCCTCGGACTGGACTCTCTGGCGGTCATCGAATTCCTCTTCCAGATCGAAGACCAGTTCGGCATCCAGATTCCCGACCAGGCCAACCCGCCACGGACGCTGGCCGAAATGGTCCAACTGATCGAGCCTTTGCTGCCATCGGGCAAGCCCGCCGCTTAAGCCCCTGGCGGGCGCCCCCAGGACCACCATGCGTCGCGTTGCCATCACGGGTCTGGGCGTCATCTCCGCCGTGGGAACCGGCACCCCTGCGTTTTTTGATTCATTGCTGTCTGCCCGCTCGGGCATCCGGACTGTCGACATTCCCTTTCCCACCGGCACCGAAAGCGTGCTGGCCGGCGCGATCGATTTTGATCCCGACCCCCACTTTTCCCGCGCCCGGCTGCTGACCATGGACCGCGTTAGCCAGTTTGCGCTGGTGGCTGGCCGCGAAGCCATGGCCCAGGCCGGTCTGGGTGACTCCGCCTCCGTGCACAAAAGCTTTGCCGCAGAGCGCTTTGGCGTGTCCCTGGGCACGGGTAGCGGCGGCGCCAGTTCCACCGACGTGGCCTACACGGCGCTGCTGGAACAAAAGGTCGCGCGCCTGCGCCCCATGACCGTCGTGCTGGCGATGAACAACGCCATCGCGGCCCACGTCTCGATGGAGTTCGGCTTGAAGGGGCCGAGCAGCACCATCTCCAATGCCTGCGCCTCGTCGGCCACCTCCATCGGCGAGGCTTTCCGGCAGATACGCCACGGCTATGCCGACGCCATGCTGGCGGGCGGCTCGGAAGCGCTGCTCAATCGCGGCACCATCAAGGCCTGGCAAGCCATGCACACGCTGGCCAGGCCCCATGCCGACGGCCCTGAAACATCCTGCCGCCCGTTTTCCGCCGACCGCAGCGGCCTGGTGCTGGCCGAAGGCGCTGCCATGCTGGTGCTGGAAGAGTGGGAAAGCGCCAAACGCCGCGGCGCCACCATCCTGGCCGAGCTCTGCGGCTACGCTTCCACCACCGACGCCCACCACCTGACGCAACCCGACGCCCAGGGCCAGGCTCGCGCCATGACGCTGGCGCTGGCGGATGCGCAGCTGCAGGCCTCCGACATCGGTTACCTCAATGCCCACGGCACCGCCACCGAGGTGGGTGACGTGGTGGAAACCAGCGCCATCAAGCTGGCCTTCCAGGACCTGGCCACTCGCCTGCCCATCAGCTCCAGCAAAGGCGTGCACGGCCATGCCATGGGCGCGGCGGGCGCCATGGAATTCATTGCAAGCGTGATGGCCCTGCGCACAGGGCAACTACTGCCAACGGCCTTCCTGCACCACCCAGACCCACGCTGCGACCTGGACTACGTGGCGCTGACGCCGCGCAGCGCCAAAGGCCTGCGCGCGGTGATGTCCAATTCCTTTGCCTTCGGCGGCTCCAATGCCGTGCTGATCGCCAAATCGGCCTGATCAGGGGCCGCTCGGCGCGGCCCTGATTTTCTTCACCAGCGCAGTGGTCGAATAGCCGTCCACAAACGGGATCGCCCGGGCATCGCCGCCATAAGCCCTGACCACCGCCGTTTCAGCGAGTTTGTCCATGTCATAGTCGCCGCCCTTGACCAGCAGGTCGGGCCGCAGCTCAGTGATCAGTTCCAGCGGTGTGTCCTCGCCGAACCAGGTGACCAGGCTCACGGATTCCAGCGCCGCCATCATGATGGCGCGGTCCTGCTCGTTGTTGAGCGGCCGGTCCACCCCCTTGCCGAGCCGGCGGGCCGAAGCATCGGTATTCAAGGCCACCACCAGGCTGCCGCCCAGCGCACGCGCATGGGCCAGGTAGGTGGCATGCCCGCGATGCAGCACGTCAAACACGCCGTTGGTGAAGACGACGGGGCGGGGCAGGGCGGCCAGACGCCGCGGCGCCTCCTCGCGGGAGACGATTTTCTGTAGAAAGAGGGGGGGCTGGGGATCGCTGGGCATCCCACGACTTTAACGGAAGGCCTGGGCCACGATCTCAACCAGCAGGCCGCCGTCCAGCTGCGCGCCCACTACGGCGCGTTGCGGCCAGACGGTGCTGTCGTCGCCTATCCACTCGCGCCAGATAAGGTCCAACTGCTTTTTATGCTGCATGTCGACCAGAAATATCTGCACGCTGAGCAGCGCCGTGCGCGAAGCGCCCACGTGCGCCAGGTGGGCGTCAAGCATCTCCAGGGTTTGCGAAAGCTGCCCGGCGAAGTCCAGCGAGGCGTCGCTGGCGTTGGCCACCGCGAACACCTGGGCGCCGCGGGCAAGCACCCGGCTTCTGCCGCCCGCTGAACTTGGCCAACGCAGGTCCTGCATCAGGCGCCGGCGGGCGCCGGCTTGGCGGCGATGGAATCGGCGATTTCCTTGCCGATCTCTTTGCGGTAGCGGTTCAGTTCCTGGACGGTCTTGAAGCTCTGGTTCATCAGCAGGCTCAGGTTGTGCAGGATGCGCTCGACCACCTTGCCCTCCCAGACCGCGTCGAACTTGATCTGCGTGTCCAGCCAGTGCTCCAGCCATTCGGGATTGGGCAGGCGGCTCTGGATGGTGTCGCGCGGGAACAGGCTTTTGTTCACGTGCAGGTTGGTCGGGTGCAGCGCCTGCGCCGTGCGGCGGGCGCTGGCCATCAGCACGCCGACCTTGGTGAAGGCAGTCCTCGCCTCATTGCCGAAGTTGTTGATGGCGCGCTTCATATAGCGCAGGTAAGCGCCGCCGTGGCGCGCTTCGTCCTGGCTCAGCTGGGTATAGATTTGCTTGATGACGGGCTCGGTGTGCCATTCGCTGGCACGGCGGTACCAGTGGTTCAGGCGGATCTCGCCGCAAAAATGCAGCATCAGGGTTTCCAGTGCGGGCGCGGGCTCGAACTCGAAGCGGACTTCGTGCAGCTCTTTTTCCGTGGGGGCCAGGTCGGGGCGGAAACGCTTGAGGTATTCCATCAGCACCAGCGAGTGCTTTTGCTCTTCGAAGAACCATATCGACATGAAGGCCGAGAAGTCGCTGTCGTCCTTGTTGTCGCGCAGGAACATTTCCGTGGCAGGCAGCGCGGACCATTCGGTGATGGCGTTCATCTTGATGGTCTGGGCCTGCTCGTCGGTCAGCTTGGCGGGATCGAAGCTGGCCCATGGAATGTCTTTGTCCATGTCCCAACGGACAGACTCAAGCTGTTTGAACAGTTCGGGGTAAAGCATTGAGAACTCCTTCGCAATCGAATTCGCAGATAAATCTGCCTTGGATGCCTGCTGTCGCATCCTGGGTACTAGACTGATTTTAGGCGGCTAATGTGACAACTTGCGATTTGTCGGCAATTTACCGGCAAATCAGGCAATTTCGCGGTCCATTCCGGCATGTTGGCCTACTCAAGCGCTGTTTCACTGCACGTTTTCAAACCCCAAGCAAGACAAAATCCGGCAAGCGCCGCAGTGCGTACCTTCAGAAGGCATGCCCCATGCCGGTACTTGTGCCGCAAACCGAACACCGCCAGAATGAAACGCGCCGTCCACCCAAAGCCCGAGAGTTTAACCATGCCAGCCTCCAAGCCCCGAATCCTCCTGCTGGGCATGTTCTATTGCGGCGCCTTGCTTGCAGCTTCGCCAGCCACGCAGGCCGCCCCGGCCAGCCCGGCCAGCCCGGCACCTGTCACCTGCACCGGTCTTTTGCAACAAACCTTTTTGCGCCTGCAGGACGAAAAACCCCAGTCCCTGTGCCAATACAGCGGAAAAGTGGTGGTCGTGGTCAACACCGC
The DNA here is from genome assembly GCF_056405735.1 of Polaromonas sp. P1_F2. Taxonomy (NCBI): domain Bacteria; kingdom Pseudomonadati; phylum Pseudomonadota; class Betaproteobacteria; order Burkholderiales; family Comamonadaceae; genus Polaromonas; species Polaromonas sp. P1_F2. The sequence continues at coordinate 29,928 of NZ_JBFUBN010000016.1, read as the reverse complement.
CAGCTTCTGCGGCTTCACGCCGCAGTACCAGGGGCTGGAGGCACTCCACGCCAAATACAAGGATCGAGGCCTGGTGGTGCTGGGCTTTCCTTCCAACGATTTTTCGCAGGAAACCGGCAGCAACAAGGAGATCGCGGACTTCTGCGAGAACACCTTCGGGGTGAAATTCCCCATGTTCACCAAAACCAGCGTGACCGGCAAAGACGCCAACCCGCTTTTCAAGCAGCTGTCGGCCAAAACCGGCACCACGCCGCGCTGGAACTTCTACAAATACGTGATCGCCCGGGACGGTATCAGCGTCACCAGCTTCAACTCCAGGGACGACCCGTCCGGCCAGCCTTTTCTCAAAGAGATTGAAAAGCAGCTTGCGGCCCCCTGACGAGGCGGCGAAGCCGTCAGCCATTCGGCAGAGCCGCCTTGCCTCTGCCTCGTTAACAAAAATTTACCTGGCAAACCATGTGCCTGGGGAACTACCGGGCCCTCGTGCGCTCATACTTACGTATGCGCAATTTGCTCTCGCAAGAGACAAGCGGCGCAGACCAAAACAGTTTCATTGTTGCGAAGCCTTCTGAGCCGTCCAGGTTCAGCTGCAATCCCGGGGCGCTCCTCCTCCTCCCTCCCTCCCTCGTTCGCGCCGGGGCGCTTCGCAGCATTTTTATATTCCAGCCAGCAAGGTGCCGCCCACGGGTGGGGCGCCTCTGCCTGCCGCGTTATCGGACTCCGGTATTACCGGTTTGCTGCGATACAGAACCTGCCCGGAGCCGGCTATTCGCCTCGGCTCGGGTCTTCAGCATTGATCAACCGCTACGCCAGCTCAGCCCGGCGGGATCGTTTCCGCGAAGCTGGCGCGCTGCATGAGCTTGTCCTGCAGCCGGGTCAGGTTGGGGTAGAGCTCACGCCAGTTGACCTGCGTGAAACGCAGGTCAAGGTAGCCCAGTGCACAGCCAACCGCCACGTCCGAGAGGCTGAAGTGGATGCCGCTGCAGAAGGCCTTGTCGCCCAGGCCGGTGCTCATGGCCTTGAGGGTGGCGTCTATCTTGCCCATTTGCCGGTCAATCCAGGCGTCGCTGCGCTGCTTGGCGCCGCGGCCGCTCCAGGTAGCCTCCAGACGCGCCAGGATGGCGGCGTCGACTAGGCCATCGGCCAGGGCTTCCCAGGTCTTGACTTCGGCGCGCTCGCGGCCCTGGGAGGGAATCAGCTTGCCGACAGGCGACAAGGTGTCCAGGTATTCGACGATCACGCGAGAGTCGAACACGGCTTCGCCGCCTTCCATGACCAGGCAAGGCACCTTGCCCAGGGGATTGGACGCGGTGATGGTGGTGTTCGCCGCCCAGACATCTTCCAGGATGAACTGGAAGTCGAGTTTTTTCTCGGCCATCACTATGCGCACTTTGCGCACATAGGGGCTGGTGGCGGAGCCAATGAGTTTCATGATGGTGTGAGATCGTGGTCCGAGGGAAGTGCATTCTATCGAGTAAGCCCAGCCCCGGGCTGACAGGTTCCCCCAAACGTCGCAAATCTGGACAGTCCCGCGAGCCGGCCCGGGGCGCGCCCTACAATTGGAGGATGAGCTCTTCCACCCCGTTTTCCACCATCAACGCCCTGTCCCCGCTGGACGGCCGCTACGCCGGCAAACTCGCCCAATTACGTCCCCTGATGTCCGAGCAGGGCTATATGCACCGCCGCGTCCAGGTGGAAGTAGCGTGGTTCATCGCGCTGTCCGACGCCAAATTCGCCGAATTCAAGCCGCTGAGCCCCGGCGCCCGCACCTATTTGCTGGGCCTGGTCAAGAATTTCTCGGAAACCGATGCCGCAGCCATCAAAGAGATTGAAAAAACCACCAACCATGATGTGAAAGCCGTCGAATACTGGATCAAATCCAAATTCGAGGCCAGGCCTGAGCTCAAGGGCGCCAGCGAATTTGTGCATTTCGCCTGCACCAGCGAAGACATCAACAACACCAGCCACGCGCTGCAGCTCAAAAGCGGCCGCGACCTGGTCGTGCTGCCGGCGCTTGACAAGGTAATTACCCAGTTGCGCGACATGGCCCACCTGTTTGCTGGCGAGCCCATGCTCAGCCGCACGCACGGCCAGACCGCCAGCCCGACCACCGTCGGCAAGGAAATCGCCAACGTCGTGGTGCGCCTGGCCAATGCGCGCGAGAAAATCGCCGCCGTCAAGCTGATGGGCAAGATGAACGGCGCCGTGGGCAACTACAACGCCCACCTCTCGGCCTGGCCCGATTTCGACTGGGAAGCCTTCAGCCGCAGCGTGATCGAAACGCCCGAGCCGCTGGGCCTGGGCCTGACTTTCCAGCCCTACAGCATCCAGATCGAGCCGCACGACTACATGGCCGAACTGTTCGACGCGGTAGCTCGCGCCAATACCATCCTGATCGACCTGGCCCGCGATATCTGGGGCTACGTCAGCGTGGGCTACTTCAAGCAGCGCTTGAAGGACGGCGAGATCGGCTCGTCCACCATGCCGCACAAAGTCAACCCCATCGACTTTGAAAATGCCGAAGGCAACCTGGGACTGGCCAATGCGCTGCTGCGCCACATGAGCGAAAAACTCCCGATCTCCCGCTGGCAGCGCGATCTGACCGACTCCACCGTGCTGCGCAACATGGGCGTGGCCCTGGGTTACGCCGTGCTGGCCTACAACTCGCTGAGCGTGGGCCTGAACAAGCTCGAACTGAACCGCGAAGCGCTCAGCGATGACCTCAACAACTCCTGGGAAGTGCTGGCCGAACCCATACAGACCGTGATGCGCCGTTACGGCGTACAAGGCGCCTATGAAAAGCTCAAGGAAGTCACGCGCGGCAAAACCGTGAAAGCCGAAGACCTGCATGCGCTGATCCGCTCGCTGGAGATTCCCGAGGCCGAAAAAACCCGCTTGCTGGCCATGACGCCGGGCAGCTACGTCGGCCTGGCGGCCGAGCTGGCTAAACGGGTCTAGCCGGGCGCTGCAGGTCGCGCCGGCATGTCGGCGCCGCACTGCCAGCACTGCTCGAAACCGCCTTCCACTGTCTCGCCGCAGGCGCACAGCCAGCGCCGCTGCGGCATGTTCTGCAAGCTGTGCAGCAGTTCCTTCGCCTGCGCCTCTTCGTGGTCGTGGGTGAGCCAGACTTCAGGCAAGCACTGGTCGGGCGGCAGTTCGCCGGCCACGCTGCTCAGGAAGTAACGCTGCACGCTGGCGGCAAAGCCGGCCTGCCGCAAGGCATCCACCCATAGTGCGGCAATGGCGATATTGGGAGCGCGGGCCAATCTGAGCATGCCGCCAGTGTAGCCCGCCCTGCCGTTGATCGCTACTAAATTGATAGCTGAAGGTTCAGGGCGGCTCGTCGGAAGAGGCCGGTGTCTTGCTTTCCAGCGCCCGGTCCGCGTAGCGGCCAAAGCGCCAGGCCGTCGCTTCCTGCGTGATACGCCGCCAGGTGGTGCGCTTTTCACCGGGCGTCATTTCGGGCCAGCGCTGCACCTCGTCGAAAGTGCGGCCGCAGCCCTTGCACAGGGCGTCGCCCTGGCTGGTCGAACAGATCGCGATGCAGGGCGTGTCGGCTGTCGTGTCGTACCAGGTGCGCCAGGCTGCGAGCGCCTTGGGCGGGAAAGTTTTTTCGTCTGCTTCGTCCTCATGGTAAAAAACCATGAGGGCATAGACCTCGGCCAGCGCGCGCAATTCAGGCGCCAGCGTCACGCCGTCCGGCGAGGGCTTTTTGTCGCGCCAGTAATTGATGGCGGCTTCGATATCGGTGATGTGGATGCCGGGCATGGGAATAAAGTACCAAATTAGGTGGCTGGCCGCGCCAAATGAGAAGGATGCGCGAAGCCGCAGGGCCGGGCCGTTCATTATCGGGCAGACGGCAAAATAGCTTTTCCGACGCGGATTTAGCCGCGATCAGGGAAGATGCTGGCGACTTGCAAAAAATCCATTTTTATTGTCAAATATCCAGACGAAGGGGAGTAACTCCCTCGTTTTGCTGCAATATTCGATAACAGACACCACAGCAAAATCGCTAACAACAAGTCGTCATTACGAAGTTCACACTTCCGGCTTGTTGGGCATGCAGCGACACTGCATGTCGAGCCAGACCTTCGATTGAAACCTGAACAGGTTTGATCGAGGCGTTCGCGGCACCAGTTCCCCCTGACCCGAACCACCCACAGGCCTTTTCCGGTTTCACGAATCCGGAAATCCGTTCATTCGGATTTCCAAGTCGAAACTTGACATGGAGTGTGAGCTTGGAACTATTTACCGCCCCCTGGTGGTCTGCCCTTTTGGCGATCATCCTCATTGACCTGGTGCTCGCCGGCGACAACGCCATCGTGATCGCCCTGGCCGCGCGCAACCTGCCGTCCCACTTGCAGAAAAAAGCCATCGTCTGGGGCACCGTGGGCGCCATCGTGGTCCGCTCTGCCATGACCGTCGGCGTGGTATGGCTGCTGAAAATCCCCGGCCTGATGCTGGTAGGCGGCCTGGGGCTGCTGTGGATCGCCTACAAGCTATTAGCCGACCAGGGCGACAAGGAACACGACGGGCCCGTCGCCAGCACTTTCTGGGGCGCCATGAAAACCATTGTGGTGGCCGACGCCCTGATGGGCATCGACAACGTGCTGGGCGTCGCCGGCGCCGCGCACGGCTCCTTCGACCTGGTCGTCATCGGCCTGCTGGTGAGCATCCCCATCGTTGTCTTCGGTAGCACCATGGTCCTCAAGCTGGTGGAGCGCTTCCCCATCATCATCAACCTGGGCGCCGCCGTGCTGGCCTTCACCGCCGCCAAGATGGTCGTGAGCGAGCAGTTGCTGGACCCGATCTACGGCGGCCCGAATACGCTGCCTTCGGCCGAAAACCTGCACACGGCCGCCCAATGGATTACTTACGCGGTGGCGGTGGCCGGCGTGCTGGGCGCGGGCTGGTGGGCCACCCGGCGCAACCGCTCGACCCGCGACGCGGACCTGATCCCCCACTGAAACCGGCAACCCGTCACCCGCAAGCTTTCTAAAACGACGACAACTCAAGGAGAACTCCATGGACAACATCATCGTGTACGTTGACGACGCCGCATATGCCCTGCAAATGCTGCAACCCATGCTGCCCGCCGGCGCCCCCCGCAACCCGACCCGCTGGATCGTGGTCGGCTGCGCCCCCCGGGTGACGCACCGCGTCAGCAAATGGGTGACGCACAGCGCGCGCGAAAGCTGGCGCGGCAAGTGGGCGGAAAAAGTCTTCGCCCAGCTGATGCCCGTGCTGGAAAAAGAGGGTGACACGGTGCTGACCCAGCTGGCGCAAACCACCTTGATCAGCCAGACGGAATCCCTGATCAAGCAGCACGGCGCCGCGCGCGTGCTGGATGCGCGCCGGCCGAAGTTCGGCCAGGACATGCAGCCCGTGACAGCCTCCCAGGCCCAGGAAAGCCACGGCGTGCTGGGCTATGCCACGGCGCTGGCCAGCGCCGGATTGCTGGTGGCGACCGACTGATCGGGGGCCATCACCCCATTGCCAATGCGCTCCCAGGGGCGCATTTTCTTTGAGCGACTCGATGGTATTCTTCGGCCATGAAACTCATCCTCAAATGGCTTTTCAGTGCGGCCGCCCTGCTGGCGGTCGCGTATTTGTATTCGGGTGTGGTGGTGAGCAGCTTTACCGGTGCGCTGATTGCGGCCGCCGTGCTGGGCGCGCTCAACATGGTGGTACGCCCCATCCTCGTACTGCTGACGCTGCCCGTGACGCTGGTGACGCTGGGGCTTTTCCTTTTCGTCGTCAACGCGCTCATGTTCTGGGCTGCTGCCAGCCTCACCAGCAGCCTGAACGTCGCCGGTTTTGGCGCCGCGCTGATAGGCTCGCTGATTTATTCGGTGCTGCAGCTAGTGATCGACTTTGTCCTGGAGCGCCTGTTCCTTGATAAGTGATTCCGTCTGGCGCGTTCGCGTGTCGAGGATGGAGCCTTCCACGTAATCCGAGCTGCCGGGATTGCTGCGCATCAGGCCCTGTGCTGCCTTGAAGCGGTCCAGCGCCGCCGGATAGTCCAGTTGCGCCGCGCGGCTTTCCGCATCGGCGCGAATCGCGCGCACATTCTGGTTCTGGTTGCCATAAGCCACGGCAAGCAACTGCCAGGCGGTCGCATCCTTGGGGTGGGCCGCCACCCAGGTCTGCAGCCGGCCGGACACATCCTGGGCCCGCTGCGCCGCCAGCAGCGAACGAGCCTGGGTCAGGACCTCCGCGCGCGACGTGGCTTTTGAAATATCGACGCTTGCGGCCGTCGCCGGGACGACACCGGCCAGCAGGTCGATGTCGACGGCCAGCAAATCCGCGGCACTCGCCGCTTGGGGCGCCTCCGCGACGAACGGCCGGAGTTTTGCCAGCAAGGTTCGGGCGCCGGCGAAATCGCGCAGCTGCGACGCCGCATAAGCGCCGGCGTACACAGCACCGACATCGCGCACGTTTTCCGCCGAAGCCGGTGCCTGCATGACCAGTGGCGAAGTGCGGCGCTGGGCCTCCGTCACCATGGACCGCAGCGCATCCACGCCCGGCGCCGCCAGGATGCGCGCGCGCGAGGCCATCATGGCGTGCAGCACACGGGCCTTGCCGGCTTCGACCAATTTTTCTCGCGATGGCTTTTCGGCCTCCATGGAGGCCAGTTGCACACGCGCCTGCGCCGCGGCGATCCGTTCGGTCGTCAGCGGGTGGGAGCGCAAATAGGGGAAGGAGCCGTTATCGTTCAGGCGTGAGGCCTGCTGCAGCTTTTCAAACATGGCGGTCATGCCGCGGCTTTCAAAACCGGCATCGGTCATGACGCCGAAACCGATACGGTCCGCCTCCCTTTCCATGTCCCTGGAAAAATTGAGCTGGTTTTGCACCGCAACCGCCTGGCCACCCACGATGGCGGCGCTGGCGGCATCGCCGTTTTTCCCGGCCGCCAGTGCGCCCAGGACCATGGCGGCGATCATCCACGGCGTCTGGCGCGACTGCTGCGTCAGCATGCGCGAAATATGCCGCTGCGTAACGTGGCTGATTTCATGGCCGAGCACGGCGGCCATTTCGTCCGCGCTGCCGACCGCGGCAATCAGGCCCAGGTGCACACCAAAATAACCGCCGGGCAGGGCGAAGGCATTGATGCTGCGGTCCCGGATCAGGAACACCTGCCAGGCAAAGCGCTCCTCAAGCTCCACATGCAATTCACCGCGCGTACGTGCCGCGGCGACCAGCGGCAGCCAGAGGCTTTGCACATAGTCGACCAGCACCGGGTCGTCGATGTAGTCCGGGTCCCGGTAAATGCTGGCGGCGATGCGGTCGCCGATACGGCGCTCCGCGGCGGCGGCCAGCTCGGACGTTTCACCCAGCGAAGGAAGGGAGCCCGTCGCGGCGCCGGGCGCGCTGGCGGGCGCCTGGGCTAGAGAGAAGTTGGCCAAGGCCACCCACGCGAGAACACCCAGCGCCAATCGGCCCAGCATCCGGCCTTGCCTTGGCGGCCGCCCGTGTTCAGAACGAATCGATGGGTACAAAAGCAATGACCTTTGCGGTGTTGGTGTCCAGCAGGACCGTCCAGAATGTTTTCCGCCCCACCATGGGGATGTAGCCTATGGGCCCGGCCTTACCGCTACCGCCGGAGGCCGATTTCAGCGCCGCGTCAATTTCACCGGCCTTATCCGGAAAGCGCTTTTTAAGCTCCTCCAGCGGCCGGACGCGGGCCAGAACCTGGGACTTGCCTTGATCGTAGCGCTGCCAGAACCCGGGACGCGCGCCCAGCGGCAATCCCGCTAAAGCATCAAGGGTGGCGTCAGAGCGCTCCTTGTCGTCCTTGAATTCGCGTACCGACAGAAGCGTCGGCCCCGTCAACGGCAGCGTGTCCAAGCCCGCCGGCGCCCGCGCCAACTCGTCCGCGGGCACCTCGATGGCATGAACTGCCCTGAAACGGTCTATTTCAAACACCAGGTGCACCGGACGCACCACGGCAACCGTCCATAAGCCGTAGGCCAGCGCGGCGAGTTGGAACAAACCGATCACCGTCAGGTCGCGACGCAGTACTGCGGAGCCCTTTTTAACATTGAACACCGCCAATGTCAGCAGGGGGCCCATGACCACATCAACGGCCACCACGATCATGAATAATTCGCGGCCGCCCGAGATTTCCCGGTAAGGATAGGGGTACCAGACTGCAAAAACCAGCGTGGCGGCAAGAGCCGCAATCGCTACGCTGATACCAAAATGCACGCCCGCCGCCAGCAGACGGCTCTGGAGAGGACTCTGATTCACAAACATGGTCTTATGATGAGGGACCGTTGTAAAGGTTTCGTAAAAGCATGGCTTCCCCTCCCGTACTCACCCACTTTGACGGCCAAGGCCAGGCCCATATGGTTGACGTGGCGGGCAAGGCGGCTACACACCGTGTCGCCATTGCGCAGGGCCGTATCGTAATGAATTCGGCGACGCTGTCCATCATTCTCCAGGGTAACGCCAAAAAGGGGGACGTGCTGGGCATCGCGCGCGTCGCCGGCATCATGGCCGCCAAGAAAACCAGCGAACTGATCCCCTTGTGCCACCCGCTGGCACTGACCCGCGTGGCCATCGACTTCCTGCCGCAAGAGAGCGATTCCAGCATCACCTGCCGCGCCACCGTGGAAACCGTAGGCCCGACAGGGGTGGAAATGGAGGCACTCACGGCGGTGCAGGTGGCGCTGTTGACAATTTACGACATGTGCAAGGCGGCCGATCGCGCCATGACCATCACCGACGTAAAGCTGCTCGAAAAGCACGGCGGTAAATCCGGCAGTTTCACCAACTCCTGAGCCGGCCTAGGGCAGGCGTTCGATGCCCGGGGGCAAGCCGGCCTTGGCTGCGGCCCAGCGCGCATGCTCCTTCGGGAAAGCCGCCCGGTAGCGCGCCAAGTGTGCCAATGCCTCATCGTCCAGGCCCAGCATGACGGCGCTTTCAATCACTTTTTCGATCACCACCGGCTCGGGCGAATAGCGCAGCAAAGCCGTCGCCGTATCGAAGGTCCAGCGGGCGTTATCCCGTGTCAGGGGCGTCAGCGCCAGCTCGGCAAAACGGACCTGGTTGCGAAACAGCCAGGAGTCCCCGATCTTGGCGAGGGTGCCCTCGCGGTAGGCCGCGCTGCGATCTTGCGGTGCCATGTAGATCTGGCTGACGCGGTGGTAATCCCACGCGGCGTAGGCGCAACACCCCATCATCACCGCAGCCAGCAGCCTCCTGGACAAGGGAGCCCTCGTCGCGCCAAGCTCTTGCGTTTTATCGTCGGTGCGCCACAGCAAGCCCACGCACAGGCCGAAAGCGATCTGAAATGGCCCGTACCACAGCGGATATTCCAGCAGGCTGTGCAGCAGGATCACCGCCAGCACGCCCCAGGCCAGCTGGCGCGCGGGATCCGTCTCGCGCCAGGGCCGCTGCCGCGCCGCCCACCATGTCCCAAGGCCGCAAACCAGCAGCGCCACCGGGATGCCCAGCTCAACCGCCAGATGCAGGGGCAGGTTATGGGCGTTGTCCAGAATGTCGCAAAACCGCGGTCCGGCATACAGGGTGGCGTAGTGCGCATAGTCCAGTTGCCCCCAGCCCCAGCCGAACCATGGTCTCTCCGCGATCAGGTGCAACACGTTGGACCACAGCACGACGCGGCTCGCGCATGCCAGCTCGCCACCGCGCAGCCGTGCCAGCATCCCGTGCGCCGCCGGGTCGAATCCCAACAACCAGGGCAGCGCGAGTGTCGCCAAGGCATAGGCCAGCACCGCCGTGGCCAGAAGGCGTAGAACGCGAGGCTGGCGCCACGCCCCCCACCCCCCAAACAGCACACAGAGCGCAAGCAGCTGCAACAGGCCCGTGCGGGAGGAAGACGCAGCGTTGCCGACGGCGAGCAGGGCGGCGCCCGTGAGCACCATCCACTGCCGCGGCCCGGAAGCACCGCGCTGTGCAACCAGCCAGACCAAAGCCGCCAGGGCGATATTGGTGAGGCTGGCGAACTGGTTGCGCTGGCGAAGGTTGGCAAATGCCTCGCCCGGCATGGTTTGGCTCACCCAACCCCCCAGCGCGGCCGCGGCGCCGAAGTATTGGACCAAGCCTATCAGGCTGCTGATCAGGCCGGCCGCCAACCAGGCCCACGCCGCCGGCCTCGCCCAACGCTGGGCAAAAGAGGCATGCAAGGGCAGTTCGCCCGACACGGGGCGCAGCGAGGCATAAAAAACCAAGGCCGCCGTTGCGGCGAACGTTACCAGCCAGGGCACAACACCTGGGGAGGGCCCAAGCGCAAGCGGATTGAGCCAGGGCAGGGCTATGAAAAAGGAAAAAACCATTGATTGCATAAGCGGAGGGTCGAGGTGCTCGGCATGCGGGTGCCGCGTCAGGTTGGCAGCGCCGCAAAAGCTGATGGCTGCGAGGTTACCTGATCCGGCGAGGATCCAGGGTGCATTGGCAGCAAACACACGCCCCCGGACCTGGTCGAGCGGCGCAACCAGCTCCAGGCGCAACACAATCCGCCCCCCTCTTCCTACATGCGTTAGCATCGTCCCGTTCCGCCCCGAAACCGCCGGCGGACGGGACCCAATGTATGAACGGGAAACAAGAATCATGGAAGTAGTCGCAGTAATCGGACTCGGATACGTCGGTCTTCCGTTGGCCGTTGCGTTCGGCCGGTTGATGCCGACCATTGGTTACGATCTTTCTGCGCAAAAAATCGAGAGCTATCACAAGCACCTGGACCCCAGCGGCACGGTCGCCGAGCCGGACATGCGTGCCGCCACCCAGCTGACCTTCACCATAGACTCCGCCAAACTGGCAGGCGCCGACGTCTTCATCATCGCGGTTCCAACACCGATCGACGCCGCCCGCAAGCCCGATTTCACGCCTCTTATCCGCGCCAGTGAAACCGTCGGCGCGCAACTCAAACCGGGCGCAACGGTCATCTACGAATCCACCGTCTACCCAGGCGCCACCGAAGAAATCTGCATTCCTGTGCTCGAGCGGATATCGGGCCTCAAATGGCGGCAAGACTTCCACGTCGGCTACTCCCCGGAACGTATCAACCCCGGCGACAGGCAGCACACGCTCGCGAACACGGTCAAGGTGGTGGCCGGAGACGGCCCCGATACCCTGGAGCGTGTTGCGGCGCTGTATGAAAAAGTCGTCAGCGCAGGCGTGCACAAAGTCTCGTCGCTCAAGGTGGCGGAGGCCGCAAAAGTCATCGAGAACACGCAGCGGGACCTGAATATCGCCCTGATGAACGAGCTGGCCGTCATCTTCAACATGCTGGGCCTGGACACGCTGGAGGTGCTGGAAGCGGCAGGGACAAAGTGGAACTTTCTGCCTTTCCGCCCGGGTCTGGTCGGCGGGCACTGCATCGGCGTCGATCCCTACTACCTGACGTACAAAGCCGAGATGCTGGGCTACCACCCCGAAGTGATCCTCGCGGGGCGTCGCATCAACGACAACATGGGCAAGTTCATTGCGGAGCAGACCGTCAAGCAGCTGATCCAGGCGGACAGGCACATCAAAGGCGCCAAGGTCAATGTGCTGGGGATCACCTTCAAGGAAGATGTGCCGGACCTGCGCAATTCCAAAGTATGGGACCTGATCACCGAACTGCGCGCCTACGGCGTAGAGGTGTTCGTGCATGACCCGGTCGCCGATGCGGCCGAGGCGCGGCTGGAGTATGGCGTCGAGCTGATTGCCTGGGATTCATTGCCGCAAGCGGACGCTGTGGTGGTTGCGGTGGCCCACGAACCATTTCTGTCCAAACCGCACGCGTCCTATGTCGACAAGCTGAAACATGGCGGATGTTTTATCGATGTCAAGGCGCGGTTTGATGGTGACAGGCTCAATGCGGAGGGGTTCGCGGTCTGGCGCCTGTAAGCCACCGCCCACTAAAACAATGAAAACTCTGCCTCAGCACCCGCCAACAGGCACCGGCCCTGCCGGCCTTTTCCTGCGGGCATGCGGACCCGCTTTCCCGTCATGAGCGCGGTCATCGTGAACCCGGTGCGGATCTTCGCAGACGTCTGGCGCCACCGCTACCTGCTCGGCCAGCTCATCAAGAGGGACGTGCTGCTGCGCTACAGGGGCGCGATGTTCGGCGTGTTGTGGATTTTCCTCAGCCCGTTGCTGATGCTGGCGATTTTTGCCTTCATCTTCGGCCAGGTCTTCCAGACCCGCTGGCCCCAACAGGACAGCGGCCTGCCGTTCTGGCTGCTGCTTTACAGCGGCTTGATCACTTTTAATGTCTTCGCCGAGACGGTTTCCCGCGCGCCGGCAGCCGTACGCGGTTACCCCAGCTTTGTGAAGAAGATCATCTTCCCTGTGCATATCCTGCCCGTGGTTCCGCTGGGTGCGGCCCTGGTCCATGGCACATTCAACTTCCTGATCCTGGTTGCCGCGCTGGCATGGGTGGGCGGCATTCACGGACAGGTCATGCTTTTCCCGCTCTTGCTACTGCCCGTCCTGTTGCTGGCCCTGGGTCTTTCGTGGTTTGTGGCGGCGTGGGGCGTATTCATCAAAGATATGACCCAGATCATTCCCATGTTCGTGCAAATGCTGATGTTTCTGTCTCCCGTGTTTTATCCGGTGGATGCGGTACCCACTGTTTTACGGCCCGCCTATTTATACAACCCACTGGGAATAGTCATCGAAGCCTCCCGCGCCGCCGTCACCGGGCAATCCATTGACTGGAGTGCGTGGAGCATTGCGCTGGGTTCTTGCCTGGTTGTATCGGTGCTGGGTTACGCCTTCTTCCAGCACAGCCGGGAGGAGTTTGCCGATGCACTCTGATGTCGCCATTTCCGTCAAAAACCTGACCAAGACTTACCGTATTTTTGGTCATCCCGGCGATCGGATCAAACAAGCTTTGACGTTAGGACGGATGCGATTTCATCGCGAATTCACCGCCCTGGAGGATGTCTCATTTGAGATCAAAAAGGGAGAGACCATCGGCATCATCGGCCGAAATGGGTCAGGTAAAAGCACGCTGCTGCAGCTGATTTGCGGAATCCTCAAGCCGACATCGGGCTCGGTGGAAATTAACGGGCGGATTTCAGCACTGCTGGAATTGGGCGCGGGTTTCAACCCTGAATTTACTGGTCGGGAGAACGTCTACTTCCAGGGCGCGGTAATCGGCGTCCCAAAGGAGGACATGAAGGCACGTTTCCATGAAATTGCCGCTTTCGCCGAAATTGGTGAATTCATGGACCAACCCGTTCGCACCTATTCAAGCGGAATGTATTTGCGGCTGGCGTTTGCGGTCGCGGTCCATGTCGACCCGGACATCCTGGTTATCGACGAAGCACTTGCGGTGGGAGACGCGTTCTTTCAGAAGCGCTGTTATGCACGAATCAAGCAGATGCAGGAGCGCGGAGTGACCGTCATCCTGGTATCCCACGATCATGAGCTCGTGCGCACGCTGACCAGCCGGGCCTTGCTGCTGGCGCAAGGCACTGCCTTGTTCTGGGGGAAGACGTCCGAAGCCAGCCATCGGTATCGGAAAGTCCTGTTCGAAAGTGAAGCACTCCGCGTGGCCAAGGAGGAATCAATCACCACCCGCCCTCCGGTATCCGCGGCGAAAGACCGCGACGGCGAATATGGCATCGGCGGGGCAGAAGTCGTCGGGCTACGCATGCTGGATAGCGACGGCGAACCCTGCAGCGTTTTCCACCCCGGGGAGCGGATGAATTTCGAGGTGACGGTATCGCTGGAAACTGCGCTCGACCACCTTAATGTCTCCACAGTCATCAGGACCCTGCAAGGCTGGAAAATCTATTCATGGGGGACGCTCAACCAGGACATTTCAATCTGGGCAGGCCGCGATCAAGGAGAAATCTTCTGGGATAAATCCTTCCGCAGCGGGGAGAAAATCGTCGTCACGTTGGCCCTTGAATGCAACCTCGGCGCGGGGACTTACGAGGTGCAGGCGTTCGTCTCTCGAGAATTGGACAGGCATTATGGAGCGCAGCAGGTTCTCCATTGGCGCGACGAAATCGGATCCTTCCGCGTGGAAATGAACTCGCGTGAATATTTCTTTGGCGGCTTGTGCGACTTACGGGGAAAGGCGACGCTTCGTGGCTGACGATTCGGATGTCAGCGACGAAAACGAGAAGTATCCTGGCAAAGGTACGGCGTCGATTGGCGATCCCGCACTCCTTGCCCGGAAAATTCTCAGCACTTGCGGGGTGGGCCGCATCCTTGTTGTAGGCAGCGGCACGCAAACCGTGGTTCGCGAATTGCTCAAGCAGGGAGCGGACGCGCAGGGTGTGGAGGCTTCACCGATCGCAACCGCGCACGGTAACAGCTTTATGCCGGGGCGGTTTCATACCGCCCCCATGCTTGCGTTGCCCTTCCCTGATGCCAGTTTCGAAGTCGTGGTCAGCACGGGCGGCCTCGAACATCCTGCCGTGCGGGATATCACACCGGCACTGCTTGAGCTGCATCGAGTTTGCCGGCGAAGTCTTTTCCTGTGCGCGCGCGTCGGCTCTGATGGTGGCGGACGAAAGAGTCCCAAGACCCGAGATCGTGGCTGGTGGGAAGAAGCCGCGTTTGCGGCCGGCTTTCGAAAGCATCCGCACTACTATCAGGTCATCCCCTTTCACGCATTGGAATTGGAGGACGACCACATCGCAATACCGCTGGAAAAAATCCCCCCCGATGTGTTGTCGCTGCATCCGCTCAGCACACTCATCGAGCATCGGAACCTGCGCAGGGATATGTCGCGCGAAACCGGCCGCCAATCGGATGCGCACATGGCGCGCTACCATCTGGCGACCAACTACATCCGGGAAGGCGATACGGTGCTGGATGCGGCCTGCGGCATGGGTGACGGCAGCCATCTCCTGGTATGGCAAAGCCTTGCAGCATCTGTAATAGGCACCGATCTCGACGACAAGTGCATTCGCTACGCATCCGAAAATTTTTCGGAGAAAGACGGACGTATTTCATTTCGTGTCGCAGATGCCCAGCACCTGAGCTTTTTGCCAGATAACTCCGTAGATGTGTTCATTTCCTTTGGAACGCTGGCGCATGTTCTTGATCCGGAACAATTGATTGCCGAGGCGAAGCGAGTCCTTCGGCCTAGCGGCCGCTTTATCGCCAGCGTGCCCAATCTGCGGATAAATGAGGAAGGAATGGATCCCAATTCCCATCATCTGCATGTCTACGATTGGGGACGCTTGGCAAAAGAAGTCCAATCGCACTTTATGCTGGAGGCAGCCTATGCGCAAACTGCCGGTGGAGGCATGAAGCTTGGCAAGAAACATCGCTCGCTATTCGAGTTTCCTCCAGAAGGGAAACAACCCGTAGAAACCGAATGGTGGTTAGTTGTGGGAATGAAAGACCCGGTCGAATCCAAGAGTGCTCCGTACAAGGAAACGGCCCTTCGTTGGAAGGGCGTAGCACCAAACGCCGTGGCTTTTGCGCGCGACTATGAAAACCCTTGGCTTATACGCGGCATTGTTAGCATCGGCTGGCGCAATCGTAACTTACGTCAGAGGACTGCACTTGCAGAACGCGCGCTGGCTGCATCATCCGCCAGCTCTCCGGACACTGGTGCTGCCTTGTGTGTTCTAGCATATGGTCTACTCGAATCTCCCGATCGACCAACGCCGGCCTCCGTCAGTACCATGATTGTGAAAATTGACACCTACGTCGATTGGAATGACCCCAGACCGCAGTTTAGGCGATGGGCAATTTCCCTTATGTATGTCCGTGGCCTTCTTTGGCAATCCATTGGTGAATTGGGCAAATCTCTTGATTCGTTTCGAAACTGTGCGGCGGCAGATCCCCTTGTCTACAGCCCTTTGCTTGCCACCAAGACGGTGGATGCCTGTCGGCTTGCAGGCATGTTGTCGCTTCAGGCTGGTAACAAAGAGGGCGCCAGGGCATTCTGGACTCGAGGAATATCTCTCGCGGAACAAGCCTTGAGAGGCAACTGGAGAGAAATCTACGGCGATATCGAGCACCCTTTCACGTTTGGACTTCGGGAGGCCGCGCAAATTCTAGACATTGCCAGTCGTTGCGCCGACAGTCTTCATCATTTGGAGGCTTACGTTGCTGGACGTGGTCTTCAAGACGATGGCAGCTTCGCCGTACGACTCAGAGGAAACGATGAGCAGTTGGAGAAAATTATTCGTGATCTGACTGAGCTGCGATCTTCTCCTGGAGTTCGACTGCAGAAGGCGTTGCAGAATGATCCGAAATCTTTTCGTGGGGTTATACGGATTTTCTATCTGCTAGCGGTCGTTCTGGTGCCCACCAGGCTAAAAGCAGTCTTGCGGCCAATATCCACTTTTTTACGCCAAAAAATCACGTGAACTCCGGTACATCACCTGACAAATCAATATTCGGTTCGGAACGCAGCGATGCGATCCAAAACGAACTTCAGCAAGAGCTGATGGATAGTCAATCGCGTATTAACTCTTTGCGGATTGAGTTGCAGCGCGCCGAAAACGATGTTTATAAAGTTGAACGTCTTTGGAATGTCTTAACCCGGGAAAAGCGTTCCAGCAAGAAAATCGCCATGGTCGCTTACCTAACGATTTCCTGCATTGTTCCTGATGTCCTAAAGTGGCTTCTCCGGCCTTTGACGAGAAATTTAAAGAGGATTTTTCGCCGTTTTGCAGGTCCTCGTCAGGTAGCTGCGTATCAAGTTCGGTTGGCATCAGCCGCTCACCCGCAGTTCCGGGTGCTTCATGCAATCGCAAATTTCATGACTGGTGGCTCTTCACGCCTTGTGGTGGATATCGTAGAGGGTCTTGGCCACATATATCACCAGGAAATCCTTACTGGCTTTATTCCGGCACCCAATGCATATCAAGGGGTCGCTGTTCATGAGTGCAGAAGTCCCTATGAAATAGTGGCATTTCTAAAGAAATTCCAGCCGGATGTGCTTCATGTGCATTATTGGGGAGACGTAGACTTCGGTTGGTACGACAAAGTCTTCCGCGCGGCGGCGGAGATTGGCTGCAAGGTTGTCGAGAATGTAAATACGCCCGTTGTCCCATATCGCTGCCAAATTGTTCGGCACTATGTGTATGTAAGCGACTATGTCATGCGGAGTTTCGGCCGTTCTGGCGAGAGCAGTGTCGTCATCCATCCGGGGAGCGAAGTGAACTTTTTTTCACGCAGAGGAACTGGCGATATCCCGGAGAACTGCATCGGCATGGTCTATCGACTTGAGCCTGACAAATTGAGTCAGCAGTCAATCGACGTTTTTATAGAAGTGGCCAAACGCAGGCCGGATACGAAAATTCTCATTGTTGGTGATGGAAGTTTTCTTGTTCCTTATAAACAGGCCGTTCTTGCTCATGGGGTGGCGAACTCATTTGCTTTTACGGGAGCCGTGCCTTATGGAGAGCTTCCGGATATCTACGCACAGATGAGCGTTTTTGTGGCCCCGGTGTGGAAGGAAAGCTTTGGTCAAGTGAGCTCTTTCGCAATGAGCATGGGGATTCCCGTAGTTGGCTACAAGGTAGGCGGGGTGGAGGAGATTGTTGATGACGATGAACTGCTTGTTGCAGTCGGAGATATCGACCGGCTTGCGAGCATCATTATCAAGTTACTGGATGATCGGAAAATGAGGCGCCGAGTCGGAGAAAGAAATCGGCTACGCGCGGAATCGTTATTTCCAGTTGAACAAATGATCAAGAAATACGACTTTCTTTACCGCAGCATGATTGACGAGCGCAAATGAAGATTGCTCTTTTTGTTCACTGCTTCTTTCCAGACCACTTTTACGGGACTGAAACTTATACGCTGGAGTTGGCGAACAATTTGATTGCCATGGGGCATGAACCGGTTGTTGTAAGCGCTGTGTATCCAGGGGAGGCAAAGCGTAAATCGGCAATCACCATGTATGAATATATGGACATCCCGGTGTACTGCTTGGACAAGAATTACCACCCTCACCATACTGTTAGAGAAACATACTACCAGGCAACTCTCCTTGAACTGCATAAGCAATTGCTTTCCGCGATTAAGCCCGACCTTGTACACGTTACCCACCTTATAAATCATACGGCGTCATTGCTCGATGCGACCGAGGAATTGGGAATTCCTGCGATTACGACACTTACGGATTTTTTTGGAATCTGTTTTAATAATCGTCTAGAGGCCGCCGACGGAACTCTATGCGACGGGCCAAGTGCTGATCGAACCAACTGCCTGACGTGTTACTTGAAGGCGAGGACTGGCAGTGGTCAGGCTGGCGTGACGGCTAGTTT
The DNA here is from genome assembly GCF_056405735.1 of Polaromonas sp. P1_F2. NCBI lineage: Bacteria > Pseudomonadati > Pseudomonadota > Betaproteobacteria > Burkholderiales > Comamonadaceae > Polaromonas > Polaromonas sp. P1_F2. The sequence continues at coordinate 11,728 of NZ_JBFUBN010000016.1, read as the reverse complement.
GCTGGGGCGGTATCCTTCTGGTTTATCGGCGATGGCACGGGCATTGCGGTTCGCTACCCGACTTCCCAATGTAAGGCATGGGAGGCTGGCAAGACTAGTTGCGGATATCGCAGAGAGGCCTGACATTCTGTTGAGTCACTACGCGGCGTATCGAGCGGCGATTGCGCCAACTCGTTTTCTAAGGCGCGCCTACTTGGCAAATGGGCTATCTACGCCGCTGCACGTAATGCACTTTGGCGTCGATGTCCCTCGCACACCAAAGACGGCCCCCCTCGTAGGTGCGCCAGTAAGGTTTGGCTATATTGGACAGATAACCCCCCACAAGGGCACCGATGTATTAGTCGATGCATTTGCCCGCTTGCCATCCGGTGCAGAATTGCATATTTATGGATCGGAAGACCAAGACCCTGAATACGTATCTTCGCTTAGGCACAAAGCATCGGGGATGGCCATTTTCTTTCACGGAACTTTCCCCAAGGATCAGCTTGCTGATGTGTTCTTAGGAATTGACTTCCTGGTAATTCCCTCTCGTTGGTACGAGAACAGCCCCTTGGTTCTCCTGAATTCTTTAGCAACGCACACGCCGGTCATTGTTTCCGACGTAGAGGGAATGACCGAGTTTGTCGAGGATGGGAGAAACGGTTTTGTGTTTCTCCGGGGGAGCGTCGATGATCTGGAGAAAGTGTTGCTGAGAGTCGTCCAAGATCCCGCGATGATTAACAGAATGTCGAAAACCACTGAATACCATCGCACTACTCGCGAAATGACCGAGGAAGTTGTCCGCATCTACGAATCTATTGTCAGATTCGATGCGTAGTAATCCATAAGAAGGTAGCTGCAGTGCGAGTCCTCCTCACTACCCATGTTTTTCTACCCGATTATTCATCCGGAACGGAGATACTGACCTTCAACACGGCCAAGCAATTGCAAAGTCTGGGGCACGATGTGGAGATTTGCACCGGTTTCCCGGCCCGACCCGGCTTGGTGGATTCCCAGCGCTTTGATACATACGAATATGAAGGCATTCAGGTTCACAGATTCATGCATGATGCCGCCCCAATGGGAGAGCAATCAAATGTTGCCGAGGCGGAGTACAACAACCTTTTCTTTGCTCGCTGGTTTCGAGGCTACCTAGCGCAATTCAAGCCGAATATCGCGCATTTTTTTCACTTGGGATTGCTCTCTGCATCTGCCATAGATGCATGTCATGAGCTCGGCATACCAATGGTGATGACGCCTACGGACTTCTGGCTAATTTGTCCCAACAACCAACTTCGCCTGCCGGACAATTCATCATGCAATGGCCCTGATCCAGATGCCGTTAACTGCATGAAGCACGCGGTTAACAATAGCCAGCCGCAACCCATATCATGGGTGTTCAACCGCCTGCCTCATCGAGTGGTTTCGACACTGATCGGAGCTGTCAATCGCGGCGCATTTGCTGGATCCCGGTTTTCTCCCATGGTGCGCGCCCTTTACCAGCGTCCAGGTTTTCTGAGGGAGCGGATGAACAAGCTGGATCGCGTAGTGGCACCCACCCATCTCATGCAAGAGATGCTGATAGCAAATGGCTTGAAACCGGGCAAAATAGTCTTCAGCCGATTTGGTATCCGCGCCGTCGCGCGTGAAACGCACATACCGGACGCTGCGGGAAGGATTCGCATCGGTTTCATAGGCGGACTGAGCGAACATAAAGGGGCGCACCTGCTGATAAGCGCGGTCCGGCTTCTGCCAGAGACCATGCCCCTGGAGTTGAAAATTTACGGAAGAACGGATCTCTACCCAAGGTACTTTGAGAAGTTGCTACAGCTTGCAGACGCGGACAACCGCATTCGCTTCTGCGGGACATTCAAGAATGAACAGATTGGAAAAATCTTCGCGGATCTGGATGTTCTGGTCGTACCTTCAATCTGGTACGAGAATACGCCCTTGGTCATCTACTCTGCCCAGGCGGCCGGCTGCCCGGTTATTGCCTCGAATTTCGGCGGTATGACGGAAGTGGTCGAACATGAAAGAAATGGCCTGCTGTTCGAAGCTGGGGACGTTTCCGGCCTTGCCAGAACCATAGAGCGGCTGGCCCGTGACCGGGATCTACATCGACAGTTGACGGCGAACGCCGTCTACCCAAAAACGATCTCGGAGTATGCGGACGAACTTCAGACTCTCTACGATACAGTTCTGGTGGAACGGCGGGAGGAAAAATGAGATGTCTCATTCTTGGAGGCGGGGGATTTCTGGGGTCTCATCTGAGTGAAGCCCTTTTGGCGCAGGGATATGAAGTGCGCATCTTCGATCGCCCCAATCTGCTTCGCTTCACGTCATCGCGTTCCCATGCGTCGCTTGAGTGGCTTGAAGGTGATTTCGTCAATCGCGAGCATGTCGCTCATGCCGTTTCTGGATGTGACGTTGTCTATCACCTGGTCTCCACCACCCTACCGCGCTCTTCCAACGAGAATCCGGCCTACGACGTCGAGACCAATGTGGTTGGCACGTTGCATTTGCTGGAGGCGGCGCGAGAGCACAAGATTCGAAAGATCATTTTTGCCTCTTCCGGCGGAACGGTCTATGGGATACCACAGGAGGTTCCCATCAAGGAGTCTCACCCCACGGAGCCCATCTGTTCATATGGGATCGCCAAGTTGACGATCGAAAAATACCTCCACCTGTTTCACTTGCTGCACGGGATGGAGTACTGCGTTTTACGCATGGCCAACCCATTTGGCGAGCGGCAACGCATAGCGGCAGCTCAGGGGGCAGTTGCAGTATTTCTCGACAAAGCACTCCGCAATGAGAGCATTGAAATTTGGGGAGATGGCTCTGTTGTACGTGATTATTTTCATGTGAGCGATGCTGTATCGGCCTTGACAACAGCCCTTGCTTACGAGGGAAGTAGCCGTGTATTTAACATTGGTAGTGGTGTTGGCCAAAGTCTGAACGAAATTCTCGATGCCATCGAAATCTTGCTCGGAGCAACCGTAAAAAGATCATATTTGCCGGCCAGGGCATTTGATGTCCCGATAAGCATCCTAGATATCTCGAAAGCCACCAAACTCCTAAACTGGAAACCGCAAGTCCCTTTTGTCGAAGGCTTATCTCGGACAGTCCAGTGGCTAAAGAGCAATAGCACTACACCCCCCAGACCATAAGCCAAAAAGATGACTATAGACACAAGCAACCACAAAATGGTCCCATCTAATTCGAACTTCTTAGCGGATGTATCTACAGGAACTTCGATGAGTTTTGACGAGTGGATGACACTAAATCGTACGAAGGTGTTCGAGGATACTTCGTTGCTTCGTTATGTCAGCCCTTTTCCGCCCAAGGAACTAATGTGCAATGTTTCGGGCTTGCAGAGTGAACGGGATTTTGCGGCGCATGGTACTGACATCTATCGAGCACTTACTCTAGCCTCTCCAAAACCACTAACAGAGTATGAGTCTATTTTTGATTTCGGCTGCGGATGCGGAAGGCTCGCCCGGATGTTCATGAATCATCCAAACAAAATTTCCGGATGCGATATTGATAGCAGGCACGTTGACTGGGTTAATGAAAACTTGACCTTTATGAAAGCTAAACTTTCCAAGGTCACACCCCCAATCCCCTATTTAGACAATGAGTTTGATGCGGTTATTTCCATTTCCATCTTTACTCATCTCAACGAAAACAGTCAGGACCAATTTCTTGCCGAGCTTTACCGAGTATGTCGTCCCGGGGGGCTATTGTTCATCACAGTGCATGGTAAGCGCGCGCTAGATCGCGCGCTTAACGAGCCACTCATTCTCAACATGCTTGATATGGACAAATTTCGATTCCAGAAAGCACGAGAAGATTTTTCCAGCAATCGGCACGCGTTTATCTTGCAACGGGGCCATTTAACTACCTCAGTACAGAATTTTCCCTTTTTCGAAAGAATCCGCGATTGGTTTCAAGGAAACTCACCGGAAAAAATAATTGATATGCCGTTTGAGTACGGCATTAGCTTCGTACCCGAGGCTTACTTGCGTGAACATTGGGGCAAATGGTTCGAGGTAGTCGATTACCATCATGGCGGCATCCATGATTTTCAAGATATTGCCGTGCTAACCCCTAAGAAGCCAATAACAATATGTGGTGTGGACTAATCTCTTCAACTGCGTGAACTTTTAACCCAATGTGTTCGACAGAATTAACTGCAAGATGCCTATCGAACACATGGTGGTGTAAACATCGATTTTCCACATTGCGCAGGGAGCGTGCCTTGAAGGCCTCCATGTCCCCCGCATCGGGATCGCGCTCCAGGTCGTGCAGCGCCAGAATCTCCGGCAAATGGGTCAAATCGTCCTCCCCTCTTCCGGCATTGAAGTCGTCGATAAGGTGCTCCAGGGTTGTCACCGGGCGCCGGTGGTCAAAAGTGTGGTGTTTATCGGGAAGTAGCAGCACCAGGGTTCCGCCATCGGCCAGCAAACGCTTCCACTCCAGCAGGGCGAGTATGGGGTTGGCGGTATGTTCCAGCATGTGCGAAGAAAGCACGAAGTCGTAGGCGCTGGAAGGGAGTTCACTCAAGGCTGTTGTCTCGGCGAGGTACTGCAGGCCAGCGGGCTTTCCCGGATCAAACTGGAAGGTTTGCCCTTGTCGGAGATTCTTTTCCCACGCCGTGCTCGATCGGAAATTGCAGTTGTCGAGATTTCCAACGATCGGATAGACAGGAAAAACGCCGCCCCGGGAGAAGGCTCGGCTAGGGCCGCCGATTTCAATTCCCGACTTTCCTGCAAACGCGTTCTGGTGGGTAACGAAGAGCGCCGACGGCTTCGCCAACAAGCCGCGCACGCGGACGCGAGCCGCGTGCAGCAGGCCCGAGATTCCACGAGATTGAAGTATCTTGATGGCTCGTTGAATCATGGCACTGTCAGTCAAATTTCAGCGGGAATCTAGGATGCACCGGCATGGGGGTGGAGAACCGCCTCTCGCGTGCAAGGCCCCATGCGCCCGCGCAAGCCATCCGCGATTCCACTAGTGAATGCACGGACTTTTGCGAAGCCTTGCTTCTCCAGAAAGACCATGCCTCCAAGCCCCAGTAGCAGGCGGGCCAGCCGCCGCAGGCACCACTGCGGCTCCCGCCGCCAGTAGGCCTTCACCGTCACCACCGTGTTGCGGGCAATATAGTATTTGCGCACCGGCGGGTGGTTTGGCAGGACTCCCAGCCAGGGCATCCGCACCCCGCCGGATTCGCCTACGCTGTGGGCCATGACAGGCTTCCGGCTGATGACCACCTGCAGCCCGTGCGCCCTGGCCCGCAGGCAGAACTCATGGTCCACCTGATCGATGAAATAGTCCTCCCTGAACCCCCCTATCGCCAGCGCCAGGCGGGCGCCCACCAAGGTTCCGGAGGTAATGACCGTTTTTTGCACCAGGAAAGTCCCGGCTTCGCCGATCGCGACCTTGGGATGCCTGCTTCTGGGATCGAGATAGTTGCCCCCGACCACGGCGGGCGTAGGCATACAGGCTTCGCACACGGCTAGAAGCGAGCTCACCATGTCTGGATAGCATTGGGTATCCTGGTCAAGCGTCAGCGCCCATTTGCATCCGGCATTCACGGCGTGGTGGAGGCCCTGGTTCAGCGCGGCTGAAATGCCCAGGTTGGCCCGGTTCGAGATGAGATGGACCTGGGGCAGGCCATGAAGCATGCCTTCCAGCTTGCGAGCCGCACCTTCTTCCGGGGTATTGTCGACAACGACCACACGCGCCACCTGGGGCATCAAGCCTCGAAGCTGCTCACCGAATTGCCCACCGGGAAAGTATGTAACGATGATCGCGCACACCGAATCTGAGAGAGGGCCGGCGGGGTGTTCCAGCGAAGAAGCCCCTGCTATGCCGAGCTTGGACAGAGCCACCTCCGCGGAGCCTGATTTCATGGCTGCACCATTCATTATTTTCCCGCTCCCTCGATCACGTGCGGTGCTCCAGAAGGTCCCGGTAGGCCATCGCATAGCGGCCGGCGCAATCGTCCCAGGTGCCTATCGATTCCCTGACCCAGCCGCGAGCCGCCTGCCCTGTCGCCTGGTTATGCGCGGTATCCTCCAGCCAGTCCAGGCCCTGGCCCAGTTCCTCACGGCTGGCCGCAAGCCAGCCTGTGCCTCGATGTTGCACCATATCTCGATGGGCCGGCAAGTCGGAAGCAAGCACTGGCAGGCCCGCGGCCATGGCCTCCAGCATCACCTGCGGCCGCCCCTCATCGTGACGACTCAGGGTGATCAATCCGCAGGCCTTGGGGAACCAGTTTTCCAGCAGGTCCGCCGGATGCGTGGGGCCGTGGTACTGAATCCACGATGGAAGTTCAAGTTTCTCCTGCATGGGGCCAAACAGGTGCAATTGCCGTGCATCCCCAAAAAGCCCTTCGCCCCAGGCGAACAGGTCGCCGATCTTGTCGCGGGTCAACCGGCTCACCGCCAGCCAATGCCGCGCGTTGCCTGCCGGAGGCTGGCGCGCCACTTTAAACCAGGGGTCATCCACGCCAAAAGCAATCGGGCGGATTTCAGTCAGGTCACCAAAGGCCTGCTCCAAGGCCGGCCGCATCCACTCGGCGTTGGGGGCCAGGATCGCGCGGCGTTGCCGCAGCACAGCTCGCAACATGGCCTTCATGCCTGGCAGGCGCAACAAGCCAAAATCGCTTCCCAGCACAGTGATCAGCGCCGGTGTCCTGGTACCCAACAAGGGCAAGGCATTCTGGAGCCAGTTGACGTGAAAGACGTCGACGGGGCGGCGTCGATAGGCGCGGCCCAGTCGTACCAGCAAGATCAGGATGCTCCCAAGAGCCATCACCCGTCGAGTACGAAGCAGGTGCGCGATACCGCCTTGTTGCGACAGCCGCCTCAGCCATCGTGCATCGGCTGAAGTCGTGGCAGCAGCCACATCGGCCGGCAACTCGCCCGGCGGCGCCCAAAGCGAAAGATGGACGTCATCGCGCCGCGCCAGCGCGCCCGCCTGGTTGGCAATGAAACGGCCACGCCAGTCCAGAGGGCTTTCCGGATAGGAGGTGCTGCTCATCAGGATGTTCAAACTATGACTTTCCAAATCTGCATACCATCAATTAGCATACATCGACGGTACGGCTTTCCCGGAGGGCCACAGCAGCCGCCATCGCGGTTTTTCTTCCAGGCAGTTCAAGGCCCATTCCGGCAATTTCGCGGCACCGATAAACAGAGTGCCACCATTCGGCACATCCTGCCAGTACGCGCAGCCATTGCCGGGGGAGTACACCTTTGCCCCGGTCAAATACCTGAGGTAAAGGGCGCGATAGTCCGTCAGCACGACTGTGGAAGAGTTGACGGGACCGATACTTTCCTTGAGCGCGCGGCTGATCGGTGAGGTATCGCGCAAATCCCGGAATCCAAGGCCGAAGTTGGAGCGCCAGCGGGGTATCCCATCGGACGCGTAGCTTTGGTGGACTCTCTGCGCCTGGTCCAGACCGGCGTAAACCAGCAGGCCCAGGAGCAAGACCATCAATACTTTGCGGGTCTCCAAAGAACGTTCCGAGAATGCAGCACTTACCGCAGGCGCCATCGCGAGAAGCAGAAAGGGAAACCCCACTGCCAGCATGCGCAGATCCAAATCAACCGTGACCTGGACTTTCCTGGCATAAAGCAGGAACATCAGATAACCGGTCAGCCAGACAAGAGGCAGCCAGATTTCGGGGGGGCGAAGCCACTGAATGCCACTGCGGCGAAAAGCTTTATAGGCTACAAAAGCAGCCGCAATGAGAATTGGAACCTCCAGGTTCGCGCGCAGCACCATGCTGAATGCAAAAAAAGAATGCTCAAAGAGGTCAAGAATGGTCGTCATATCCTCGAAGAACCTGTCGACCCTGGTCACGCCCCCGCGGCTTGAGCCCGAAATGTTCCCGGTCAGCTGCCAGTTGCGAAGCCACAGCGGACCGGCCACTGCAGCGCCCAGCAGCATGGCGCCCGCAGCATGCGCGATCCGCTTGCCTACGACGGAACCCGACGCCGTGAAAACCGAGAATCCCAACAGAGGCCGGAAAATCACCCCGGCGTATCGAACCCAGTTGCTGCTTCCTATAAGGACGGCGGCAACGGCAAGCCAGATGATTTTCTCCCGGGATATCCGATACTTCCAGAATGCCGCGTAGGCCAGCAACAACAGGGAGATAAAAAGCGTTTCGCTCCAAGCATGGCCATAAACAATCATGCTCATCGGCGTAAACGCGTTGACGATCCCCATGATGCCGGCGATGACCGCTCTGCCGGTGACCATCCAGCAAATCCAGAAGATGGACAGGCTGGTGATCGCCAGCAGCATCGGATTCAGCAGGGAAGAGACTTTGTCGATATCCCCGCTTCCCAGGCTCAGGGTAGCCGCCCAGAGTGCCGGATAGGCCGGCGGCCAATGAACCAGGGGCTGGAACTCAGGCACCGGCGAGAACACATTGGTAGCCTGCATCGGGTGACCCGAGAGGAACTGGAGCGCGGCATCGCGGTAGGTCAATGAGTCCATCGTATAGGCGACTCGGCCACCTGTCGCATACTGCATCAGCCCCAACACCGCCGCCAGCATCACCAGGACGATGAGGCTCAGCCTCATGGGAGGCGGTACGCTGCGAGCGAGTTTGAGGAAGGTGAAATTTTGAGTCATGTTCAGTACTCAAGGGCCGGCAATGGATGGGATGCCTTGCTCGGCGGTCGCGCTAGTCGCCTTCATGATCACTGGTATCGATATTCTTGTAATGCAGCGCAGAGATCTGCTCGGAAACGATGCCGATCAGAAAAGTGAAAATTGCAGAGATAAACAACAGCGCGCTCATATTCGTGAAACGGCCGGCGGTCAGATAGGTGTACAGGTAGTAGCCCAGGCCACTCAGGAAGAAGCCCGCGCTGATCGGGAGGAAAAGTTTCTGCGGTGAAAAAAGCGTTCCTATCTTGATGATGATCAACAGGAACCGCAAGCCGTCGCGCAGGGGGTGAATATGGCTGGCGCCATTCGCCCTGCGGGGTGAATGGATGGGAACATAGGCCACACCGTAACCGGCGCGGAAAAAGCTCATGGTGATGGTTGTGGGATACGAAAACCCGTTGGGCAACAGGTACAGGAACTGGCGAAACCGGGCTGCGTGAACCACCCTGAATCCCGAAGTCAGGTCGGCAATCGGCTGCATCACCATCCAGCTGGCAAACCGGCTGAAGATGTCATTGGCGGCGGCGCGATGAAGACCGGCTTGCGAGCCCGTCTGCCGTGCGCCTACCACCATATCGTAACCCTGCCTGTATTTTTCGAGCAGAGCGGGAACATCTTCGGGCTTGTGCTGGCCGTCGCCGTCCATGAAGACAATCACCTCGCCCTGCGCCGCGCGTGCACCGGTTTTGATCGCCGCGCCGTTGCCTTTGGGGTAGGGATGCCACAGGTGCGTGACACGGGACTCAAGGCATACGGCAGCCGTGTCGTCAGTCGATCCATCGTCGACAACAAGTATCTCGGCATCCGGCAGGAGCGCAACAAGCTGGGGCAAGATGGCGCGCAAATTTGCCGCTTCATTTCTGGCGGGGATGACAACAGAGATTTTGATTGTGTGGGTCATTGAAAGCCTGGGTGGTTCGCGTAACTGCCGTGTCACCTTATTTTGCTGCCAGCAGTTCGTTGATTGTTTGCCGTTCTTCTGCCGAAAAGCTTTCGTTTTGCAACTCAAGCAGCAGGCGCCGCGCCTGCTCCCGTTCCCCTGAAATGAGCAGCAGCTGTGCCCATTTGAGGCGGTTGCTCGGATTGCCCGGGTTCAGCGCCAATGATCTTCCAAGGGCCGTGCGGGCTGCCGGACCGTCGCGCTCGCGCAACCACAAGTAGTCTGCGTGCCAGGAATGCAGGATGGACTGTACCCCAGGCGAGACATCGGGATTGGCAAGAGCGGCCGCGAACAAGCCGTCAACTTCGGCCCTGGTCAGGCATGCCGTGCCCGCAATGGCCATTGCCTTGAGGCTGTAGAGCGCGCCGCTGTCGCCCGGTGCAAAGCGTGTTTGACGCAAGCGGCGGGACAGCTCGTCAATCTCGGCCCGTTCCACCGCATTTTTGGCCTTGCAGTCCAGCTGGATCAAGCCAAGCAAGCTCATCTTGAAATTCGGATCGACTTCGGTGGCTGCCGTATAGTGCCCACGGGCGAGAGCGTAGATCCGCGAGTCCGGCAGGGTCGCGTCCGGCAGGTCGGACAGGACAAGCCCCGCTTCATGCCGGGAGCGGGCCGAGGCCGGGTGGTGCAGGGCTTCGATCTGGGTACGCCGCAGCTCATCGCCGAACTGGTTCGCGCGAAGCCCCGTGACAAAGGAAGAGTACCCCAGAGCGATCGCCGCAAGCAGGAGGCCCGCCGTTCTGTGCTGCCTCGGGCCCTCCAGTGCGCGAACCAGTGCCCATGCGGCGACCAGCAAGACACCCAGCAGAGGAAGGTAGTTGCGATGCTCATGGGCAAGTTCCAGCGGCAGCACGGTGGATTCCAGGCTGTGCCCAACCAGGAACCATGTAATCCCGAAGGCCACGAGTGGCGCACTTTTGCGGACCCTCCAAGCCAGCCAGGCCAGGCCGGCCAAGCCGAGCAGCGCCGGCAAAGTCGTCCATGGAGAGAGCAGGCCGGTGGAAACAGCGATATCGTCGTGGTACAGGCCAAACGACCCTATTCGCGGCGCAACCATCAGGCCGAGATAGAACCACAGTATCCGCCCCTCCGACAGCAGTCGCTCAATGAGCGAGAACGGGCGGAGAGCGTAGCCGGCCCACAACCATTGCGCGCGCCCCAGCAGCACATACACGCCCACCCCCGCCAGCAGAAGCCCGGTCAAGGCAATAAAGCCAAGGGCAAAACGATCCAGCCTGCCAAAGGAGGCTTTGCGCAAAGTCACCTCCCAGGCGAGCACAAACAGAGGCAAAAGTACGCCGGTTTCCTTGCTGAGAAAAGACAGCGGCCAGAAAATCGCCCACGCCAGCAGGATCCAGGCGGCACCGGTCTGGCCACCTCGTTCCCGTCCGCTTATATGCAGCAGCAGGGCGGCGAGAAGAAAAAAAGCGGACAAGCTCGTCATGCGCTGCACCACGAGCAGAACAGGAAGAAGCTGGATAGGCTGCAGCAGCCACAAGGCAGCCACCGCGCCGGATGCGATCAGCGTGTTACTTTGTTTCGCCACGGACGTGGCGGTGGTCAGAATGCGGTGCGCCAGGCAAAACACCAGGAAACCACAAGCCAGGTGGATCGCAAGATTGGTCGCCTTGAACACAAGCGGATTGAAACCGCTGAAATAATAATTGAGCGCAAAACTCAGTTGCGCTACCGGACGCCCGGAAGGGCCCGCGCCGCCGCTCAGGAGCGCTTGATGAATCGACTCCAGCGAAAGGTTTTCCAGGCGCACGCCCTGCGCAAAGAGGATGCTGGGTCCGTCATCGAAAAAGAAGCCTCCTTGCAAACCCGGCCAATAAACGGCCACAAGAACTGAACTGACGACGAGTGCAGCCAGCGCAATGATGTGCGAAGTTCGCATGGAAATGGAGAGCGTAGAAGCAAAGAAAAAGCCCCTTGGCGAAAGGCCAAGGGGCTTTTTTGACAATTCAATCGATCAGAAGTCTTTGCAAGAACTTGGCAGGTACTTGGCTTCAACAGGGCTGGTGCCGCCACCGCAGCTCCACTTCACCTGGCCGGTACTCGTGTCTGTAACCGTGCCACGCAGCACCACCGTTTTGCCGGAAGCGCCGCTAGGCAGGCCAG
>NZ_JBFUBN010000015.1:0-113026 GCF_056405735.1 Polaromonas sp. P1_F2 | reverse complement strand
CGCCTTTCTTCAACAACTACCGCCCCCAGTTCTACTTCCGCACGACGGACGTGACGGGTGCGATCGAGTTGCCAGAAGGCAAGGAAATGGTCATGCCAGGCGATAACGTGTCGATCACCGTCAAGCTGATCAACCCGATCGCCATGGAAGAAGGCCTGCGTTTCGCCATCCGCGAAGGCGGCAAGACCGTCGGCGCCGGCGTCGTTGCCAAGATCATTGCGTAATTTCCGCAAACACTAAGGAATTACCATGGCCACCAAGCAAAAAATCCGCATCCGCCTGAAGGCGTTTGACTACAAGCTGATCGACCAGTCGGCAGCTGAAATCGTTGACACCGCCAAGCGCACCGGCGCGATTGTCAAGGGCCCCGTGCCCCTGCCAACCCGTATGAAGCGCTTCGACATCCTGCGTTCGCCCCACGTCAACAAGACGAGCCGCGACCAGCTGGAAATCCGCACGCACCAGCGTTTGATGGACATCGTGGACCCTACGGACAAAACCGTGGACGCCCTGATGAAGCTCGACCTGCCGGCCGGCGTGGACGTCGAAATCAAGCTGCAGTAAGCAAAAAACGGGGTTTCGGCCACAAGCCGGGCCCAAATCGACAGGTTTTAGCCCGGGTTTGCCATTTTTGGCAACCTGGGCTATACTCTTGGGCTGTCCATTACATGTTGGCTTCTTGCCGGTATGGATTGGGCGGTTTTATTAACTGTCTTTCACATCAAAACGTCTGCGGCCAATTGAAGTCGCAGCGGTGAAAGTTACGAAAGAACACATCATGAGTCTGAGCAACTCCCTCGGGTTGCTGGGCCGCAAAGTTGGCATGATGCGTCTGTTCACGGATGATGGGGACACAGTTCCTGTCACCGTGGTGGATGTATCGAACAACCGCGTGACCCAGGTTAAAACCGAAGCAAATGACGGCTACGATGCCCTTCAAGTGGCATTTGGCGCACGCAAAGCATCGCGTGTGACCAAGCCGGCCGCCGGCCACCTTGCGAAAGCAGGCGTTGAAGCTGGTGAAATCCTGAAAGAATTCCGCGTGACGGCTGACGTCGCAGGCAAATACGCCGCTGGCGCCGTTGTGCCCGCAGCCGACGTGTTTGCCGTGGGCCAGCTGGTGGACGTGCAAGGCACCTCCATCGGTAAAGGTTTCGCCGGCACCATCAAGCGCCACAACATGAGCTCGCAACGCGCGTCGCACGGTAACAGCCGTTCGCACAACGTTCCCGGCTCCATCGGTATGGCGCAGGATCCTGGCCGTGTGTTTCCCGGTAAACGCATGACGGGCCATCTGGGCGACGTCACCGTGACCACGCAAAACCTGAACATCGTGCGCATCGACGAAGCCCGTCAGCTGCTCATGATCCGTGGCGCTGTGCCTGGTTCCAAAGGTGGTTATGTCACGGTTCGCGCCGCGATCAAAGCCAAGCCCGCCAACGCTGCTAAAGGAGCGAACTGATGCAGGTCGAACTCCTGAATGACCAAGGTCTGGCTTCGTCCAAAGTGGACGTGCCTGATACCGTGTTTGGTCGCGAATACAACGAAAGCCTGGTGCACCAGGTGGTCGTGGCCTTCCAGGCCAACGCCCGCCAAGGCACCCGCGCCCAGAAAGACCGTGAGCAGGTCCGTCACTCGACCAAGAAGCCTTTCAAACAAAAGGGCACCGGTCGCGCACGTGCTGGTATGACGTCTTCGCCCCTGTGGCGCGGCGGCGGTCGTATCTTCCCGAACATGCCTGACGAAAACTTCACGCAGAAAATCAACAAGAAGATGTATCGCGCCGGCATGGCCGCCATCTTCTCGCAGCTGGCCCGTGAAGGCCGCCTGGCTGTGGTTGATTCCCTGACCGTGGACTCGCCCAAGACCAAGGTCCTGGCCGACAAGTTCAAGGCCATGAACCTCAATTCGGTGCTGGTCATCGCTGATGAAGTTGATGAAAACCTGTACCTGGCTTCCCGCAACCTGGTGAACATCCTCGTGGTTGAGCCCCGTTACGCCGATCCGGTGTCGCTGGTCCACTACAAGAAGGTTCTGGTCACCAAGGCTGCCATGGACCAACTCAAGGAGATGTTCGCATGAGCGCCCGTAACCCATCTTCTCCAAAATTGAAATTCGACGAAGGCCGCCTGATGCAGGTCCTGGTCGCACCCATCGTGTCCGAAAAGGCCACCATGATCGCGGACAAGACCAATGCCGTGACCTTCAAGGTGCTGCAGGATGCCACCAAATTTGAAATCAAGGCCGCCGTGCAATTGATGTTCAAGGTGGACGTCCAGTCGGTCGCCGTCCTGAACATCAAAGGCAAGACCAAGCGCTTTGGCAAGTCCATCGGCCGCCGCGACAACATTCGCAAGGCCTATGTGACGCTCAAGCCCGGTCAGGAACTCAACCTCGGTGGGGAGTCTGCGTAATGGCTGTCATTAAAATGAAACCCACCTCCCCCGGCATGCGCGGGATGGTGAAGATCTCCCGGGATCACCTGCACAAGGGTGAGCCTTACGCGCCGCTGCTGGAGCCACAATTCCAGAAGGCCGGCCGTAACAACAATGGGCACATCACGACGCGCCACAAAGGCGGCGGTCACAAGCACCACTACCGTGTGGTGGACTTCAAGCGCAACAAGGACGCCATTCCGGCCAAGGTCGAACGCATCGAGTACGACCCCAACCGCACGGCCCACATTGCCCTGCTCTGCTACGCCGACGGCGAGCGCACCTACATCATCGCCCCCCGCGGCCTTGAAGTCGGCGCCACGCTGGTGAGCGGTTCGGAAGCGCCGATTCGCGTCGGCAACACGCTGCCCATCCGCAACATCCCTGTGGGTTCCACCATCCATTGCATTGAGATGCAAATCGGCAAGGGCGCGCAAATCGCCCGTTCCGCCGGCACCTCGGCAACGCTGCTGGCCCGCGAAGGTACCTACGCCCAGGTGCGTATGCGCTCCGGTGAGGTTCGCAAGATCCACATCGAGTGCCGCGCCACCATCGGTGAAGTCGCCAACGAAGAACACAGCTTGCGCCGTCTCGGCAAGGCCGGTGTGAAGCGCTGGATGGGTATTCGCCCGACCGTTCGCGGTGTGGTGATGAACCCGGTTGACCACCCGCACGGCGGTGGTGAAGGCAAGACCGGCGAAGGCCGCCATCCTGTCGACCCATGGGGTAACCTTACCAAGGGCTACCGCACCCGCAACAACAAGCGCACGCAAGTGATGATTGTTTCGCGTCGCAAGAAGTAAGGCTAACCCATGACACGTTCACTCAAAAAAGGTCCGTTTGTCGACCATCATTTGGTAGCAAAAGCCGACAAGGCCGTTACCAACAAGGACAAAAAGCCGATCAAGACCTGGTCGCGTCGCTCCATGATCCTGCCCGAGTTCATCGGCCTGACCATCGCCGTCCACAACGGCAAGCAGCACGTACCTGTCTACATCACCGATCAAATGGTTGGCCACAAGCTGGGCGAGTTCGCACTCACCCGGACTTTCAAAGGTCATCCGGCTGACAAAAAAGTTGTGAGAAAGTAAGGAAAGACCATGGAAACACGTGCAACCCTCCGGGGCGTTCGTCTGTCGGTCGACAAGGGCCGTCTGGTCGCTGACCTGATCCGCGGCAAGAAAGTGGATCAAGCCCTCAACATCCTGAATTTCACGCAGAAAAAAGCTGCTGGAATCATCAAGAAGGTTGTGGAGTCCGCCATCGCCAACGCTGAACACAACGATGGCGCCGACATCGACGAACTGAAGGTGAAAACCATCTACGTCGAACAAGGCGCCACGCTCAAGCGTTTCTCCGCGCGCGCAAAAGGCCGCGGCAACAGCATCAGCAAACCCACGTGCCATGTGTACGTGGTGGTTGGCAACTAAAGGCAGCAGGATATGGGACAAAAAATCAACCCAACCGGGTTTCGCCTTGCAGTTAGCCGCAACTGGGCCAGCCGCTGGTACGCAAGCAACCGTGATTTCGCCGGCATGCTGGCCGAAGACATCAAGGTTCGCGAGTACCTCAAGGCCAAGCTCAAGAACGCCGCGGTTTCGCGCGTTCTGATCGAGCGCCCCGCCAAGAACGCCCGCATCACGATTTTCTCGGCACGTCCGGGCGTCGTGATCGGCAAAAAAGGCGAGGACATCGAGAACCTCAAGAAAGAACTGAGCCGCCAGCTGGGCGTGCCGGTCGCCGTGAACATCGAAGAAGTTCGCAAGCCTGAAATTGATGCCAAGCTTATCGCCGACAGCATCACGCAGCAGCTTGAAAAACGCATCATGTTCCGCCGTGCGATGAAGCGCGCCATGCAAAACGCCATGCGTCTGGGTGCCCTGGGCATCAAGATCATGTCGTCCGGCCGCCTCAACGGCATTGAAATCGCTCGCTGCGAGTGGTACCGCGAAGGCCGTGTGCCCCTCCACACCCTGCGCGCCGACATCGACTACGGCACCTCCGAAGCCAAGACCACCTATGGTGTGATCGGCGTCAAGGTCTGGGTCTACAAGGGCGACACGCTGGGCCGCAACGATGCGCCTGGCGCCAAGATGGTGGAAGTGCCCGACGAAGAACGCAAGCCGCGCGGCCCACGCCGTGATGCCCGTCCTGGTGATCGTCCAGGCAGCGACCGTCCCGCTCCACGTGGTGCTCGCGCACCGCGCGGCGCGACCAATACCGCACCTGCGGATGGAAGCGACAAGCCGGCTGAAGCTACCCCTGGTAGCGAAGCCCCGAAAACCACCGTTAAGCGCGTCCGTAAAGCCGCGCCAGCTGCAGCAGCTGACGGTGCCAAGACCGAGTAATCGGTCTATTAACGGAGAATCAAAATGCTGCAACCCGCTCGCAGAAAATACCGCAAAGAGCAAAAAGGCCGTAACACCGGCGTCGCAACCCGGGGTTCCTCGGTTGCGTTCGGTGACTTCGGTCTCAAATGCACCGACCGTGGTCGCCTGACTGCTCGTCAAATTGAAGCCGCACGCCGTGCGATTTCCCGTCACGTCAAACGTGGCGGCCGTATCTGGATCCGTGTCTTCCCGGACAAGCCGATCTCCCAAAAGCCTGCTGAAGTGCGTATGGGTAACGGTAAAGGTAATCCAGAGTACTACGTGGCTGAAATCCAGCCCGGCAAGATCGTCTTTGAAATCGTCGGTGTGCCTGAAGAGCTGGCCCGCGAAGCGTTCCGCCTGGCGTCCGCCAAGCTGCCGCTGCGCACCACCTTCGTCAGCCGCATGATCGGCCAGTAAGGGGAAATGACAATGACCAAATCTACTGAACTGCGCCAAAAAGACGTTGCCGGCCTGAAAACCGAAGTCAAAGAGCTGCAAAAAGCCCACTTTGGCCTGCGCATGCAAAAAGCCACGCAGCAACTGACCAACACTTCCACGCTGCGTTCCACGCGTCGCAGCATCGCTCGTGCCAAGACTATCCTGGCCGAAACCATCGTCAAGCAAGGAGCCAAAAAATGACGGAAGCTAAAAAATCCCTCAAGCGCACCTTGATCGGCAAGGTGGTGAGCGACAAGCGCGCCAAGACCGTGACGGTCCTGGTCGAGCGCCGTGTGAAGCACGAGCTCTACGGCAAGATCGTGTCCCTGTCCAGCAAGTACCACGCCCATGACGAAAAGGGCGAGTACCACACGGGTGACGTGATCGAGATCACCGAGAGCCGCCCGATCTCCAAGACCAAGAACTGGGTTGTGACCCGTCTGGTTGAAAAGGCTGTGATCGTTTAAGTCCCAGGTTACCTGGGGGCTGGCGTCAAGTCACTCTTTAAAAACGGCTCACCTCGGTGGGCCGTTTTTGTTTGTGTCGGCGTTTGCCCAACTGTGTACCGGCTGGGCATGACCTTCAAGCCTTCCGCGGTTTTTGCACAGTGAGCGCACGCTAGCCGCCTCCGCACTACACTGCGGGGGTTGATTTTCAACCCACCCATTATTTTTGAGGAGCACACCATGATCAAAGTAGGCGACACCCTTCCGGCCACCACCCTGATGGAATTTTCCGAAGTCGAAGGCAATGGCTGCAGCATCGGCCCGAACCCGGTCGACGTGGCCAAGGCCGCTGCCGGCAAGACCATTGCCCTGTTTGCCTTGCCCGGTGCGTTCACGCCCACCTGCTCGGCCAAGCATGTGCCAGGCTATGTCGAAAAATTCGCCGAGTTCAAGGCCGCGGGTGTCGACGAGATCTGGTGCCTCAGCGTCAACGACGCTTTTGTCATGGGCGCCTGGGCGCGCGACCAGAAGACCGGCGACAAGGTGCGCATGCTGGCCGACGGCAGCGCGGATTTCGCGAAAGCCGCCGGCCTGACATTGGACCTGACGGCGCGCGGCATGGGCCTGCGCAGCAACCGTTACTCCATGCTGGTCAAGGACGGCAAGGTCGCCAGCCTCAATGTGGAAGGCCCCGGCAAGTTTGAAGTCAGCGACGCGGCCACGCTGCTGGCGCAAGCCAAGGGCTGAGGGCGGATTCTTCGCCAGAAAAAAAGCCACCGCGCGCGAGCCCGGTGGCTTTTTCGTTTCCGCTTTGGGGGAGCCTACAGATCCACCTTGAGGTAGTGCGCTCCCGCGATGGGGTTGTGATAGTAGGGCGGGATCTCGGCAAAGCCTAGCTCGGCGTACAGCGCGCGCGCCGATTCCATGTCGTCCAGCGTGTCCAGCAGCACCGAGTGGTAACCTGCCACGCGCGCCGCGTCCAGGATGGCTTCCGCGAGCTGGCGGCCCAGGCCGAAGCGGCGAAAGGGCTTGCGCACATAGAGGCGCTTCATCTCGCCGGCATTCGGATAGTCGACCGAGTCCAGCGCGCGCAATGCGCAGCAGCCGGCGACTTCGCCGTCCACCAGCGCCAGCAGCAGCGCGCCCTCGGGTTCATCGTATTCACCGGGCAACTCGGCCAGCTCCGCCTCGAAATTCTGGAAGCACAGGTCCACGCCCAGCTGCTCCGCATACTCGCGAAAGACCAGCCGCGTCGCGGCCAGTTGCTCTGGCGTGTCGGGCGTGATGAACTGGATGGAGGGGCGTTGCACGGATCGGCGATGAAAAGTCGGCAACCAGTTTAACGTGGTTTGCCGGCGCCATCGGCCGCGCATCCGGCCAGCCTCAAGGGGCGCAGGGCGTCAGAACGCCGGCGCCGCGAGGGTGGAAACCCAGTAGGCCACGCCGCCGCAAATCGCCAGGATCAGCGCCGCGGCCACGCGCGACACCGTGTCGTCCCGCGAGGGTGGCGCTTGCACCACCAGTTCCTTGTCGCCGTGAAGCATGGCGCCCACGAGGTTGTGCTTGCGGCTCAGGTAATAGACGATGGCCGCGATGTGCAGCAGCACCAGCGCCAGCAGTACCCATTTGCCGATGTTCTTGTGATAGTTGGTCGTCAGGCTGACGGTGGCATTGGAGACAAAGCGCGTCAGCGGGCCGGCGAATGCGATCTCGTCGTCGCTGAGCAGCCCCGTGCCGACCTGTGCCACCAGGAAACCCAGCATGGCGAACACAGAGCCGGCGCCTATCGGGCTGTGGCCCACGCCGTGCTCCGGCTTGCCCTGGCCCTTGAGGTAGTTGATGACACTCTGCGGCGCATAAATGAACGCGCCAAAACGCGACCAACGCCCGCCCACCAAGCCCCAGACGATGCGAAACAGCAGCAAGGCCAGCACCGTGTAGCCAAAACGGAAGTGCCAGACCATGGCATTGCCGCCCACGGTGCCGGTGACGGCCA
Organism: Polaromonas sp. P1_F2; assembly: GCF_056405735.1. Classification (NCBI taxonomy): domain Bacteria; kingdom Pseudomonadati; phylum Pseudomonadota; class Betaproteobacteria; order Burkholderiales; family Comamonadaceae; genus Polaromonas; species Polaromonas sp. P1_F2. The sequence goes on along the minus strand of NZ_JBFUBN010000015.1, from coordinate 105,339 downwards.
GGCCGATCACGCAGGCCACCAGCGCCCAATGGAAAAACCGCGTGGGCAGGTCCCACACACGCACCTTGTGCAGATTCTTGTTGGTGTACACGCTCACTCCTCGTTCATGTGGGTTGCTTTATGCCGGGCTTGCCTCCGGCCGCCTCGCTCGACTCTTGGTGCTTTCCCGTAGTGCATAAGTTCCTGCGGAACTTATCAGGTCTGGCTAAACTCAGCCACATGGCAACAAGCCCAGCGCGTTGCCATGCGTGTCACCGACCATATCCTAAAAAAACCCCACGAGGAAAACCATGAAACTTTTCGCCTGCATCGCAGCGGCCGCCACCCTGGTGGCTATCGCCGCTCCGGCCTCCGCGCAGTTTGCCAAACCCGAAGACGCCATCAAATACCGCCAGAGCGCGCTGTTTGTCATGAGCCAGCATTTCGGCCGGGTCGGTGCCATGGCCAACGGCCGTGTCCCATTTGACGCCAAAGTCGCCGCCGAAAATGCCGACATCGTGGCCGACATGGCCAAGCTCCCGTGGGCCGGCTTCGCGCCTGGAACCGACAAGGGCGGCAACACCAAGGCCAAGCCAGAGATCTGGACCGAGCAGGCCAAGTTCAAGGAAGGCCATGAAAAGCTGGTCGCCGAAACCGCCAAGCTGGCCGCCGCCGCCAAAACCGGCAACCTGGACACGCTGAAGACGGCCTTTGCAGCAACCGCTGGTACCTGCAAGGCTTGCCACGACAGCTTCAGAGCCCAGTAAGCTCGCACAGCCGAGAGATCCCCATTCGGGGGGCGATCAATAAAAAAGCCGGTTCGTCTGAACCGGCTTTTTGTTTTGGGGAGGCAAAACGCTTCAGGTCTCAGCCAGCAGCTTTTCGATCAGCTGATGCAAGGCCGCAAAATCCGGCTCCCCCACATACTGCTTGACGATCTCGCCGCGCTTGTTGACCAGGTAGGTCGTGGGCGTGAGCTGCACATCGCCCCAGGCCTTGGCCACTGCGCCGGTGTTGTCGATGGCCACCTTGAAGGGCAGCTTGCGGGTTTCGGTGTAGTTGACGACGTAGCTGGGCGGGTCGTAGCTCATGGCCACGGCCAGGGTGTCGTAGCCCTGGCTCTTGTATTTGTTGTAGGTGGAAATGACCTTGGGCATCTCCGCCACGCAGGTCACGCAGCTGGTGGCCCAGAAATTGACAAGGGTGACCTTGCCTTTCAGGTCGGCCGTGGTTTTTTTGCTGCCGTCCAGCAGCACGAAGGTCGATTCAGGCGCGGGCTGCGTACCAGTGCACCCGGGCAGGCTGGCGAGCGCCGCCAGCGCCAAAACGCCGGCCAGCGCCATGCGGCATACTGTCCGGCTGGATGTCAATTTCATGGGAGACCTCATCATGCAACGTCGCAATTTTAACCAGGCCGGCGTCAGCGCGTTGGGCGCACTGATATTGGCCACCTACCACCAGGCCTACGCGTTGTCGCTCGGAGACCTGTCCGGCATCAGCAACGCCGATGCCAGCGCCGGCCTGAAAACCGCCCTCGAAAAGGGCGCCATCGCGGCCGTCGCCCTGCTGGGCAAGACGGATGGATTCCTCGGAAACCCAAAAGTTCGCATTCCTTTGCCCGGTTACCTCGAAGACGCGTCGAAACTGCTAAAAAACTTCGGCCAGGGCAAACGCATCGACGAGCTGGTCACCTCCATCAACCGCGCCGCCGAGGCGGCCGTGCCCATGGGCAAGGACCTGCTCGTCAACGCGGTGCGCACCATGAACGTGAACGACGCCAAGAACATCCTGACCGGCGGCGAGACCTCGGTCACCACTTTCTTCGCTGAAAAAACCCGCGCGCCGCTGGGCGTGAAATTCCTGCCCGTGGTGACCAAGGCCACCGAAAAAGTCGGGCTGGCCAACAAATACAACGAATTCGCCGGCAAGGCCGCCGGTTTCGGCCTGGTCAAAAAAGAAGACGCCAACATCCAGCAATACGTCACCGGCAAGTCGCTGGATGGCCTCTACCTCATCATCGGCGAGGAAGAAAAGAAGATCCGCCAGGACCCTGTGGGCACCGGCAGCGCGATTCTCAAAAAAGTCTTCGGATCGATGAAATAAAAAGTTCTAAGTTGGGTGTGAGGCACCGCTGGGCCTGCAGTTTTCTTTGAAGTGAAAACGAAGCATTTACTTACATAGTGTTGGTAAATATGCCCACACGGGAAATGCCTTAAGGGGCGCGGCTGATAAACGTGATCTGATGGTGGCTGGTTGCAGCAACGATCAGGAGGACAGCAGCCGTGAAAACAACAACCGGGATGTTGGCGCGCGGCTATCGCGGCGGGCCATGGGCGCCGCTTCAGAAGGCAAGCGCACACGCGGCAGCGCAGGCGGCGTCGCACGGGGCCGCAAGGACTTCCGGCCTGCCGGGATTACTGCTGGCGGCCGTAGTGCTCTGCGTATCCCACGCCGCCATCGCGGCGCCTTTGCTCGATGAGCCCATACAGCCGGTCCCGCTGACGCTGAAGCAGGACCCGGCCCGCGCCGAAATCGGTCGGCAGCTGTTTCGCGATACGCGCCTTTCCGGCAACGGCCGCGTGTCCTGCGCCAGTTGCCACGACATCAGCAAGGGCGGCGGTGACGGGCGTGATCGTTCTGTGGGGCTCAACGGCGGGTTGACCAGCGTCAACGCCCCCACGGTGCTCAACGCCGCGCTCAATTTCAAGCAGTTCTGGAACGGTCGCGCCGAGTCGCTGGAAGCGCAAGCCGACCATGTCATGCAGAACCCGGTCGAGATGGGCTCGAAGTGGGAAGAGGTGGTCCAGAAGGTGTCGCAGGACCCCAAGTACAAGAGCGCATTCGCCGCCGCGTACAAAGACGGCGTCACCAAGGTGAACATCCAGAACGCCATCGCCACTTTCGAGCGCACCCTGATCACCCCCAACTCGCGCTTTGATAAATACCTGCGCGGCGACCCCAATGCGATCTCCGCGCCCGAGAAAGCCGGCTATGCGAAGTTCAAGCAGTACGGCTGCGTCGCCTGCCACCAAGGCGTCAACGTGGGCGGCAATATGTTCCAGAAATTCGGCGTCATGGGCGACTACTTCGCCAAGCGCGGCAACCCCACAGAAGCCGATCTCGGCCGCTACCTGGTCACCAAGGTTGAAAGCGACAAATACGTCTTCAAGGTGCCCAGCCTGCGCAACATCGCGCTCACCGCGCCTTACTTCCACGATGCCTCGGCGAAAACCCTGGACGAGGCCGTCGACATCATGTTTCGCTACCAGCTCGGCCGCGTCGCCTCCAAAGAAGACAAGGAGGCCATCATCCGTTTCCTCAACACCCTCACCGGTGAACTGGACGTCAAACCGTGAAAAAACCGAATCGACTGGCCTGGCTGCCGATGGCGGCGGTCACTGCCGTGCTGCTGTCCATCCTGGTGTTTCTGTACGCCAAAACCCAGAGCTTCGACGAGTCGCATTACTTTGAGGATATCGCCGTGCTGCGCCACCTGAAGCAGCTCGACGCGCAATGGGAACTGGACGTGCTGAAGTCCAGGATAGGCATCAACACGCACTACGATGCGCTGGCCGACAACCAGGGCGAGATGGCCCGGCTCATGGAACAGCTCCGGTCGGAAGCGGAAACCCACAAGCACGATGCCCCCGCGCAGGCCGCCAAGCTGGCGGCGCTGCAACGCGCCGTCCAGGACAAGGCCGTCCTGATCGAGCAATTCAAATCCAACAACTCGGTGCTGCGCAACTCGCTGGCCTTTCTTCCCACAGCGGCGGAAGACGTCAAGCAGTCGCTAGTGCCGGGCCGCGGCGCCGCACAGCCGGCGTTTCTGCAGATCTCGGCGGGCGTGAACAGGCTTTTGCTCGCGAGCATGCTGTACAGCCAAAGCCCGACCGGCGACAGGGGCGCGGAGATACGGGAGGAGCTAAACCGCCTGGAAGGCGGCCTGCATCTTTTTCCGCCGGGCATCAGGGACAGGCTGGGCATCTTCAGCGCGCACATCCAGACCATTTTGCGCGAGCAGAAAACCGTCAATGAACTCCTCGTGGGCATTGCCGCGGCGCCGACCGGAAAACTGCTCGATGAGGCCAGCGATGTTTTGACGGCCGAGCAGCAACAGGCCGGGGCGGAAGGCGAGCGTTACGGGCGCTACCTGCTGATTTTTTCGGCGGTGCTGGTGGCGCTGCTCCTCTACGCGGCGGTCGACCTCCTCAGCAGCCACTCCACCATCCAGCGCGTCAACCAGGAACTCCAGGGCGCCAATGAGACCCTGGAGCAGCGTGTGCAGGAGCGCACCATCGCGCTGAACGCCAGTGAAACGCAGCTGCACCAGATCACCGACACCGTACCAGCCCTGATCGCCTACATCGATGCGGAGCAGCGCTTCCAGTTCTACAACCTCGCTTATGAGGAACGCTTCGGCCTGAAGCGAGAGCAGATCCATGGCAAGACCATGCGCGAGATGATGGGCCGCGAGCTCTACGAAAAGGAGCGCGGCAAGATCGAGGAAGCCCTGGACGGCTACGCGGCGCAGTATGACCGCACCCAGGAAAGCGCCGACGGCAAGCAACGCGACTACGTCATGCAGTACTTTCCGCGCTACGGCGAAGGCGAGGACGAGGGCAAGGTGCTCGGTTTTTATTCGCTGGGCACCGATGTGACCGAACTCAAGCGCATAGACCGCATGAAAAGCGAGTTCGTCTCCACCGTCAGCCATGAGCTGCGCACGCCGCTCACCTCCATACGCGGCTCGCTGGGCCTGATCGTCGGCGGTGTGGCCGGGGAGCTGCCGCCCATGGCCAAGAACCTCGTCGGCATCGCCACCAGCAACTGCGAGCGGCTCATCCGGCTGATCAACGACATCCTGGACAGCGAGAAAATCGAGTCCGGCAAGATGCGCTTCGACTTGCAGATCGTGGAACTGCAGCCCCTGCTGGCCCAGATCCTGACGGCCAATGAAGGCTTTGCGGGCCAGCACAAGGTCAAACTGGCGCTGGATGTCCAGGCCCAAGGGGTCATGGTCAGCGTCGACAGCGATCGCCTGACCCAGGCTCTCACCAACCTGATTTCCAATGCCGTGAAGTTCTCACCGGCGGAGTCCTATGTGTATGTCAGGCTGGTGCGCAGCGGCGGGCGGATCCGGGTCGAGGTCGCCGACAGCGGCCCCGGCATTCCCGAAGAGTTCCGCAAACGCATCTTCCAGAAGTTCTCGCAGGCCGACACCTCGGACACCCGGCAAAAGGGCGGCACCGGCCTTGGCCTGAACATCTCGCGCGCCATTGTCGAGCGCATGAACGGCAGCGTGGGCTTCACCTCGCAAACCGGCGTGGGAACCGTTTTCTATTTTGAGCTGCCCGAAGCGCTTGCGCCGCGGGTGGAAGAAGCCAGCATCGATGCAAACAGAAGCAAGGCCAGCGGGCCGCCCAGGCCCTTGATCCTGGTCTGCGAGGACGACCCCGACATCGCCCACTTGATCAACCTGATGCTCGACAAGGGCGGATTCGATTCGGACATGGTCTACCGCGCCGCGCAGGCCATGGAGCAGGTGGTGAAACGGCCTTATGCCGCCATGACGGTCGACCTGGGCCTGCCGGACCTGGACGGCATCAGCCTGATTCGCGCGCTGCGCCTCGAAGAGCGCACGCGGGACCTGCCCATCGTGGTGGTGTCGGCCAACGCCGAAGCCGGCGAACTCGAATTCAACAACCAGCCGCTCGCGGTGTCGACCTGGCTTGAAAAGCCCATCGACGAAAACAAGCTGATCCTGAGCCTGCAGCGCGCCATCGCCAACATGGCCGAAGGCCGGCCGCGCATCCTGCATGTCGAGGACGACCTGGACATCCAGCGCATCGCTGCGACCATCGCCCAGGACTTCGCGACCTTTGAATTTGCCGGCAGCCTGCAGGAGGCGCGCGAACAGCTCGGCAAGCACCACTACGACCTGGTGCTGCTCGACCTGACCTTGAAAGACGGTTCAGGATGGGAGCTGCTGGACACGATAGAGGCGCTGAACCCCGCGCCGCCGGTGGTGGTGTTTTCCGCGAGCGACGAGGTCGCCACGGAAACCCAGCGCGTCGAAGCCGTGTTGGTGAAGGCCTACACCTCCAACAACCAGCTGCTGCGCACCTTGCAGCGCGTGCTCGACGAAAGCCTGTGGGGCACGGTGCACCCGCTGCTCAGCGAATTACCCCCGTCCAGGCTCACTGGAGGCTAGCTGGCACACCCCTGTCCAGGCTCACTGCGTATAGCCTGTTCTCCCCTCAAGGGGACGGCGCTAGCGGCCCGGCAAAGCCGGTTCCGCGGCCCCTGTTGGCGTGACCGATTGCAGCCGGTTGAAGTGGGCTCTTCAAACCAGCATGAGCCGCGGGACTGGCTTTGCCAGACCGCAGGCGGGCGGCCCCCTCGGGGGGCAGCGCATTACACGAAGTGAAAAGCGTGGGGGCCTACTTTTGGCTCTACTTTTTTTGAGTGGAGCGGTAGACCTGCATCACCGTAGCGAAATCCCGGTCGAAATTGATCGGCAGGAAGGTGTCGTTGCCGGGCAGCTGCTTCTTCAGCGTGGGCGAGAAGCTGTAGCTGAACGAGCACTTCTTGACCCTGGCCTGCAGCTCCGGCGACACCTCTTTGTTCATTGTCCAGGTTTCCGTCATGAAAGGCGGGCTTTCCCAGATCGTGCGTATGCTCGATCCCTTGACGTCGCCCTTCACGACCATGCGCTGGTACAAATCGCTGGCCACCGCCGCGGCGGGGTAAAAGCCGTGCATCACGCCCGTCACCGAGCGCTCATGGCCGTTCGAGAAAACCACCTCGTAGTCCTTGTCCGGCGTCAGGCCCAGGGCCGGGAACAGCGCGCGCGGCGCCAGGTTGCCCGAGTTGGAGGTCGGCGTGGTGTGCGCGATCTTCTTGCCCACCAGGTCCTTGGGTTCCCGGTACGGGCTGTCGATACGCGTGATCAGGATCAGCTTGTAGGAATTGCGCTGGCCCGTCGCCTTGTTGCCTGGCACCGCGAAAGGCGCGGCCTGCCCGGCGGTCACCATCTGCGCGGCCAGGCCGGGGTTCACTTGCCCGATCTGGGCCTTGCCGGTCGAAAGCGCCTCGATCAGCTCCTTCTCGCCCAGGATGTCCACGTTGCTGGTGCGCTCCAGCGAGTCGCCCTGGGCGTTCTGCAGCTCCACATTGGCGCAGCGCGACAGGTGGCTGAAGTAGTCGCCCCACAAGGCCATGGTTTCGGTCTTGCCGTAGGTTTTGGGCATGGCCACCACCATTTTTTCGCGCGGGCCTGAAAATTTTTCGGCCGCCGGCGCTGCGGCGGCTTTGGCCTTCTTGGTCTTGGCCGGCGGATTCGGGTCCTCGGTTTGTGCCACGGTGGAACCCAGTGCCAGGACGGCACCCGACAGCACAGCCACATTGCGCAAATAAACCATCATGTTGATCACCCCCAAAAGTCAATGAATTAGCCGCAACTGCGGAAAACACGGCAGCGAGGCCGTTCATGCAGTGTGCTCCCAAGTTAACTTTTACTTACAGATCGACTGACGCTGAAGGGACATAAAGCGGGAATACCCCGGGCGATCCGTGGTTTTTTCGCCGAAAAAGGGCGCACCAAGGTAGCGCGCAAAGCCCATTTCCTGATAGGCCGATGTTACAAATTCCACCCGGCGCTCACGGCGCGCGACGCGTCAATCTTGCCGAGCAGCCACTGCAGGCCGGCCAGGTGCTGCTGGTCGTGGCTGCACAGGTAGTGCACCAGGCTGCGCAAGGTCAGCGCGCCGTAGCCTTCGAATTCCGCCCTGCGGTCCAGCTGCTGCGGTGTGACAGCCGACAGCATGGCCATGGTTTTGAGGCGGGCCGCCCGGAACGCCGCCAGGGCTTCCCGCGCGTCGGCTGTTGCGTAGTTGCGCTCTTTCTCGAGCTCGTAGCCATCCAGCGACACGAGTACCGGGTTGGTCTCGGTGAGCGTGCGTTGAAGCCGCACGTGGTAGCCGTCGATCTCGATGTCCCTGACATGGCAGACCTGGCCCAGCGCCGAAAAGGTCTCGCTCGGGATGCCGTCCCACGACGAAGGCCTCCAGTCGCTGTGGCTTTCGGGAATGGCCGCGTAAAACTGCTCGAGCTGGCGCGGGAAGTCCGCCATCGCCTGCAGGGTGGCGGTATTCAAGGGAGCGCTCATGGCTTGTCGCTCCGAACCGAAGGCCACAGCAGCGCCTGCGCCACGATCACCCGCTCGCCATTGAAGGTCGCCGCTGGTGAGCCGTGAAGCTCGTAGCCCAGCGCCAGCATCTCGCTGACCCGGTGGCAAAAACTCGCGTCATCCGGGCCCGTGAGGAGGCGGTAGGTGGGAAGACCGTCGGGAGGCGTGGTGGCGGGTGAGGTCATGGCGGCGGGCGGCGAATGAACGGAGGGCGATATTACCGCCTCCGCTCATCTGCTGCAGGGTGAGGTCGGTCGGCGGGTTGGTGGGCGGGACGTCGGATGGCGGCTAATGGTTTTGCTCCTTCCCCCGCTGGGGGAAGGTGGGGATGGGGGCTGGCGGTCTTGGCAAATGCGAAAAGCGCTTGCCCAATCGCTGCTGGCCCCCACCCCTGCCCTCCCCCAGAGGGGGAGGGAGTAAGAGGGGGAGAGGTCCTCAGGCCGGCTTCGTTGATGACGCGGGCCACGATGGTCTTGAGGTCGGCGCCCGCCTGATCAGGCCTTCACCATCCCCGGCAATGCCATCACCCGCCCCGGCGCCGGCATGCCGGTAAAAGCAAAGTCCACCTCAGGCACGCGCCCGCTCACGATGTCGGCAATCGCCGCGCCCGAGCCGCAGGCATGCGTCCAGCCCAGCGTGCCGTGGCCCGTGTTGAGGAACAGATTGGAGGTTTTGCTTTTGCCGATGTAAGGCACGTTGCTCGGCGTCGCCGGCCGCAGGCCGGTCCAGAACTGCGCGCCTTCGCCGTCCGTCATCTCCGGGAAGAGCTGCTTCACGCGACGCACGATGGCCTGGCAGCGCACCAGGTTCAGTTCGGTGTTGTAGCCGTTGAGCTCCGCCGTGCCCGCGATGCGCAGGCGATTGCCGAAGCGCGAGAACACCAGCTTGTACTCGTCGTCCGTCAGGCTCACCTGGTAAGACGCAGCTTCGTTGATCACCGGCAGCGTCACCGAATAGCCCTTGGCCGGGTAGATGCGCAGGTTCTGCCCCAGGCGTTTCGCCCACGGCGCGCTGAAAGCGCCCAGGCACATCACATAGGCATCGGCCTTCAGCATCTCGACGCGCCCGCCCGCCTCGCCGAGGCCCCCGGCGACCAGCACGCCCTCCAGCTGCCCGCCGCCGGCCAGCACGTCCAGGATGTTGGTGTTGTAGAGAAACTTCACGCCGGCCTGCTCGCAGCGCGCGGCCAGCGCGGCGGTGAAAGCCTGCGCGTCGCCCGACTCGTCGCTGGGCGTCATGCTGCCACCCACAATGCTGCTGCGGCATTGCGCCAGCGCGGGCTCAATCGCCACACACTCGTCGGCGGTTTTCATGTCGAGTTCGCAGCCGTGCTCGCGCATGATGCGCGCCGGCTCCTGCGCCGCGTCGTACTCGGCCTGGCTCGTATAGAAATGCAGGATGCCTTGGGTCCGCGCGTCGTATTGCAGGCCCAGTTCGGCGCGCAGTTTCTGCAGCGCGCCGCGGCTGTACATGCCCAGGTTGACGATCTGCCGGATGTTCTGCGCGGTGCGCGCCGGCGTGCAGTTGCGCAAAAACTCCAGGCCCCACAGCCATTGGTTCACATCGGCCCGCAGCCGGAACAGCAGCGGCGCGTCTTCCCGCGCCAGCCACTGCAGCACCTTGAGCGGCGCACCCGGGTTGGCCCAGGGCTCCGCGTGGCTTACGGAAATCTGCCCGCCGTTGGCAAAGCTGGTTTCCATCGCGGCCGCGCCGCGCCGCTCGATCACCGTGACCTCATGCCCGCGCTGCGCCAGATACCAGGCCGTCGTGACCCCCGTGACACCCGCACCCAAAACCATGACTTTCATGGCGATTCCTTTTTCAAGCAGAAATTACAGTTGCGCAAGTGCAATGCCTTGAGGGGTGCTTGAGTCCAAAAAGAATCATGGCAACCGCCAGGCCATCACAGGCTTGCGGCCGCTTCCACTGTCCTTGGTACCTGAGAGATTCAGCCGCTACTTTCGCAACGGCCTTGCTCCTTCGGTGCGCCGCACCTTGCATGCGGCGTCTCTCCAGACGGCTGTGTGTTTCCGGGCAGTACGGGACCTGAGCGATTATGGAAGTTTGCGCCTTCGGTGGCCGCCCCTGGGGGCAGCGCTCTCCTGCTTGAACGGTCTGAATTTACCACCGAAGCCGCATTTGCCAAACGCAAATCCGGCATCCAGTACAGGTCCAGCGGGTTGATTCAGCAGCTTAATAGTAGGCAATAGGGTGGTGGGCGTTCAGCCTTCACACACCGAGCGCACAAACGCGGCCTTGCCTTCGGTATAGGCCTCGCGGTCACCCGGGTGCCGGGCCGCCAGCTCCGCCTTGAGCGCCGCATAACGCGCCGCCAGCGCGGCATCCGCCCTCAGCGCATCGCGAAAACGCAGGCGCTGCGCCCACACCGGGCCGCCATGCACCACCAGATGCAGGTGGTGCGTGCGATGCCCGCCGGCCCAGCGCATCAACCACTGGCGGTCGGCCAGCGTGGCATTAAATTCGGCCGAGGCCGTGTAGCCCTCGGCGCACAGCGGCCCCACCAGCGCCCTGGCCGCCGCCATCGAAGCCACGCCGGCCAGGATGTCGATCACCGGCTTGGCGACCAGCTCCGGCACGGCCGTGCTGCCTATGTGCTCAATGGCGATCAAATCATCGGGAAACAGCGACAGCAGCCGCTCGCGCTCGGCCTCGAACAGGCCGGGCCAGCGCGGGTCGTAGGCCCGCAGTGCCACCTCCTCGTGAATGGCGGCCTGCAGCGACCCGGCGTCCGTCATGGCGTTATCAGGCCCTAACGCAGCGCCACCACCGCCCGGCGCGCCAGCACCAGGCGCTCGTCCAGGTAGGCTCCGTAAAAATCCGGGATCGCCGCGCCCACCAGCGGCTCGGCCAGCTTCTGTCCTTGCGGGCCCAGGAACAGCACCGTGGGCGTGAAAGTCGCCTTCCAGGCCCGGGTCTGCGCAGCCGCGGTCGTGGCCTTGCCGTCAAAACCCGTCAACGGCGTGCGGCTGTCGCTGAAATTGAGCTGCCAGGCCTCCAGCCCGGTTTCCTGGCGCGCGGGCAGCAGGTAATTGCGCCGCACCAGTTCGCAATAAGGGCAGCCGGGCAGGGTGACCAGCAGCACCAGCGGCTCGCCGCGCGCGGCGGCCAGCCCGGCCGCCTCCGGCAGCGAGGCCGGCACCGGCAGCGCGCTGTCCTTGGCCTGGGCCTGCAGCGGCCAGGCCAGGCTGCCCGCCAATGCGGCCGTGAAACCGCGTCGGCCCACCGCCTTCATTCGGCGCACTCCAGCAGGATGTGCGCCAGCGCCGCCGGCTCGGTCACCATCGGGTCGTGGCCGGTGGCGAGGTCTACTACCCGTGAATTCGGCAGCCAGGCGCCACCCCAGAAGGCAGGGTCGCGCACGCGTAGCCGGCTGGGCGTGATGGTCGCCAGCGCCGGCTCGGTGCAGCTCACAAAGGTGCGCGGCACGGCCGCCACGCGCTTTACGTCAAAATCCAGCGGCGCCTGGTAGGTGTTGCCCGGGTGCGGCGTCTGCCGGCGCTGCACCCAGTCGTGGTCGGCGCCCTGCAGGCCGAACACCTCCGGGTCGGGCGGCGCAAAGCTGAAACAGGCCGTGGCCTGCGCGCTCGCCATGCGCTTTTGCTGCGTGGCCGCGTCGTGCGTGCTGCTCCAGCTTTCGCCCGGCTGCGGCACCACGGCATCGACATACACCAGGTGCTTGAGGCGCCCGCCCATGCGGTCGGCCACGGCCGTGCCTATCATGCCGGCGTAGGAATGTACGGCCAGCGTCACCTCGTGCAGTTCCTCGGCCTCGATCAGGTTGATCACGTCGTTGATGTGGGTGTCGAGGTTGACGGCCGGCGACAGCAAATGGGCCCGCTCGCCCAGGCCCGTCAGCGTCACCGCAAAAGCCTTGTGGTGGTCCAGCTGCAGCACCTGCGCCACACGCCGCCAGCACCAGCCGCCATGCCAGGCACCGTGCACCAGAACAAAATTGTGTTTCATCGCGCCACCTCTTTGAATCAGGTCTTTGTATGGGCTTGCCGCGTCAAATCGCCTTGCCGCCCTTGAGTTCAGACAGCTTCGCGTCGGAATAGTTCAGCAACTCGCGCAGCACCTCATCGGTGTGCTGGCCCAGCAGCGGCGGCGGCAGGTCGGTGCGCACCGGCGTCGCACTCAGGCGCATCGGGCTGGAGACCAGCTTCAAGTCGTCCTTCACCGGGTGATGCCACTCGGTCACCATGCCGCGCGCTGCTATCTGCGGGTCGGCAAACACCTCGGCCAGGCTGTTGATCGCGCCGCAAGGCACTTTCGCCGCCTCCAGCGCCGCCAGCCAGTCGGCCTTGCCGCGCGTCTTCATCACCGCTTCCAGGATCGGCACCAGCTGGCCGCGGTTCAGCACGCGGTCGCGGTTCTTCGCGAACAGCGGGTTGGTCGCCAGCTCGGGGATGTTCGCCACCGCGCAGAACTTCGCATACTGCGAGTCATTGCCCACGGCCAATATCAAATGGTCCTTGCTGCCGTCACCGGCCGGTGCGACTTCAAACACCTGGTAGGGCACGATGTTCTGGTGCGCATTGCCGGCCCGGCCCGGCGCCTTGCCGCTGACCAGGTAGTTGGCGCCCAGGTTGGCCAGCATCGCCACCTGGGTGTCCAGCAGCGCCATGTCCACCTGCTGGCCCTCGCCGGTTTTTTCGGCATGGCGCAGCGCAGCCAAAATCGCCACCGTCGCATACATGCCCGTCATCAAATCCGCCACCGCCACGCCGACCTTCTGCGGCCCGCCGCCCAGGTCGTCGCGTTCGCCCGTCACACTCATCAGCCCGCCCATGCCCTGGATCGCGTAGTCATAGCCTGCGCGGTCCGCATAAGGCCCGTTCTGGCCAAAGCCGGTGACCGAGCAGTACACCAGGCGCGGGTTGATGGCTTTGAGCGAGGCATAGTCCAGCCCATAACGCGCCATGTCGCCGACCTTGAAGTTCTCCACAAACACATCGCAGTGCGCCGCCAGCTCCCGCACCAGCGCCTGGCCCGCCGGCTGGGCAATGTCGCAGGTCACCGAGCGCTTGTTGCGATTCGTGCCCAGGTAATAAGCCGCCTCGGTGTCCGCGCCCTGCGCGTCTTTCAAAAATGGCGGGCCCCAGGTCCGCGTGTCGTCGCCGCTGCCCGGCCGCTCGATCTTGATCACGTCGGCCCCCAGGTCGGCCAAAGTCTGGGTGCACCAGGGGCCCGCAAGCACGCGGGAGAGGTCGAGGATGCGGATGCCGTCTAAGGAGTTCATGGGGACATTTTGCCTCTAGCGCTGGGTAAGCTTCCTCTGATTGAAGGAGGCGATGCCCGGGACCATAGCCTAATATCCCAGGCTTGGCTTCACAACAACCATCCCTATGCCTGAACAAAACCCCTATGCCCCACCCCAGGCGCAAGTCGCCGATATCGACCAGCTGGTGACTGGCGAGAATGCGCCCGCACTCTGGAACCCCAATGCCGCCGCCAGCTGGAGCCTGCTCTTTACCCCGATTTTTGGGGCCTACCTTCACATGCGCAACTGGGAGGCGCTCGGGCAGCCGGAAAAAGCCGCAAGATCGAAGAACTGGATGATTGGAAGCATTGTCTGTGCCTTGCTTCTTGTCATCATTCCATTCTTCTTGCCGGAATCGAAAGGCGTGGACGCACTTGGACGAGCGTTCGGCTTTGCGCTGCTGATCACCTGGTATTACGCCATCGGCAAGTCGCAGCAGGCATTTGTCCTGGGGAAATTCGGGAAGGCCTATCCGCGACGTGGCTGGTCCAAGCCTTTGCTGGCGGCGGTCGGGGCCGTGATAGCCATGTTTGTGGTCGTTTTTGTTGCGGCGCTTGTCATGGCTATGGTCGATCGTCAATCTTGACGACCGGCGGGTTTTGGCCGGCGAGGCGGGTACAAGCAGCATCGTGAAGAATCTCTTTGTCATCGCCGCATTGGTTTCGATACCCATCCACGCTTTTTCGGCCGGTATTCCAGAGTGTTTTGTTGGACGATGGAAGTCCGACGAAGCGTTGACGCTGGAAGACATGCGAAAGCATCCCGAGGTCACCGAGAAGGCCAGGGCAATCTTCGAGAACAAGTTCTTTGGGAGCTTGGTTCTGGTCTTTGGGCCTCGCTATGGCGGTTGGTACCTTGAAGGAGAGCAGACACGCGCGGATATCTCCTTCGAGAAGTTCGACGTCGTGGAGCGCGGAACGGACTGGGTCACTTTGCGGAGCTATATATGGGAAGTCGAGCAGCATCAGCAATGGTTCTGCGAAAGCGGCCGGATCTACACGCACGTAAGCAGGTGGGAGTTTCGCGAATATTTTTCTCCGTTGCCGTGACCGGAAACTCTCTTCCAGAGTCAGTCACATACAAGGAAATCATCTTGACTACGACATTGCTTAGGCTCGCTGTTTCAGGCGTCATGCTTTTCGCGCCAATGCTGGCATCGCAGGTCAACGCCCAGGAACCCGGCATCGCGAAATCCGCACCCGCACCCGCACCCGCATCAAATGCCCTTGATACCCCAGGACCCGGTTGTGTCGGAAAAGAAAAACTTACCAACAAACTGACTCCCGTCGACCTTTACAGGGGCATTTCCAGTTGTATTGAGCAGGAGAAATTTGAACCGGGTGTCTTCATGTACGCCATGGCCGGTGCGTATGGGCGATTCGACACACTCAGGGTCGCTGACGAGTCAGCACATCAAGCCGCCAAAATTTTGCCCATGCTTGCCTTCGAGTCGGGGAGCAAGGACAAGGTCGCGGCCTTCAAGGCCCAAGTGGGTCAGATTCTCGGCAACGACGCAAAGCGCGCGGGCTATTGCTCGGAAGTTGAACGTATCGGCCCCCCGGCTTACTTTCCTTCCTACATGGTGCAGCACGGCCTTGGGGCTGTGACGGGAGCAAAGAACGGCGAGGCAGCGCTGGTCCCTTCTTTCAATCCCGAAATCGCCTGGAAAAAGGCCGTCGTGGGGTACCTGCAATGCCCGCCGTTGAAGTAGCGGGCGGTTTGCCTCTCCGTGGGCAGTCTCGCTTTCTGCGCACATGAGCTGTGCAAAGCTATCCCTCAGGTTCTTGCGGTCTAAATTACATTGGATTCCCCGCCGATGATCTACAAATTTCACTTCCGATGGTTGGTCTTGTACCTTGCTATTGTTACCGTGGCCGTTGGCACGCTCGGAATGTGGTATTTCGCGTCTTACTCGACTTCTCATCTCCAATTAGCGCCGGGCGCGAAGATCACATTCACCGCGTTTCGCTTGACCCCTCAGAGCGCAACAATGTCGATGTACTTTCACAGGGTGTTCGGTGAGCTCAGGAACGAGCTCGGAAAGTTTCCCTCGCACTCCACGGAGAAGGGCAACTGGTCCTTCCCGGAGCCGGGAGAGTCTGTCAGGCTCTTGATTGAAGGTGGTGGTGTTCGAACTGTGTACGAAGCTTTGCCGGCGCAACCTGCTGATATGCATCATTGGCGCCGACAGATCGTGCCTTTTGTCGATGACGGTGATCCGAAAAAAGTCCCGTGGCCGCCCGATGAAAAGTCCATGCCAATACTCGGATGGGGCTTCACAACATTTTCTGTGACGGTCCTGGAAGTTGGCGCGCCAATTGCAAACGAGCGTGTGTCGGTCTCCCTGCATTCCGCAATTGCCAATCGTCACGAAGGGTCGCTGTACGACGTTCTCCTGGTGTTTCGGTTCTGGCACATTTTTGCGTTGATCCTGGGCGGATGGGCGCTACTTCTTCAGTCCATCGATAACAAAGCCAGACGTGCAGCCCGTGAAACCTGACAGGTCAATCGGTACGGGCCCACAACAGCGTCTCCAAGTTAAACCGCAGTCCTTCTCCCTCTGGGAGAGGGTTGGGATGAGGGCTGTTGGTCGGTGTCGCACCACCGCCTGAATCCATCCGAGCAAGAAGGTGAGCGAGTAGCTTGCGGGGTTGAAAGAAAGCACTGCACTCCTTCGATTGGAGGATGGGCCGAACTCGAGGGAGGCCTAGAATTTGCCTGTGACAATCGCAGGTTAGGTCGCACATGGAGTTAAGCCTTGAGCGCCTGGCAAGAAAAACTATTCATTTGGAGGAGACATAAAGATGTGGGAATCTCTTGGCTTTCGCGAAAGTCCATACAACACCAACCCTTTGCTACCTCGGGCAGAAGATATTGACCTCCTGGTGGGTCGTGACAGCGAGGCTACGGAGCTCTGCACTCAACTGGGAACATCGTCTGGTGGCGTCTTGGTGCTCTCAGGTACCCCAGGTGTCGGAAAAACTAGCTTCTTCAACGTGCAGCAATATCGCTTGGAGAATGATTTAGCGCCCTTTGGCCCTAAGCTGCTTGCCGCGAGAACTCTTTGTCCCGTACAGCCGACAGATGATTTAAAGAGACTTGCACTTCGTGCAGTTGATTCGCTATACCGTTCAATTCATGCGTGGTGTGCGCTGAATTCCCAGCCCGTTCCCCAACAGGTAAAGGAAATTGGTGAATGGCTGGCAGGTACAGGCACGTCCGCTTTCAGTCTTGGCGTCTCCATTCTTGGGTGTGGTGGATCCATGGGGCGGACCGCACAGCTTCCCAAGGCTTCTGATGCATCTTTTGAAGCGATAGCTGACGCCCTTGCGGCGATGTCCTCTGAGGTTGTCACAACGCTCGGATTTAAATCTGCAGTCATCGCTCTGGATAATCTTGAGAATCTGTCCGATGAGCAACTCGGATCAATGTTGATTTCATTTCGCGACACTCTCTTCTCCATTGCTAATGTTTGGTGGGTGCTTATCGGGCAGAGTGGTTTGGGTAGCTTGATTCAGTCGTTAGACCCACGAGTTTTTGAGCGTACTACCGGCTCTGGAATTGAAATTCGTCCAATAGAAATTGGGGAGCTTCATGAGGCTATCGCCATTCGAGTTTCTAGATTTCATAACTCAAAAGGAGGTAAATCTCCTCTTACAGAAGAAACACACAAGCGTCTGTATGAAGCCTCGTTCGGGGAGATGCGCTTTGTTCTCAAATACAGCAACAGCATATGCGCCAAATTCGTTGAAGTTGTCAGAGATCAAGTTCTCAATAGCCCCGCTATTAAAGTTGCTCAAAATACGTCGGGGTTCAAAAAGACATTTGAGTCGGCCATAAATGCCTCGATCGGCCGGATGCTAATCAACCAGCAGCTAGCACACCCTCAAGCGGCGAGTTTTTTACGCAAAATTGTTGAAAGCGAACTGAAGGGGCTTTACCTGAATGCGAAGGAAATGGCAGTCCTAGAGGCAATTGGTAAGGCGGGACAAGCCCGGGCCAGCGATTTTAAGAATTTCCCCGTTCGATCCATGCAGGACTTTTCTAGCAATTACTTAACAAAACTACATAGGCAGAATCTCCTCACGCGTAAGCAAGAGGGGCGAACCGTAACCTATCGGTTACGTGGCATCGCGCAGCTCTCACATACATTCGGCCTTCTCGCTTCGTCATCGAAGTAGAACCGACTTTGTGAAAGTCTGAACCTAACATCACCTGTGTAGAGATTCTCACTCGTTTTGGGAATAGAGTGGTGTGCGGCACAGCCCCAACATTGCCATGATGAAGAAGACCATTCCCGCTTCAAGCCCAGATGTCTATGTAACCGCATTGTCCGACTGGCGGCGTGCTACGGTCGAGCGGTTGCGGGCCGCAGTCTTGGGTAGCGGTGCACTGGACGAAATCATCAAGTGGGGCCATTTGGTTTATTTGTCGAACGGGCCGACCCTGCTCATTCGCGCCGAAGAAAGCCGCGTGCTGTTCGGCTTTTGGCGAGGGCAGCGCCTTCGCGAGATAGACCCGCTGTTAAAACCCGGTGGCAAGTACGAGATGGCGATGAGAGAGTTCCACGAGGGCGATGAGGTTAATGCCGCACTATCGCGCCGCCTCGTCAAGGAAGCGATACGCCTCAACAAGACGCTTGGCGATCCCACCAAATTCTAGTGATCCTCCGATTGGAGGATGGGCTTAATTCGCTGCCAGCCTAGAATTTGTCGGTAGCTAGTAGCACACCGCTTTCGGACGCTCCTGAATTCAAACGCTAAACCTCAATGGAGACCACACCTTGGCTACGAAAAAGAAGAAAGACGAAGGAGCTCAGTTTGTTCGATACTTCGGGCCGCTCCTGGATGCACTGCGTGGTCTTGGCGGTTCGGCAAAGCCTGACGAAGCAGTTGATCGTGTATCAACTGACCTGAAAATCTCGGATGATGTGCTCAACGAAACACTGCCGTCTGGCGGTTCCAGATTTCGAAACCAGGTTGCGTGGGCTCGGTTCTACTTGGTTCGAGAAGGCCTTATCAGTTCCTCCAAGCATGGCGTTTGGAGTCTCACTGAACTCGGCTTCAAGACGAGCCTGACTCAGGAGCAAGCCCGCAGCATCTTCTTGAAGTGGGTCAAGATATTTCAGGAGCTACGAAAACAGAAAGAGGCGTCAGAGCCAGTCGCCGAGAAGGTCGCCGAAGGAACCGGGGGTGTCTCTACGGACTATCGAGACGAAGCACTGGAAGTCCTTTTGTCGCTTGCACCGGCAGGTTTTGAACGGCTCTCCCAGCGCTTGCTACGTGAGGCCGGCTTCACCCAGGTGGTGGTCACGGGTCAAAGCGGTGATGGTGGAATCGATGGATTCGGAATCCTGCAGGTCAACCCTCTGGTCTCTTTCAAAGTGCTATTCCAGTGCAAACGGTACGCAAAATCAGTGGCCCCCTCTCAAGTGCGCGACTTTCGGGGAGCCATGTCAGGGAGAGCCGACAAAGGCATCATCATTACTACCGGTACGTTCACCGCAGAAGCAAAACGTGAAGCCACACGCGATGGTGCCCCACCCATTGAATTGATCGACGGCGAAAAATTGATTGACATGCTTGAAAGGTTTGAGCTGGGCCTCAATCCTGTCAAAACATACGAGCTCGATCACCTGTTCTTCAAAGAGTTCAAGGTCTGACCACTTCACACTGACTGAGAGCGCTCACACATGACTCTCCCTGAGAATTTGCTAGCGACTACACAAGCGCACATACAGCAACTTGTTGTTGATCAGACACGCGAGGGGCCGCACCTCGATTTCAAGCGAGACTTTCCGACTGCATGGAATGACGCCGCTAAACATGAGTTCTTGGCGGATGCGACAGCGTTTGCAAACTCGGGTGGTGGCGACCTGATTTATGGAATAGAAGAGGACGGACAAGCTCAAGCCTTGGCCGTTGTACCTCAAGCTATTGCAAATGTGGACCAGGAAATTCGCCGTTTACAGGACTTCTTACTTAATCTAGCTGACCCTCGCTTGCCTGGAGTGACGCTTCATGCAATACCAGTTTCGGTCGCGGGGGTTGATGGTCATGTGATTGTGGTGCGCATCCCGCAAAGTTGGGTGGGGCCGCATCGAGTTAGGACGAATCAGCATTTCTTTATTCGTGACGGATTGCGAAAGCGTCAACTTGATGTTCCGGAACTTCGATCACTGTTTCTGCGCACCGAAGGCCAAGCACGGCGAGTCAATGATTTTCGTACTGAGCGACTCGGAAAAATACTAAGCGGAGAGGCTCCACACCGGCTTGTCGATGGCCCGGTTCTAGTGGCACACCTTGTGCCCACACAGGCCGCGCTTGGGCTGGTCCAAGTTGATCCGATTCCATATACCAACCAACGAGGGCTACCAGTTATCGGAACAACAGGGGGGCGGGCGCGGATAAATCTAGACGGCGCTTTAGTCGTACGAAATGAGACGGTTCAAGGAGAAGCCCATGGCTACTCACAATTTTTTCGCAATGGCTTCTTTGAATCCACGTTGGTTCTCACTCGCCGAAATGAAGAGGGGCGGGCGGTTCTGCCAAGCCTTCTTTATGAACGACAACTGATCGAGCTGCTTGGTACCTTCAGGGGCGAGCTTGATCGCCTCAACATCAATTACGAATGTGCTGTGATGCTTTCACTGCTGCGTGCAGATGAAGTAAGGCTTGGTGTTCGATCTGACTGGGGCTTCGACGATCCCCATCAGACATTGTTTGATCGTAAGACTGTCGTTCTACCGGACATTGTTGCTCCCGCAGACGTGGTACCTGAACAAGCGATGAAGCCAGCTTTTGACTTAATGTGGCAAGCTGCCGGCTTTGTTGGCTCTCAGAACTACAACGCCACCGGACAGTGGGCGCCACGCTAAGCTTAGTGGGCCTTAGGATACCTGTAGGTTAAAGCCGTCTTAATAAGTCTTATACGGCAAGAACTTCCCCGACAACACCACATTGACCCGGTCGCCCTTGGGGTCCGGCTGCCTCACGATGTCCATTGAAAAGTCGATCGCGCTCATGATGCCGTCGCCGAATTCTTCGTGGATCAGTTCCTTGATGGTCGTGCCGTAGACGCTCACGATTTCATACCAGCGGTAGATCAGGGGGTCGGTGGGCACGGGCGTGGGCAGCGAGCCTTTGTAGGGCACAACCTGCAGCCATTTCTGTTCTTCGGCCGTCAGGCCGAAAATCTTGCCGATCACTTTCGCCTGTTTGGCGTCAAAGGTCATCTGGCCCAGGCAACCGGCGGTGACCCATTCCTTGCTGAGGCCGACCTTCTTGGCGACGGATTCCCAGGTAATGCCTTTGCTGACTTTGACGGTGATGATTTTTTCGGTGATGTCGTTGCGGTTCATGGTTTTGGCTCCTGTGTTTGAGGGGGTTTTGAAAAGTGAAATGAAAAGGGCGGTCAATGCGCCTTGGCGCGCGTGACCAGGAAATCGACGATGTGGTTGCGCAGCTCGTAATAACCGGGCAGGTGGTGCAGGCCGGCGCGGGTGCGTTCCCTGGGCAGCGGATTCACGACTTCCTCGGCGATGCGCCCGGGCGCGTAAACACCTTCGTTGTCTGTGCCGTTGCTCATCAGCAGGATGCGGTCGGCCAGCAGGATGGCCTCGTCCACGTCATGCGTAATCATGAAAACCGTCTGCTGGGTCTCGCGCACGATGGCCATGAGTTCGTCCTGGATGGTGCCGCGTGTCAGCGCATCGAGTGCGCCAAAGGGTTCGTCTAACAGCAGCATCTTGGGCTGTATCGCGAAGGCGCGGGCAATGCCCACGCGCTGTTTCATGCCGCCCGACAGCTGCGAGGGCTTTTTGTCGATGGCGGCCGAGAGGCCGACCATGGCGACGAATTTTTCGACATGGGTGTTGACCTGCGCGGCCGTCCAGTCGGGCCAGCGCGAGACCACGGCAAAGGCGATGTTCTTGCGCACCGTGAGCCAGGGCATGAGGGCGTGGCTCTGGAAGACCACGCCGCGCTCCAGGCTGGGGCCGCCTATCTCGCGGTTGTCCATGAACACGTGGCCCGAGCTGGCGCTGTCCAGCCCGGCCAGCACATTGAGGATGGTGGTCTTGCCGCAGCCCGAGTGGCCGATGATGCAGACAAACTCGCCCTTGCTGATGGTGAAGGACACATCGGCAAACACCGGGCGGCCCGGCGTGAAGCTTTTGCTGAGGCCCTCGATCTTGAGAAATCCCTGCATATGTTCTTTCTTTGGCGGGCTGCTTGCCTGGACGCGCGTGGCGGTTTCACTCCACATAAGTGACGACCTTCTGCAGTTGCGCAAACGCCAGGTCCAGCAGCATGCCGACGATGCCTATGACCAGGATGGCGAAGATCACGTTGGTGAGCGAGAGGTTGTTCCATTCGTTCCAGACGAAGTAGCCGATGCCGGTGCCGCCCACCAGCATCTCGGCGGCGACGATGACCAGCCAGGCGATGCCCATGGAGATGCGCATGCCGGTCAATATGGTGGGTGCCGCTGCAGGCAGGATGACCTGGAAGGCCTTGCGCAGGGGGCTGACTTCCAGCGTGCTGGCCACGTTGAGCCATTCGCGCTTGACCGAGGCCACGCCGAAGGCCGTGTTGATCAGCATGGGCCAGACCGAGCAGATAAAGATCACAAAGATGCCGGAGATCGACGAGTCCTTGATGGTGTAGAGCGCCAGCGGCATCCAGGCCAGCGGCGAGATCGGTTTGAGCACCTGGATGAAAGGGTCAAACGCGCGGCGCAGCAGCGGCGACATGCCGATCACAAAACCCAGGGGTAYGGCGACCGCGCAGGCCAGCAGAAAGCCCAGGCCGACGCGCGCCAGCGAATGGCCCAGCTGGATCAGGATGCCTTTGTCGTTGGGGCCGTTGTCGTAGAGCGGGTTGGAGACCTGCTTCCAGATGGCCGTGCCCATCTGGCCCAGCGTGGGGAAGCCGGTGGTCTTGGTGCTGCTCGGGTCCTTGCCCATCATCTTCTGGTATTCGATCTGCTCGGCGCTCAGGCCCGCGATGCTGGCCGCCACCGTGCCGGGTGCGGGCAAGGTGGCCGTATACCAGATGGCGAGAAAGGCCAGGAAGATCAGCAGCGAGACCAGGCCCGCTTTGAGGTTCAGGGATTTCATGAGAGCTTGTTGATCGGAAAACTTTTCACGTAGTCCTCGGGCTTGGCCGGGTCGAATTCCTTGCCCATGACCTTGAACTTTTTGTACGCGCCTTCGGGCGGCTTGAAGCCGGCCAGCGCCATCTGTTTCTTGGCGTCGGTCAGCATGAAGACTTTTTCGGCGATCTGTTTGTAGTTGACCTCGCCCTTCACATAACCCCAGCGCTTCATCTGCGTGAGCATCCACACCGCCATGCTCTGCCAGGGCACGGGGTCGAAGTTGGCGCGGTCGGGCACGTTGCGGATATTGCCCAGGCCGTCGGCGAACTTGCCGGTCAGCACCTGCTGCAGCACGGCCTCGGGCTGGTTCAGGTATTGCGTGGGCGCGATGACCTTGGCGATCAGGTCGCGGTCCTTGGGCTGGCTGGCCATGAAGGAGGCGCCCAGCACCGCGCGGTACAGCGCGGCAAAGGTGTTGGGGTTCTGCTTGATGAACTCGTCGCTGACACCGAAGGCGCAGCAGGGGTGGCCGTCCCAGATTTCTTTCGACAGGATGTGGATGAAGCCGACCTCGTCATACACCGCGCGCTGGTTGAAGGGGTCGGGGCCCAGGAAGCCGTCGATGTTGCCGGCGCGCAGGTTGGCCACCATCTCGGGCGGCGGCACCACACGCAGCTGCACGTCGGTGTCGGGGTTCAGGCCGTTCTCGGCGAGGTAATAGCGCAGCAGGAAGTTGTGCATGCTGTACTCAAACGGGATCGCGAACTTGAAGCCCTTCCAGTTTTTCGGGTCGCGGTTGTTCTTGTGCTTGACGTGCAGCGTGATGGCCTGGCCGTTGGTGTTCTGGATGCTGGCGACGTTCATGTTGACCTGGTTGGAGCCCAGGCCCATGCTCATGGCCAGCGGCATGGGCGACAGGAAGTGCGAAGCGTCATGCTCCTTGTTGATCATCTTGTCGCGTATCAGCGCCCAGCCGGCGGTCTTGTTGAGCTGCACGTTGAGGCCTTCTTTTTTGTAGAAGCCCAGCGGGTCGGCCATGATGAGCGGGCTCGCACAGGTGATGGCGATGAAGCCTATCTTGAGGTCCTTCTTCTCCAGCGACTTGCGCTCCTGCGCCATGGCTTGCAGCGCGCCCAGCGGCAGCACCGAAGCAATGGCGGCGCGCGCCGTGTTGGCGCCCACCGCGCGCAGAAAGCCGCGGCGCACGCTGTCGACCGGGAACAGCGCTTTCACCAGGCTGGCTTCCATAAAGCCGTGCGAGAGTTCCTGCGGGTTGTCGGCGGCGCTGCCGTGTTCACCGGGCGCGTGGTTTTCGCCGCAGGCGCAGCGCAGCATCAGCGGACGGTCGGCATCATAGGCATCGAAACGGTTGGACATGGCAAACCCCTTTGGCAAAGATGCAGGTTTCCATGCAAGGCGCGGGCCTGTGGGCGCGGTTTGCGGCATCGCCGCTGCAAATCGCCGGGCCCCGCCCTAAGCGCTGTAGGGCCAGCCCTACAAATTCGGCGTTTTGGCGTGGCGCTCGGCATACAGCGCGAGTTCCACGTCGTTGCGAGTGCCGGTTTTTTCGAGGATGCGCGCGCGGTAGGTGCTCACGGTGTTGGTTGCCAGGCCCAGCTGCGCACCAATTTCGCCCACGGACTTGCCGGCCGTGAGCAGGCGGAACACCTGGTGCTCGCGGTGCGACAGGGATTCGGTGCCGCCGCTGCCGCTGCCGCTGCCGGCCGCGCTGCCGCCCATGGCGCTGGCCAGGGCCTCGGCGGCAATCGCCGACACATAAATACCGCCGCCGGCCACCTTGCGCACCGCCGCGATCATGTCGTCGGGGTTGGCGCTTTTGTTCAGGTAGCCGGCCGCGCCCAGCTTGATGCAGCGCACGGCGTATTGTTTTTCGGGATAGGTGCTGAGCATCAGCACCGGCAGGCGCGGCCATTGTTTCCTGAGGGCCTGCAGCACGTCCAGGCCGTCGCGGTCGGGCAGGGCGATGTCCAGCAGCACCGCGTCCAGGCCCTTGTCGCCGCCCAGGGCTTGCACGCGCTGCAGGATGTCGGGCCCGGTTTCGGCCTCGGCCACAACCTCGATTTCAGGGGCGTCAGCCAGCACCTGCTTCAAGCCCTCGCGCACGATGCGGTGGTCGTCGCCGATCAGGATTTTGAGGGTGTTCATGGGGTGCTCACGGGTTCGGCCGGCAGTGCGATGCGCAGGTGGAACAGCGAGCCGCGGCCGGGCTCGCTGCTGATCTCCAGGCTGCCACCCAGGTGGCGCGCACGCTCGCGCATGCCCATCACGCCATAGGCATCGGCCGCTTCAAAGGCGGCAGCTTCGGCGCCGCGGCCGTTGTCCTGCACCGCGATGCTGATGCCGGCCGCATCGGCGTGGATGTGTATGGTGACTTCGCTGGCGGCGGCATGCCGGCCCACGTTGCTGAGCATTTCCTGGAAGATGCGGAAGATGGCGATGGACCCCGGCTCGGGCAGGGGCGCGGCGCCGGCCACGTCCATCTGCCAGTCCAGCGCCAGTTCGGCCGACTGCACGAACTCGTGCGCCTGCCAGTCGAGCGCGGCCCAGAGTCCCTGGTGGTCCAGGATGCTGGGGCGCAGGTCGGTGATGATGCGGCCCACGTTGTCGACGGCGCTTTCGATCAGCCGGCCCATGTTCTGGCATTTGTGGCGCATGGTGTCGCGCATGGCCTGGGCCGCTTCGGGTTCGCGCTGCTGCTGCTCACCCAGGCGTTTGTCCAGCCAGCCCACGTCCATCTTGAGGGCCACCAGCAGGCTGCCGAGCTCGTCGTGCACCTCGCGCGCGATGCGGGTGCGCTCCTCCTCGCGCACGCTGTGGGTGTAGGCCGTGAGCTCGCGCAGGTGCTGCAGCGCTTCGGAGAGCGCGTGGGTGCGTTCGCTGACGCGCTGCTCCAGCACCGCATGGGCCTGGCGCAAGGCATCTTCAGCCTGGCGGCGCGCCGAAATGTCGACAAAGGTGACCACCGCGCCCTGCACCACGCCGCCTTCGACAATGGGGTAGGAGGAATACTCGACCGCGAAGGCGCTGCCGTTTTTGCGCCAGAACAGTTCGCTGTCGATGCGGCAGGGCAGGGCCTTGCGGAAGGCATTGAAGATAGGGCACAGCTGCTCGGGGTAATGCGCGCCGCCGGCGTGCGAGTGGTGCGCGAGTTCGTGCATGTTGCGGCCCAGCACCTGCTCCGCTTCATAGCCCAATTGCTCGGCGCCGGCCCGGTTGATGAAGGTGCAGCAGCCGTCCATGTCGATGCCGAAAATGCCTTCGCCGGTGGATTCCAGCAGTTGCGACAGCCGGTCGCGCCAGACCGGCTGGTTGGCGCCGGGAAGGTGTGTAAGTGCGGGCACGAAGCGGCTCGGTTGATGGAGGACCTGGCTAGTCCGTGAATTCAGTGAACATCGCTTCAGGGCAACGCCCGCCGGCGCCATTGCGTCCGTAGTAATTCCAGCGATAGGCCATTTCGGTGTTGTCCCGGCAAGCCACACCTTTGTACAACTTGCCATACGTGGCTCTGGCACCTGAGGATGACCGGTAGCTGTCATGGGATTCCGCCACCAGCACGCCATTTTTGGGGTAAACCTTCAGCACGCCATAAGACGCATTGCTCGGAATGTCGTAGTCCACATAGAGTGTGTTTCGCTCGGCATCCCGCCCTGAATTTTCTATCAGGATAAAAACCGCCTGTTGCTGCTCAACCAGCTCCTGCTGCGTCAGGTGGGTAAATGTCTGGGATTGGATTTTTTTACCGAACTTCAGTGCCGGGCCCAGCACCAGCAAAGGTTTTCGATCGCCCGTAGCGGCAGGGTTGAACCGATGTTGAAGCGGCTTCTTGAACCGGTTGACGACAGCCGAGAAAATTTCATCGTCGCTAAAGTTCTGGTTCTGCAGCTCCAACGCCCAGACAGGGCTTGCAGCGCATAGCAGCATGGCCGCCATGAATGCGTGTGTTTTGAAATTGACCATGACCAAGCTTACCAAGCCAGGGCTCTGTCCGGACGGCCGTGATGGCGGGCCCGCATCATGGCACGCGAAGTCCTGAACTTCTTCGATAGGGGTTCTGGGCATATGCCAGGCATGAGCAAGCAAGGTGCCCAGCTTGGTGCGAGGCCGGATGCTTTTTGCGCGCCAAAGCGGTGCAAAACGCCGCCTCCAGGCGGGAATCCCTGTAAAGTCCAAGGCATGCTTATGATTTCCGGGGCCGCTATGCGCCCCTTGCCGCGGCCGGCCGTCGCCCTTTTGACGGCCGTGGCCCTGCTCACGGCCTGCAGCCCCACCCTGAACTGGCGCGAAGTGCGGCCCGAGGGCACGCGCCTGGCGCTGCTGCTGCCTTGCAAGCCCGACAAGGCGCAAAAAACCGTGCCCCTGGGCGGGCCGGCGACGCCGCTGTCCATGCTGGGCTGTGATGCGGGCGGCGCCACCTTTGCCGTGGCAGTGGCGCAGTTGGGCGATGCGACCCAGGCCGCGCCTGTGCTCGCGCAGTGGCAAAACCTCACGCTGGCGAATATGAAGGCCGGGCCGGCACAGGTCTCGCCGCTCAAGCTGCCCGGGGCGGCTGATGCCATCCTGGTCAAGGCCCAGGGCCAACGCGCCGACGGCACGGCGGTGAGCGGGCAGGCGGCTTACTTCGCCCAGGGCGCGCAGGCCTTCCAGGTGGTGCTGTATGCCGACCGCATCACGCCCGAGGTCGCCGAGACCTTTTTCTCCAGCCTTAAATTCGAATGAGTCGAATGACGACCGCCGAAACCTCCATGTCCGCCGCGCACAAGGCATCATCCGCCGCGTCCGAGCCCGGCCGGCTGGATGCCTGGACCGGCGCCATCGTCTTCCTGGCCTTTGCCGCGGCCTACTTCTGCTCGGCGCTGGTGCGGGCCATCACGGCTACCTTGTCGCCGGTGCTGACACAGGATTTTTCGCTGCATGCGCGCGACCTGGGGCTGCTGGCGGGCGGCTACTTCTTGGGCTTTGCCGCCACGCAGTTGCCGCTGGGCACCTGGCTGGACCGCCACGGCCCCAAGCGCGTGATCCTCAGTTTTTTGAGCCTGGCGGTGCTGGGCTGCCTGGCGTTCTCAGTGGCGACCAGCTTTGCCTGGCTGCTGGCCGCGCGGGTGCTGGTGGGCATGGGCGTGAGCGCCTGCCTGATGGCGCCGCTCACGGGCTACCGCCGCTGGTTCGAGCCGGGCACGGTGCTGCGCGCCAATTCCTGGATGCTGATGACGGGCTCGCTGGGCATGCTGGCCTCGACCTTGCCGGTGCAGTGGCTGATGCCGGTCACGGGCTGGCGGCCGCTGTTCTGGATCCTGGCGGCGATGATCTTGCTGTGCATGGTGGCCATTGCCTGGGTGGTGCCGACCTGGAAGCTGAGCGGCTCCAGCGCGCCGGGGGCGCCGGCCGAAGCCGAGGCTGAGACCGGGTATGCGCCCATCTGGCGCAGCCGCTATTTCCGCAAGATGACGCCCATGGCCTTTTTCAACTACGGCGGGCTGGTCGCGGTGCAGACCTTGTGGGCCGGCCCGTGGATGGTCAAGGTCGCGGGTTATACGCCGCTTGAGGCCGCCACCGGCCTCTTCTCTATCAATGCCACCATGCTGGTGACCTTCTGGAGCTGGGGCATGGTCAATCCCTGGCTGTCGCGCCATGGCTGGTCGGCGACGCGGCTGATCACCTGGGGCGTGCCGGTCAGCATCGCGGTGCTGGCCTTCAATATCGCGGCCGGCACGTCCACGGGCTGGCTGGGCTGGGCCTTGTTCTGCATGGGCTGCAGCGTGATGGGCCTTGCGCAGCCCGCGGTGGGCATGGCATTCAAGCCCGCGCTGGCGGGCCGGGCGCTGTCGGCCTACAACCTGATGATTTTTGCCGGCGTGTTCGTGGTGCAATGGGGCATAGGCCTGCTGATCGACGTGTTCGCGGCCCTGGGCCTGGGGCAGGTGGCGAGTTTCCAGGCCGCCATGGCGGTGTTATTGTGTTGTTGTATCGCCTCATATGGGTATTTCCTCAGTGTCCGCGCCGATAATTCAGTGGAACCCGCAAACCCATGAACGGCATTTTTATCATCGCCCACGCCCCGCTGGCCTCCGCCCTGCGCCAGTGCGTGCTGCATGTGTTCCCCGACAACGCCCCCGGCGTCGCCGCGCTGGACGTCCAGCCCAACATGCCGCCCGAGGAAACCCTGGCCCAGGCGCGCATCATGCTGGCGCAGCTGGGCACCTCGCATGCGCTGGTGCTGGCCGACGTGTTCGGCGCCACGCCCTGCAACGTGGCGCAAAAGCTCGTCGACGGCGTTCATTCCAAACTCATCACCGGCATCAACCTGCCCATGCTGCTGCGCACCATCTCCTACCGGCACGAGTCCCTCGACGCCCTGGTGGCGCGCGCCCTCATCGGGGCCACACAGGGCGTGATGCAGGTGGCCATCACCGCACCGCAGAACCAGGTACGCCGAAACCATGATCAAGACCAGCACGACCATCAGCAATAAGCTGGGCCTGCACGCCCGCGCCTCCGCCAAGCTCACCAAACTCGCCGGTAGCTTCGGCTGCGAAGTCTTCATGAGCAAGGGCGAGCGCCGCGTCAATGCCAAGAGCATCATGGGCGTGATGATGCTGGCCGCCGGCCTGGGCAGCACGGTGGAGGTCGAGACCCATGGCAACGACGAGCAGGCGGCGATGGATGCCATCCTTGCGCTCATCGCCGATAAATTTGGAGAAGGCGAGTGACCTTTTCCGTCCACGGCCTGGCTGTTTCTCGCGGCATCGCGATAGGCCGTGCCGTGCTCGTGGCGTCCAGCCGCGCCGACGTGGCGCACTATTTTGTCGACGATGCCAAGACGGCCGACGAGATCACGCGGGTGCGGGTGTCGCGCAATGCGGTGATGGAGGAAATCACGCGCCTGCAGCAGGACCTGCCCAAGGACGCACCGCACGAACTCGCCGCGCTGCTGGACGTGCACCTGATGCTGCTGCAGGACGAGCAGCTGATCAGCGGCGTCAAGCACTGGATCACCGACCGCCACTACAACGCCGAGTGGGCGCTGACCACGCAGTACGAAATCATCGCGCGCCAGTTCGATGACATGGAGGACGAGTACCTGCGCGAGCGCAAGGCCGACCTCGAACAGGTGGTCGAGCGCATCCTGCGCCACATGAAGGGCGTGGCCTCGCCGGTGCAGCCGGCGGGCCAGGCGGGCGCGGGCCGCAAGCTTTCGCAGCAGGACCTGCTGCTGGACGACACCACCGATGTGCCGCTGGTGCTGGTGGCGCACGACATCTCGCCGGCCGACATGCTGCAGTTCAAGCAAAGCCTGTTCGCCGGCTTCGCCACCGACGTGGGCGGCAAGACCTCGCACACGGCCATCGTGGCGCGCAGCATGGACATCCCGGCGGTGGTGGGCGCGCGCAGCGCCAGCCAGCTGATCAAGCAGGACGACTGGGTCATCATCGACGGCGACGCCGGCGTGCTGATCGTCGACCCTTCACCCATCATCCTGGCCGAGTACGGCTTCAAGCAGCGCCAGGGCGAGCTCGAGCGCCAGCGCCTGAACCGCCTGAAGAACACGCCCGCGCTGACGATAGACGGGCAGCGCATCGAGCTGCTGGCCAACATCGAGATGCCCGAGGACACCGTGGGCGCGGTGACGGCCGGTGCGGTCGGCGTCGGGCTGTTCCGCAGCGAGTTCCTGTTCATGGGGCGCAGCGGCAAGCTCCCCGACGAGGAAGAGCAATACCAGGCCTACCGCAAGGCGATAGAAGGCATGCACGGCCTGCCGGTGACCATACGCACGGTGGACATAGGCTCCGACAAGCCGCTGGACCGCCACGCCAAGGCGCAGGACACCCACCTGAACCCGGCCCTGGGCCTGCGCGCCATACGCTGGAGCCTGGCGGACCCGCCGATGTTCCTCACGCAGCTGCGCGCCATCCTGCGCGCGGCGGCGCACGGCCAGGTCAACCTGCTGGTGCCCATGCTGGCGCATGCCACCGAGATCCGCCAGACCATGTCGCTGATAGACCATGCGCGCGCGATGCTCGACAACAGCGGCACGCCCTACGGCCCGGTGCGGCTGGGCGCGATGATCGAGATCCCGGCGGCCGCGCTCACGCTCAAGCTCTTCCTGAAGTACTTCGACTTCCTGTCGATAGGCACCAACGACCTGATCCAGTACACGCTGGCGATAGACCGCGCCGACGAGACGGTGTCGCACCTCTACGACCCCTGCCACCCGGCGGTGCTGCGCCTGATCGCCGACACCATCGCCGAATGCGATGCCCAGGGCAAGGGCGTCAGCGTCTGCGGCGAAATGGCCGGCGACGTGGGCATGACGCGGCTGCTGCTGGGCCTGGGCCTGCGCAGCTTTTCCATGCACCCCTCGCAGATCCTGGCGGTCAAGCAGCAGATCCTGCGCGCCGATGCGTCCAAGCTGCAGCCTTGGGCGGCACAGGTTTTGGCGAGCGAAGACCCGGCCGCTTTGCTTCAATCCTGAGCAGACGGGTCCGCCCCGTCGAAACAAAGCGAAACATCCCGCAACCGGCGCGAAAACACCCTCGCGTCCCGCGCGGGCACCATGAAGACCTTCCAACCTCTGCAAGGCTCTTCATGAAACACCGCATCAAAAAAACGCTGCTCGGCCTGTTCGGCGGGGCGCTCATCATCGGCAGCCTGGGCGCCTGCGCGCAGCGCGGCCCCGGCGGCATGCACGGCGACATGGGTTCGCCCGAAGCCCGTGCCCGCATGGTCGAAAAAATCGGCTCGCGGCTGGACCTCGATGCCGCGCAAAAACAGAAGCTCACGGTGCTGGCCGACAAGCTGCAGGCCCAGCGCACCGCCCTGCGCGGCGCCACCGAGCCGCGTGACACGGTTCGCGGCCTGTTCGCCGGCAACAAGCTGGACCAGGCGGGCGCGAAAAAACTGATCGATGAAAAAACCGCGGCCCTGCAGGCCGGCAGCCCCGAGGTGATCGCCGCCGCAGCCGATTTCTTCGACAACCTGCGCCCCGAGCAGCAACAGAAAGTGCGCGACTTCATGGAACGCGGCCGCCGCTGGGGCCACCATGGCTGAGGCGCTGTTCTTCCCGCCCGCCCGCATGGCGCGGGCTGTGCGGCGCGTGAGCACCGTGGCCGGGACCGGCAGCGCCAGCGGCGGCGTGCGCCTGCTGCTGCGCGCCGAAGGCTTGGTGGTGCTGGCCGCTTCGGTGGCGGCCTATGCCCAGTTCGGCGCGGGATGGGGCTGGTTCGCCGCGCTGTTCCTGCTGCCCGATGTGTCCTTCCTGGCCTATCTCGCGGGGCCGCGCTGGGGTGCGTTGGCCTATAACGCGGCGCATTCTTATTTAGGGGCCGTCGGTTTACTGGCTGTGGGCGTGCTCGGTGCTTCACCGATGTTGCTGGCGGCGGCGCTGGTCTGGTGCGCGCACATCGGCTTTGACCGCCTGCTCGGCTACGGCCTCAAGTACAGCGCGGGTTTTGGCCATACCCATCTGGGCCGGCTGGGCCCACAAGACCCGTGGTGAAAACGGCCCACCCCTGGCGCATGCTGCGCGGCTTCCTGTTGCTGGAGGCCGGCCTGCTGGTGGCCGCCTCGCTGGTGCACAGCGGCCTGCTGCTGCGGGGCCATGCCCACGGCCAGGCCCGCATCGCTGAGGCGGTGATCGCCGCTGTGCTGCTGGCGGCCTGGGGGCTCAGTTTTGTGATGCCTGGGCGCACCCGCAAGCTGGCGCTGCTGGGGCAGTCTTTTGCGCTGATCGGCACGCTGGTGGGCCTGTTCACCATCTTTATCGGCATAGGGCCGCAGTCGGCGCCCGACCTGGTGTTCCACCTCGCCCTGGTGACCTTGCTGCTGGCGGGCCTGTACTTTGCGCGCCGCGCGAGTTTCATATGATGGCCGCATGCCCCGTATTCTCCTGATCGACGACGACGAGCACCTGGCCGCGCCGCTGGCCGCTTATTTCGCGCGTTTCGACTTCGTGCTGGACAGCGCGCTGCGCCCCGGCGAAGGCCTGGCCAAGCTGCGCGCCGGCACGTACGACGCGGCCATCCTGGACGTGATGCTGCCCGAGATGGACGGCTTCGCGTTGTGCCGCGAGATTCGCAAGGAAAGCGACATCCCGGTCATCATGCTGACGGCGCGCGGCGACGTGATGGACCGCGTGGTCGGCCTGGAACTGGGCGCCGACGACTACCTGCCCAAGCCCTTTGAGCCGCGCGAGCTGGTGGCGCGCGTGCAGACCATCCTGCGGCGCCAGCGCGCCGTGGCGCCGGCCGGCCCGCGCCGTGTGTTCGAGGGCCTGGTGATCAATACCGAAACGCGCGAGGTGCTGCGCCTGGGCGAGAAGGTCGAGCTGACCGGCACCGAGTTCGAACTGCTGGCGCTGTTGGCGGCCGACCCGGGCAAGGTGTTCAACCGTGACGACATCCTGAACCGCCTGCGCGGCCATGAGGCCGAGCTTTACACGCGCGCGGTCGACATCGTGGTGAGCCGGCTGCGCAAAAAACTCGAGCCGCTGGACTGCATCAAGACGCTGCGCAACGCCGGCTACACGCTGGCGGTGGGCAAGGCGGGCGCGCCATGAGGCGGCCCAAGCGCTGCCGCCCATCCCGGCCCGAGCGCTGGCGCCACCGCTGGGGGCACTCGCTGCGGCTGCGGCTGATCACGGTGTTCCTGCTGCTGGCGCTGGCCATGGGCGCGGTCTTCATGAGCGGCATGCAGCGGGCGTTTTCCAGCGGCTGGCGCGACGCGGCCAGGCCGCTGGTCAGCGACTACATGGACAGGCTGGTGGCCGACCTGGGTTCGCCGCCCGACCTGGGCCGCGCGCAGGCGCTGGCGGCGCGGCTGCCGATCTCGATCCGCATCGAGGGGCCGCAGGTGAACTGGCAGTCGCATCCCGAGCGCAATCGCTTCGAGGGCCGTACCGGCGAGTGGCTCAGCCGCAGCACGGCTGACGGCCACAAGGTGATCTTCGGCCCCGGCACCATTCCCTCGCACGGGATGTTCGGCTGGATCACGCTGGCGCTGCTGCTGGGCCTGCTGGTGGGCGCCTATGCCTATGTGCGGCGCCTGCTGCGCCCGCTGGACGACATACGCGCCGGGGCCGAGCGCTTCGGCCGCGGCGTGTTCGACACGCCCATCCCGCTGCGCCGGCGCGACGAACTCGGCGACCTGGCCGCGCGCGTCAACACCATGGCGCACGACATCAAGGCCATGCTGGACGCCAAGCGCGGGCTGCTGCTGGCACTGAGCCACGAGCTGCGCTCGCCGCTGACCCGTGCGCGCCTCAATGCCGAGCTGCTGCCGATGGCGGGCGAGGGCAGCGCGCCGCGCGAGCGCGAGGCGCTGCTGCGCGACCTCGGCGAGATGCGCGACCTGATCAGCGACCTGCTCGAAAGCGAGCGCCTGGCCAGCCCGCACGCCGCCCTGCAGCGCGAGACGGTGGACCTGGCCGCGCTGGCGCGCGAGGTGGCGGCCGACATGCCGCAGGCGGCGGCCGTGGAACTGGACCTGGCGGCTGATCTGCCGCCGCTGGCGCTGGACCGCATGCGCGTGCGCCTGCTGCTGCGCAACCTGCTGGACAACGCGCTGCGCTACAGCGCCGGCGCGGCCAGCCCGCCGCGCGTGTCGCTGCGGGCGGCGGAGGGCGGCGGCGTGCTGCTGGAAGTGCGCGACTTCGGCCCCGGCGTGGAGCCGGCGCAACTGGAGCACCTGACCGAGCCTTTTTTCCGCACCGACGGCGCGCGCCAGCGCGCCACCGGCGGTGTGGGCCTGGGCATGTACCTGTGCCGGCTGGTGGCGCAGGCGCACGGCACGCAGCTGGAGCTGCGCAACGCGGCGCCGGGGCTGGCCGTGCAGGTGCTGTGGCGTTGAAAGGCTGAGCGCTGAAGCGAGGCGCTTCGCCGTAGCGCCCGGCGCTCAGGCCGCTTGCCCGGCGCAGACCTCGCGCACGCAGGCGCGCAGCCAACGGTGCGCCGGGTCGGCATCCAGCCGCGGGTGCCACATCAGGGACACGGTGATCTCCGGCGTGGCGACCGGCAGGGGAAAGCTCAGCATGCCGGCGCGCAGCTTGCCGGTATGCCGCTCGGGTACGCTGGCGACCAGGTCGGATTCGCGGGCCAAGGCCAGCGCGGCCGAAAAACCGCCGACGATGGCGGCGACCTCTCTTTGCAGCCCGAGCGGCGCCAGGGCTTCGTCCACCGGCTCCGCGCCCAGGCCGCGCCGCGAAACGGCGATGTGCCGGGCGGCCGCATAGCGGGCCGGCGTGATGTCGCCTTCAGCCAGCGGGTGGCCCAGGCGCACCGCGCCTATAAAACGGTCGCGGAACAGGGCCTGCGCGCGCAGCTCCGGCGCCGTGGTCTTGCCGATCACGCCGGTTTCCAGGTCGACGGCGCCGTCGCGCAGCGGCGTGCTGTCTTTGTCGAGCTTCTGCACAAAACACAGGCGCACGCCGGGCGCGTCGCGGCCGACACGGGCCAGCAGCGCCGGCCCGAAGTTCTCGACAAACCCTTCGCGGGTGCGCAGGGTGAAGGTGCGCACCAGCCGTGTGAGATCCAGTGTTTCGGCGGGGCGCAGCACCGCTTGCGCGTCCTGAACCAGCCGGCCGACCTGTTCACGCAGTTCGATCGCCCGGGGCGTGGGCACCAGGCCGCGCCCGGCCCGGACCAGCAGCGGGTCGCCGGTGGTCTCGCGCAGGCGGGCCAGCGCCCGGCTCATGGCCGAGGGGCTGAGCCGCAAGCGCCTGGCCGCGCCAGCCACGCTGCCTTCGGCGAGCAGCACGTCGAGCACGGCCAGCAGGTTGAAATCGGGGGTGGACATGGCCGAACCATAGCGCATTTGCCTGTGACATGGCGTTTAATGCACGAATAAAGTGCAAATGCTGCGTCTTCCGCTATGTGAGGCAAAAACTTAGGCTTGAGACCTCGGGTAACTCCATTCCGTGAGTTGCCAACGAAATAGAAAGCGCAGTCCATGCCCAAGCCAATCCCTGCCAAATTCGATAAGGCCGCCCCGCCATCCATGCCAGCCTCAGTACGCTGGGCGCTGTCCGGACTTTCACTGTCCATGCTGCTGTCCTCGCTGGGCACCAGCATCGCCAATGTCGGCCTGCCCACCCTGGCGCAGGCCTTCAGCGCCTCTTTCCAGGAAGTCCAGTGGATCGTGCTGGCCTACCTGCTGGCCATCACCACCCTGATCGTCGGCGCCGGGCGGCTGGGCGACATCGTCGGGCGGCGGCGCCTGCTGCTGGCCGGCATAGCCCTGTTCACGGCGGCTTCGGTGCTGTGCGCAGTCGCGCCCACGCTCTGGCTGCTGGTCGCGGCACGGGCGGCGCAGGGCCTGGGCGCCGCCGCCATGATGGCGCTGACCATGGCTTTTGTCGGCGAGACGGTGCCCAAAGCCAGAACCGGCAGCGCCATGGGCCTGCTCGGCACCATGTCCGCGGTGGGCACCGCGCTGGGCCCCTCGATGGGCGGCGTGCTGATCGCCGGCTTCGGCTGGCGGGCCCTCTTTTTGGTCAACCTGCCGCTGGGCCTGCTCGCGCTGTTCCTCGCTTACCGCCACCTGCCGCCGGATCGCCCGGCCCAGGCCGATAAATTCGGCAGGGCCGGTTTCGACGCCGTGGGCACGCTGCTGCTGGCCCTGACGCTGGCGGCTTATGCGCTGGCCGTGACCCTGGGGCGCGGCAATTTCGGGGCGCTCAACATCGCGCTGCTGTCAGCGGCCGCGCTGGGCGCCGGCCTCTTTGTGTTCGCCGAGGCCAGGGTCGCATCGCCGCTGGTCCGCTTGGCGATGTTCCGCGACCCGGTGCTGAGCGCCAGCCTCGCGATGAACGCGCTGGTTTCGACGGTGATGATGGCGACATTGGTGGTCGGGCCTTTCTACCTGTCGCGCGCGCTGGGGCTGGGCACGGCGCTGGTGGGGCTGGTGCTGGCGGCGGGCCCGGTGATCGCCGCGCTGAGCGGGGTGCTGGCGGGCCGGCTGGTCGACCGCCTGGGCGCGCCCGCCATGGTCGTCGTGGGGCTGGCTGCCGTGGTCGCGGGCGCCATCGCGCTTTCCGTGCTGCCGGCGCTGTTCGGCCTTGCGGGCTATCTTGCCGCCATCGCCGTGCTGACGCCCGGCTACCAGCTGTTCCAGGCCGCCAACAACACGGCCGTCATGGTGGACGTCGCGCCGGAGCGGCGCGGCGTTGTGTCCGGCCTGCTCAATTTGTCGCGCAACCTGGGGCTTGTCACCGGCGCTTCCGTCATGGGCGCGGTGTTCGCATTCGCCTCGGCGGCCAGCGACATCACGGCGGCAAACCCCGAGGCGGTGGCCGCGGGCATGCGGACCACCTTCGTGGTCGCGGCGGTTCTGGCTGCTGTCGCGCTGGCTGTGGCGCTGGGGAGCCGGGCGTTCGCGTCGCGTGAAGGTGTGAGCGCGGCCTAACGGGCGCGGGTGCCCAGCACCGCCGCGCCTATGATCATCACGGCCGCCAAGCCTATGCTCCAGCTCAGCGCGCGGCCGCTGACCAACATCAGCAGCGCGGTGGAGCCCAGCGGCGTGAGGTAGCTCAGGATGCCGATCTGCCGTGCGTCGCCGAGCTTGAGGGCCTTGTCCCAGAGGAAAAATGCCGCGCCCAGCGGGCCCAGGCCCATCACGGCCAGCAGCAGCCAGTCCTGCGCGGACAGCACGGCCGCCGGTTCCAGCGTCCAGTGGCACAGCAGCGAGAGCCCGCCCGACACCAGGCCGAACAGGCCAATGGCCGCGGTGGGAAAAGCCGGGACGCGTTTTGTCAGCAGCGAGTAGCTGGCCCAGATCAAGGCCGAGCCCAGCGCCGGCAGGTAACCCCATGACCAGCCGCCCGTGGCCGCTCCGTTGGACGCTCCCAGGATGGCGATCACCGCGCCGGCAAAACCCAGCAGGGCCGCGGCCACATGCACCGTGCGCAGCTGCACGCCGCGCAGGAACAGCGGCGCCAGCACCACCATGAACAGCGGCCACAGGTAGTTGACGAGGTTGGCCTCGACCGCAGGCGCATGCCGCAGCGCGATGAAGAGCAGGAAG
The DNA here is from genome assembly GCF_056405735.1 of Polaromonas sp. P1_F2. NCBI lineage: Bacteria > Pseudomonadati > Pseudomonadota > Betaproteobacteria > Burkholderiales > Comamonadaceae > Polaromonas > Polaromonas sp. P1_F2. The sequence continues at coordinate 67,762 of NZ_JBFUBN010000015.1, read as the reverse complement.
TGAAAACCGAAGAGGCCGTACACGCCCAGTGCCAGGGTGGTGGCGGGAATCTTCCAATGCGTCCGGTCTCGCAAGACAAAGGGCAGGGCCAGCACGCTGCCGATCAGCAGCGCGACGCCGGTGAGCAAAAAAGGCGGCACATGTTTGAGTGACACGCCCAGCGAAGCCAGCAAGGCCCAGAGGGCGATGGCACCCAGCGCATAGAGGTTGGCAGGCATGGCGTGAGCATAAAAGCCGCTGCGCCCGCCATCGTCGCGCAAGCACGGTCTGCCGTCGCAAAAACGGGGCCTAACGGGGTTTGTGTCCTACACGAATGCCTACATCCGGTAACCAGCTTCACCTCCCAGGCGCGGGGCGGACACCTGGAGGGCACGGGCCGGGCTTGAAATAAGGGCTCTCATTCCACTTCGACCCACTTCGAGGAGACCCCATGAAAAAGCTTTCCATTCTTTTGCTGTCGGTGATCGGTTTTATGGCCTTGTCGGGCTGCGTGGCCTATCCCGTGCCTTATGACAATGGGCCGCATTACCGCGGCGGCGGCCCTGGCTACGGCGGCCCGCGCTATGACCGTGACGGCGACGGCGTGAGCGACCGCTACGACCGCCGGCCCAATAATCCCAACCGCTATTGAGCCTGTGACTGCCGCCTGAGGGCGGCGGTCAGCGCCGAGGGCGAGTGGTAGCCGCAGTGCAGCGCGGTGTCGGCCACGCTCATGCCGCGGCCGCGCAGTTCCCGGGCCAGGTCCAGGCGTTGCCGGCGCAGCCAGTGCATGACGCTGAGGCCGGTTTCGCGCCGGCAGCGCGCGGCGAATTGCGTCGGGCTTAAGAACACCTGCGCGGCGAGTTGCGCGACGCTGAGCGGCTCATGCAGGCGCTGTTGCGTCCAGCCGGCGAGCCGTTCCCAGTTGATGGGGCGCTGGTAGCGTGAAGGCGATGCCGGTTGCGGCTGCCAGGCCTCCAGCAGCAAGGCTGGGCCGTAATGCTGCGCCAGGCTGCCGCGCTGCTCCAGGGCGTAGGCAAGGTAGTTGCCAAGGGCCAGGGCTTGCGCCGTTTTGAGCGGATCATTGGCGCAGCGTGCCCAGACGGCGTGCGGGGTATCCAGCACGATGCAGCGGCTGCCTTCGCGCGATTCAAAATCATGGTGTTCGCCAGGCGCGATCACGCAGCCTTGGCCGGCCGCGATGCGGCACCCGCGCCCCTGCACTTCCAGCTCGAGCACACCGTCCAGGCCCAGCAGGACCTGGAAGTGTCCATGCGCATGGCTGCCGTGCGAGGCGCCGTAGCGGCGCAGCGACAGGGAGCCTTGCGGCGCGTTCATGTTCCGTGGGTCAGAGGGCGGCGATGGCCGCGTCGGCCTTGTCGGCGACACCGGCCGCATGGGCCTGCTGGTCGGCGTGGTAGCTGCTGCGCACCATGGCGCCGACGGCGGCGTGGGTGAAGCCCATCTTGTAGGCTTCTTCCTCGAACATCTTGAAGGTGTCGGGGTGCACGTAGCGGCGCACCGGCAAATGGCTGGTGGAGGGCGCGAGGTACTGGCCTATGGTCAGCATGTCAATGTTGTGAGCGCGCATATCGCGCATCACCTGCAGGATTTCCTCGTCGGTCTCGCCCAGGCCCACCATGATGCCGCTCTTGGTCGGCACATCGGGGTGCAGGGCCTTGAACTTCTTGAGCAGGTTCAGGCTGAAGGCATAGTCGCTGCCGGGGCGCGCTTCTTTATAGAGGCGCGGCGCGGTTTCGAGGTTGTGGTTCATCACGTCGGGCGGCGCGGCTTTCAGGATCTCGAGCGCGCGGTCGTCGCGGCCGCGGAAGTCGGGCACCAGGATTTCAATCGTGGTGGCGGGCGAGAGTTCGCGGATCTTCTGGATGCATTCGACAAAATGACCGCTGCCGCCGTCGCGCAGGTCGTCGCGGTCCACGCTGGTGATCACGACGTATTTCAATTTCAGGGCCGCGATGGTTTTGGCCAGGTTCAGCGGCTCGTTAACGTCCAGCGGGTCCGGGCGGCCGTGGCCGACGTCGCAGAATGGGCAGCGGCGCGTGCACTTGTCGCCCATGATCATGAAGGTGGCCGTGCCCTTGCCGAAGCATTCGCCGATGTTGGGGCAGCTGGCCTCCTCGCAGACGGTGTTGAGCTTGTTCTCGCGCAGGATCTGCTTGATCTCGTAAAAGCGCGTGGTCGGGCTGCCGGCCTTGACGCGTATCCAGTCGGGCTTTTTGAGCATTTCGCCCTGCACCACCTTGACGGGGATGCGCGAGAGCTTGGCCGCGGCCTTTTGTTTGGCTAGCGGGTTGTAGCCTTCCAGGGCCTGGACTTCACGGACCACCGGGTTGGCCGTGGTTTGGAGGGGGTCGGGTGTGCTCATGAATGTGTTTCGTGTTGGCGGCAGGTGGCTTTGCGCCTTAGGGCGCCAGGTAGGTGACGAGCTTGCGGCCCAGCACATCCGCGGCTTCCTGCCAGCTTGCCGATACCCCGATTGTAGAAAGGTCTGTGGTTTGCAGTCCCACATAGCCGCAAGGGTTGATGCGCGAGAAGGGTTCCAGGTCCATGGCGACATTCAGCGCCACGCCGTGGTAGGTGCAATGCCGGCTGACCTTGATGCCCAGCGCGGCGATCTTGCCCAGGCCCTGGAAAGGGTCGGCCGGGTTCAGCGGGCCGGTCAGCGCGGCATGGGCGGCCGGGTCGTCCAGGCGCACATAAATCCCGGGCGAGCCGGCCACGCGGTGCCCGGTGACACCGAAATGTGCCAGGGTCTTGATGACGGATTCTTCAATCCGGTAGACGTATTCCTTGACGTAGTAGCCGGCGCGCTTGAGGTCGATGAGCGGGTAGGCCACGACCTGGCCGGGGCCGTGGTAGGTCACCTGGCCGCCGCGGTTGGTCTGCACCACCGGGATGGCGCCGGGATCGAGTACGTGGTCGCTTTTGCCCGCCAGGCCCTGGGTGTAGACCGGCGGGTGCTCGCAGATCCACAATTGGTCGGGTTCAGCCAACGAGTCCTGCAGCCCTTCAGCGGCGCCCACCGGATGGCGGGCGGCCGTGAAGGCTTGCATGGCTTCATAGGTGGGCAGGTAGTCGACCCGGCCCAGGTGGCGTGTTTCGGCCTGCATCCGCGCTGTCCGTCTTGTTCAGCTGGTTGGGTTTAGAGAACCACTTTGACCATGGGATGCGTCGACAACGTGCGGTAAAGCTCGTCGAGTTGCTCGCGGCTGGTGGCCGTGACGGTGATGGTCACGCCGAGGTAGTTGCCGCCCTTGCTTTCGCGCAATTCAATGGTGGAGGCGTCGAAGGCCGGGTCGAACTGGTGCGCCACCGAGGTGATGGCGGCGACCAGGCCTTCGATCTTGTGGCCCATGACCTTGATGGGGAACTGCGACGGGTATTCAATCAGCGACTCCTGGCGCGAAGGCTCGGAGCCGGGGACTCCGATGATTTTCGGGTTGTTCGGCGTATCGGGGGATGTCGTCATGGCAAGGGGTCCTTTCAGGCCTGTTTGGCACGCTGGTATTGGGCGTACAGCTTGGCATAGATGGGGCCGGGCCTGCCTTTTTCCAGGCCGTGGCCCACGGGCTGGCCATCAAGCAGGGTGACCGGCAGCACTTCCTTGGTGGCCGAAGACAGCAGGATTTCATCGGCCGCCAGCACTTCGTCGCGCGTGATGCGGCGCAGCTCGAAGGGGGTGCCGGCGGCGCGGCAGATTTCCTCGATCAGGCCGAAACGTATGCCTTCAAGCACCAGGTTGTCCTTGGGCGGGCCCATGACCTTGCCGTCCTTGACGATCCAGACGTTGCTTGAAGAAGCTTCGCTCAGGTGCTCGCCGCGGAACATCACGGTTTCCACCGCGCCGGCATCGACGCTGATCTGGCGCGCGAACACCGCGCCCAGCAGGCTGGTGCTTTTGATGTGGGCTTTTTCCCAGCGGAAGTCGTTGGCCGTCACGCAGGCCACACCGGCCTCGCGCTGCTGCGCACCGGGCAGTTTCATGGCATTGGCCACCGCGAACACGGTGGGCGTGAGGCCGGGCAGCATGGAGTGGTCGCGCATGGCGACGCCGCGGCTGAGCTGGATGTAGACAAGCTGGTTGCCGCTTTCGGCCGGCGTACCGGTGGATTGCGCGTGGGCCGCGATCAGTTTCAGGGCCATGGCCTGCCATTCGCCGCGCGTCATCGGGTTGGGGATGCGCAACTCGGCCAGGCTGCGCTCCAGGCGCGCCATGTGCTGCTCGAAACGGAACAGCCGGCCGCCATAGGCCGGCACCACTTCGTACACGCCATCGCCGAAGATGAAGCCGCGGTCCATCACGCTGATCTTGGCGTCTTTCAGGGGAGTGAATTCGCCGTTGAGGTAGCAGGGCGTGTCGGGAAGGCTGGGGGAAGGCGTGGTCATGGTGAGGTTGAAGAAGAGAAAAAGTGAATGCCGGATTGTCCGGTGTTTAGCGGTGGCGGCGCTTGAACCAGACGCGCAGGCGCCAGGCCAGCTTGACCAGCAGGTAGCCGGCGGTCGAACCCAGCACCGCGAACAGGCCCATGCCCAGTATGGCAGGCCCGCCGAAGGAGGCGAGCCAGGCGACCACGCCCACGCCTTCGGAGATATGCACCGGCGGCGGGGCATCGAGCAGCAGGCTGCCGACCTGGTAGGCCAGCCAGAGCCAGAAGCCCACAGTGAAAGGGTTGGTGATGAAGGTGATGCCGGCCGCGACCGGGATGTTGGCGCGCCACCAGACGCTGTGGGCCGCGGCCGCCACGATTTGCGCGAAGGGAAGCGCAAAAGCCCAGAAGATGCCGATGGCCACGCCGCGCGCCACGGCTTCGTGCTGCAGCCGCCACAGCTGTGGGTCCAGCACACGGTGCGCCACCGGCCTGAGCCAGGGATGGGCGGCCAGCGCCTCGCGGGTCGGCACCGACGCCTTCAGGCGTTCCAGCCAGCCGGCGGGTTTTCGGGGTTTGTGCCGCGGCTTCTTCTTCACGCGAGAAAAATGACGGCGGCGATGGCCAGCGCGCCCAGTGCGAGGTTGACGATGGCCAGGGTGGCGATCTGCCCGACACGGCGTCCGCCCTCGGGCCAGTCGGAGGCGCTGACAGCCAGCTTGAGGCGGCGGAAAGGGCCGAAATACAGGTGTCCGAAAAGCGCGAACATCAACAGGCCCAGGCCGAACATCAGGTGCCAGCCGGTGGGCGCGCTTTTCATGCCGACGGCCAGCAGCATGGCCAGGCCCGTCAGCAGCAGGATCGCGATGGAAACCCACACGCCCACAAAAAAGCGCCGCAGGACCTGCACGATCAGGGGCAGGCGCTGCGGCGGTGCGAGCTGCTCGGCGGCAGCGGGGCGCAGGGCGAACAGCATGAAGGAAATCCCGCCCAGCCAGGCGATGGCGGCGGCGAGGTGCAGGAATTTCATCAGGGCGTGCATGAGGGGGCTTTCAGTGGGGTGGGGCGGCGCCGGCCGTCGGGCCGTGTTGTCGGTCCATTGTGAACCAGCCGCTTGGTGTTTACCCCGATGCACGCGAGGAAGGCCCCTAATTCAACCTCGAGCCGGGGTTTTTCTGGGAGTGCAGGGGTTTCTACGTATAATCAAGGGCTTTGCTAATAACGGCCCCTGTAACCTTCCCGTAATTTGTAGGTTTGAAAATGACAAATTCGGCGAAGTCGGCAACGAACCCGGTCTCCCGGGCAGTTACAAATGAGTTTGAGGCGGATGTGGAGGCTTTCAAGCCCCTGACCCGTGAAGAAGCCCAAAAGCTTCGTGAAACGGTTCCGCTTCTTTCCCCCTGGTCGGTGTTGGCGGGGCAGTTGGCGGTTGGTGTTCTGGTGGCATGTGCCGCCTGGGCCCTGACAGGCCAGCGGTCCGCCGGCTGGTCGGCTCTCTACGGGGCGCTGGCGGTGGTGATTCCGGCGGCGCTTTTTGCGCGCGGTTTGACCGGCAAAGTGTGGTCTATGAATCCAGGCACTGCGGTGGCTGGATTCTTTTTGTGGGAAATGGTCAAGATCGCCTTGACGGTGGCAATGCTGTTTGCCGCGCCAAGGCTGGTTTCGATGCTGAGTTGGCCGGCCATGCTGGTCGGCTTGGTGGTGACAATGAAAACGTCCTGGATCGCGTTGTTGTTCGCGGTCAGGAAAAATAAACTTTGAGGCGAGCAATAAATGGCTGCTGAGAATGCTGCTGGACATGGCGGTCCAACCGCTGGTGAATACATCGTTCACCACCTGACGCACTGGCGCAACAAGGAACTTGTTGGCCCGTTCGATCTGAGCGTCATCAATATCGACTCCACCATCTTCACCATTTTGCTGGGTGTGATCGGCTGCTTCTTGCTCTGGAAAGCCGCCCGCAAGGCCACCTCCGGCGTTCCCGGCCGTTTCCAGGCCGCGGTTGAAATCCTCGTTGAAATGGTCGACGCGCAAGCCAAGGGCATCGTGCACAACGCCGAAAGCCGCAAGCTGGTCGCGCCGCTGGCCCTGACCGTGTTCGTCTGGATTTTCCTGCTGAACGCCATGGACTTGCTGCCGGTCGACCTGCTGCCGGTGCTGTGGGCCTGGGTCTACGGTGCTGCCGGCCATGACGCGCACCACGCTTACATGCGCTCGGTGCCCACCGCCGACCTTTCCATCACCATGGGCCTGTCCATGGGCGTGCTGATCACCTGCCTGGTCTACAACGTCAAGATCAAGGGCGTGGGCGGCTGGATTCACGAACTGTTCACCGCACCCTTCGGCAACCACTGGGCGCTGTACCCCTTCAACTTCCTGATGCAGGTCATCGAGTTCGTCGCCAAGACGGTCTCCCATGGCATGCGACTGTTCGGCAACATGTATGCCGGCGAACTGATTTTCCTGCTGATCGCCTTGATGGGCGGTGCCTGGTCGCTCTCGGCGACCGGCATCGGCCTGGCCATCGGCCACATCATCGCGGGCTCGGCCTGGGCGATTTTCCACATCCTGATCATCACGCTGCAAGCCTTCGTGTTCATGATGTTGACGTTGGTGTACATCGGCCAGGCGCACGATCACCACTAGTCAAGCAGCAACTCAGTTATCCCCCGTTTTCGTTTTTGTTTTTCTCTCGTAACCAAGTCCTAAGGAGTCATCATGGAAGTTATTAGTTTTGTCGCTCTGGCCGCCGGCCTCATCATTGGCCTGGGCGCAGTCGGCGCTTGTATCGGCATCGGCATCATGGGCAGCAAATACCTCGAAGCAGCTGCACGCCAGCCTGAGCTGATGGGCGAACTGCAGACCAAGATGTTCCTGCTGGCCGGTCTGATCGACGCCGCTTTCATTATCGGCACGGGTATCGCGCTGTGGTTCGCCACCGCCAACCCCTTCCTGGCGCAAATCGCCAACCTGCCCAAGTAAGCATTGATCAAAGTCCCAAGAATGTCATTCCTTCGGGCCGGCTTTTGGCTGGGCCCCAAGGGAAAGGATGAGCAGTGAGCATTACCGGTACCCTAATTGTCCAGCTGATCGTGTTCCTGATTTTGGTCGGGTTCACGATGAAGTTTGTGTGGCCACCCATCGCGGCGGCCCTGGACGCGCGCGCGCAAAAAATCGCTGACGGCCTTGCTGCTGCCGACAAAGCCAAATCCGAACTCTCCGTCGCCAACAAGCGCGTGGAAGAAGAGCTGGCCAAGTCGCGCAACGAAGCGGCCGTGCGCCTGGCTGAAGCCGAGCGCCGGGGCCAGGCCCTGATCGAAGAGGCCAAGGCCAAGGCCACCGAAGAAGGCAGCAAGATCATTGCCGCCGCCAAGGTCGAAGCCGAGCAGCAAGCCGTCAAGGCACGCGAAGCCCTGCGCGAGCAGGTGGCAGCGCTGGCCGTCAAGGGCGCCGAGCAGATTCTGCGCAAGGAAGTCAATGCCGGTGTGCATGCTGACTTGCTGGGCCGCCTGAAGACCGAACTCTAAGCGAGCATCAACATGGCAGAACTAGCCACCATTGCCCGTCCCTACGCTGAAGCGCTGTTCAAGGCCTCCGGCTCCGACCTGGGCGGCACCGCCGTCTGGCTCGACGAGCTGGCCGCCATCGCTGCCAATGCGCAGTTGCAGCAGTTCGCCGGCAACCCCGGCGTCACTTCGGCGCAGGCGTTCGACGTGATTTCGGGCGTTGCCAAAACCAAGCTGCCGGACGCCGCGAAAAACTTCCTGCGCACAGTGATCGAGAACGGCCGCCTCGGCGCCCTGCCGGAAATCGCCGCGCAGTTCCGTGTCCTGAAAAATGCGCAGAGCGGTTCGTCCGATGCGACCGTCTACAGCGCTTTCGCGCTCGACGGCGCAGCGCTGGCCGGCCTGTCGGCAACGCTGGAAAAACGTTTTGGCAAGAAGCTCAACCTCCAGGTTGAGCTGGAGCCGGCCCTGATCGGGGGCGTGCGAGTCGTGGTGGGTGACGAGGTGCTGGACACCTCGGTCAAAGCCCGTTTAGAGCAAATGAAAGTGGCGCTGATCTCCTGAGCCGGTGCCCAGGCGCCATCCGCAGGTTTTAAGCCAACAAACATAGAAAGAAGGAAAGAGTCATGCAACTCAATCCCGCAGAAATTTCTGAACTGATCAAGAGCCGTATTGAAGGCCTGACCGGCAGCAGCGACATCCGCAACCAGGGCACCGTGGTGTCCGTCACCGACGGTATCGTCCGCATCCACGGCCTGTCCGACGTGATGCAGGGCGAAATGCTGGAATTCCCCGCAACCGCCGACGGCACCCCCACCTACGGCCTGGCATTGAACCTCGAGCGCGACTCGGTCGGTTCCGTGATTTTGGGTGAATACGAACACATCGCCGAAGGCGACACCGTCAAGTGCACGGGCCGCATTCTGGAAGTGCCTGTCGGCCCCGAGCTGCTCGGCCGCGTGGTGAACGCCCTGGGCCAGCCTATCGACGGCAAGGGCCCGATCAACGCCAAGCTCACCGACGTGATCGAAAAGGTCGCGCCCGGCGTGATCGCCCGTAAATCCGTCGACCAGCCCCTGCAGACCGGCCTGAAGTCCATCGACTCCATGGTGCCCGTCGGCCGCGGCCAGCGCGAACTGATCATCGGCGACCGCCAGACCGGCAAGACCGCCGTGGCCATCGACGCCATCATCAACCAGAAGGGCAAGGGCGTTTCCTGCGTCTACGTCGCGATCGGCCAGAAGGCTTCCTCGATCAAGAACGTGGTGCGCTCGCTGGAACAAGCCGGTGCCATGGAATACACCATCGTCGTGGCGGCTTCCGCTTCCGAGTCGGCCGCCATGCAGTACGTCAGCGCCTACTCCGGTTGCACCATGGGCGAATACTTCCGCGACCGCGGTGAAGACGCGCTGATCGTGTATGACGATTTGTCCAAGCAGGCCGTGGCCTACCGCCAGGTTTCGCTGCTGCTGCGCCGTCCGCCAGGCCGCGAAGCCTATCCCGGCGACGTGTTCTATCTCCACAGCCGCCTGCTCGAGCGCGCAGCCCGCGTGAACGAGAAGTATGTTGAAGACTTCACCAAGGGTGCCGTCAAAGGCAAGACCGGTTCGCTGACCGCGCTGCCGATCATTGAAACGCAGGCCGGCGACGTGTCCGCTTTCGTTCCGACCAACGTGATCTCGATCACTGACGGTCAGATCTTCCTGGAAACCAGCCTGTTCAACGCCGGTATCCGCCCCGCCATCAACGCCGGTATCTCGGTGTCGCGCGTCGGTGGTGCAGCCCAGACCAAGCTGATCAAGAACCTGTCCGGCGGTATCCGTACCGACCTGGCCCAGTACCGTGAACTGGCTGCCTTCGCGCAGTTCGCTTCCGACCTGGACGAAGCCACCCGCAAGCAGCTGGACCGCGGCGCCCGCGTGACTGAACTGCTCAAGCAGGCCCAGTACTCGCCTCTGTCCATCTCCAACATGGCGGCCACGCTGTTCGCCGTGAACAAGGGCTTCATGGATGACGTGGAAGTCAAGAAGGTCCTGGCTTTCGAGCACGGCCTGCATGCCTACCTCAAGGACAAGAACGCGGCCCTGATGGCCAAGCTCGAAGCCAACAAGGCCATGGACAAGGACGCTGAGGCTGAACTGAACACGGCCGTGGCCGAGTTCAAGAAGTCGTTTGCCTGATCTCGCCTGACTCATCGTCAAGCAAGTAATTAAGCAACCCTCAGGAACCCCTTAGGAATCCATATGGCAGCAGGCAAGGAAATACGCGGCAAGATCAAATCGGTGGAAAACACCAAGAAGATCACCAAGGCCATGGAAATGGTGGCCGCCTCCAAGATGCGCAAGGCGCAGGAGCGGATGCGCGCGGCCCGTCCTTACAGCGACAAGATCCGCAACATCACGGCCAACCTGAGTCAGGCCAACCCCGAGTACACCCACGCGTTCATGGAGTCCAACGACGCCAAGGCCACCGGGTTCATCGTGGTGACGACCGACAAGGGCCTGTGCGGCGGCATGAACACCAACGTGCTGCGCGCCGTGACGGCCAAGCTCAAGGAAGTGCAGGCCGCCGGCCATGATGCCAAGGCAGTCGCCATCGGCAACAAGGGCCTCGGCTTTCTCAACCGCGTCGGCGCCAAGGTGGTGTCGCACGCGACCCAGCTCGGCGACAAGCCGCATCTGGAAAAACTGATTGGCCCCGTCAAGGTGCTGCTCGACGCGTACAGCGAAGGCAAGATCAACGCGGTGTACCTGTGCTACACCAAGTTCATCAACACCATGCGCCAGGAACCGGTGGTCGAGCAGCTGCTGCCGCTGACGGCGGCGCATCTGCAGGCCGACAAGGACCAGCACGGCTGGGACTACATCTACGAGCCTGACGCGCAGACCGTGATCGACGACCTGCTGGTCCGCTACGTGGAAGCGCTGGTCTACCAGGCGGTCGCCGAGAACATGGCGTCCGAGCAGTCCGCCCGCATGGTGGCCATGAAGGCCGCCACCGACAACGCCGGCAGCGTGATCGGCGAACTCAAGCTGGTTTACAACAAAACGCGTCAAGCGGCGATCACGAAAGAACTTTCGGAAATCGTTGCCGGTGCTGCTGCGGTTTGATTCACATGAAAATCATTCTCACAGCTATCCTGGCTTCCGTTCTGGCGCTTGCCGGTTGCGGTGTCACGTCGAAGACGCAGACACTCAGCAGCAACGCTTCGGCGGCGGCCAATGTCTCTGGCCTGAGCATGAAGATCTCGGACGCCGCACGCATCCGCATGCGGGACAATCCGGGCTTCAAGGAAGACCAGTTGCAATCGGCAATCACGGGTGATCTGACCAAGCGCAAGCTGTTGCTGCCCGGCTCGACGCAGACCCTCGATGTGAATGTGACTGACCTGCGCGTGCGCAATGGCGCGGCCGTCTACTTCGCCGGCGTGTTCGCCGGCAATGACTTTGTGGTGGCTGATGTCATCGTCAAGGACGCGGCCGGCAAAATCCTCAAGAGCAGCCAGATCAACGTGACGTTCCGCCTTGCGAGCTGGGGAAGCATGGGAACCGCCGCGCGCAATGCGCAAATGTATGAGACGTTTGCGCGCCATGTGGCCGCAGTAGTCGATCCTTCCATCTCGGTGGAATGAGTCAAAAATCTGATAACGGAGTTTCAATATGAATAACGCTTCACAAGCTCAAGGCAAAATCGTTCAATGTATCGGTGCGGTGGTTGACGTGGAATTCGCGCGCGACCAGATGCCCAAGATCTATGACGCGCTGAAAATGGAAGGCTCCGCGCTGACGCTGGAAGTCCAGCAGCAGCTGGGCGACGGCATCGTGCGCACCATCGCGCTGGGCACCTCCGACGGCCTGCGCCGCGGCAACATGGTGTACAACACCGGTGCCAACATCACGGTTCCCGTGGGCAAGGCCACGCTGGGCCGCATCATGGACGTGCTGGGCGCGCCCATCGACGAGCGCGGCCCGGTCGACCAGACCCTGACGGCTCCCATCCACCGCAAGGCGCCTGCTTATGACGAACTCTCGCCATCGCAGGAACTGCTGGAAACCGGCATCAAGGTGATCGACCTGGTTTGCCCGTTCGCCAAGGGCGGCAAGGTGGGCCTGTTCGGCGGCGCCGGCGTCGGCAAGACCGTGAACATGATGGAACTGATCAACAACATCGCCAAGGCGCACTCGGGCCTGTCCGTGTTCGCCGGTGTGGGTGAACGTACCCGCGAAGGCAATGACTTCTACCACGAGATGGCCGACTCCGGCGTCGTGAACCTCGAGAACCTCGGCGAATCCAAAGTGGCCATGGTCTACGGCCAGATGAACGAGCCCCCAGGAAACCGCCTGCGCGTCGCGCTGACCGGCCTGACGATCGCCGAATCCTTCCGTGACGAAGGCCGCGACGTGCTGTTCTTCGTGGACAACATCTACCGCTACACCCTGGCCGGCACCGAAGTGTCCGCGCTGCTGGGCCGTATGCCTTCCGCTGTGGGTTACCAGCCTACGCTGGCCGAAGAAATGGGCCGCCTGCAAGAGCGTATTACCTCCACCAAGGTCGGCTCCATCACTTCGATCCAGGCCGTTTACGTTCCTGCCGATGACTTGACCGACCCGTCGCCCGCCACCACCTTCGCCCACCTGGACTCCACCGTGGTGCTGAGCCGTGACATCGCCTCGCTGGGTATCTACCCTGCGGTCGACCCGCTGGACTCCACCAGCCGCCAGCTGGACCCGAACGTCGTCGGTGAAGACCACTACGCGACGGCCCGCGCCGTGCAAGGCACGCTGCAGCGCTACAAGGAACTGCGCGACATCATCGCGATTTTGGGCATGGACGAACTGGCCCCTGAAGACAAGCTGGCCGTGGCCCGCGCCCGCAAGATCCAGCGTTTCCTGTCGCAGCCTTTCCACGTCGCTGAAGTGTTCACGGGTTCGCCCGGCAAGTACGTCAGCTTGGCTGAAACGATTCGCGGCTTCAAGATGATTGTGTCCGGCGAGTGCGATCACCTGCCGGAACAAGCCTTCTACATGGTCGGCACGATTGATGAGGCATTCGAAAAGGCGAAGAAGGTCTAAGGCTCCCGCCCTAAAACTTTTTTCACTAAGGATCGCTTATGTCAACCACCATTCACGTCGACGTCGTATCCGCGGAAGAGTCCATCTTCTCGGGCGAAGCCAAGTTCGTGGCATTGCCTGGCGAAGCCGGCGAGCTGGGCATTTACCCGCGCCACACGCCGCTGATCACCCGCATCAAGCCGGGCGCCGTGCGCATTGAAAAAGCCGACGGCACGGAAGAGTTTGTCTTCGTGGCCGGCGGCCTGCTCGAAGTGCAGCCCAACTGCGTGACGGTGTTGAGCGACACCGCCATCCGCGGCAAGGACCTGGACGAGACCAAGGCCAGCGAAGCCCGCGCGGCCGCCGAGGAAGCGCTGAAGAACGCCAAGAGCGACATCGACATCGCCATGGCCCAGTCTGAACTCGCCGTCATGGCCGCGCAGATCGCCGCCTTGCGCAAGTATCGCCAGAAGAAGTAATACACACGCCTCCGGTTCCGCCGGATCGCATCAAGCCCCTGCCGAAAGCCAGGGGCTTTTTTTCTGGGTGACACGCCGGGTGACACGCGGCCGGTAGGCCTTTAGCGCTCATGTTGTTGCGCAAATGCCGCAAATAACAACTCGACACGCTAAATGACAGCCAGCCGGCATACCCCCGCCTTATCGTTGGCACAGGATTTCAACCGAAGCAACGAGGTGAGGCTATGAACAGCACGCTGGACAGTCTGACATGGGGGGATGAGCTTTCACCGCACCGCAGGGGAAAGCGTTCGCGCATGACCTGGGTGCGGCGTGTGCTGGTCGTGCTGACGGCCCTATTTGTACTGGGCGTCCTGCTGTCGCCCTGAGCCGTTCTTATTGCAGCAGCGGCGTATCGGGCAACTCATTGGTGTTCGCCTCCGGGCTGCCGGCATCCACCGCGAAGTGTTCGACCAGCACCGCCGAAGTCTCCGCCAGCGCCTGCGTCAGTCCGTCTTCATAACGCTGCTCGCGGAAGGCGGCCGCCATGCGGGTCACCATGGCCTGCCACTGGTCCGGGCTCACCTGCCGCGCCACGCCGCGGTCGGCCACGATCTCGATCGCACGCTCGGCCAGCAGCACGTAAATCAGCACGCCGTTGTTGTATTCGGTATCCCAGACCCGCAGCTTGCCGAACATCGTCACCGCGCGCTGGCGCGTGAGTGTGGGGATGGAAAGCTGTTTGCCCAGCCGCCGCAGATAGCTCAGGGGCAGCGAAGCTTCCACGCAGATACGGATCTCGCCGCTGTGACGCTGCTCGCTGGCCGCCACGCGCCGCGTGAGCCGTTCCAGCATGTCGGGCGGAATGGCGCGCCTGGCGTCCGACGCATCGAGCCAGAGATGCTTGAGGATAGTCTTGAGTTTGTTGAGCATGTGCCTACCAGTCTCCCGAGGCGCCGCCGCCGCCAAAATCACCACCACCGCCGCTGCTGAAGCCGCCGCCATCACTGCTGCTGCCGCCGCCGCTCCAGCCGCCACCGCCGCTGCCCAGGCCACCGCTGATCCAGCCGCCTGAGGAGCGCCCGCCGCTGCCCAGCGCGCCCAGGCTGGCGACCAGCGCGAACACCGTGCCCACCAGGACGGCAAGGCCGGCCACGATCAGGCTGCTGGTGAAAATCCAGGCCAGCACACCGACCACGCCGCCGGTGGCCAGCGAGCCGAACTTGCGCCCCAGGACCATAGCCGCAATCCGCCCGGCAATCGGCACGGCAAAAAACAGGAAGACGGCCAGGTCGGTCCATTCGAAGCCGTCGTTGGTGCTGCCGCTGCGGTGTTCGGGCGCGGGCAGGTTCTCGCCGCTGATCAGCGCGATGAGCTGGTCGGCCGCGGCATTCAGCCCGCCGGCGAAGTCGTCCTGCTTGAAGCGCGGCGTGATGGCGCTTTCTATCACCCGGCGCGCCGCCAGGTCGGGGATCGCGCCTTCCAGCGCCTTGGTGGTTTCGATCCACACCTTGCGGTCGTTCTTGGCCACTACCAGCAGGAGGCCGTCGCCGACGCCCTTGCGGCCTATCTTCCAGCTGCCGCCCACGCGCTGCGCGTAGGCGGCGATGTCTTCCGGCTGGGTCGTGGGCACGATGAGGAACACGACCTGGGCGCCCCGGCTTTGTTCAAACGCCGTGAGCTTGGCCTCGAGCGCCTCGCGCTGCGCGGCATCCAGCGTGCCGGTGCTGTCCATGACATGGGCCGTCAGCGCCGGCACCGCCTGCACGCCGCCTTGCGCCCAGGCCGCCAGCGGCAGCCAGGCGGCCAGCAGCAGGCCCAGCACCAGCAGGGCGCCGCGGTGAAGGAGTAGCGCGGGTCGCTGCACGGCCGGGTCCGCTGCGCTTTATTTCTTGTTGAAGTCCACCACCGGCGGCGTGGAGATCTGCGCCTCGTTCTGCACCGAGAAGTTGGGCTTGACCTGGTAGCTGAAGACCATGGCAGTCAGGTTGCTCGGAAAGCTGCGCGCGAGCACGTTGTATTCCTGCACGGTCTGGATGTAGCGGTTGCGCGCCACGGTGATGCGATTCTCGGTGCCTTCGAGCTGCACGCGCAGGTCGCGGAATCCCTGGTTGGCCTTGAGGTCGGGGTAGCGCTCGCTGACCACCATGAGGCGGCTCAGCGCGCCGCCGAGTTCACCCTGCGCCGCCTGGAATTTGCGGAAGGCGGCCGGGTCGTTCAGGGTTTCGGGCGTCACCTGGATGGAGGTTGCCTTGGCGCGCGCTTCCACCACTTTCGTCAACGTGTCCTGCTCAAACTGGGCTTCACCCTTGACCGTGGCGACGATGTTGGGCACCAGGTCGGCGCGGCGCTGGTACTGGTTCAGCACTTCGGACCAGGCCGACTTGCTCTGCTCATCCAGGCGCTGGAAGTCGTTGTAGCCGCAGCCCGTGAGCAGCAGGCCCAGCAGGGCCGCGAAAGTGAATGTCAAAAAGCGGGATATCGTCATGTCGGTGCCTCCGAAAATGCAAGCCGCAACACTAACATAGTCGAATGTCCTTTCCTCCCCCGCCTTCCGCCACTGGCGGCCCACTGCAGGCCCTGCAATCCGCGATGCGCCCCGCGGTTGTCGCCCCCGGCAAGCCGCGCCTGCTGGTGGCCGGTGCCACCGGTGTGCTGGGCAACGAGGTGCTGCGCCGCCTGGCCGGCAGCGGCCGCTATGCGCACACCGAAGTGCTGGCCACCGAAGCCATGGCAACCGGGCTGTCCGGCGTCGGCATTGCGCTCACGGGTGCGCCCTTGCCGATAGAACAATGGGCCGCCAGGCCGCTGCCGGCGCATACCGGGCTGGTCATGTTCGAGCCGCCACGCATGTACTACGGACGTGAGCGCACGCTCTGGACGCCGGCGCCTTCAGAGTTGCCCGCGCTGGCGCAGTGGTTCAAGCGCTGCGGCGTGCAGACCCTGGTCGTGGTGGTGCCGCATGCCACCGGGCGCCTGCCCGATGCGCTCAAGCGCGGCCTGGCCAACCTCGACGAGCAGGCCGTCGCCGCCCTGGGTTTTGAACGCCTGCTGCTGGTGCGCTCGGCGCGCAAGGCGCAGGACGCGGCGGGGAAGAACTTTCTGGAGAAGGTCGCGGCCTGGATGCTGTCCACCCTCAAGTTCATGATTCCCCAGACCGAGCAGCCGGTGCGACCCGCCAAGCTTGCCGAGTTTGTCGATGCCGCGCTTCAGGTCTTGCCGCCCGGCACCCATGTGGCCGCGCCGGAATTGCTGTGGCAGGCCAACCAGAGCGGAGGCGGACGCTTCGGCGGCGGCAACATGCAGGACGTGGTCCGGGCCTGGCTTGCTGCGGCGCGCAATCCCGCGCAAAATTCAACACCAAATGCCGGGCAGGAATGACGCCGGCGCCTCCCTTGCCAGAACCCTTTTGATCGCCTCCATGCCCAAACCCAGAGTCCCGCCCGCCAGCACCGGCAACGCCGATGACATCGAAGCGGCTTTTTACGAGGCGCTGCAAAGCGGCGACATTGAAAAGCTCATGGCCTGCTGGGGCGACGATGACGACATCGTCTGCGTGCACCCGGGGGGAGCCCGGCTGGTGGGGCCGGCGGCCATACGCGCGACCTTCGACGCGATGTTCTCCAACGGCACCATACGCGCGCAGGCCATCAAGGTGCGCAAGGTCGAAACCATGAGCGCCAGCGTGCACAGCGTGCTTGAGCGCATCGAGGTGCTGACCGGGGAAGGCCCGCGCCACGCCTACGTCATCGCCACCAACGTGTATCACAAGACGGCGCAAGGCTGGCGCCTGGTGGCCCACCATGCCAGTCCCGGCACGCCGCGCGAAATGCAGGAAGTGTCGGAAACACCCACCGTTCTTCACTGACCCGGCCTGCGCGTGGAACCCGCCATGAACTATGCCGCGCCCTGGTGGCTCCCGGGTGGCAACCTGCAAACCATCTGGGCCGCCTTGCGCTCGCGCCGCTTCCTGGGGCCGCAGCCGGTGTTTCGCCGTGAGCGGTGGACGACGCCGGATGAAGATTTCGTTGACGTCGACTGGCTGGTCACCGGTGATTCGGCTGATGAAGCAAGCTCCGCGCAAAAGCCCTTGCTGGTTGTTTTCCATGGCCTTGAAGGCTCCTCCGCCAGCCATTACGCCGAAGCGCTCGCCGATGCCGCGCGCGAACGCGGCTGGGCCTGCGCGATCCCGCACTTTCGCGGCTGCTCGGGTGAGCTCAACCTCGCGCCGCGCGCCTACCACTCGGGCGATTTCGCCGAGATCGACTGGATACTGCGGCGCTTCGTGGGCCGGCACACCGGGCCGGTGATGGCCGTCGGCATTTCCCTGGGCGGCAACGCGCTGATGCGCTGGGCCGGTGAGATGGGCGCAGAGGCCCGGCAGGTCGTGGCCGGCATCGCCTCCGTGTGCTCGCCCCTGGACCTTGCCGCCAGCGGCTGGGCCATAGGCCGGGGTTTCAACCGCCAGGTCTACACCCGCATGTTCCTCAAGACCATGGTGCCCAAGGCCTTGCTGAAGCTCGAGCAGCACCCCGGGCTGTTCGACCGAGACCGGCTGCTGGCCGCGCGCGACCTGTACGCTTTCGACAACGTCTTCACCGCGCCCGTCCACGGCTTCAAGGACGCCGACGACTACTGGTCGCGCGCATCGGCCAAGCCGCACCTGCACCGGATCGCCGTGCCCGCGCTGGCCCTGAACGCGCTCAACGATCCCTTTGTGCCGGCGTCCAGCCTGCCGCAGGCCGCGGAAGCCGGCCCGCATGTCACGCTGTGGCAGCCGGCCCAGGGCGGCCATGTGGGCTTTCCCTCCGCGCCGTTTCCGGGCCACGTGCGCGCCATGCCCGATGCGGTCACCGCCTTTCTGGCGGCGCAGTTATAAGGTCCGGCGCAGAATAAGCCCATGGATGACATTGTTCGGCAGGCGATTGCCAAGTGGCCCAACGTTCCCGACTGCTACGGCTGGCTCGGGCTGGACGCGCGCGGCAACTGGTATATGCGCGACGACAGGGCCCAGGCCGCCGGGCCTTTCAGCGGTGTGCCCGGCGCCGACCCCGCGCGCAACCAGGCCGCCAAGGGCTCGCTGCTCAAGCACGATAAGCTGATCGACTTCATCCAGCGCAACTACGAGAGCGATGCCGCCGGGCGCTGGTTCTTCCAGAACGGCCCGCAGCGCGTGTATGTGGAACTCGAAGCCACGCCGCTGGTCTGGCGCGTCGGCCCGGCGCCCACGTTCGCGGTCGCCGCGCACACCGGCGCGTCCGCGCGCACCCAGCGCTGCATCGTCGATGAGGTGGGCCGCGTCTACCTCGAAACCGACTTGGGCTTCGGCTTGGTCCACACCCAGGACATGACGCATGCCGCCGACGCGGTGGAGCAGGGCCTGTGGGTGCCTGAGGAATATCCTGCCCGGGATTTGCCGGCGCGCTTTGCCTATGCGCGCAGCCCGCAGGCCCTGAACGAAAAGCAGCAGCCCGCCGCCGTTTGACATGTGCGGGCGGCAACAAAAAAGCCGGTCAACGACCGGCTTTTTTGTGGAGGAGGCGAGCTGCTTATTTGGCGGCGTTGACCATGTACTGCACCACGGCCTTGATCTCGCTGTCGGGAGCTGCGGAGCCGCCCTTGGGAGGCATCGCGCCCTTGCCCTTGATGGCGCTGGCGGTCAGTGCATCGACGCCGGCGGCCACACGCGGGGCCCAGGCGGCCTTGTCGCCCAATTTGGGGGCGTTGGCCACACCGGCCACGTGGCAGGCAGCGCACACCTGGCCGTACAGCGCGGGGACGGCGCCAGCGGCGGTGGCCGGCGCTGCAGCAGGTGCGGCGCCCTTGTTGGCGGCGGCCAAGGCAGCTACGACGTCTGCTGGCGGAGCGGCGGCCGTCGCTGCGGCGGCCGGAGCCGATGCCGCGGCGGCAGGTGCTGCGGGCTCGGCGAACTTGCCGCCGGCGGCTGCCGTCATATAGACCACGGCACGGCCGACTTCGACATCTTCAAAGTCGCCGCCGCCTTGCGCGCCCATGGCGCCCTTGCCCTTGAGGGCCGAATGCCAGAGGGCATCGAAGCCGGTCTTGATGCGTGGGGCCCAGGCGCCCGCGTCGCCGAACTTCGGTGCGCCGGCGGCGCCGGTGCCGTGGCAGGTCACGCACTGGGCTTTGTAGACTTCTTCGCCGGATTTGAGCGGGCGGTTCGCATCGCGGATTTCAACCGAACCGATTTTCTGGATGCGCTGGGCGACGGACTTGGCATCTTCGTCGGCGCCGGCGGCAGGCTTGTTGGCCGAGGCGACGTAATAAACCAGGCCGATGATGGCGAAAACGGGGACGACAAAAGAGAAAAAAACCGCTGCCAGCAATTGCTGGGGCGTCTTGATCGGGCCAGTGTGGGCTTCTTCGTGGGCCGTGGTGTGGTCGTTTGCGCTCATGGCGTCCTCAAAAAACTAAAAATCGGGGGCTATCGCGTATTGGTGGGGCGCGCCTGTGCAGCGCTTGCTCAGCAACCTCACATTATAACTGGGGCCTTGCGGGGCCAAAGGGGCGCCGCGGCCGGCTGGTAGAATCGGGCACGTTGCGCGGCGTGAGCCGCTTGCGCAATGCAAATCGCCCTGATTCCGCGCCTCCCGGCCGCGAATTCCGGCGCAAACCGTTTCCAGCGTTGCGGCTGTAGCTCAGTGGATAGAGTATTGGCCTCCGAAGCCAAGGGTCGTGGGTTCGATCCCCGCCAGCCGCACCAGCCATTTACATTGGGGCCATCACGTTAGAGCGCGGTGGCCTTTTCTTCTTCCTGCGTGACTGTCTGCGTGACTTTCACCTTTTTCAGCCATTGACCGCCCGCAGTAGCGTGGTGCGATCGACGGTGTGCTGGACGCGGTTGGCGGCGTCCACCAGCCTCGCGACCAAACCCAGTGAAAAGTACCTGCGATCAGATGAGACTGAGCCTACCTACGAAAGACGGGTCTGCTCAAGCACCTTGGGGTTGCATCGAATTTGGGATTGACGGCTGGATTGGCGCAGTTCAAAACGGTAGTGAAGCCCGCCACCATCGACCATCACGGGCAGGCAGCCGGCACCGTCTAGACGGAGGTCAGCGCGCGCAAGGCCTGAGCCGCGCTACGGGTGGTCTGCCCCTGTGGTTGGACACGATGATTCCGTCGGCGCCCTCCAGCAGGGGCCGATCTCGCCAATATATAAGATTCGTTGATGACAAATCTTCAGGCATTCGCAACCAGATATCAGCAGCATCTTCTCAAAGGAGACGTCTGTGCCGGGCAATCTTCTACCAATGACATTCTGTGCATCCACGGAGCGGGCAAGGCCGATCGGTCTCGATACTCTGCCCTGCGCTCGTCTCTGCACCAAAAGGGGCTTGGTTCTGTCGCCTTTGACTGCATAGGACATGGCGAGACTGGAGGCTTGCTCGAGCAATCTTCCCTAATTAGCCGAACCCATCAAGCAGAAGCTGTACTTCAGGCGCGTGATATGAATAAGCCGTTGACTCTAATTGGCGCAAGCATGGGCGGGTATTGCGCTATAGATCTTACGCAGACGCACAGGGTAAATTCGCTTATCCTCATTGTGCCGGCGGTTTACGCACCGGAGGCATACCGAGTGCCATTTGGCCCCGCATTTTCGTCGATCATCCGTCAGCACCGCAGTTGGGAAACCACGGACGCCTGGAAGCAAATTGCAAAGTTTTCGGGGAGCCTTCTCGTCATTGCGGCTGAACTTGACGATGTCATCCCTTTCGAAATTCCGCAGCGCCTGATCAGTTCCGCATCCGCTTCTTGCTGGAAGAAATTGCATGTAGTGAAGGGGGCGGGACACAGCTTGTTATTGTCACTTTTAAAGAATCAGCCGGCAACAGACGATGTCATGGAGGATGTTATGACCTGTATTGAATCTGGGGCATCGCCCAGCCTTACGCCATGATGTGCGGCGCGATAAATGAGATGAGAGGCCATGGCCTTTAAATCGCGTGACTCTTGCGTGACTGCAGACTGCGCTCATAGGCACAACACTGCGACGTAATGGGATGTGGGCGCCCGTAAATCGTTGATTCATAAATACACACCGGTGCAGCGAGCGGCCTCCGAAGCCAAGGGTCGTGGGTTCGATCCCCGCCAGCCGCACCATACCTGTTTGGCCTTTGTGGCGAGTTAGACACACACTGCGCGATCATCGTTTGCTTCTTTCCGGCAGCAGCTATCATCACGGCCTCATTCACCTACGCCCTCCGAGGCCTGGAGCTCACCGTGTCCCGCGCAACCGTCACCGCCTAACCGACGACCGCGTCTTTACCAGACGCGAACCCTCACCGTTCCACAAGGCACGCCATGCACCTGTGGAAGTTGAAACGGTTCGCGATCCGGGCGAGACACACTGAGCATCACGGCGCTTTGGCGCCATGACCGGCCGAGACGCACCAGCGTCCTTTCCTCATTCCCATCGTCGGTTCTTATCACTGAACCGCGGCTTTACCGTTCCTGCTCGCATATGAATGCGTTGCCGGCTGCCTGCCGCATGGAGACGACCATGGAACACATTCAATCGCTTGAATTGGCGAAGTACCCACGTACAGCGCACCTTGAGGGGTCGCGCCTTCAAGAGGGCGACGACGGATCGGACCAGATCCCGCTTGCAGCCTTGGCTGGAAGGAAAATTGTCATCGAGGAAAAAATGGACGCGGCGAACTGCGGCATTTCATTCAGCGAAGGCGGCGAACTGCTCCTGCAGTCTCGCGGCCACTATCTGGTGGGAGGCTGGAGTGAGCGCCAGTTCAACTGGCTCAAACCATGGGCGCATGCCCATGCCGATGCACTGCTGTCTACGCTTGAAGACCGCTGGGTGCTGTACGGTGAAGCCATGTATGCCAAGCACTCTGTTTGGTATGACAGGCTGCCGCACATGCCACTTGAGTTCGATCTGCTGGATCGGCATTCCGGAAAATTCCTGTCGACGAAGCGCCGGCATGAAATGCTCCAGGGACAGCCCGTCGTATCGGTGCCGGTGCTTTACGCCGGCGTGATGCCTGCGGACCTCAAGCAGCTGAGAAAGCTGATCTACAGGTCGCTGGCGAAGAGCCGCGACTGGCGGACGAACTTCGAGCGGCAGGTGTTGCGCGAAGGGCTGCCTCTCGAGTTGACATGGAAGCAGACCAACCAGCAGGACGAGTCCGAAGGCCTGTACCTGAAGGTAGAGAACGATGATTTTGTTGAAGCTCGCTACAAGTTTGTGAGGCGAGGTTTCACCCAGACCATTCTCGATTCGGGCTCGCATCATCTTGCAAGGCCGATGTTTCCGAACTTGCTGGCGGAAGGCGCCGATCTCTATGCACCGGTGCCAACGGTCGGCTGGGAACAGCTCGGGCTGAAGACCATCACGTCCCTTGAAGAGCTGCGCGAGTTCGATCCCAAGGCTTTCGTGGAGACGATGCCGTGAACCGCCGGACGTGACGGATTTATTGGTCGCGAGTGACTGAATGCATTCGCGATGTGATTGGCGCGCTGGCGCTGAATCCAGGCGCTGTGCCTAAAGGAGAAAAATCATGAATTGGAAAGACTTGAAAGCGCTGATCCCCGAGCCGGGCAGCACCTACGACTGGCAACTGCTCTGCGAGCTGATCCCGGGGCTTTTTGCACTCGAGCGCACCCCGCAGGACGCACGCCACCACGCCGAAGGCAACGTTGGAATTCATACCCGGCTTGTTCTTGACGCGTTGCTGTCTGATCCTGCGTGGCAGAACGCGGCAGAGCCCCGCCGGCAGGTGATGTTTATTGCCGCGCTGCTGCATGACATCGCGAAGCCGGACACCACGGTCATCGATCCGGTGACGGGCGCCATCGGCCAGCCCGGCCATTCCAAACGAGGCGCCGTCGACGCGCGGATCCTGCTGTGGAAGGCAGGGATGCCATTCGAGCTTCGTGAGGCCGCCTGCCGCATCATCGGTGTTCACCAGTTGCCATTCTGGGCGTTTGACAGCCGGCGCGCGGAGACTCCCGAGTTCATCGTGAGGCGGCTGTCCTGGGAACTCGATGTCTCCGAACTCACCTGCATGGCTCGCGCTGATATGCGCGGCCGCATTTGCCAAGACCAGGCAAGCCATCTTGCCGACATTGAGCTTTTCGAGGAGCTGGCGCGCGAGCAGGGGTGTTGGGATCGCCCCTGGGAAGCGGCGGACGCGCACACGCGGCTGCTGTACGCCAGGGGAAAGGAGATCGACCCCAGCTTCCCCCTTCACAGAGAGGAGGGCAGTGAAGTCCTTGTGATGTGTGGCATGCCGGCGTCAGGCAAAGACACCTGGGTGCGCAACAACGCCGGCGAACTGCCAGTCGTGTCTTTCGATGACGCGAAGTCGGACCTCGGCCTGAAGCATGGGCAGAACGACGGAAAGGCCGCGCACTACGCGGTGGACAAGGCCAAGGACCTGCTGCGGAGACGGTCGCCGTTCGTCTGGAATGCCACGCACCTGTCGCTGGAGATGCGGACCAGGACCCTGGACCTGCTGTACGCCTACAACGCGCGCGTCAAACTTGTCTACCTGGAGGCCGCTGAGTCGGTGGTGTTTTCGCGTAACAGCAAGCGCGATACGACCCTCACCAATAAAGACCTGGCGCGCATGCTGCACCGGTGGGAAATCCCCATGCCCTGGGAGGCCCACGAGGTTTTCTATCTCACGAAATGAAGGGGCAGGAAAACCTGAAGGCAATAAAAAGGAACACGAAAGTGCTCATTTTTTGGGTCGACCCTTAAGCCGTCCCCTGAGCGGGGACGAATTTTTAGCGGCCCGGGCTGCGGAATTCGCTTCATTGAATACTTTAAAAGTATCAAATAACCAGAATCAAGATATTTTACATGCTGCAAATGCGTTCCTAGAATCGCGAAAAACGGCGCCGGGATTAGCAGGTTGTTACAAACCGCCTCTTCCGTAGCCGAACAGAAGGTCGCGAAGGAACGCTGGATTTGTAATCCATTTGTGTTGCATATACCCGGAAACCGGGCATTCGTACACGACGCGTCAAGCCTTTCTGATTCGAATTTCGACAAGATGGGATCAGCTATGACGTGCATCAGTAATAGATGGTTACAAGTTCTCGTGGCAATAGGCTTGGCGCTTTTTTGTGCGCGTCTTTTTGCCGCGGCGGAAAAAGCCGCAGGCGAACAGCCCCGCGAGCAGGTGATTGACCTGGAAACGGCGGGCGCCGCTTATCCCTTTGCCGTCTACTCCAACATCGACATGCACCGGCCGGACGCCGGCATCCGCCGCGCGGTCATTTTTGTGCATGGTGTGCAGCGCGATGCCGACCGCTACTTTGGCGTGGGCCAGGGCCTGCTCAAGGCCGCGCAACTCGACGCATCCAGCACCCTTTTGCTGGTGCCCCATTTCCTGACGGCGTCGGACCCGTCGCCGGACGGCAAGATTCCGCTCTGGCGCGGCGGCAACTGGATGCAGTGCCAGGACTCCCGCGGCAAGGAAGCCATCAATTCCTGCGGCGTGCTGGACGACATCGCCCGCTACCTGAGCACGGGCAAGCGTTTCCCCCTGCTCAAGGAAATCGTCTTCATAGGCCACTCGGCCGGCGGGCAGCTGATGCAGCGTTATGCCGTGCTGAACAACAGCGAAGAGGCACTGCGCAAGGCGGGCATCCGCGTGCGCTACGTGGTCTCCAGCCCGTCTTCCTACCTGTACCTGGACCCCAGCCGTCCCGACGGCGGGGACTTCAAGCCGGTGACCAGCGTCCTGTGCCCCGGCTACAACAACTTCCGCTATGGCCTGGCCAACATGGTTCCCTACGGCCAGGGCCTGGACGGCGAACAGCTGTTCAAGCGTTATGCGGCGCGCAACGTCCTCTACCTGGTGGGCGCGGAGGACAACGACCCCGCCTACGAGTCGCTCGACAAATCCTGCGGCGCCGCCATGCAGGGCACGGACCGGCTGGACCGGCACAGGAATTACATGCGCTACGAACAGTTTCTGGCCCGGAAGTGGCAGACACCCGTGACGCGCGAGGTCATGGTCGTGCCGAAAGCGGGCCACGAGGCTGCCGACATTTTTGAATCGCGCGACGTCGCCGGAAAAATTTTCCCGGCCACCGGCAATTAGGCGCAAACACAACAACAAGACAGAAGACGAACACCATGATGGAATTCTCACGCCTTGCCGCACCCCGGCGAAAAATCCTCGCATCGCAAATCTGCGCGATGCTGGCCGCCGCGCCTTTCACCGCCCATGCGCAAACCCCGCCCAGCGCCGGCACCCTGTTTGACGCCAACCGCCAGCAGCTCTCGCCCACGGAAAGCGCCGGCGCGCCGGCGGCGGTGCAGCGCCCCGCGCGCATTGAGAAAGAGACGGAGGGCAGCGATGAGGGCCAGGGCTTGCCCGCCGGCGGGCCGGGCATCCAGGTCACGGGCTTTGTGCTCAGCGGCAACCGCTCCTTGCCGGCCTCCATGCTGCAGGAGCAGTTGCAGGAGTTTGTCGGCCGTGAGCTGGACTTCGCCGGGCTGGGCAAAGCCGCCGCCAAAATCACGGCCTACTACCGCGCCCAGGGCTACCTGGTGGCGCGCGCCTACCTGCCCGCGCAGGAAATACAGGGCGGCGTGGTCGCCCTCGGCATCCGTGAAGGCGTCATCGGCCGGGTGACGGCCGAGCCCGACGCCAGCGTGCGCCTGGACCGGGACCTGATAGACCGCCATCTCGCGGGGCTGCGGCCGGGCGAGGTGATCCAGGAGCTCGACCTGGAAAACACGCTGCTGCGGCTGTCCGACATCACCGGCGTGTCGGTCAAGGCGGTGCTGCGCCCATCGGCGCAGCCGGGCGCCACCGACATCATCGTCAAGCTCAGCGAGATGAGCGCGATCACCTCGCGCGTGAGCATAGACAACGGCGGCAGCTATTACACCGGCGCGAACCGGCTGTCCGTCAGCCTGAACCTCAACGACGCGCTGGGCATGGGCGAAAGCTTCAGCCTGAACACGCAGCAGACCTTTGAAGGCCTGCGCATCGCCGGCATCGGTTACCAGCAGCCCCTGGGCACGACCGGCCTGACGGTGGGCGCGAACTTCGCGGGTCTGCAATACAACATCGGCAAAAACCTCAAAGAGGTGCAAGCCAACGGTGAAGCCCGCGTCAGCACCCTGTTCCTGAACGCCGCGCTGCTGCGCAGCCGGCGCGCCAACGTCAACCTGTCGGTGGCGGCGGAATACCGGCATTTCCAGGACACCACCAGCGGCACCACCGTCGACAAGTCCGCCCAGGTGCTGAGCGCCGGCCTGTCCGGCGACTGGCGTGACGAATGGACGGGCGCGGCGGCCGGCAACAGCTGGAGTGCGCGCCTGGGCATGGGCCACCTGAAAAAGGAAACGCCCAACGATGCCGCGCTGGACCGTTTCACGGCGAACGCGGCCGGCGACTACAAAAAGCTCAACCTGTCGTTCAGCCGCCAGCAGCCGCTGGGCGGCGGCTTCTCCCTGCTGGGCTCGGTCAGCGCGCAGTACGCCGACAAGAACCTGGACGCGTCGGAAAAAATGAGCCTGGGCGGCTCCAATGGCGTGCGCGCCTACCCGACCGGCGAAGCCGCGGGCGACCAGGGCATGCTGGCGCGCCTGGAGCTGCGCAAGACCCTGGGTGTGGTCGGCAACTCCGTCGTGGAAGGCGCGCTGTTCGCCGACGCGGGGCGTGTCACCATCAACAAGAAGCCCTGGGACAACAGCGAAAACCGCGCGAGCCGCTATGGCTACGGCGTCGGCCTGAACGTCTACAACAAGGATCTGGTGTTCAACGCGAGCCTCGCGTTCTCGCCCGGCGTCAACCCCACCAGCGAGCCGAAAAGCGCGCGCCGCCTGTGGCTGTCCGTCTCGGGTTCGCCGCAGGCCTTCACCGGCCTGGCCTCCAGCGGCAGCAGCCGGGGCGAGGATTTCGAGGAAGCCGAAGACGGCATGCTGCTGTACGGCTCGCTGGGCATCATCCCCGAATATGTGAGCCGCTCGGGCGCGACGCCCGCGGCGCCCGCCGACCAGAGCAAACTCGCCACGCCCAACGGGCGCAACATGTCGGGCTTCTGGCGCGCGCGCGACAACGTGTCGTATGTAGGCGCACGCGGCGGCATCCCCATTTACGAGCAGTGGAAAGCGCTGTGGCAGCTGGAGCTGGGCCTGTCGCTGAGCGCGGGCGCCGCCGGCGTCGACGCCACGCCGGACTGGACACACCGGCAGGAGCTGCGCAACACCGGTGTGGCCCTCGCCCATCCCGACGCCGGCACCGCGATGTACGGCAACTGGGACATGCCGCTCAAGGAAAGCACCACGTCATTCGATCCTTTCGGCGGCACCACCAGCGCGGCCCACTACAACATCATCGGCTCGCCGGGCTTTGCCACCAGCATCGCCCGGAACTCGGGGCCGGTGGGTACGGCGGCGGTGAACAACAACGACGACACCGCCTTCAACCGCCGCCAGGCCGGCATGTACGGCTACTGGACACCGAAGATGGGTGGCTTCCAGCTCAAGCTGGCGTATTCGAACAACGGCATGAAGGCCGCGCCCGACGTCGACACCGGCTACCTCTACGGCGGCAGCCTGTCTTATGAAAACGGCGGCTTCTCCGCCGTGGTGGCGGCCGAGCAGCACGTGAACTATTTCGGCATCGCCAGCCTGGGCCGCAACGCACGCGGCGTCGGCACCAACACCCACGTGACCCAGGGCACGTCTTCCAACGACTACAGCGTGCGCGTCGGCGTGGCCTACGATTTCGGCGCCACCAAGGTGTCGCTGATCGCCGACGAGCTGAACTACGCCGAGTCCGGCGTGGTCAACACCAGCGTCACCTCGAGTGATATGTCCAGCTACCGCCGCCGCGCCTACATGCTCGGCATCTCGCACAAGATAGGCGCCTGGCAGCTGCGCGCCAGCCATGCCAAGGCCTTCGCGGGCGACTGCAGCATGATTTCCGGCAACGGCGTGAACTGCTCGACCGAGGGCATGGGGGCCACCTCCCAGGCCGTCGGTTTTTCTTACGCGTGGAGCAAGCAGGTCAGGATCTTCGGGCAGTTTGTGTTGCTGCGCAACCAGCCCCTAGCCAACTACAACTACGCCGTCGCCGGCGTCTTCGGCACCGCAGGCGTCGGCACCACGATCCGCGCGATCGGTGTCGGCATCAACTACACATTCTGAGGAGCTCGCATGGCACACCAATCTTCACCGGCCTCTTCCTTGCCCTTCACCCGGAAAAACCGCCCGGCGCTGACGCCGCTGTGCGCGGCCATCCTGTCGGCGCTGTGCAGCGTTTATCCGCTGCACGCGCATGCGCTGGACGCCGGCGCCTTGCCGACCAACGGCCAAGTCACGGCCGGCAGCGGCAGCATCAGCCAGAGCGGCAACGTCATGAATGTGGTGCAGGGCAGCGACCGCATGGCCGCCACCTGGAACACCTTCAACATCGGCAGCGCGGCGAAAGTCAATTTCGTGCAGCCCTCGGCCTCGTCGGTGGCGCTCAACCGCGTCACCTCCAGCGACGCCTCGCAGATCATGGGCCAGCTCAATGCCAACGGCCAGGTCTTCCTGATCAATCCCTCGGGCATCCTGTTCGGCCAGGGCTCGGCGGTCAACGTCGGCGGCCTGGTGGCCAGCTCGCTGAATATCTCCGACGCCAACTTCATGGCCGGCAGCAGTCGCTTTGACGCCGGCGGCGCGGGCGGCGCCGTGATCAACCAGGGCAGCATCGTCGCGGCCGACGGCGGCTACGTGGCCTTGCTGGGCGCGCAGGTGCGCAACGAAGGCAGCATCACGGCACGCCTGGGCAGCGTGATGCTGGGCGCCGGCGAGAAAATCACGCTGGACTTCAACGGCGACGGCCTGATCAACATGCAGGTCAGCGACCCTTCGCTGGGCGCCAGCGTGGTGAACCAGGGGCTGCTCAAGGCCAACGGCGGCGTGGTCGTCATGTCGGCGCGGTCAAGCGACGCGCTGCTGTCCAATGTGGTCAACAACGAAGGCGTGATCGAGGCGACCAGCCTGCAGCGCCGCAACGGCACGGTATTGCTCGACGGCGGCGATGCCGGCATCGTCGCCGTGAGCGGCCGCATCGATGTCTCCGGCCGCAACGCCGGCGAAACCGGCGGCAGCGTCAAGGTCCTGGGCCAGTACGTCGGCGTCTTCGACGCTGCTCGCATCGATGCTTCGGGCGACGCCGGCGGCGGCAGCGTGCTGGTCGGCGGAAACTACCAGGGCAGCGGCACCGAGCGCCAGGCCGTCGGAACTTACATGAGCGAAGACGCCCGCATCAACGCCGACGCGCTCAGCAGCGGCGATGGCGGCAAGGTCATTCTCTGGTCCACCGACAGCACGCGTTTTCACGGCGGCATCACCGTGCTGGGCGGGGGGCAGACCGGCAGCGGCGGCCTGGTCGAGACCTCGGGCCACAGCCTGGAGGCGACCGGTTCGGTGGATATCAGCGCGGCCTCCGGCAAGGGCGGCACCTGGCTGATAGACCCCTTCAACATCAACATCACGAGCACGGCAAGCGTAGGCGCGACCGGGAGTTCCCCCTTCACGTCCAGCGGTGCGGCCAGTTCCAACCTGAGTTCGGCCGTGCTCAACGCCTCGCTGTCCACAGGCGCCAACGTGATCGTCCAGACCACCAACAGCTTCGGCGGCACCTCGGGCGACATCAACGTGCTGGACAACGTCAAGGGCGTGGGCAATGCCTCCCTGACCCTGCAGGCGCATCGTAACATCATCATCGGCAGCGGCCGCACCATTTCCAACGGCACCGGAAAAACCCTCAACGTCTCGCTGTTCTCCAACTACAACAACAGCGGCAACGGCTCGGTTTCCCTGACGGGCAGCAGCATCACCACCAACGGCGGCTCCATCACCATAGGCGGCGTCGACCCCTTGGTGGGCTCGGCCAGCACCATCCTGAACAGCACCGCCGGCGTGAACATCAGCGGCTCCACGCTGAGCACGAGCGGCGGCAACATCACGATACGCGGCGCGGTCGCCGCCAGCTCGCTGAACTCCAACAGCAGCGCGGTGCAGATCGCCGGCGCCTCCACGCTTAATGCGGGTGGCGGCAACATCTCCATCACGGCCAATGTCGCCAGCACCAGCGCGACCGGTGACGCCTTTGTGCTCACCGGCGGCAGCAATGTCCTCACCAGCGGCGCCGGCTCCATCACGGTGGACAGCACCAACCTGGGCAGCGGCAATGGCACGCGCATCTTCAGCACCAACAACACCCTGGCCGCCAGCGGCTCCGGCAACCTGACGATCAGCGGCAATGCAAGCTCGGGCTTCGGCGTGCTGATCTGCTCGACAGCCAGCGGCTCCACGCAAACACTTACCGTGGGCAGCGGCAACCTGACCGTGCAGGCCAATGCCAACGGCTTTGCCGGCGCCGGCCGCGGCGTCTACCTGGCGGCTTCGGGCACCAACGGCGCCGTGGTGCTCAATGCCACGGCGGGCGGCGCCATCACGCTGGGCGGCAGCAGCACCGGCAGCTACGGCACGGTGCTCAACTCGACGGGGACCGGCTCATCCATCAGCATCTTCTCCGACGGCAACATCACGGTGGCCGGCAATACCTCAGGAGGCACGACGCCCGCGCTGGGGCTGCTGAGTTCGGGCAGCGGCGCCAGCGCGGCCACCGCCTCGAAGATCAACATCAACAGTACGGCCGGCGCGCTCAAGCTGCTGGCCAACAACAGCGTGGTCAATCCCACCATCGGTTCGTTCAAGGCCGTGTCGCTGGACGCCAGCGGCGCCTATGCCAGCATCAACCTGGGCACGCAGTCGGGCGCGCTGACACTGGACGGCACCAGCTACTCGGGGCGCGGCGTGGACATCGCGCCCTCCGGCGCCAATGCAGCGATCAACATCACGACCGGCAGCGGCGCCATTGCCGTCAACGGCAACAGCACCAGCAGCTTCGGCGGCTATGGCATCTACCTGAACTCCACCGGCAATTCGAGCGGCGTGAACGTCAGCACCGTGACCGGCGACATCACCTTTCGGGGCGATTCCATCGGCACCTCGGACGCCATTTCCCTGGGCGGCAGCGCCACCAGCACCAACTCGGTCAACAACATCGCCTCGCAGGGCGGCAATATCACGCTGGTCGGCAATTTCCATTCTCCGAACATCGCGGAGCTGGACCACGGCATTGCCATCCAGAACGTCGCCAACCGCATCCAGACCACCGGCGCGGGCAACGTCACGCTGACCGGCAACGCCGCCGACCAGGGCAACGGCGTCAGCATCTACGGCGGCGGAAAGGCCTTGCTCAGCGTCGAGAACGGCGCGCTTGCGATCACCGGCAGCAGCGTTTACGGCGACGGCGTGGGGGTGCTGACCGGCAACAACGTGATTCGCGCCACCGGCAGTGGATCGGTGAGTGTCGCCGGCAGTTCCACCTACGGCAGCGGCGTCACCGTCTACCCCTCGACGGCAACCAGTTCCGCCGCCATCTCGACGGTGTCGGGCAAGCTCTCGGTCACCGGCAGCAGCGGCGCGGCGTCGGCCGCGCCGGCGGTCCTGCTGCGCAGCGCGGCTTCGGGCGCCGCCAACGGCGTCAGCATCACTTCGGGCAGCGGAGACATCGACATCCAGGCGGCGACCGCCGGATCCGGCGAGGGCCTTTCCATCGTCGGCAGCAGCACCGGCGCCTTCAACACCATCAGCACGGGCGGCAGCGGCAGCCTGCGTGTTTCGGGTTCCGGCGGCAGCTATGGCGTGCGCATAGACGGCGGCACCAACAAGCTGCAAGTGGAAAACGGCCTCTTGCTCATCAACGCCAGCGCGCCCAACGGGCAGCCCTTCAGCCAGTCTTCGGATGTGACAACGATTGCCGCCACCGGCTCGGGCACCGTGTTGCGCAATCTCGGCGGCACGATAAATAACAGCCTGACCAGCGCGGCGTCGGCCGCCGCCACCGCCGCGCTGCAGTCGGACATGGCCGGCGGCGACTGGATGGCGCCTTTGGCCGACAGTGCGTTCTCCCCTCCGGGCACTGGCCCGGACAAGCTCACCATTTCCGTGGTTTCTTCCACCCCATCCACAGGCGAAGAATGAAACTTGCCGGAATCCGATGCACCGCGGCTACCAGTCCCGCCGGACTGTCACGGCGCGCCGGGCGGCTGGCGCTGGTTCCGCTGCTGCTGCTGCTGTCGCTGTCCGCCGCCGCCATCGCCGCGGACAAGCAGGACGGCCAGCCCGAACAAGACAATTTTCATTTCCTCGGCGAGATGAACAAGGCCTCGACCGTCATGGTGGTCGAGACCAAAATCGTCCCGCCCGAGCTCGGCAAAAAGATCGCGCGAGCGGTCGACCAGGTGATCAGGGACGGCAACCAGCCCGGCGCCAAACGGCCCGGGGACTATCTGCAGTACGAGCCACTGATCCTGGCGCTGGCCGGCCCCGACGGCTCGCGCATGCATTCAGGCCGCAGCCGCCAGGACATCCTGTCCACCACGCGGCGCCTGATGCAGCGGGAGCGCACGCTGGCGCTGATGGCGGCGATGATCGAATCGAAGGCGCGGCTGCTGGCCGTGGCCGGGAACAACCTGGACACCATCGTGCCGGCCTACACCAACGGCGTGCAGGCCCAGCCCACTACCTACGCGCACTACCTGCTGGCCTTTGCCTCGGTTTTCGGGCGCGACAGCGCGCGCTTGAAGGAGGCTTATGCGCGACTCAATATGAGCCCGCTGGGCGCGGGCGCGCTCGGCACCTCGAGCTTTCCGGTCAATCGCCAGCGCCTGGCGGAACTGCTGGGTTTTGACGGCGTGGTGGAAAACTCCTATGACGCGGCCCAGCTTGGGGCGCTCGACCAGGGCGTGGAGCTCGTGGGCCTGTGCAGCAACGCGGCGCTGACGATAGGCCTGCTGGTGCAGGACATGCATACCCAGTACCACCAGGTGTCTCCATGGATCACCATCCAGGAAGGGCGGCTCACCGGCACGAGCAGCATCATGCCGCAAAAGCGCAACCCCTATGCCCTCAATGTGCTGCGGCTGCAGGCCAGCGAAGTGGTGGGCGGGGCCTTCACTTTCCAGCTGGAGGCGCACAACGTCACGCCCGGCATGCCCGATTACAAACGCGACCAGGTCGGAAAAACCCTGGACCTCACGGCCGGTGCCTTCGCGAAGCTGGCCGATCTGATGGACCACCTCGTCATCGACCGCGAGCGCGCGCTGCAGGAAGTCGACGCCGAGTACTCCACCACCACCGAGCTGGCCGACATCCTGCAGCGCGACGCGGACGTCCCTTTCCGCGTCGGCCACCATTTCGCCTCGGACCTGGTCAACTACGGGCGCGCCAACAAGCTCAAGCCGGCCGAGATCCCCTTCGACGTCGTCAAGCAGCTGTATGCCGAAGCGGTGAAAGCCCTTGATTTTCCGCGGGCGGAATTTCCGCTGACGCAGGAGCGCTTCCGCACCTCGCTGACCGCGCAGAACATGCTGGCTTCCAGCAAGGGCCTGGGCGGCCCGCAGCGCGCGGAGACCGTGAGGATGCTGGCGGCCGAGAAGAAGCGGCTGGACCAGGACGCGGCCTGGCTCAAGGCGCAGCAGGACAAGCTCGCGCGCGCCCAGGACACCCTGGACCGCACTTTTTCCAGGCTGGGCCAGTGAGCGGGAAGGGCGAGGTAGTCGGGATGGGCGGCAGCGGCGATACTGGCGCTGCCGGGCAGGCCGCCGGATTTCCGCGACAGGGGCGCACCATGACCGACGACATCTTTTCGCTCGAGAATTTTGAATACCTCTGCTACTCGCGGCAGCAGGAGCCTGCCGCGCGCGAGCTGGTCAAGCTGCTGCTGCTCATCGACAGGAATTACGGCAACCTGGACGGAAACTTCGCGCTCAGCCTGTCGGCGGCCATAGGCGCGCAGGAACGCGACGCGCACGGCCTGACCCGCCTCACCAGCGCCATCTCGGCCCTGTTTTCCGACCCGAGCTTTCACGTCTCCCCCGGTGGCTTCGGCCAGCTCATCAATTTCCAGCGCTGGCTGTCGGCGCTGTTTGCCGCCAGTGCCTTTGTCCATTGCGACCACATCCTGAGATCGCTCAACTTCCTGGGCTCCGCCGCGCCGGAGTTCCATGTGAGCGAGCGAGACCTCGTGAAGTTCTGCATCCTGTATTCGCCCGAATCGGAAATCCCGCTGGATGTGGAATTGCTGTGGCGGCAGAACAAAAATCTGGCCGCCGCGCTGTTCACGGCCCTGCTGTCACCGCGCTTCCTCGGCTCGCCCGCCGCGCATTCCAAGCGCGAGGCGTTGCTGGCCTGGCTGCCCGCCCACCTCGAGGAAATCGAAAGCCTGGACATCCTGCCGGTGGGCATCCTGCACGACGTGTACATGCACTGCAGCTACGCCGACCTGCCGGCGCGCCACGAGATCAAGCGGCCCATCAACCGCCTGGTCCGCAAGAAGCTCGAAGCGCTGGGCCTGGAACGTGTTGCGTCCGCGCTCGCCGTGCAAAGTGTGGACAAGCCCATCATGCTGGTGCTGCTCGAGTGGTTCTCCGGCGGGCATTCGATTTACCGCACGCATTCGAGGAGCCTGGCGGCCGCGCGCCGGCATTTCCGCCTGGTGGCCATTGCCTACCCCGGCAATATCGACGAACTGGGCCGGGCGGTGTTTGACGAGGTGATTGATTTCGCCGCGCCCAACGACATGATCGCCTGCCTGCGCCAGCTGCACGCGCTGGCCGGCGCCCTCAGGCCCGCCGTGTTTTACATGCCCAGCGTCGGCATGTTTCCCATCACCATGTTCGCGGCCAACCAGCGCCTGGCGCCCCTGCAGGTGGCCGCGCTGGGCCATCCCGCCACCACGCATTCCGACCGCATCGACTACATCAGCGTGGAAGACGATTTTGTCGGTGACCCCGCCTGCTTCAGCGAAACCCTGCTGCGCCTGCCGAAAGACGGGCAACCCTACCGCCCGTCCGCCATCGAAGTCTCGCTGGGGCGGCCGCCACGGCAGGACGCGCCCGTCGTCAACATCGCCGTGGCCGCGACCACCATGAAGCTCAACCCGAAGTTCTTGCTGGCCTGCCAGAAGATACGCGCGGGCGCGAGCAAGCAGGTCCGCTTTCATTTCCTGATCGGGCAGGCGACCGGCCTGATCTATCCGCAGGTCCGCAGGTTGATACGCCGCTACCTGCCGGACGCCGAGATTTACGCGCACCAGCCTTATCCGGATTACCTGGCCATCTTCAGCCGCTGCGACATGTTCCTGAGCCCTTTTCCTTTCGGCAACACCAACGGCATCACCGACGCGGTGACGGTCGGCCTGCCCGGTGTGTGCAAGACCGGGCCCGAGGTGTTCGAACACATCGACGAAGCCCTGTTCCGGCGCCTGGGCTTGCCGGACTGGAGCATTGCCGCCAGCGTGGAGGATTACATCGCGGCCGCCATCCGCATGGCCGACGGCTACGCGGAACGGGCTGAGCTCTACCGGCGGCTTGAGCGGCGCGAGTGCCTGAACACTTTGTTCGAAGGCCGCGCGGACTGCCTGGGCGACCGCCTGTATCAGATCTGGTCGGCGATGGGCGAGGAGGCGGCCTTGCCCGTCAGGGCCTGATGCATGGCCTGGCGGTCCAGCGCTTTTTCCCAGGCGCACACGGCGATGCAGCCCACGCAATTGCCGATCACATTGGTGAGCGAGCGGCATTTCATCAGCCGTTCTATGCCCAGCAACAGGACAATGCCGGCCACCGGAATGAAGTTCAGGCTGGCCAGCGTCGCGGTCAGGGCCACGAAAGCGGAACCGGCGATGCTGGTGGCGCTCTTGGACGTCAGCATCGCGATGCCCAGCAAGGACAGCAGCGGCCAGAATCCCAGCTCGACGTGCGATATCTGCGCGAGGAAGACCGCCGCCATGGCGATGTAGATGTTGCTGCCGTTCAGGTTGAAGCTGTAGCCGGTCGGCAGCATCAGGCGCACCACCGGTTTTGCGCAGCCCATTTTTTCCAGTTTCCCGACCAGGCCCGGCAGGGCGGCGATCGATGAACTGGTGAAGAAGACCAGCAGCAGCTCGTCCTTCACATAGGCGATCAGGCGGAAGATGTTGCAGCCGGCGGCGCGCGCGACCGTGCCCAGCACGAGGCAGACGAACAGGATGCTGACGAGGTAGATCGCCGCGACAAAATGCAGCAGCGGCAGCATGGAGGAGATGCCGTAGCGGCCTATCATGAAGGCCATGGCGCCGAAGGCCGCCAGCGGTGCCAGCTTCAGGACCATGCCGACCATGCCTTGCAGCACCTGCTGCACCGATTCTATGAGTTCCAGCAGCCCGCGGCCGCGCTCGCCCACGCGCCCCAGCGCGATGCCCGAGAGCAGCGCCAGCAGCAGAATCTGCAGGCTGTTGCCGCCGGTGAAGGCGCCGGTAAATGTCGAGGGAATGATGTCGAGCAAAAAGCCGGTCTTGCTGTCCGCGGCGGCCGGCGCGGCAGCGGCCGTCGCGGCATCGGAAAAAATCGGTGCAAAACCCTTGCCGGGCGCCAGCAGCGTGGCGCCCAGGATGCCCGCCGCCAGCGAGATCACGGTCATGGTCTCGTAGTAGACGATGGCCTTGACACCCACCTGCGTGGCCTGCAGCCGGTTTCGCAT
Source organism: Polaromonas sp. P1_F2 (assembly GCF_056405735.1). Classification (NCBI taxonomy): domain Bacteria; kingdom Pseudomonadati; phylum Pseudomonadota; class Betaproteobacteria; order Burkholderiales; family Comamonadaceae; genus Polaromonas; species Polaromonas sp. P1_F2. The sequence continues at coordinate 30,791 of NZ_JBFUBN010000015.1, read as the reverse complement.
GCCGGCGATGCCGGACACCACCAGGCAAAAAATCAGCAAGCCGATCAGCATGCCGACCAGGCGCAGAAAGCCGTCGCTAAAGGGCTTCATCTGCGTGCCGGCTGACGGGAAAAAGTGCCCCAGCAGCATGCCGGCGGCAAAAGCGAGGGCCATCTGCGCAATGGGATGGCGAAGCGTTCTTCTGGTTCTGGTCATCGATGAGCCAGTCTACGGGTGACCTGCCGCCGCGGCCCGGGTGCCGCGCCATACGGTGGGTTTTCGCGGATGGACGGTGCGCGCAAAGACGCCAAGGTGTCACCCGGCGCCGCCGGTATATGCATAAACTCTGGATGCAAGGCTTTCGATACTTGGAACAGGTTCTTTAAAGATAGGCCGACCTCATGGAACTGAGACACCTGCGCTACTTCCTGATGGTTGCCGAGGAACAGCATTTCACGCGCGCCGCCGAGCGGCTGAACATGCAGCAGCCGCCTTTGAGCCACCAGATCCGGTTGCTGGAAGAGGAGCTGGGCTTCGAGTTGTTCCGCCGCCACCCCAAAGGTGCGGCGCTGACGGCCGGCGGCGCGGTATTTGTGCAGGAGGCCCAGGCCATCCTGCGCGGCGTCGAGCAGGGCGCGGCACGCGCCGCGCGCGCCGCGCAGGGCTTTGAAGGCACGCTGGCCATAGGCTTTACCAGCTCGGCCGCGGCCCATCCCTTGATTCCGGGGATCATCCGGGCTTACCGCAGCGCCTATCCCGACGTGCATCTGGACCTCAGGGAAGCCAATGCGGCCGAGCTGACCGAGGGCATAGACAGGGGCAAGGTCAATGTCGCGATGCTGCGCACGCCCGTCAGCCATCCGCGCGGCGTGAGCTTTGTGTCCCTGCTCGAAGAAGAGATGCTGCTGGTCCTGCCGGTGGGCCACGCGCTGGTGGCGGGTGCCGCCAAGGGCAAGATGCCGGTCGTTGACTTGAAGTCCCTGGCCGATGAGCAGTTCATCCTGGTGCGCAGGCACGGCGCGCCGGGCATGTACTCGAACCTGATCGAGGCTTGCGAGAACGCGGGCTTCACGCTCAGGATTGCCTCGGAGGTGGAGCGCATGCTGACCAACATCAGCCTGGTCGCGGCGGGCGCGGGTGTCTCGGTCGTTCCCGCATCCATGAAGGATTTCCACCGTGAGAGCGTGGTGTACTGCCGCATCCGCAATGCCAGGCCCGCACTGGTGGCGCCTATCACGCTGGTGAGCCGGGACGACGGCAACTCGCCGGCCGAAAAGAATTTCATGGACCTGGCCAAGAGCCTGGCGCGGCAACACAAAGCCTGAGGGCGCGCGAGAGCGTGCGGGGGTGTCAAATACCTCGGATCCTCGCGGATTTCAATGCAAAATGCCTTGACGGGCTTGCCCGGCTTCAGGCTTTTGCCTTCCGACGTGGACGCCGCCAACCACAACGCTTGTTTCTATGAGAACCCGCCACATTGAAGTCCTGCAGGCCATCCTGCGCACCGGCACCATCAGCGGCGCGGCGCGCCTGCTGCATGTGTCGCAGCCCGCCGTGACCAAGGCATTGCAGCACGCCGAGGCGACCGTCGGCTTCGCGCTCTTCAACCGCGAAGGCAAGCGGCTGGTGGCGACCAAGGAAACACATGCCCTGGCCCCCGTCGTGGAACAGGCCACGGGCGGCCTCGACGCGGTGCGCGAACTCGCGCGCAATCTCAAGCTGGGCGCCGACAAGGCGGTGCGCGTGGCGGCCGTCGCATCGCTGGCCAACAGCGTGCTGCCGTCCGCGGTGCTGGCCGCCCGAAAACTGTTTCCCAAAATGCGCAGCGAGCTCAACACCGGCCACACCGAAGACATGATGCAAAAGCTGCTCATGCACGAGGTGGACCTGGCCATCGCCTTCGACCCGCCGCTGCACCCTTCGCTGGACTGCGTGGAGATAGGCCACCTGCAACTGGTGGCGGCCAGCCTGCCCGCGCGGCTCGGCAAATACGCGCGCAACAAATCGATTTCGGCCGAGGCGCTGGCGACCATGGAATTGATAGAGCTCTCGGGCAAGGATCCACTGGGCCGCATCTATTCGCGGTACGCCAACCGCTTCAGCTGGCAGCAGGGCAAAACCGCGGTGCGCACCTACCAGATGGCGGTGCGGCTGGCCGAGCTGGACCAGGGCGTGGCCATCGTGGATTCGGCCAGCGCCAATTTCTTTTCCGACAAGCTCAAGGTCCTGCCGCTGGAGCCGCGCGCCGAGTTTCCGGTCTGCGCGATGTACCTCAAGGCGGCGGCCGTCACCGACATCATGCGTGCGCTCACGCAGTGTGTGAGCGATGAATTGAAGAAGGTCCAGGACGCAACCTGGCAACCTAGAGCGTAAGAGACCGGCTAGCGAGCCTCAGTACTGGCTGGCGGTGACGGCCTCTTTCGCGACGATTTGCCCGCGCAAACCTTCCACCACACGCCGCGCGGCGACCAGGTCGCTCAGGCCGACGCCGACCGCCTTGAACAAGATGATTTCCTCGGGTGAACGGCGCCAGGGCGCGTCGCTGCCCAGCAACTCCGGCAGGTCGTTGATCTGCGATGCATCCAGGCTTTTGTCGGCCAGGCCCATCACGATCTCGCCGGCTTCCACCAGGCTTTGCGGCTTCCATTCAACGATCACGCGGTCGCTGCGCGCCCGGCTGACCTGGTCGATCTCGGTGCCGTTGGGCAGGCTGGTGCCCACCGCACAGATCGCCGCGCCGCGCTGCAGCCAGGCGCCGTCAAACAGCGGCTGCTTGGAGCGTGTCACGGTGACGACGAGGTCCGCGCCGGCCACCGCTTCCTGCGGCGACACCTGGCGCACCGCTATGCCGTAGCGCGCGGCAAGCGTTTCGCAAGCGCGTGAGACGTCGGCCGTGTCGACGACGGCGATCTCGGAAAAGCCCATGGTTTCCTGCAGGGCCTCCAGGTGCGTGCGGCCCTGGATGCCCAGGCCGAAGATCGCCATCTTTTTCGCGCCCAGGCGGGTGGTCTTACGCGCCACCCAGGCTGTCATCGCGGCCGTCCGGGCGCGCGTGATCTCCGCCGCCGGCATCACGTGGTGGTCCTGCCGGGCCAGGTCGAAGAGGTTGACCAGGAAGTCAAACTGGCCGTTGAGGCTGGTGTAGGTCTTGTACGCGGCGACGCCGCGGCTTTCCCACAGCGCGCCCATGCCGCTGAGCTTCCAGCTGCCGCAGTCAATGCGCTGGCGCGCCTGGATGGCCGCGTCGCCGCTGCGCAGGGATTCGAAGGCGGCGGGCAGGTCCTGCAGGACTTCGCGCCAGCTGATGGTGCGGCCAACGTCTTCATCGGTATACGTATGGATCATGAAAATGCTTTCGGAAAAGAGGGCCCGGCCGGACAAGGCCGAGCTTGGGGCCGAGGATGAGGTCATCCTAAGTTGGCCTGCGGGCCCGCCCTCATCACATTTCTGCGAGCTCGATAACCTGAAGTTATGGCCCCCTCTGGTGAGCAGCCGCGCACGGCGGCCGGCGCGCGGCCGCAAGCCTTGACGCCGCGGGGCTTCGTTTGCCATGATGGCCGCGCACTCCGCCTTTGCGCGGCCGCTTGCCTGAAAGAGCCCTCATGAACATGCCCGCCCTCCGATTTATTTCCCGTGCCGGTTTCAAACTTTGCGCTTTGGTATTCGCCTTGCTGGCGACAGGCCAGGCCGCGTGGGCGCAGCAAGCGAAAACCGTGAACTTCTCCAGCGAGGACGGCAAGACGACGCTGGTGGCCTACCAGTACGCGCCCGATACGCCGGGCCCGCACCCGGCGGTGGTGATGCTGCATGGGCGCGGCGGCTTGTACTCGACGCTGAAGCAGACCTTTGACGCCGACTCGCTGTCCTCGCGCCATGTGATGTGGGTGAAGTTCTGGGTCGAGCGCGGCTATGTGGCGCTGCTGGTGGATTCCTTCGGCCCTCGCGGTTATGCGCGCGGTTTTGAAGCCGGCACCAACGACGGCAGCCGGCCGGCCAGCGTCAACGAGATCACGGTGCGCCCGCTGGACGCCTACGCGGCGCTGAAATTTTTGCGCGGCCAGCCCGGCGTGATCAAGGACAAGGTGTTCCTGCAGGGCTGGTCCAACGGCGGCAGCACGGCGCTGTCCGCGGCCTCCACCACGGCGCCCGGCATCGAGGCGCCGACCGAGGCCACCGGCTTTCGGGCCTTTTTGAGCATGTACCCGGCTTGCGCCCAGGTCATGCGCAGGTTCACCAGCAGCTACCGCAGCTACGCGCCCATGCTGCTGCTGATCGGCACGGACGACGAGGAGGTCAACCCGGAACGCTGCGCGCAGCTTTCCGCGATCGCCGAGCGCAACGGCAGTGACTGGCAGTTTGTGCTGTATCCCGGTGTCGAGCACTCCTACGACACGCCCACACGCAAGCGCGAATCCGTGCAGGCCAACAAGCTGGCGGCCGAGGACAGCAAGCAGCGCGCGCAAGACTTCTTCGGAAAATTCCTCGCGCGTTAACGGGCTTCAGAGCGCCGCTCACAAAGTCCTCCCATCTTGTTCCCTCTCCCTCTGGGAGAGGGTTAGGGTGAGGGCCGCCGGCCTGCATACACACACGGCGCAACATCAGACGCCGCTGGCCCCCATCCCAGCCTTCCCCCAGCGGGGGAAGGAGCCATACCGTGATGCCACACTCCCCCGCTTTGCGCACGCGGATACATATTTTCTGCGTAGATAAATAACCTCAGGTTATGGATATGGGCGGGTATTTCGAACTGGCCCTTACAGATAAATACAAGTCAAATATCCGGCGGGGGAAACCAGCTTTCATGCGCGGCACGGGACCGGTGGAGAGCCTTTCAAAAACTACAGATGCAAGCAACCAACGTGAACAGATCCAGAAGCCGGCCTTTCAAACCCAGTGTCATCGGCGGCTTGCTGGCGCTTTCCGGTTATGGCGCCTTCGCGCAGGCGCCCGATGCCGGCCGCATGCTGGAGTCCATCCGCGAACGCGCGCCGGGCATCAGCAACCCGGCGCCGGCGGATGCGCCGGCCGTGATTGAAAAGCCCGCGGAAGAAAGTCGCGCGGCGTCCACCGACACCGGCGCACGTGTTGTGGTGACGCGCTTCGAGTTCAGCGGCAACGACTCCGTGGACGCGCAGGCCCTGGCCGCGGAACTGCAGGGTTTCACCGGCCGCGAAATCGGTTTCGAGGCGTTGGCCGAGGCCGCCGCGCGCATCACCCGCTTTTACCGCTCGCGGGGCTTCCTGGTGGCGCGCGCCAATCTGCCCGCGCAGGACATCGCGGGCGGCACGGTCAGGCTGGACATCCAGGAAGGCCGGCTGGGCACGGTGAGCGTGGAGCCCGCCAAAAATGTACGCCTGGACCCGGGCATCGCCCGCCGCTTCATCGACGGCCTGGTGCCCGGCGCGGTGATCCGCGAGGACGAGATCGAGCGCGCGCTGCTGCTGCTCTCGGACCTTCCCGGCATCACCGTGCGCTCGGTGCTGCGCGCGGGCGCCCAGCCCGGCACGGCCGACCTGGTGGTGCGCGTCAGTGAAAGCACGCTGGCGCAGGCGCGCTTCGGTTTCGACAACCAGGGCAACAGCTACACCGGCCGCAACCGGCTGACGGTGGAGCTGTCGGCCAACGACTGGCTGGGGCTGGGCGAGGCCTGGAGCGCGAAAGGGATCACGAGCTTCGAAGGCCTGACGGCCCAGACACTGGGCGTGTCGGCGCCCCTGGGCGGCTCCGGCCTGCGCGCGGGCCTGGCTTACACCAACCTGCTCTACAAGATAGGCCGGGATTTCGCGCCGCTGGATGCCAGCGGCGAGGGCGAGAGCCTCAGCGGTTTTGTGGCCTACCCTTTCCTGCGCGGCAGGCAGGCCAACCTGACGGGGCAGCTGACGCTGGAGCAGAAGAACTACATAGACCGCGTCAACCAGGCCGGCCTGGACGTCAAGAAGTCGTCGACCCTGGCCAGGCTGGACCTCTACGGCGACTGGCGCGACGGCGTGACGGGTAACCCCGCGCTGACGACTTATTCCCTGGGCCTGACGCGCGGCCGCCTGAGCCGCGACACGCTGTCCGACGCCGCCTTCGACGCGCGCGCGGCCCAGACGGCCGGCAAGTTCAACAAGCTCAACTGGGCGCTCTCGCGCCTGCAGGCGCTGCCGGGCGGCTTCACGCTGCATGCGTCGCTGTCGGGCCAGCAGGCTTCGAAAAACCTGGACTCGTCGGAAGAGTTTTTCCTGGGCGGCCCCAACGGCGTGCGGGCCTATCCGCAAGGCGAGGGCGCGGGCGACGAGGGCTGGCTGTCCCGGCTGGAGCTGCGGCACGGCCTGGGCCGGCTGGGCGGCTTCGGTGTGGAAGGGTTTCTCTTTTACGACGCGGGCCGCGTGCGCATCGACAAAAATCCCTGGGACCCCGCGCAGGTGAGCAACCACAGGAGTTTGCAGGGCGCCGGCCTCGGGCTGGTCTTCACGCGGCCCAAGGCGCTGACCGTCAGCGTCGGCGTGGCCTTCAAGCCCACCAGCACACCGAGCACCGTCGAGGCCTCGCACAGCCCGACCTTGTGGCTGCAGGTCAGCGGTGCGCCGCAAGCCTTCGCGGGGCTGGGTTCCTCGCTGTCGGACGATCCGGAACTGAGTGCCGACAAGTTTGAAATCTTCGGCGGCTTCGGCCTGGAGTTTGAGCAGGTCGCCCGCGACGGCGCGACGCAGGCCGGCCCGCGCGGCGCCACCCAGTCGGCCACGCCCACGGGCAGGCAGTTGCCTTCCTACCTGCGCATCAGCGACCCCTCATCCTCGATCGGGGTGCGCGGCGCGCTGGGGCTGGGCGGCGGGCTGGAGGCCTTCTGGCAGGTGGAAGCCGGCGTGGCCTACAAGTACGTGCCCAAGTCCGGGCCGAGCTCCGAGCGCCCCGAATCCAACGCGGCGACCACGCTGCAGGACGCGGGCGTGGGCCTGCGCAGCGCCGACTGGGGCGCCGTGCGCTACGGCCAGTGGACCATGCCCTTTCGCGATATGACCGCCAAGTTCGATCCTTTCAATGATTACGGCATAGGCGGCGCGGGCGGCATCATCGGCTCGCCGGGCCTGGGCGTGGGCTCTTCCAGCGTGGCCGGGCCGGTCACCGAGGTGGGCGATGCGAACAACGACGATGCGGCCTTCATACGCCGGCAGCCGGGCGTGTGGCAATACGCCACGCCGGAATGGAAGGGCCTGTCGGCGCGCATTGCCTATTCGAACAACGGACGCCGCCTCGCGCCCGACCTGGGCGCGGGCTCGGCCTGGGGTTTCAGCGGCTCTTACGTGAACGGCCCGTTCAAATTCGGCATCGCCTACGAGCAGCACAACCAGTACTTCGGCATCGCCAGCCTGGGCCGCAACAACCGCGGCGTCGGCTCGTCGGCCACGGCGGTGACGCAGGGCAGCTCGTCGCGCGACTGGGCCGCCAGCTTCGGCGCCAGCTACACGGTGGGCTCGACAACCTTCTCCATGCTGCTCGACAAGCTCTCGTATTCCGAGTCGGACGTCATCCCCGGCAACACGGTGCTGGACCTGCAGGGCTATCGCCGCCGCGCCGGGCTGGTCGGTGTGACGCACACCATAGGCCCGTGGGAATTGCGCGCCAGCGCCGGCCGCGCGTCGCCGGGCACCTGCAGCGTGGTGTCCAACGACCCCGCGCTGCGCGCCTGTTCGACCACGGGCCTGGGGGCGACCTTGGTGGCGCTGGGCTTCAACCGCACTGTCAGCAAAAACCTCAGCGTTTACGGCACTTACTCGCGCATCCGCAACGACGGCTCCGCGAGCTACAACTTCCGCACCGGCGCCGTCTTCGCCTCGGCCGGCAACACACCCGGTGTAGGCGCCGACGTCACCGGCTACGGCCTCGGTTTCAAGTACAGGTTCTGAGAAAGAGAGTCACGCATGCGTTCTGCCCATCGCCGCTTCCCCGGTTCATTTCGTCCCCTGCTGAATGCCGTCATGCTTGCCGTGCTGGCGCTGCAGGCGGGGCGGGTTTTCGCCGACGCGCCGCCGGGCAATGCCTTGCCCACCAACGGGCAGGTGGTCGGCGGTTCGGGCAGCATTGCCGCCTCGGGCAACGTGCTGACAGTCAACCAGCTCAGCGACAAGCTGACGGCGCAGTGGGATACCTTCAACATCGGCTCGGCGGCCAAGGTGAACTTCGTGCAGCCCTCGCGCTCCTCCATCGCGCTGAACCGCGTGATGTCGAACGATCCTTCGCGCATCTACGGCCAGCTCAATGCCAACGGGCAGGTGTTCCTGGTCAATGCCGCGGGCGTGCTGTTCGCGCCGGGCTCCAGCATCAACGTCGGCGGGCTGGTGGCCAGCACGCTGGACATTTCAAATGCCGACTTCGCCGCGGGCAACATGCGCTTCACCCAGGGCACCGGCACCGCCGGCCAGGTGCTCAACCAGGGCACGCTCACGGCGAGCGAGGGCGGCTACATCGCCTTGATAGGCCCCCAGGTCGCCAATGAGGGAACGATCAGCGCGCAGCGCGGCACCGTGGCTATGGGCGCGGGCCATGCCGTCACGCTGGACATGCACGGCGACGGCCTGCTCAACCTGCAGGTGGACGGTGCCGCGCTGGCGGCGCTGGCGTCCAACAGCGGCGCCATCCAGGCCGATGGCGGGCTGGTCGTGCTGGCTGCCCGCTCGGGCGGCGACCCGCTGGCCACCGTGCTCAACAACAGCGGCACGGTGCAGGCCAGAAGCCTGACGAACAGGAATGGTGTGATACGGCTTGAAGGTGGAGACACTGGCGTCGTCGCCGTCAGCGGCACACTTGACGCCTCGGGCTACGGCGCAGGCCAGACCGGCGGCACGGTCAAGGTGCTGGGCGACAAGGTCGGCCTGTTTGCCGGCGCGCGGGTCGATGCCTCGGGCGATGCCGGCGGCGGCACCGCGCTGCTGGGCGGCAACTGGCAGGGCTCCGGTAGCGAGCAGCGCGCCCGCGCGACCTTTGTCGACGCCGACGCGCAGATCAAGGCCGACGCCGTGAACACCGGCAACGGTGGCAAGGTCGTGGCCTGGTCGGACGAAAGCACACGCTACTACGGCAGCATCAGCGCCAAAGGCGGCGCGGCGAGCGGCCAGGGCGGCAATGCCGAAGTGTCGGGCGTCAATTTCCTGGACTACGCGGGCACGGCCGACCTCACGGCGGCCCATGGCGGCGCGGGCTCCTTGCTGCTGGACCCGACCAACATCACGATCTCGACGGGCGGCAACACTGCGACCTGGAACGGCAGCAACACCTTCACCGGCTCGGGCGCCACGTCCATCCTCAACACCACCACGCTGGTCAACCAGCTGGGAACGGCCAATGTGACCGTGAGCACGGCCAGCGCCGGCGCGTCGCTGGGCGACATCACGGTCAGCAGCGCCATCGCCTACAACGGCGCCACCGACCGCACCCTGACCCTGCTGGCGAATCGCGACGTCAACGTCAATGCCAACATCACCTCCGGCACGGCCAAGCTCAACGTGGTGCTGAACTCGGCCTCCGCGGGCGGCTCTGCCGTCGGATCGGTGTCCATGGGCTCGGGCGCGCAGATCGTGAGCAACGGCGGCAACATCACCATAGGCGGCGGCCCGGATCCCACCACGGGTTACGCCACGGGCGGCGGCGTCACCACCCTAGGCTTTCGCATGGTGGGCGGCGGCAGCCTGCTGAGCAGCGGCGCCGGCAACATCCTGATCAACGCCAAGGGCGCGACGGGCCAGGCCTTCTCCATGGGCACCAGCGCCAACACCATCCAGAGCACCAGCGGCAACATCACCATCAATGCGCGCAATGCCGACGCCACGGCCTTCGGCATGAACAGCGGCACCAACATCATCCAGTCGACCGGCGCCGGCAACATCACCATCAGCGCCGAGTCCACCGGCAACGCGCTGGGCATGACCATGGGCTCCAGCGGCACCAACACGATTCGCGTCGCGAACGGCGTGCTCAGCATCAACGCCAAATCGACAGGCTCCAGCAGCGCGCTGGCCATAGGCTCGGGCACCAACACCCTGCAGGCCACGGGCAGCGGCAGCCTGTCGCTGACCGGCAGCTCCAGCGGGTCGGGCAATGCCGTGTCCATGATCACCGGCACCAACCTGATGCGCACGGCGGGCGGCAACATCGCCATCAACGGCACGGCCACGGGCACAGGCAGCGCCATCGTGCTGGGCGACGGTGCGGCCCAGGCCAAGGTCGAGGCGACCGGCGCGGGCAACATCACGCTCACGGCGAATCGCCCGGTCGCGATGAACCTCGCGACGCTGAGTTCCGGCGGCGGCAACATCTCGGTGTCGGGCACAGGCGCGGGCGCCACGCAAGGCATCGCGCTGACCGGCGGCAGCAGAATCCTTACCTCGGGCGCGGGTGGCATCACCCTCACGGCCGGCAATACCGGCGGCAGCGCCCTGCTGATGGGCTCGGGCAACAACCTGGTCGAGGCGGCCGGCAGCGGCAACGTCACGCTCAACGTGCAGTCCAGCAACGCCGGCTCCGGCTCGGGCCTGACCATGGGCAGCGGCGGCACCAACACCGTCCGCACGGTTGACGGCCTGCTGGCCGTCAACGCCTCGTCGGCCGGTACCAGCAGCGCGCTGGCGCTGGGCTCAGGCAGCAACACACTCGAAGCGACCGGGACCGGGCAGGTGGCGCTGGCCGGTATGGCCGCGGGCTCGGGCAACGGCATCTCGCTGGCCGGCGGCACCAACCAGGTCAAGACCGCCGGCGGCAATCTGTCCCTGTCGGGCACCAGCGGCAACGGCGGCGACGGCATCACCTTCGGTTCGCTGAACAATTCCGTGCTGTCGCAGGGCGGCAACATCAGCCTGAGCGGCAACAGCGCGCGCGGCGTCGGCGTGTCCATGGCCACCGGCAACAACCTGGTGCAGGCCGGCGGCCAGGGCAGCCTCGGCGTCAACGCGCAATCGGCCGCGACCGGCGCCGGTTCGGGGCTGGGCATGGGCACCAGCGGCAACAACACCTTGCGCACGGTGGACGGCGCGCTGACCGTCAATGCGCAATCGGCCGGCACCAGCAGCGCGCTGGCGCTGGGCTCGGGCACCAACCTGATTGAATCCACCGGTAGCGGGCCGCTGGTGCTGGCCGGAAAGGCCGTGGGCACGGGCAACGGCATCTCGCTGGCGGCCGGCGGCACCAACACGGTCCGCAGCGTGGGCGGCGACTTGTCGGCCACCGGCACGGCGACGGGTGGCGGCGACGGCATCAACATGGCCAGCGGCAAAAACAGCTGGCTCACGCAGACCGGCAACATCACGCTGTCCGGCATCGCGGCGGGCTCGGGCACCGGCATTGCCATCCGGCCCAGCACTGACGTGGCGACGATTGAAGCGCGCGGCGCCGGCAACATTACTTTCAAGACCGACAGCTACGACAGCTCGCCGACTTCCACCGGCACCGGTTCCGTGCGCATCGCGAGTGCCGGCGGCGTGCTCACCATCGAACAGCTGACGCCGGGTACGACCATAGGTATAGGTGACGGCGCGACCGGTCAACTCAACTGGGACGGCACGGAAATCGGCCAGGTCGCCGGTTTCTCCTCGGTGCGCGTGGGCAATGCGCTGTCGGGCGCCATCGATGTGCGGCCGCCGTCCTTCCCCGCGCCCGTGGTGCTGCCCGTTCGCTCCAGCGATGCGGCGCGCCAGCAGGCCGCCATCGTCGCTTCCACCCATGACGAAGCTCCCGGGTCGGCGGCCGACCATGAGCCCAATGAGAGCACACAGGCCTTGCGTGGCGAAGAACCGAATCTGCTGAAGGTGGAAGGCTTTGATGTGGCGCGTTAAGGCATGGCAACTGGCCGCGCTGGCGGTGCTGGCCTTGCCCTGCCTGGCGCAGGAAAAAGTGCAGTTCCCCAGCCTGGACCGCTGGCAGGGCACTGAACGGCTGCTGCTGGACGGCTATCTCTACAAGCCGGCGGACCAGGGCCGCTTTGTCGCGCTGGTCATGTTCCACGGCTGCGCTGGCGCCCTGGGAAAAAACGGCGCGATCACCCAGCGTTTTCGCGACACCGCCAAACTGCTCAATGGCATGGGCTACGGGGTGTTGCTGGTGGACAGTTTCAACCCGCGCGGCGAAAGGCAGATCTGCACGGTCACGCCCAAGGCCCGTTCCATCCAGGAAGAACAGCGCTGGCTCGATGCCTACGGCGCGATCGAATACCTCAACACGCGTGCCGACGTGGTGACGGGCAAGATAGGCGCCATCGGCTTTTCGCACGGCGGCACGGCGGCCGTGCAGGTGATGAATGCCGAACTGCCGGTTAAAAAACAGGGCGCACCCGGCTTCGCCGCGGCGATCGCCATGTACCCCGGCTGCGCCTCGACGCTGGCGGCCAGGCCCGACTATGTGGCTTATGCGCCGCTGCTCATCCTGGCGGGTGAGCTCGACGACTGGACGCCGGCCCGCTACTGCCAGAAGCTGGCCGAGCGCAGCAAGGAGCGCGGGCAGCCCGTCGATATCGAGGTCTACCCCGAGGCCTACCACGGCTTTGACGAGCTGAGCGCCGTCAAGCTGCGCGAAGACGTGGTGCGCGGCGGCAAGCCCGTGCATGTGGGCGGCAACCCCGCCGCACGCGTCGCCGCCCACGCGAGAATCCGCGAATTTTTCGCCAGACATCTGCCGGCTCACTGAGCGGGCACCTTTATTCCCAAAATCTCACAAGGAAAGACGATGCGTTTACACACAAGAGCACGCGCTTTGGCGCAGCTGGGTTTTGTTTTTTTCATGTCGCAGGCGGCGGTGCACGCGCAGCTGCAGCCGGTACCGGCCCAGGACGTCGCACCCGAGCCTTCCTCGGGCTACACCGAAAAGAAGGCCGTCACGGCCAAAAAATTCATGATCGCCACGGCCAACCCGCATGCGACACGCGCGGGGCAGGAAATGCTCAAGGCCGGCGGCAGCGCGGTGGATGCGGCCATCGCCGCCGCCGTCATGCTGAACCTGACCGAACCGCAGTCTTCGGGCATAGGCGGCGGCGCCTTCATCGTGAGTTACGACGCGGGCCAGAAGGCGCTCAACGCCTATGACGGCCGCGAAAAAGCGCCGGCTTCGGCCAACGGCGACCGCTTCCTCGACGCCAAGGGCAAGCCCCTGCCGCTCAGGGAGGCGATCAATTCCGGCAAGTCCGTCGGCGTGCCCGGCCTGCTGCGCGTGATGGAACTCGCGCACCAGAAGCACGGCAAACTGCCCTGGGCAAAACTGTTCGAGCCCGCCATACGCCTGGCCGAAAGCGGCTTTGCGGTGTCGGAGCGCCTGCACACCGTGATCAAGCTCGACAAGACCCTGCGTGCCAATGCGAACGCGCGTGCCTATTTTTATGACACGGCCGGCGAGCCGCTGGCCGTGGGCGCCACGCTGAAGAACCCGGACTTCGCGGCGGTGCTCAGGCGCGTCGCCAAGGAAGGCCCGGATGCCTTTTACAAAGGCGAGATCGCGCGTGACATCTCCGCCGCCGTGAACAGCCAGGCCCAGCCCGGCGGCATGACGCTGCAGGACATCGCCGGCTACCAGGCGCGGGAACGCGCGGTGCTGTGTGGCGCCTACCGCGCCTACAAGGTCTGCGGCATGCCGCCGCCTTCGTCGGGCGGCATCGCGGTGCTGGCCATGCTGGGCGCGCTGGAGCGCTTCCCGATGTCCGGCGTGCGGCCGAATTCCACCGAGGCCGTGCACCTGTTTTCCGAAGCCGGCCGTCTGGCCTATGCCGACCGCGACTACTACGTGGGCGACCCTGATTTTGTGAACGTGCCGGCGACGGCGCTGGTCTCGCCCGAATACCTCAAGACCCGCAGCGCGCTGATACGCCCCGACGTGAGCATGAAGCGCGCCGCGCCGGGCGTGCCGGCCGGCGTCAAGCTGGCCTGGGCGCCCGATGAGGAATCGGAAATCCCGGCGACCAGCCATATCTCGGTGATCGATCCGGCCGGCAACGCGGTGTCCATGACGACGACGATTGAAGCGGTGTTCGGCAGCCACATCATGGTGCGCGGCTTTTTGCTGAACAACCAGATGAYGGACTTCGCACTCGCGCCCGAAGAAAACGGCTTGCCGGTGGCCAACCGCATCGAAGGCGGCAAGCGCCCGCGCAGCACCATGTCGCCCACGCTGGTGTTCGACGCCGACGGCAAGCTCAAGATGACGGTGGGCTCGCCCGGCGGCAGCGCCATCATCAACTATGTGGCCAAGACGCTGGTGGGCGTGCTGGACTGGGGCCTGGACGTGCAGCAGGCGATTTCCTTGCCCAATATGGGCAGCCGCAACCGTGCCACCGAGGTCGAACTGGGCAGCGAGCTCGAGAAGCTGTCCGGCCCCTTGAAGGCGCTGGGCCACGAGGTGCAGGCCATCGAGTTCACCAGCGGCCTGCAGGGCATCGTGGTGACACCCCAGGGTTTGGTCGGCGGCGCCGATCCGCGGCGCGAGGGATTTGTGCTGGGGGAATGAGGCGCTTCTGCCTGGGTTGGCTATCTGCGAAGATAGCGTGCTTTATTTCAAGCAAACCCAGGAGCAAGCATGCAAGACGGTATCCACCCTGAGAGGTTTCACGCCTCTGTGCGCGCATGACGAGCGGGCAGCTGGGTTTCGGTTTTGACGAGGGCATGCTGGCGATGGCCGCCGAGGCCGCTGCCGCCAAGCTGCGCAAGCCCAAGGCGCCCAAGCCTGTGGCGCCGGTTCCCGCTGCGCCATCCGTCACGACCACCAGCAACCCCGAGGCCATGGCCCTGGCGCTGGAACAGCACGCCGACTACCGCGTGCTCAGGCGGCTGGTGCCGGCCATGGAATTCCCCGGCACGCCGCTGGGGCCCGTGGCCCATGTCGTGATCCTCGACACCGAAACCACCGGGCTCGACGCCTCGCGCGACCAGATCATGGAACTGGCGCTGCTGCGCATCCAGGTCGATACCCAGACCGGCCTCGCGATTGGGCCGGTGCAGGTCTACGACGGGCTGCGCGACCCCGGCATGCCGGTGCCGAAAATCGCGCGCGAGATCACCGGCATCACCGACGAGATGCTGGCGGGCCAGCAACTGGACATGGCGCGCGTCGCCAGCCTGCTGGAGGGTGTGGACCTCGTCATTGCGCACAACGCCGGTTTTGACCGCCCCTTTGTGGAAGGCCTGATTCCGCAGGCCCAAGCCTTGAACTGGGCCTGCTCTTTCGCCGACATCGACTGGACGGCGGCGGGCCACAGCTCGGCCAAGCTCAGCTACCTGGCCTCCGAACTGGGCTGGTTTTACGATGCGCACCGCGCGGAGATGGACTGCCACGCCCTGCTCAAGGTCTTGATGGCCGGGCTGCCGGGCCTGGGTGTCAACGGGCTGGCGCACCTGCTGTCGGCGTCACGCCTGCCGAGCTACCGCCTGCAAGCCACCGGCGCGTCTTTCGCGGCCAAAGATTCTCTCAAAAACCGCGGCTACCGCTGGGACAGCACCGCCAAGGTCTGGCATACGCGGCTGGGCGGTGACGCCGCACTGCAGGCCGAGTGTGAATGGCTGCAGCAGGAGGTCTACGGCGGGCGTGCCGCGCGCCTGGCGTGGGAACGCTACGACGCCGCGAGCCGCTACTCAGGCCGTGCCGGCACGCCCGGCTGGGCGCAGCTGAACGGCTAAACCTCCGGCCTTCCAGGCGGGAACAATCCCGCGCAGGCGGTGTCTGACTCTGACGGCCTTATGGCTGAATCCCAGGAGTTTCCCCCCATGAATATCGTTAAAACTGTTTCCGGCGCGGCGCTTGCCGCGCTCGTGGTCCTGGTCGCGGGCTGTGCCACCAGCGTGCAGCCCGGCATGTCGCGCGAGCAGGTCATCGCCAGCTACGGCACGCCGACGCGCACGGTGCCGCTGGCCTCGGGCACACGCCTGCAATACTCCGCCCAGCCCGCGGGCCAGTGGGCCATCATGGTCGACCTCGATGCCGCGGGCAAAGTGGTCAGCAGCAGGCAGGTCCTGAACATCCAGGACTTCTCCAGGATAGAAGTCGGCAAATGGACGCGCGCGGACGTGGAGCGCGAGTTCGGGCGCCCCGCGAAGGTCGACGGTGTGGCCTCCTGGCCGGGCGACGTCATGACCTACCGCTGGCGCGACGCCGTCCAGGACATGTTCTTCTTTGTCTACCTGGATGCGGGCAACGTGGTGCAGCGTGTCGGCCAGGGCATGGAGTTCCCGATCAGGATGAACGACCGCTGATCAAAACAAGAGGGCGGCTCTAATCGCGTGACGCAAGCCGGCCTATCTCCGGCCAGCGATGGTGCAGATACATCCAGGCGACGAGGCCTATGCACATCATGCCCAGCGACACCGCGGCCAGCGCGGGCGTGGAATGCATCACCAGCGGCGCCACGATACCGGCCACGATGCCGTTGGCGGTCGAGCCGATAAAGGCCTGCAGCGACGACGCCATGCCGCGCCGCTCAGGGTACAGGTCCAGCACCAGCAGGGTGACCACCGGCACCATCAGTGCCCAGCCGAAGGCGAACACCGCGATCGGGAACAGCGCCCACGAGGCATGCGGCGTGAAGACCAGGTTGGCCGCGAGGTTGAGCACCGAGGTCACCAGCATGACCACAAAACCGTGGCGTATCTGCTGCTTGGGCGCGATCTTGCCGGCCAGGCGGCCGCTGAGCCAGGCGCCGGACATGATGCCGGAGATGGTCAGGATGAAGAACCAGAAGAACTCCGTGGGCTGCAGCGACAGGTGCTCGCCGAGGAAGGCCGGCGCCGACAGCACATACAAAAACATGCCGTTGAAGGGCACGCCGCTGGCCAGCGCCAGCAACAGAAAGCGCGGGCTGGAGCCCAGCTGCCAGTAGCCGCGCATCAAATGGCGGACCTCGAAAGGCTGGCGATCCAGCGGCGGCAATGTTTCGGGCAGGAAGCGGAAGTTGGTCGTCCAGAGCACCACGCCCACGCCCGTGAGGAACCAGAAGATGCTGTGCCAGCCCAGGTGCACAAACAGCCACCCACCCACGATGGGCGCCAGCGCCGGCGCCACGCCGAAATAAATCGTGACCTGGCTCATGACCTGCTGGGCCTGGGCCGGCGGGTACATGTCGCGTATCACGGCGCGCGAGACCACGATGCCGGCGCCCGTCGACAGGCCCTGCACGGCGCGGAAGAAGACCAGTTGGCCTATGCTTTGCGACAGCGCGCAGCCGGCCGAAGCCAGCGTGAACAGCGCGATGCCCCAGAGCACCACCGGCCGGCGGCCGAAGCTGTCGGCCAGCGCGCCGTGGAACAGGTTCATGAAGGCAAAACCGAACAGGTAGGCCGACAGCGTCTGCTGCATCTCCACCGGCGAGGCGCCCAGCGACTGCGCGATGCCGGAAAACGCCGGGATGTAGGTGTCGATGGAAAACGGCCCCAGCATGCCGAGGATGGCCAGCAGGGCGGCGAGTGTCCAGCGCGGTGCGCGCCAAAGCTGGTCAGCGTTGGGGTTCATGCGTTTTTGAGTTTGAGGGCGGTTTCGTAGAGTTCGTTGCGGCCCACGCCGGTGATGTCGGCGGCCAGTTTCACGGCGGTCTTCAGCGGCAGTTCGGCCAGCAGCAGTTGCAGCACCCGCGTGCCGTCCTCGGCGCTTTCGGGCGTGGAAGAGGGGTGCAGCACCAGGGCGAATTCGCCGCGTGTGCGCTGCGGCCCGGCGGCCAGCCAGGCCGCGAAATCCTGCGCCGGTACCGTTGCGATTTCCTCGAACTGTTTGGTCAGCTCGCGCCCCACGGTGACGAGGCGTTCTCCCAGCACGGCCATGGCCCGTGCCAGCGCCTCGATGCGGTGCGGCGCCTCGAGGATCACGATGGCCCGCGCATCGGTTTGCAGCGTGGCAATCGCCTGGTCGCGCTCACCGGCCTTGCTCGGCAGGAAGCCGGCAAAGACAAATCCGGTTTCACCGCCCGGGCTGCCGAGGCCGGCCACGCTGAGCACCGTGGTGACGCTGCTGGCGCCGGGCAGGGGCATGACGGCCAGGCCGGCCGCGCGCACCGCGGCGACCAGGCGCGCGCCGGGATCGCTCACGGCCGGCGTGCCGGCGTCGCTGACGTAGGCTACGCGCTCGCCGCGCTGCAGGCGCTCAATCACCAGGCCGGCGGCCTGCGCCTCGTTGTGCTCGTGCACCGCGAGCAGCGGCTTGTCGATGCCGTACTGGCGCAGCAGGGGCTGGGAATGGCGCTTGTCCTCGCAGGCAATCGCGTCGACCAATTGCAGCACCTGCAGCGCGCGCAGGCTGATGTCGGCCAGGTTGCCGATGGGCGTGGCCACGACATACAGCGCACTTTCCGGATAATGCTGCATGCCCGCCGCGGCGCGCGCCGCATCCAGTGCCAGTTCGAAAGAAGCGTTCAATGTGGTTTTCCAGAAAACAGGTTTCCAAGGTGCCGCCGGCGGCCGCGGTCGCCGACGCGCGTCCCTTGCCCGGGCAGGTTACCACCAAGTCGCGCGGTGACGCAGCGGAGTCCGCCGCGCGCGCCTGCCTGGTGCGTGCCGGCCTGCGCTTCGTGGAAGCCAACTACCGCACACCCGGCCGCGGCGGCGGCGAGATCGACCTGGTGATGCGCGCGCCCGACGGCACGCTGGTGTTCGTGGAAGTGCGCCAGCGGGCGGGTGACTCGCACGGCGGCGCGGCGGCCAGCATCAGCGCCGCCAAGCGGCAGCGCATCGTGCTGGCGGCGCGCCACTACCTGATGCGTTTCGCCAGCCCGCCGCCCTGCCGTTTTGACGTGGTGCTGGTCAACGGCGCGCTGGGCGACAAAACGGCCGCCGCCATCGAGTGGCTGCCGGCGGCGTTTGATGCTTCGTGAGTGAGGGTTTGCCGGCGCGCGGCCGGCTACTTTGTCAGGGCCTGGAATTCGCTGGGGTGCACGGTCTCGAACATCTTGTTGTCGCGCAGGAAGGCGACGATCCAGTGGCCGAAGGTCTGCGTGAAATGCACGGGAACGGCCTCGTTGAGCGCGAGCGCGATGGACTGCCGGACCGACACGTCGATGTCGAGGCTGTCCGAGGGCGGCACGTCCACGCGTATCAGCATGAAGGTGTCGCGGTCTTGCAGCTCCACGCTGGGAGACGGCCATCTCGCGGCCGTCGCGCGCATAAAGGCGGCGGCTGCGTTCCTGGCGACCTCGGGATCAAAGACGGGACTGCTCATGGGGGTGCGTGGACTTCGCTCTTTTAGTAACTGTGTGTATCGATGATGGCCCAATCCTCCCCGGCGCGGCCGTCGCTTGCGGAGTTTTCAGAGGGAAGCGGGCATAGTTCCGGTAACTAGTTCCGGTTTCAGCCCTGTCATTCAAGCCATGTCATTTGCGGGTTCGCCGGGGGGTGCCGGCCGTTCGCAAAGCCTTTGATTCTATAAAGATTGCAAAGGGGATCTGCCCCAGTTTGTCGCGGAAGGCCGGGCAGGCGGGGCCTGGGTGCGAAGGGCAACCCTGACCCGCTATCATTGGCCCATGCTTGAACAACGCATAGAACAACAATTTATCGACAGCGCCGACCTCAAGTACCAGGCGGCCCAGGTCCTGTCCAAGCCGATCGCGGCGGCGGTCCATGCCATTCTGGCCAGCGTCACCAGCGGCGGCAAGGTGCTGGCCTGCGGCAACGGCGGATCGGCCGCCGACGCCCAGCATTTCGCGGCCGAGTTCGTCGGCCGCTACGAACGCGAAAGGCCCGAGCTGGGCGCGATCGCCCTGACGACGGACAGCTCCATCCTCACCGCGATCGCCAACGACTACGATTTTTCGGTGATCTTCTCCAAGCAGGTCCGCGCGCTCGGCGGCGCCGGCGACGTCCTGCTGGCCATCAGCACCAGCGGCAACTCGGCCAATGTGCTGGCCGCCATCGAGGCCGCCCACGAGCGCGAGATGACCGTGGTGGCCCTGACGGGCCGCGGCGGCGGCAAGATCACCCACGCGCTGCGTGAAACCGATGTGCATGTCTGCGTTCCGCATGAGCGGACCGCGCGTATCCAGGAAGTGCACCTTCTCGTCCTCCATTGCATCTGCGATGGCGTGGACACCCAGTTACTAGGCGACCAGGAGACCTCTGTATGAAATTTGTCCGGTTTAAACGGCTGACTTTGGCCATCATGACGGCGACCTTGCTGGGCGGCACGCTGACGGCCTGCTTCCCGCTGGTCATGGGCGGCGTCGCGGGCGGCGCGCTGGTGGCGACCGACCGCCGCACCTCCGGCGCGCAGCTGGAGGACGAGGGCATCGAATTGCGCGCCACCAGCCGCATCCGCAGCAACGTCGGCGAGCGCGTGCACGTCAACCTGACCAGCTACAACCGGCAGGTGCTGCTCACAGGTGAAGTGCCGAATGCCCAGGACAAGCAACTGGTCGAGCAGATCGTCGCGCGCGTGGAAAACGTGAACTCCGTGGTCAACGAACTGGCCATCATGGGCAACGCGACCCTGACGCAGCGCTCTTCCGACGTCCTGGTCACCGGCCGCGTCAAGGCCATGCTGGTCGATGCGCGTGATTTGTCTTCCAACGCCTTCAAGGTGATCACGGAGCGCGGCACTACCTACCTGATGGGCCGCGTCACGCAGCGCGAGGCCGATCGCGCCACCGAGGTGGTTCGTTCGACGCCCGGCGTGCAGAAGGTCATCCGGATTTTCGAAGTCATCAGCGAGGAAGAACTGGCGCGCATGCTGCCGTCCAAGCCCGCCCCGGCGCCGGCTGGAAGCAACAAGCCCGCAGGCGGCTGAAGCAAGGCAAAGCAAAGCGGCTGCACCGGTTCATCCGGTGCAGCCGCTTTTTTCTTTGGCCGTGTCGGGCCTTGAGGCGCTCTACTTGAGGCGTTTTATGAGGCTCGAAGTATCCCAGCGTTGGCCGCCCATGGCCTGCACGTCGGCGTAGAACTGGTCCACCAGGGCGGTGACGGGCAGGCGGGCGCCGTTGCGTTTGGCCTCGTCCAGCACCAGGCCCAGGTCCTTGCGCATCCAGTCGACGGCGAAACCGAAATCGAACTTGTCGGCCACCATGGTCTTGCCGCGGTTGTCGAGCTGCCAGCTTTGCGCCGCGCCCTTGCCGATCACGTCCAGCACCTGGCTCACGTCCAGCCCGGCCTTCTGGCCGAAGGCGACCGCCTCGCTCAGGCCCTGCACCAGGCCGGCGATGCAGATCTGGTTGACCATCTTGGTGAGCTGGCCCGCGCCGCTGGCGCCCATCAGCGTGAAGGCCTTGGAAAACGCCATGCCGGCGGGCTTGACGGCGTCGAAGGCCGCGGCGTCGCCGCCGCACATCACGGTCAGCGCGCCGTTCTGCGCGCCGGCCTGGCCGCCCGACACCGGGGCGTCGATGAACTGCAGGCCAAGCTTGGCGGCAGCCGCGTAGAGTTCGCGCGCCACGTCGGCCGATGCCGTGGTGTGGTCGACAAAAATGGCGCCTGGCTTCATGCCGGCGAAGGCGCCGTCCGAGCCCAGCGTGACGGCGCGCAGGTCGTCGTCATTGCCGACGCAACAGAACACGATGTCGGCGCCGGCCACCGCCAGGCGCGGCAGGGCGGCGTGCGCCGGCTTGGGGCTAGCGGCGTATTCGGCGACCCAGGCGGCGGCCTTGGCGGGACTGCGGTTGTAGACCGTGACGCTGTGGCCGGCCAGCGCCAGGTGGCCGGCCATGGGGTAGCCCATGACGCCCAGGCCCAGGAAGGCGACCTGGCGGGGAGTGGAGGATTCGTAGGTTTTGGCGGTGGTGCTGGACATGGGTAATTGCCTGAAAAAGAATGAGAAGGACGAACGAGAGCCGCCGGCGCAAAGCCGGCCTGCGGCTCCGGCTTAAACGATGGCGAAGTTTTCGGTGCCGGCCGCGAGGTCGGTCGACTTGGCGCGCGTCGAGTTGAGTTTGATCTGCAGGCGCAGGTCGTTCACCGAGTCGGCGTTGCGCAGGGCGTCTTCGTAGGTGATGAAGTGGCTTTCGAAGGCGTCGTACAGGGCCTGGTCGAAGGTTTGCATGCCCAGGTTGCGGCTTTTCTTCATGATCTCCTTGATCTCGGAGACTTCGCCCTTGAAGATCAGGTCGGAGATCAGCGGCGAGTTGAGCATGACTTCCACCGCGGCGAAACGGCCCTTGCCGTCCTGCTTGGGCACCAGGCGCTGCGAGATCATGGCCTTGAGGTTGAGCGACAAGTCCATCAGCAGCTGGGTGCGGCGCTCTTCGGGGAAGAAGTTGATCACGCGGTCCAGCGCCTGGTTGGCGCTGTTGGCGTGCAGCGTGGCCAGGCACAGGTGGCCGGTCTCGGCGAAGGCGATGGCGTGCTCCATGGTTTCGCGGTCGCGGATCTCGCCCATCAGGATCACGTCGGGAGCCTGGCGCAGCGTGTTTTTCAGCGCCGCTTCCCAGCTGTCGGTGTCCAGGCCCACTTCGCGCTGCGTGATCACGCAGTTCTTGTGCGCGTGGACGAACTCCACCGGGTCTTCAATCGTGATGATGTGGCCGTAGGACTGTTCGTTGCGCCAGTCCACCATGGCGGCCAGGGTGGTGGATTTGCCCGAGCCGGTGGCGCCGACCAGGATGGTCAGGCCGCGCTTGCTCATTACCACTTCCTTGAGCACCTGGGGCACGCCCAGCCCGTCGATGGTCGGCAGCACGGCCGGGATGGTTCGCATCACCATGCCGACCTTGCCCTGCTGGATGAAGGCGTTCACGCGAAAACGCCCCACACCGGGCGGCGAGATCGCGAAATTGCATTCCTTGGTGCGTTCAAACTCCGCCGCCTGCTTGTCGTTCATGATGGAACGCGCCAGCGCCAGCGTGTGGTTGGCGTTGAGTGGTTGCGGCGATACCTTGGTCACCTTGCCGTCCACCTTCATGGCCGGCGGGAAGTCGCCCGTGATGAACAGGTCGCTGCCGTTGCGGCTGACCATGAGTTTCAGCAGGTCGTTGATGAATTTACTGGCCTGGTCGCGTTCCATTTGCGACTCCTTTCAAACAGATTCTGTTGTCGATGGAAGACGGCGAGATGGGTCAGCCCGGGAAGTTTTCCGGGATTTTGGCTTTGCCGCGAGCCTCTGCGGCCGAAATCACATTCCGCTTGACCAAGTCCGTCAGATTCTGGTCCAGCGTCTGCATGCCCACGCTGTTGCCGGTCTGGATGGACGAATACATCTGCGCGACCTTGGCTTCGCGGATCAAATTGCGGATGGCGCTGGTGCCCAGCATGATTTCGTGCGCCGCCACGCGGCCCGCGCCGTCCTTGGTCTTGCACAGCGTCTGCGAAATCACCGCCTGCAGCGACTCCGACAGCATGGAGCGGATCATTTCCTTTTCCTCGGCCGGGAACACGTCGATGATCCGGTCAATCGTCTTGGCGGCGCTGGAGGTGTGCAGTGTGCCGAAGACCAGGTGGCCGGTTTCAGCGGCCGACATGGCCAGGCGAATGGTTTCCAGGTCGCGCATTTCACCCACCAGGATGGCGTCCGGGTCTTCGCGCAGTGCGGATTTCAGCGCGGCGTTGAAGCTCAGGGTGTGCGGTCCGACCTCACGCTGGTTGATCAGGCATTTTTTGGATTCGTGCACGAACTCGATCGGGTCTTCCACCGTCAGGATGTGGCCGTACTCGTTTTCATTCAAAAAGTTGACCATGGCCGCCAGCGTGGTGGACTTGCCCGAGCCGGTGGGGCCGGTGACCAGCACCATGCCGCGCGGCTTCATGGCCAGGTCGCCGAAAATCTTGGGTGCGTTGAGCTGCTCGAGCGTCAGGATCTTGGACGGAATGGTCCGCAGCACCGCGCCGGCGCCGCGGTTCTGGTTGAAAGCATTGACCCGGAAGCGGGCCAGCCCGTCGATTTCAAAGGAAAAGTCGACCTCGAGGAATTCTTCGTAGGTCTTGCGCTGGGTGTCGTTCATGATGTCGTACACCATGGCATGCACCTGCTTGTGGTCCAGCGGGTCGATGTTGATGCGCCGCACGTCGCCGTGAACCCGGATCATGGGCGGCAGGCCAGCCGATAAGTGCAAGTCAGACGCCTTGTTCTTGACGCTAAAAGCCAGCAGCTGCGTGATATCCATCCCGGGACCCTTTGAAAATGGTTTTCAAACTAAGTTTACAGTTCGATTATGACCACGATTGTGCGCAATCTCCAGCTAGTCCGTGACCGTATCACCACGGCCTGCGTCGCCGCCGGGCGGAACCCGGCCACCGTACGTCTGCTGGCCGTGTCCAAGACCTTTGGCGCCGACGCCGTGGCCGACGCCGCTTCGGACGGGCAACGTGCCTTCGGCGAGAACTACATCGCAGAGGGGGTGGAGAAAATCCTGGCGCTGCGCGATCGGCCTGGCGAACCCCTGGAGTGGCACTGCATAGGCCCGGTGCAAAGCAATAAAACCCGCCTGGTTGCCGAGCACTTTGACTGGGTGCAATCGGTCGACCGGGTCAAGATCGCCCAGCGCCTGAGCGAGCAGCGGCCCGATAACCTGCCGCCGCTGCAAATCTGCCTGCAGGTCAACATCGACGGCGGCGCCAACAAGTCGGGCCTGGCGCCGGACGAAGTCCTGGCCCTGGCGCGGGAGGTCGCGCAACTGCCGCGCCTGGTCCTGCGGGGCTTGATGGCCATTCCCGAACCGGCGGCGGATTTTGATTCGGCCTGCGAGTTGCATGCCAGGACCAAAGCCCTTTTTGACGCCGTCAACGCCTCCGGTGCCCTGACGACACCTATGGATACCTTGTCCTTAGGCATGACCGCCGACCTGGAGGCCGCCATTCATGCCGGTAGCACTATGGTGCGTGTAGGTACCGCGATCTTCGGGGGCCGGTAAGCCGCGACGTGGCGCGCTAACTTTCAATCGCCGTCAGCCCTCACCCCGCCCTCTCCCAGAGGGAGAGGGAGTAGGACAAGCCTGGGGCTTTATTTCTTGGGCACGGCGATCGGTTTGATATTGCCGCAATCAGCCGCAAGCCATTTGCCCGAGGCGTCCATGGTCATCTTCTCGGGTTTGCCTTTGACCGTGGTCGTGGTGTTCATCTTCATGGTGTAGGCGGTGTCGCCTGAGAAGGTCATCTCGCCCTCGCCGCTGGAGGGCGGCTGCGCGCAGACATAAGAGAACTTCATGGTGTTGCCGCTGCGCGGCGACCGGGTGGTCTTGCAGTCGCCTTGCTGCTGTTGCGGCAACTCATTGCGCTCGGCCATTTCCTTGGTGATGCACATCTTCATGCTCATGCCGCCGCCGCTGCCCGGCGCCATGGACATGCCCTGTTTGGCCATCATGTCCTGCATCTGCTTGCGTTGCTCGGGCGACATGCCGGCCAGCTGCTTTTCCATGTTGGCCATGGCTTTTTCCATCTCGCCGGAGCTCGACTGCATTTTGTTGGTGATTTCCCACAAGCCCGGCTTGGTGGTTTGCGCGGCGGCGCCGGCGGCGAAGGCCAGCGCGGCGGCTGCCAGGAGAGGTGTGGTGAATTTCATGGACGTTCCTGTTGTTGAAGTGCAAAACGGAAGCAGCTCGCATTATTGCCAGCGGCCGGGGCTTGGCAAGCCCGGGCATGCCCAGGCCTTCCGGGTCAGCGCATGAACTT
This sequence comes from Polaromonas sp. P1_F2, assembly GCF_056405735.1. Taxonomy (NCBI): domain Bacteria; kingdom Pseudomonadati; phylum Pseudomonadota; class Betaproteobacteria; order Burkholderiales; family Comamonadaceae; genus Polaromonas; species Polaromonas sp. P1_F2. Next base: position 5,301 of record NZ_JBFUBN010000015.1, on the reverse strand, counting down.
TCCGCCGCGCCCGATGATGGTCAGGTCGGTATAGCGCGAACCTTCGTGGCTTTTGGGCCCGTAGTTCACGGTGAAGCCGCCGATGTTGTGGTCGCGTATGGATTCGAGCGCCGTCATCAGGCTCTCGCGGGTCAGGTTCTTGCCGGCGCGGCGCACGCCTTCGGTGAACACTTTGGCCGCGAGGAAGCCCTCCATGCTGGAAAAATCAAAATCCTTGTGGCCGGCTTCCACCATGCGTTGCTGGTATTCGCGCACGATGGCTGAGGACGGCGTGTAGGGGAAGGGCACAACCTGCGAAATCGTCACGCCGGCCCCGGCATCGCCCAGTTCCTCGGCCAGCGCCTTGGAGCCGACAAAACTCACATTGAAAAACTGGCCACCGTAGGCCTTGGCCCTGGCCTGCTTGATCAGGGCCGCGCAGGATTTGTAGGCGCTGATCTGGATCACGGCTTCCGGCGCGGCCTTGAGGATTTCCGCCAGCGGCGCAGCCACGTCCACGCTGTTGCGTTCGACGGTGACGCTGGCTGCCGGCTTGAGGTTGCGTTTGGTCAGGGCCCGCATCACGCCTTCGAGCCCGGCCTTGCCGTAGGAGTCGTTCTGGTAGAAGACGGCGATTTTGGTGATGCCGACGGTGCTCAGGTGCTGCACGATGCGCTCAGTCTCGTCAAAGTAGCTGGCGCGCACGTGGAAGAGGTTGCGGTTGAAAGGCTCGCGCAGGGCCTGCGCGCCGGTGAACGGGCCTATCAAGGGGATGCCCGCGGCGTTGATTGCCGGCACCGCCGCCAGCGTGGTCGGCGTTCCAACCGAGCCGATCAGCGCAAACACTTTGTCTTCCTCGATCAGCGCCTTGACGGCCGCGGCGGCTTTTTCCGGTTCATAACCGTCGTCACGCGAAACCAGTTTGAGCGTCCGGCCGTTGATGCCGCCCGCAGCATTGATTGAATTGAAATGGGCCAATATGCCCAGCTGCATGCGTTTGCCCAGTTCGGCCGCGGGACCGGTCTGGGCGGCGAATTGCCCGACCTGTATTTCCGCGTCCGTGACGCCGGTCTCCGCGGCGTGGGTGGAAAAGACGGAAAAGGTAGAAAGGGCCAGCAACACTGTGCCGTACGAGAACCATGGCTTGACGTTCATCTGGAGAACCCTCCCGGCGCAATGCCGATGTGTCCGGCTACGGCTTGGCTTATGCAATCCGCTTCTTAGGTACCCGCAAGGTATGCCAAGGTGGGCTGCTTGGCAACACGGTTAGCCCTCACTGAGGGGGTTTGGGGCCGAAAAATGTGGAAAACGGCCTGAAAATGGCATAAAACCGCGGGTTTTTGGGCGTTTGCCTTTCGGCGGGATTACACGCCCAGCGCCAGGCGGGTGGTGTTCTTGACCTCTTCCATCACCGCGTAAGTCCGGGTTTCACGCACGCCCGGCAGCTGCCACAGCACGGTGCCGGCAAAAGAGCGGTAGGCCGCCATGTCGGCCATGCGGGTCTTGAGCAGGTAATCGAAGCCGCCGGCCACCATGTGGCATTCGGTAATTTCGTGGTGCACCTGCACCGCCGCCTTGAAGGCCTCGAACACATTGGGCGTGGTGCGGTCCAGCAATACTTCCACAAATACCATCATGCCGGCGCCCAGCTTGAGCGGGTTGAGCAGGGCCTCATAACCGAGGATGTAGCCGTCCCGCGTCAGCCGCTGCACGCGGGCCAGCACGGCGGTGGGCGACAGGGCCACGCTTTCGGCCAGCTTAAGGTTGGAGATCCGGCCGTCCTGCTGCAGAACATTCAGGATTTTGAGGTCAATGCGGTCAATCTCTGGCGAGGCTTCGAACATGGGTAGTGAATTATTCGGTTAATTTCTCAAATTTAGCGGGAAATTCAGCATTATTCAATGGAACATCGCTGCATCCACTGAATAAGTAGCTCAAACCGTCAAATCCTCTATGGAGCCCCTAATGTCCGCCTCCCCCCGCCTGCCTTTCCCTTACCGTCCTGAAGCCGACATCGTGGCCGGCCAATTGCGGGGCCTGGCCGGCGCGCTGGACTGGGCGGCGGCGGCGCATTCGGCCCAGCCCTGGGTGCAGGCCGTGCGCGACAACCCGCCGCCCTTCTGGGCCATGGAAAGCCTGCTCAAGGAGTACCCGATTTCCAGCGCCGAAGGCCTTGCCCTGATGCGCCTGGCCGAGGCCCTGCTGCGCGTGCCGGACGCCGAAACGGCGATCGCGCTCACGGCCGACCAGCTGGGGCGCGCGGATTTTGACGGCGCCGGCGACGGCGTGATGGCGCGCTTGTCGGCTTCCGCCATCGCGATGTCCAAGCTATTTTTGCCCGAAGGCGGCCAGCCCAATCTCATGAGCAAGCTGGGCGCGCGCACCGTCGTGGCCGCCACCCTGCGCGCTGTGCAGCTGCTGGGCCGCCAGTTCGTGCTGGGCCAGACCATCGGCGACGCGATGGGTGAAGCCGACGACAGCCGCAAGAAAATCCCGAATTTGCGCTTCAGCTACGACATGCTGGGCGAGGGCGCGCGCACCGACGCCGATGCGCTGCGCTACCTGGCAAGCTACACCAACGCCATCCAGGCCATCGCCGCCGGCGCGAATGCCACGGGCCCAACGGAAAAAAACGACGGCATCTCCATCAAGCTCAGCGCGCTGCACCCGCGCTACGAAGACGCCCAGCGCGAACGTGTGATGGCCGAGCTCGTGCCGCGCGTCTGGGGCCTGTGCGAACTGTCGGCGCGCGCCAACATCAACCTCACCATTGACGCCGAGGAGGTCGACCGGCTTGAGCTGTCGCTCGATGTGTTTGAAGCGTTGGCCGCCTTGGTCGCAAAGCACCACTCGCAGTGGCAGGGCTTCGGCCTGGCCATGCAGGCCTACCAGACGCGCGCGCTCGATTTGATCGCCCACATCGCCGCCATCGCCCGCAAGTACAAGCTGCGCCTGATGTGCCGTCTGGTCAAAGGCGCCTACTGGGATTCGGAAATCAAGCGCGCGCAGGAGATGGGCCTGCCGCACTACCCGGTGTTTACGCACAAGCACCACACCGACGTGTCCTATCTGGCCTGCGCGCAGGCCCTGCTGGCCGCGCCCGATGCGATCTACCCGCAGTTCGCCGGCCACAATGCCGCGACCATCGCCGCGATTTTGCAGATGGCCTCGCGCAACGCCGTGCCGTTTGAGCTGCAGCGCCTGCACGGCATGGGGGAAGGCGTGTTCCGCGAGGTGCTCAAGAACCCGCTGATCAGCTGCCGCGTCTACGCCCCCGTGGGCGCACACCGCGACCTGCTGGCCTACCTGGTGCGCCGCCTGCTGGAGAACGGCGCCAACTCATCCTTTGTGCACCAGCTCGCCGATGAGTCGGTCGGCATGGGCGAGCTGTTGACCTCGCCGCTGCGGCTGGAGCCGGAGTCCTCGCTTCCGCTGCCGCCCGCGCTGTACGGCCCCGGCCGTCCCAACAGTCTGGGGCTGGACTTGACCGTTGAGAGCATGCGCGCGCCGCTGCTGGCCGCGCTGGCTTCCACGCCGGTGCCGGTGGTGCCGGAATTCGACCCCCGGCAGGCCGCCGCCTTGCTGGAGAAGGGTGTCAGCGCCTATCGGCAATGGAGCAAGGTGGATGTGGCCGAACGTGCGGCCGTCCTGCGCCGCGCCGCGGACGCGATGGAGCGGCAGATGCCTAAGTTCTGCGCGTTGCTGGTGAAGGAAGCCTTCAAGACCTGGGGCGACGCCGTGTCGGAGGTACGCGAGGCGGTGGACTTTCTGCGCTACTACGCCAATGAGGCCGAGCGCATCATGCAACCTGTGGCCTTGCCCGGCCCGACCGGCGAGACCAACGAGCTGCGCCTCACGGCGCGCGGCCCCTGGGTCTGCATCAGCCCCTGGAATTTCCCGCTGGCCATCTTCACCGGCCAGGTCGCGGCCGCGCTGGCCACCGGTAATACCGTGCTGGCCAAGCCCGCCGAGCAGACACCGGGCGTGGCCTGGGAGGCCGTCAAGCTGCTGCATGAAGCCGGCGTGCCCGAAGGCGCGCTGCAGCTCGCGCACGGCCCCGGCGACACCGTGGGCGCGGCCCTGGTGGCGGCGCCCCAGGTGGCCGGCGTGGTGTTCACCGGCTCCACCCAGGTCGCCAAAATCATCAACCGCGCGCTGGCCGCCAAGGACGGCCCCATCGTGCCGCTGATCGCCGAGACCGGCGGCATCAACGCCATGCTGGTCGACAGCACGGCCCTCCCCGAGCAGGTCGCTGACGCGGTGATGCAAAGCGCGTTCCGTTCCGCCGGCCAGCGCTGCTCGGCGCTGCGCCTGCTGTGCGTGCATGAGGGCATCGCCGACCACGTCATCGACATGATCAAAGGCGCGGCGCAGGAACTGGCGGCCGGCGAAACCGCCGACCTCGCCACCGATGTCGGCCCGGTCATAGACCGCGAAGCGTTTGACAACATCCAGAAGCACTTGCAGCGTTTGAATTCCAGCGCCAAGGCACTGGTCACCCCGACGGAGCGCCCACAGGCCGCGTCCGGCCCGCTGGCCAACCTGATCCCGCCCGCGGCCTTCGAAGTGCCCAGCCTGGCCGACGTGAAAGACGAGATCTTCGGCCCGGTGCTGCAGGTCGTGCGCTGGGGCAGCGGCGACCTCAAAGACCCGCAAGCCGTGATCGCGCAGATCAACGCGCTGGGCTACGGCCTGACCCTGGGCATACAGACCCGCATCGATTCCCGCGCGCAGGCCCTGGCGGCGGCCGCGCACGTCGGCAACATCTACGTCAATCGCAACATGATTGGTGCGGTGGTGGGGGTGCAGCCGTTTGGGGGAGAGGGGCTCTCCGGGACTGGCCCCAAAGCCGGTGGGCCGCATTACCTCTATCGCTTCTGTGCTGAGCAGACGGTGACGGTGAATACGACTGCGGCTGGGGGGAATGCGGCTCTCCTGGCTGGAGGGGCTTGAGGTCGGTTCTTGGTCCGACTTGACGCTTTCTCTGCAGAGGGCGGCTGGCCGGGGTTGCCCGGCGGCAAGTAACTTTCTTTTGCTTCGCCAAAAGAAAGTCACCAAAGAAAAGGCGACCCGCAGTCTGGGTCCCCTACGCTTCGCTGCGGGGCAACCTGCGGTGCTCGACTACGGCGGGGTCTCGCGCAAACTCGCTTCGCTCAGACAAGCGCGATCCCTGATCCGCCTACGTCTGCGCTCCTCGGCCCAGCCAGGACGGGGCAATCGGGATCGGGGACAAAACACAAAGAACAAACCAAGACAAACAAGGACTCGCCACGGCGAGTCCTTGTGGTTTTCAGTATGGCGAGTCCTTGTGGTTTTCAGTAT